>SVKI01000030.1 GCA_015068555.1 Oscillospiraceae bacterium | reverse complement strand
TCCTGTATCTGCAACCGAAATGAGGTTGGAAGTAAAGATTAAAGTTTCCTCTTCATTCAAGGAAATGACGTACATTCGCAACGGTTTAAGGTATGGTGCTCGTTCTGGTAACATCGTCAAAAAGATGGTTGAAGCGTACGAAAACAGTATTAAATAATCACCCTGTTTAAACGTTTCACAAGTAAAAGGAGGATTTTGTAAGACACCATCTTACAAAATCCTCTTTTCTTGATGTAAAAAGCTTAACCGACGAGATACATCATAAACCCGGTCAGAATGATAACAAAGGCAAAATTGTAAATCGAAAACATCGTCACATAATACGCCGTTTTCCCCGGATTATGCTTAACGTATTCCCGGAAGGTAATCAGGCTTGCCAGCGATGCGATCAAAGTGCCCGCCCCACCAATATTGACTCCTACCAAAAGATCCGCATAGTTCTGGGTAAACTGCGAAAGTAAAATAGCCGAGGGCACATTGCTGATACATTGGCAGGAAAGAATTGAGAAAATCAATGTATTTTTATTTAACAACCACGAAAAGACCTCCCTAACAGGCTCGATTCGTGCCATATTCCCCGCGAAAATAAAGAAAAAAACAAACGTTAAAAGCAACGGATAGTCAACCATCTTAAGCGCCTTTTTATCGACAAAGAAAAGAACCACCGGTATAACAACCAAACCAATTCCATAAGGAATACCCCGAAACACCATTAAGATAGATAAAGCAAACAAACCTATATATAAAAGCGTTTTGCCCGGATGGAGGCTAATTTGCACATCATCCAAAGCAAGTGGCTCGTTTTTGACAAAGACAATGCAACACAAGGTAATCAAAGCAATCGAAACAATAAAGGGTGGTGCCATAATCTGCATAAATTCCGGTGTGGGAATATCAAAAAAGGAATACAGATACAAGTTTTGCGGGTTGCCGAAAGGTGTTAACATACCACCTAAGTTCGCCGCTATGTTTTGCATAATAAAAGTAAAGGCCATGTGTTTTTCCTGACCCGTTGTATGCAACACAAAATAGCCCAGCGGTAAAAAGGTTAAGAGCGCCATATCATTGGCTATCAGCATCGAGCCAATAAAGGTAATGTAAACCAAAGCCAAAATGCTCATGCGGGTGTTTTTAAACCGTCTCACTATTTTTCTTGCAAGCATGTAAAAGAAATGGATGTTTTTAAGTGCACAAACCACAGCCAGCACACAAAACAGGCAGGCAAGAGTCTTGACATCAAAGTAACCTAAATAAGCCGCATCGGGTGGCACAAAAAAACAGGTGATAACAGCCGCAAAAAGCGCAATCACCATCACAATATTTTTCCTGGCAAAGGCTGTAAGTTTCATGCCTTTCTCTCCTAATCGTATCAAAATCAAAAACCGTGTACACAAAACAATATGGTATGCCGAGGTGGCATACCATATTGTGTAAAGCAAAAACTTATCTCTTCAGCTGCAGGTCGTAGTGAACATCGTAAGCTTTTTCTTCATCGGTGTACTTACGGAGCGTGTTGATCACTTCACCGTTGTTCCACTTTCTGTCGCCCACTTCATCCGTGGTACCCATAACGGTTACGTTCAGCTGTCTGCGACGAGCACGAACATGATCCCAGTCAATGAAGTAGATGTGTGCGAATTCGCCACCGTCTAACACGCCATCTTTAATGGTCATGGTTTCGCTTCTGCCGAAGAATACGCTGCGCAGATGACCATCGGTGTTCATACTGGTGAAGTCACCGGGTTCATCAACGTATCTGCCGAACTGAGAGTGAATCGGGCCGGGATGACGATACTGATGTTCTTCCGCAAAGTCGGGGATCATTTTTCTCATGATGTCTAAAAGGTCATGCTGCAGGTACTCTAAATCGAAAGAATCGATATCGTGAGAGCATTCCTGAATCATAACAGAGCAAGTGGTGTGGTGAGAAGCGATACAAACGGTACCATTTTTAACACCGGAAGCTGCTACGATTTCCATGATTTCCTTAGATACATCGTGGAATGTGGGGATCCAGCCTCTGGACTGAAGCTCTAATTCCTTTTGAAATACTTTGAATTCCATTTGAAATTCCTCCTTAAAATTATGTATTTATTAGTGATTATTGAGTCGCTCGCCGACTGCACCACCGGGGTGGATAACGGCAAACTGCTCATTTTTAAAGCCGGTTTCTTCAATCAAAATGGTTTGCAGGATGTGGAAAATAACAGCTAATGCTGTCGAAGAGGTCGTACCCTGAGAATTGTACTTATCGGTTTCACGGTTAACAAACTGCTTCAAAATCACATCTGCGCCCTGTGCCAGGGGAGATTCTAAATTCTCAGTGACCGTAATCACTTTAACACCATTTGTTTTACAAATATCTAAAATCGGTAACAGTTCCTTGGTTTTACCGCCGCGGGATGCAAAAATCATCACATCGCCCTTCTGCAAAAAGCCGGTTGCACCATGCGGTGCTTCTGCCGGAGAGATAAAGCGGGAAGGTTGCTCAATACAGCATAAAAGATGCGAAAAATGCTGGCAGATAATACCGGAATGGCCACAGCCACAAGTGCCGATTCTGTCTGCGTTTTTCAGTAGCTCTGCTGCCTTGGAAAATGCCTCTTCGTCAAAGTAATTTGCCATCTGCTGAATGCATTCTGCCTCAATGGCATAAACCTGTTTTGCTTGTTCTAATGATTCTTTTTTCATATCCGTTCACCTTATTTATGTAATTCGTCCCATGCTTTGCGCAGATTGTAAAGCATTTCTTCAACCATGGCATACGGGTCAGCCGCTTTAATGATGCCACTCGTGGAACCGGTTGCCTGTGCACCCAGCTTAATGGTGTTATACACATCTTCGCCGTTAGAAATGCCGGCCCCCTGCAGCACCATGATATCAGGATTAATTTCATTCACGGTTCTGATTGTATCGAGCACGTAGTTGCTGTCACTTGTCTGGCCGGTACCAATTAATTCTGTGGGTTCTGCCACAATCAGGTTCGGAGACATTTTAGCAATTGCCTTAACGTCTTCAACCGTATCAGCACAAACAATTGTGCCCAGACCTACTTCATCAGCACGTTGAATGGTTTTTTCAATTTCTTCCATCGAGATGGGCTTTTCAGCATGGTTCAGCATAACACCAACCGCGCCGGCAGCTTTCACAGCTTCCGGCAATACGCTGCCCAGACCGCGACCAACCGGCAGCGAATCCATATGCTGTGCAAATACCAGGATTCTTTCGGTGTTATCAGCCAGCAGTTTAATATCGGTATACTGCGGTGTTACGATAACATCAACATCATACTTTAAGGCCGTTTTATCAATCACCTGCGCCAATTTCAGCATTTCTTCGCCATACAAATATGCCTTGGGGCCGATTTCAAAAAACGGAGCTTGAATTTTAAGACCTTTATACATATATACCCTACCTTTCCGACTTGCGTTTTTATTGTTTTTTGTTTTCGTTTTCTTTCGTTTTATATTATAACATGAAATGCGCATTTTGTCAATATCTTTCACGGATTTTTATCCTTTGCAGAACAAAAAAAAGCTGTGGTAGATACCACAACTTTTCTTCTTTATTTTTTATGCATTTCTCAATGCATCTAAAAGCGCTTTTCCTTCTTCAATAAATTTTTCCGCAACACCGGCCTTATAATTAGAGCTGCGTGATTCATAACCGCCTTCATCGTAAGCCGATTGCATGGGATAGTAACCCTCATTACCGTTAGTCAGTGCGCAAGGCATAATCATTGACCAGCCCTCTGCCTTTTTAATAGCAACACCAACATCAGTAAAGGGTTCACCGGGAATGCCCACCATGACAACATTGCCGATTTGTACACCGATAATATCTCTTTCAAAAAATTCCGGTCCGTTTTCCAGTCTGCACATACGCAATGCTTCTGCTACAACAGTGGTAAGTTCCATTGCCTCATAAGGAATTTTATCATCACGGCCGGCCTCGTGCCATTCTTTATATTGACGTGCCAGTGGCAAATCCTCTGCCTTGGGCATATTAGAAGGAATCATGGCCACTCTGTGGAGCACATTTACCTTGTCAACATCCACATAATGCACTTTATCATATACCTGTAAAACCGTACCGGCAAGTGCACGGCCCACAAAACGCGCCTTGCCGGGGCTCTTCATTTCATTATCAAAGCTGATTTCGGTATCGTTCATATCGCCACCCTCAGGATTGACATGGGTGCTGCCCACATCACCCTGCGCACCGGCAAAAACCATACACTTTGTGCCATCTAGCGCCTTTTCAACCGTTCTGCGCAGCCAGCCTGCCCAGTCAGACGAAATAAGCTCACCACCTATGGTATCGACATGCAGACCGTAGTTCACAAACACAACGCTCTCTGTTCCCTCTCTGTCAAAGCGCAGAACATTCACGCGCTGGTCAAGTTCGCCAATAGGATGGTCAATATTGGGGTCGTTAATCGGCGGACAGGTCATGGTGCTTCCATCCTTCATTTTATAGCGGCGGATATAGGCCACGCGTTCCGGTGCCCAGCCTACAATGTAGCCCATTTTCGTCGGGCGCATATCCGCAAGTGCCAACTTAGCCACATCCACTAAGCGCTCACCCAAAAACTTTTTATACTCTGTAATCAAGGCAATATCCTGTTCATTTAAGTCAAACATATCATCAGGCACAATATACGGTCCTGTATGGGTGTGTGATGCCGAAATCATGATGTCTTCTTTTGCAACACCGGTGGCTTTCTCAATCGCCCGGCAGTATTCGGCAATATATTCCGCAATAATTCCACCGTGATCCACAGTCATAACCAAAATCGTTTTTCCACCGCAACTAAGTGCCAGTGCCGCCGCCTCTAAATCATCCAAAAATCCCTTGGCATAACGGGGCACAAAATAACCGTAAATCGGCGTATCCAGTCGGGGATTGATATTCACCTTTGCATAACCTGTCTTAAGCAAATTCATTTTTCTTCTCCTTTTTTTATTCTTTTACCAATTTGCCGGCCAACATCACTTTGGCAACGTTGAATTTGTCATCCACAAAAATCAGGTCTGCTTTTTTATCCACATCAACAGAACCTATCTCACCATCTAAACCAATGACGCGTGCCGGGTTGAGAGACGCCATAACAAAAGCCTGCGCAATGCCGCAGTTGGTATGCGTCATAATATTGCGACATGCCGTGTCCATCGTCAATCGGCTTCCGGCCAGACCGCCCTTATCATCAAAATGCAAATCTGTTATATGCTCATACCCCTTCGGCGCGGGATACGGGCTATGTGCGCTGTCCGTCACCAATACAACACGCTTTACGCCCTTATTGTGCAAAAGTAGCTGTTGCATATCAGAATGCACATGGATAGCACAGGAATCACAAATCAGCTCTGTAAAAACTTCCGATTCCTTAAAACAATATTCATCCGGACCGTAGCCTCTCGTGCCGCCAGACACCGGTATGCGTCCTGTCGCGCACATGGAATGGGTTTGTAAGGTTGGTTTAAATCTGCCCAGTTTTCGAATTTGTTCCGGCGTTGCCTCAGAATGTCCAACAGCAAACACCACCTCCGGATTCACCTTGCGCGCATATTCCAGGAAGGGAACCAACCCCTCACGTTCAGGCGCAATCGTCCACACCTTGGCATCCGTTCCCGCTGCGTCAACCAACGCCTTAAACTCCTGTTCGTTAATTGGGCCACGCCACGGGTTCAGATGCGCAAAAGCACCGTATTTGGGATTGATATAAGGTCCCTCCATATACAGGCCTTTAAGCGTCCGCGCCTTGCCTATGGAGGCACGAGCAGCATGGATTGCCTTCAAAAACTCATTAAAAGCAAGCTCATAAGGCGGCGTTGCCATTAGGGTTGTTGTACCGCGCTCCAAGAAATATTCACAAGCCTCTTCAGCATCAAAATATGTCGTTTTTTCACCGGCATTATGCACATGTAAATCTACAAAACCGGGACCCACATAAAGACCATCAGCATCTACCACATCAAAGCCTGTCGGTGCAACAAAATCACGCATGTGACCCACTTCCTTAATCACAGCACCGGCAATGATAATATAACCGTCCCAAACAATGCCGTTTTCAAGCACTATATTGGCATTGATAATCGCCTTCATCTGTATACCTCCCCAAAAGCCTTTTCATTGGCTAATATATCACCAATCAAGGACAAAGTCAAGCTATTTACCAAAAAAATACAGAGGCTTTACAGCCTCTGTATGGTCTCTTATTTTATATTACCTTCCCCATCAAAAAGCGGTAGTTGCTGGAGTGCAATAATATCCTTTCGGGCCATGGCATCACCTTCTGCTAAAACGGCCATTTTGCCGACGATGTTACCTCCCACCTGGTTCACCAGTTGCACAACCGATGCAATGGAGCCGCCCGTGCTGATGACATCATCCACAATCAAAACACGCTTGCCCTTTAATAGCGCCGCCTCATCGGAGCCGATGCACAAAAGCTGCTCAGCCACAGTTGTAATCGATTTAACATGGGTATACACCACATCGCGCATATACAGCTTAGGCGCCTTTCGTGCTACAACATAGTTGTTGTTACCCGATTGTTTGGCCATTTCGTAAGCCAGCGGAATACCCTTGGATTCCGCTGTAATGATAATATCATGCTCAGGCGCAAGCTCTAACAGTGCAGCAGCAGCCTTCTCTGTCAGTTCCACATCGCCAAACATAACAAAAGCCGCAATCTGCAGTTCATCATTTACTTTGCAAAGCGGCAATTCGCGTTCAATTCCTGCTAATTTCAATAAATATGATGTTTTCATAGTCTTTTTCCTTTATTTCATAATCTAAACAAGAAAACCCGCCCGCAGGCGGGTTTTCTTAATCTTTTCAGTTAGACAAGCGTTGCAATGTAAAGTGCAAACAATACAAAGGATATCCACATAATTGCGCTGATATCTTTGATTTTTCCGGTTACAACCTTCAGGATAACCCAGGAAACGATACCGAACATGATACCGGTTGCAATAGAATATGCGAAAGGCATCATAACAACGGCTAAGAATCCACCAATAACATCAGCGATATCGCCCTCAAATTCCATATTCTTGATAGCACTCAGCATCAGGATACCAACATACAGCATAGCCGGTGTGGTGGCAAATGAAGGAATAGCTAAGAATATAGGAGCAAAGATGATAGCGATAATAAACATAACACCTGTGGTTAAAGCTGTCAGACCGGTTTTACCGCCGGCAGCCACACCTGCGCTGGACTCTACATAGCTTGTAACGGTAGAAGTACCTAAGCATGCACCAACAACAGTACCCACAGCGTCTGCCATTAAAGCGCCACCTGCTTTGGGCAGAGTGCCGTCTTCGTTCATCAGGCCGGCCTTCTGGGTTACACCAATCAAGGTGCCTACTGTATCAAAGATATCAGTATACAAGAAGGTGAACACAACAACAACAAAAGGCGCAAAGTTTTTAACAATAAAGTCAAAATCAAAATTAAACAGAGCAGGTGCTGCAAAGTTAGCTTTAATAGCTTCCCAGGAGAAGCTGGGAATAACAGAGTAAACGCCGTTAGCCGGGTCTACTACATACCAGCCACAGAGCTCTGCAATGATACCTAAAATCCAAGTAATGATAATACCAAGCAGAATGCCGCCGGGTACCTTTTTATATTGCAGAACGCCGATAATCAAAAGGCCTACAATAGAAAGTACAACAGCCGCAGAGCTGATGTCACCCAAAGCAACTGTAGTGGCAGGGTCTGCAACAATAACCTTTGCATTGATAAGTGCAATAATGGTGATAAACAGACCAATACCTGCGGTGATACCAAACTTTAGATTCGCCGGAATTTTGTTGACTAAGGCCTCTCTGAATTTAAAGAGAGACAAAATGATGAAGATAATACCTTCAACCAATACGGCTGTTAAAGCAACCTTGTAGGAATATCCCATTGCACCACAAACGGTAAATGCAAAGAATGCGTTCAAACCCATGCCCGAAGCCAGAGCCACCGGGTAGTTAGCGAAAAACGCCATGCAGATCGTTGCGATTGCAGCTGAAATAGCTGTTGCCATAAAGACTCCGGCCGGAGAAGCACCCTCAAGTCCACCCAGATAGCTCGGGTTGACTGCGAGAATGTAGGCCATTGCCAGGAACGTAGTAATACCGGCGAGAATTTCCGTTTTTACCGTGGTACCGTGTTCCTTAAGTTTGAATAACTTGTCCATTTGTACCAACCTCCGTCTTAAAATTAATAATAAAACTATTTATATAGTACAGGAAATTCTTATATTTGTCAATAAAAAATGAATATTCTGTGAATTTTCGTTGTTTTGAACAAATTCCGTTTTCAAAAATTGTTATGGATACTATCCTCTCCGTATCGTTCCATCTCATGTCATTTTTTATCACATAAAAGAGAATGAATGCATATATTGGTAGTGAATACAAATGTATTCCCATTAAAAGAAAGGATGATCACACAATGAATGATATGCAAAAAACAAACGATCGCGTGGGTTATGCTTTCGTTCCTTTGCAAATATTTGGTGAAACCTACTCGCCGGAACAGGGCATAGAACGCGGCACCATTTTCCCCGATTTGGATTTACCCATCTCGGTTTACGGCGTAAAGCCGGAATAGGAGGTTATGTATGACTGGTTATGAAAAAAACAAAGAGAAATTACTCAGACAAATTCAGGCGTTGGCTTTTGCTCAAAATGAATGGGTTCTGTTTTTAGACACACACCCCCACGAACAACGCGCATTAAGAGAGTACCACAAGATTACAAAGCATTTGCAGGAACTGGAAGAATGCTATAACGAAAATTTTGGCCCGCTGACACCTGCTGATGTCCGCTCTGAATCCGATTGGACTTGGGTAAACAGCCCCTGGCCATGGGAAAAGTAAAGGAGGAAATTTTTTCTTATGTGGCAATATCAAAAAAAATTACAGATTCCCGTAAACATCAAAAAACCAAATCCCAAACTGGCAAATTTTATTATCAGCCAATACGGTGGACCGGATGGTGAGCTGAGCGCATCTATGCGTTACCTGTCACAGCGTTTTTCCATGAAGGACGATATATCAAAAGCCTTGCTGACCGATATTGGTACGGAAGAACTGGCCCACCTCGAAATTGTAGGTGCATTAGTACACCAGTTGACCAAAAACGCCTCCACTGCCGAGATTGAGAACAGTCCTTTAGCACTATATTATATCGATCATGGTAAAGGCGTGTGGCCAACTTCAGCTGCCGGCCAGGCATACACTTCTATGAGTTTTGCCGTTAAAGGCGACCCCATCGCCGACCTGGTGGAAGACCTGGCAGCCGAACAAAAGGCTCGTGTGACCTATGATAACATTCTGCGTATGTCAGATGACCCCGATGTCAATCGCGTTATTGCCTATTTGCGCGAACGCGAAATTGTGCACTTCCAACGTTTCGGCGAAGCACTCGATCGCGTGCAAAAAAATCTGCCCGGCAAGTCACCATATCATAACTGCTGATTATACAAAGTAAAAAGGAGACTGCAAACGAAAGAGCCACCTGCCCTTTACCAGCAGGTGGCTCGTGCGGTGACAAGGGGACGGTTCTGTTGACACACTGTCTAGCTGGAAAACTTGCATTTCCGCCAATACAAAAAGGCAACCTTCTTCAAAAAGCGTTAAGAAATCTCCCTCTTACTGTATACCCGTCCTACATATTATCTTAAGCTTGTCTATCGCGTTCATACCATCTTATTTTTTGAACTCCTTACCGTAGAAGATATGATGTACTTCGGTCTGCCTTTAACTTCTTCATACAGCCGTGCAATATAATAGCCTATAATGCCGAGACTGATCATAATGATACTGCCGATAAAAATGGTTATAACAATAACGGTTGTCATGCCTTCAAGTGCTCTGCTGGCTATTTTGTCAACTAAAGCCCATACCCCAAGGATAACGGACAGCACCAGCATGATAACGCCAAGAACTGTTACGATTTGCATAGGTGCGGTGGAATACGATGTAATATTTGAAAACGCATACCTGATCAGGCCGCAGGTTGACCATTTAGATTCCCCTGCAACACGCTCTCTGACATTATATGAAACCGAGGTTTTGTTATAGCCTACCCAGTACGATATAGCTCTGAAAAAACCACGTTCCGGCATTTTGTTAAGCACGTCAACGACCTTTCTGTCCAGCAGCTTAAAGTCTGACGAATTGGCCATATCAAAACCTGCCATCCGGCTGATTACGGAATAGAACAATTTGGCACCCATGCTGTGCATTTTCTTTTCCTGACCTCGCTCCTTTTTAATCCCTTCAACAATTTCGTATCCCTGTTCCCACAAGCGATACATCTCCACTATCTTTTCAGGCGGATGCTGCAGATCGCAATCGATAACAACGGCACACTCTCCTCGGGCTGCGGCCAAACCTGCCGATATAGCAGATTCCTTCCCAAAATTCCTCGAAAAATGTAAACCTACTACATTTTCCGTCTTCAAAGAAAGTTCAGATATCATATCAAACGTCCGGTCCTGCGAGCCATCATCTATAAAAATAATCTCACAGGTAATGTCGTTTTCTGTCAGGAGAGAATGTATAGTTGTGTATGCAGGCATTATGCAATTCTCTTCGTTATAAGCGGGAATGATGACGGATAACATAAAAACCCCTCCTTAGTGTTTCTCACAGAATGTTTCCGGCCGTGTAACGGCACCGGCCAAAAAAAATAGTATCCCCGAAGTGTGACAACTGGGCTGTCCTCTTGTCACCCCTATACACTTTTTTCTTTATGCCCGATATGCAAGATTGGGCATAAGCGCGATTCGCTGTTCACCCTCCGGTGTTGCCACCGTAACCTCCTGCCCTATCGGGGATTGGAGCGTAAACCCGGTTAACTTACCATCTTGCCAGCTTATGTCAACCGTAATATTACCTTTTGCCTTTAAGCCTGAAACACTACCCTCTTTAAAGGCATCGGGCAAAGCAGGCAGAAGCCGGATTTTTCCATCTAAAATAAGGGCTTGTGCCTTTTGGTAGAAATCAATTGAATGCGGACAGGTAAACCGACGCAGCTTGCCGGACCAAAGCGTGTCGTGATTGAGCGATATTTTTTCCTTCCCGCTTCTTCCATACAAAACAGCCCCAAGAGTACCGTTGCCCAACGGCAACGCCTCATTGAGACAACCGGCCTCGTGCGCATATTGCATAATATTTTCCATCATATCCGATCCCTTCCATTACCTTAACTTAACTAATCATATCACCTTAAAAACCCGCTTGTCAACATTTTTTAAATATTTGTGTGGCTTTTCGCGCACAATAAATATCCCCCCGTATAACGGGGGGTTTTTCATTTTCGGGCATAGCCCTAATGCTACTGGCGACGCACAAGTGCGTTTTTTATTGGCCTGCCAGCCATGCAACTGCTACTTACTACCCATAAAT
>SVKI01000029.1 GCA_015068555.1 Oscillospiraceae bacterium | reverse complement strand
CCAAAATCTGCCGAAGCTTCATTCAGTGGCTTCCCGCTCGACTTGCATGTGTTAGGCACGCCGCCAGCGTTCGTCCTGAGCCAGGATCAAACTCTCTATAAAGTTTGTATTAAAAATTCCCTTTCGGGAACTTATAATCTCCCAGCCAGTCTATACTGACTTTTTGTGTTTGGATTGTTCCAAAATTACTCAAATGAATATTTAGAGCCTGCTCTGTTCAATTTTCAAGGTTCGATGTGCTTTCTCAGCACGGAATATTATTATAGCACCATTTTTTGGGTTTGTCAACTGTTTTTTTTCTTTTTTTCAAAAAACTTTGTACAAAAGAAAAATGCCCTTGCGGGCGGTTTTCTTTTTACTGTGAACACAATAAGGGTTTCCAAAATTCTTATGTCAGAACTTTGTGAGGTTCTTATTTTTGCAGCGGCGATTGTTTTTTAGATTCAAAGTATTCCTTGGTGATAGTGGTCACAGATTTATAAAGACCTACAATACCAATCAGGTTGGGAATCGCCATCAAACCGTTCATGGTTTCGGAAATACTCCAAATTAAATCCAGATTGCCAATGGCACCAATAAAGACCATGGCAACATACAAAATTCTATAACCTAAAACAGCGTTTTTATTTTTATTGGAAAGGTATTCCATACATACTTCTCCATAATAGGCCCATCCCAAAATAGTAGACAACGCAAAAAAGATTGTCGCAAGAGTCACGCCAACGCCACCAATGCCCGGAATAATCGCATCAAATGATGCGATACTGAGTGCAGCACCGGAAAGCTTGCCGCCGCTCCAGATGCCTGTAGTTAAGATGATCAGGGCAGAAAGCGTACAAATAATAATCGTAGTGAAAAACACCTCAAACATGCCCCAAAGTCCCTGGTCTACAGGATGCTTGGCGCTGGATGCCGCATGGGCCATGGGCGCTGAACCCAAACCAGCTTCATTCGAGAACACGCCGCGCGAAAAGCCGTAGTGAATCGCAAGCATAATACCATATCCGGCAGCACCACCCGCTGCGGCTTTAAAATTAAATGCTTCCTTAAAAATTAAAGCAAAAGCTGTGGGGATTTTATCAAAATTCAAAGCCAGAGCAACAACAGAGCATAACACGTAAAACACAGCCATAAACGGCACTAATTTTTCATTAACCGAGGCAATACGGCGCATACCGCCTAAGATAACGGCTGCCACAACAACGGTCAGCACAGCGCCGGTAATCCACGGCGTAACTCCCATGGTAGACTGCAATGCCGTCGAAATCGAGTTAGACTGCGTCGCGTTACCTGTACCCAAGCAAGCCACCATACCGAAAACAGCAAACAGAGCTGCCAACCATTTAAGACCAAGACCATTGCTTATGTAATACATGGGGCCACCAACCCATTCGCCTTTTTCATTCTTTTCACGGAATCTGATAGATAGAACAATTTCACAAAACTTCGTGGCCATACCTAAAAGAGCACTGATCCACATCCAAAAAACTGCACCCGGCCCACCGGATACAATGGCGGTTGCGATACCCGCTATACTGCCTGTACCGATAGTCCCTGCCATCGCGGTCGCCACAGCCTGGAAGGGGCTGACACCGGAAGCATCATGGTTGTGCTGATCTTTTTTAAACAGGCCGCCTATCGTGTTTTTAAACACAAAGCCCAGTTTTCTAAACTGCATAAAGCCCAGGGAAACAGTTAAAAACAGGCCTGCGACAATTAAAAGCGTCAGCATAACAGGACCCCAAACAACACCATTAACCTTCTCGTTGATAAGGCTGATTATTTCAATGATTTTTGACACAAACATACACCCCATCCATAAAAAAATTATGTGTGAATTTTTTTATCCATAAAAATAATAGATGTGAATTATTTTATCTAAAAAAAAATTACATTGTCATGTACATTTCGACCAAACCTCACAGAACTTTTTTATCTATATTAAACAAGATGATTTATCTTCTCCATTTTGCATATTGGTTTCTGCTCTTTCTTCTATTATATAAAGAATGAACACTTGCGTTCTGCGCGATCCTGTGGTACAATAAGGAAGAATTGAATTTAGAAAAAGGACTGATTATAATGGCATTTCAAAGAGCTGACATCATGTTGCCAACTTTCTCTGCTGACAGCGAGAAGATGAAAAAATGGAGCGTCGTAGCCTGCGACCAGTATACTTCTGAGCCGGAGTATTGGAACGCTGTTGACGCTTGCGTCGGAGGCGATTATTCCACGCTTCGCCTGACCGTTCCTGAAATCTATTTAAACGATGCAGATATTGAAGAAAGAATCAAAAAAACCAACGCTGCCATGGCAGCATATATGGATGCAGAAGTTTTTACTGAATATAAAAACACCTACATCTTTGTGGAAAGAACGCTTGCAAACGGCGTTAAACGCTTGGGCATTGTGGGCATGGTCGACCTTGAGGAATACGATTATGCTGCTGACTCTCAAACCAAGATCCGCGCAACCGAAGGCACCGTTATTTCCCGCATTCCACCCAGACTGAAGGTGCGCTGTGAGGCTTCTATCGAGTTGCCGCATATCATGCTTTTAATCGATAATGATGCCTGCAACATCATCGAACCCAACGCAGAGCTGACGGATACCTTTACCAAGGTGTATGACTTTGACCTGATGCAGAATTCCGGCCATATCACAGGCTATAAAATGTCTGACGAGGCGTGTGACATGTTAGATAAAAAACTCGCGTCCCTCGCTGATTTAGACGGCTTTAACAAAAAGTACGGCGTAGAGAAAGATTCCCCGCTTGTTTACGCCATGGGCGACGGTAATCATTCCCTGGCCACCGCAAAAACGCATTACGAAAACCTGAAAAAAGAAATCGGCGAGGAAAAGGCGAAGGCCTCTGCTGCACGTTATGCTCTTTGCGAACTTGTTAACCTGCATGATAAGTCGTTGGAGTTTGAAGCCATTCACCGTGTTATCTTCGAAGCTGACGGCGCTGCATTCTTAAAGGCTTTAGAAGCAGAATACGATGTGAGCTACGATGAAAACGCCAACGGTCAAAGCTTCTTATTTGTCTACAACGGCAAAACTCAAAAAGTGACCATTACCAACCCGAAAGAATATTTAACTGTCGCAACGGTGCAAAAGGCTCTGGATGCTTTTGTTGAAAACGGCGGCGAAATTGACTACATTCACGGCGAAGATGTGGTACACAAGCTTTGCGAAAATTCTAAAAACTTCGGTATCATTTTAGATGCCATGGATAAGTCCGATTTATATAAATCCGTTATTTTAGACGGTGCTCTGCCCAGAAAAACCTTCTCCATGGGCGAAGCCTGCGATAAGCGTTTTTATACCGAGGTTAGAAAGATTAAATAATTAAGAAATATAAAAAAGGTGCGTAGCCATGGCTACGCACCTTTTTTATACAATACCGTTATTGCAGAATTTCATCACTGTCAAGCACGATGGTAAAGGGTCCGTCATTCACCAGCGACACCTTCATCTCCGCACCAAAAATACCGTGCTCTGTGTTCTTAAACAAGCCCTCACAACGCTCTAAAACATATTCATACAGTTCCTCAGCAAGAGCCGCGCCGCCCGCATTTAAAAAATTGGGCCTGTTTCCCTTTTTGCAATCTGCATATAAGGTAAACTGAGACACAACCAAAATCTCACCGTCAACCTGGTCAATGCTTAAATTTGTTTTTTCATTCTCATCTTTAAAAATTCTGAGTCTGGCAACTTTTTCAATCATTTTATCTGCAATCTCGCGGGTATCTGTCTGCGAAACGCCCATCAAAAGCAGGTATCCGTTGCCTATTTGTCCAACCGTCTTGCCGTCTACATCCACCTGTGCCTCAAGCACCCTTTGCAATACAAATTTCATGCGCTTCACCTCTTTACCAGTATAGCACGAAACAGTATAAAGTGCAAGCTGTCTTTGCTCATAAAATCAAACGCTGTTTTTCTTTATCATTTCCCCTTATCCTTTGTCGCGGGATTATTGATCAACTTGCCATCTGCCTCAAATCTTGACCCATGACAGGGGCAATCCCAGGAATGTTCCGCTTTATTATAGGTAAGTGCACATCCCAGATGCGGGCATCTTGGTTTTTTCAGCGTAGCCAGCCCCTTGATGGATTCAAGCATATTAACCGCAAGTTGCGGATGCATCATCGTTCTCGACGGCGCATATATGGTTTCATATTCGCTGTTCCTTCCAACTATCATATCCGTCAGCAGCATGGCCGAAACCATCGAGGAGGTCATCCCCCATTTGTTAAATCCTGTTGACACATATAAGTCGTTTGTTGATTTGGAGTATCTGCCGATATACGGAAGAGAATCAAGCGTCATACAATCCTGCGTGGCCCATCTGGCAACCTCGCGCGCATCAGGATAATATTTTTTTGCAAAACGCTGCAGTTCCTCCCAGCTTCCACCCGAATGGCCTGTGCGATGGCTACCGCCGCCGAGCAAGAGCAGGTCGCCATAACGTCTGAAGGATAGACCATCCATAGCTTCATCCACATACATTCCCTGTATGCGCTGCGCATTTGCAAGGGCAAGCACATAGGATCTGTGCTGATACATTTTTAAAAAATAGCCGCCACGTGTGTTGATAAAGGGAAAGTGGGTTGCTACAATGATGTTTTGCGCTGTTATGCTTCCTTTTTCTGTGACGGCCACGTTCGATTTTAATTGCAGGACTTTTGAATGTTCATAAATTGTCAACTCCCTGGCTATGGAATACAAAAATGTAAGCGGATGAAACTGCGCCTGATTTTCGATTTTAACCGCCCCTGCAATGCCAAACGGCAGCTCCGTTTCCTTGCAAAACTCCGCAGGGCATCCAATGGCGTTAAGCGCCTCAACTTCTTTTTCTATTGCCTCTCGATTACTGAGCGAATAAACAAAGGAGTGGCAGTTTTCAAAATCACTCTCTGTCTCTTTGGCAAGGCTTGCCAACACTTCAAAGGCCTTTTTTTGACTTTCATAATAAAGCCGTGACTTTTCAATTCCATATACCTGACGGATTTTGTCGTAGATAAGGCCATGCTGAATGGTCAGCTTTGCCGTTGTTCCATTTGTGATGCCGCCGCAGATTTCCTCTGCCTCCACCAAAGTGCACTCTACGCCTGCCCGACTGAGCATATATGCACACAGAATACCGCATATGCCACCGCCGATAATTAACACATCGGTTTTAATATCGCCCGAAAGCGTTTCAAACTTCGGCTTTTCAATACGATTCCATATAGACTTCATACATTCACCTCTACAGATAGTATGCCTGTTGCAGACAGGAGAATACACGATTTCCTGTAATGTTGCAAAGTCAAACTTCAGGTAATACTAAAATTTTATCATACTCATACATAAATTAGGACTGCCTCACATCTTAGTGAAGCAGTCCCTTTTTGTTACACGAAAATAGCGTAGCAGTCATAAAACTACTACGCTATAAAAGTTTAACTTTTTGGGTTCACATCAGCGCATCCTAGGAAGTCAGCTTTTTAGAAGCCTGCGCTGTCTTCCGGCTCGGGTGGCGGTGCACGTTGCCTCCCTTATGGCTTCCCCTCTGAGGGGAAGCTGTCGAGCAGGGCGAGACTGATGAGGTGTTTATAATAAAGTTTACTACCATCTACATTACCACCTCATCCGAGTTTTGCCCTATAGAGAGGTTTGCCCCCCCTCGCGTGCCACAGAGGGTATGCGCAGGGGAGGCAAGATAAGAATGTTCTTTTATTCTGCAACTTCTGTAGCAGTCGGAGCCTGATATGCGTTGAGTTCCCGCAAAATCCATCAGCGCATCCTAGGAAGTCAGCTTTTTAGAAGCCTGCGCTGTCTTCCGGCTCGGGTGGCGTCGTCGTTACAGTCTCTTAGTCGACGGAGAGGCCTCTTGTCAAGGCGTCAATTTCGTGCACGCCTCCCGTCATGTGGTAACCCGATCCCGTGTGTTCGGCGTAGCCCTTGTTATAAAAATCGGGATTCAAGCAAACCACATAGCGATACGTCTCGTCATCATCAACCAAAAAGCTGACATCATACGTCGTACCTACTGTGCCGCTGGCAATGCTGCCCAGCTGCTTCCACGCGTCAAGGTTTTGTGCCCTTATCGCTTCGATGGGGTCCTCCTTGGTGAGGTACCAGGTCAGGCCGGTACAAGTGCCGTTGGTGCCGCCGTTAACCGTGCTTGTGACCTTATCGACGGGCTGTTCTGCTCCCAAGTCAATCCATACAGCACTATATCCATCACCTCTGCCAAAGCCCTTAGTCGTGTCTTTATCCGTCAGTATATCAGGGTCTTTATATACGTCGGTCTTAAAACCTCCAACAGCACTCGCATTACGGTGCGCGAAATACGACTTTGTGGTCGAATCTACCAGGCTGACGTAGGGTGCGAAGGTTTCGCTTGCCACAATCGGGCGCGGCGCACCGGCATTATCCCAGAGCATGGTTTTTACCGTTTTAATCTTGTCTAATTTCGTAGACTCTGCAAAGCTGACTGTGCCGGAGAGCGTTGCTTGAGTGCCTCTCGTGAGCGACAGTGCGCTGGTTTTCACCTCTACCAGGTTGCCTTGTTCATCATAGCCCGCTGCGATGAGGGTAACAGGGCGGCCGGTAACCGATAAATATTTGTCAGTGCTTACTGTAAAATCAGTCTTAGCTGTTGCATCTTGTGAGAAGGTAATCGCGTTATGCACCTCGTTCAGATTCTCCGCCTTGGTATAAACGGCAAACTCTGCTAAGTCACCTCTAATCGTTTGGGTAAATGCTGTCGGCTTCGTCAAACGCATGCCCACATAACGATATTTTTGTCCATCCATGGAGTCGGGCGCCTCATACAGACTGAAGGATTTGGGAGCGGCCAGTTCCCAGCTTTTAGAGCCGACCATGTTTGTGTCTTCCCCGGCGAAAAAAATCACCGTGTCATTCGCCGCTGCAAAGTTCGGGTCATTCGTCGCCACAAGCTTCATTTCAAAAAGGAAGACAGTTCCCCCCGAGAGATTATTTACAGTGATGTAATCAATGGCCTGCGGCGAGCCCAGGTCAATCAAGAAGTTCGCTTCATTTACCTGATTAGTTGAAACCTGCCAGGCAACATTCGTTGTACGATAGTCATTAAAATACGACTCGCTCAAGGTTGCGCCGGTGGATGACTTCACCTTCGCGCCATGGGTGATGACATGCGTTTCGCTGCCCTTGTCGCTGCTGTAATTCGGCTCAGCATGCTTGCTATCGGTATACACCATAATATCCTCAATGTCGCCGTGACCCTCAATGAGAATATATCGGAACTCGCCAGTTACGCTCTCGGGAACCTCGTAAATTTTATTTCCACTTACCGCGGTGTCCGACGCGGTACAAAGCTGTGTTTTGTTGTTTTCAAAGTAAAAAGTGGGGTCATTTGTGCCATAGATGGTATACCCCTTGTGATGCGATGGATTCACCCAGACAGTATATGAGATGGCACGGATGGGATATGCCTTTTCAAGGTCAATCACAAAGCGCTGAATTTGGCCGGTGCCGAGGCGAGACGCGGCAGTAACATATCGTGAGCTTGAGTCTCTGTCGTTGGCTTTCCAGTGTTGATTGTCTTTATCCCACTGCACAGCCGCAAAGCTGGGCTTATGTGCGGCGATTTCCACAAGATAGTTGCCTTGGTCTTCATCCCTGGTATAAACCTCAAGCTCGTGCACGGTGAGGCCATCTGTTGCAGCCGCGTTCTTTTCGATATAGACGAACTGATATTTTGCCGCCTTTTGGTTATCTGTCAGGGTTGTAAGCCCTGCAACGTTGATGCTGACTTCCCTGTCCCCAGAGTCATCTGCAGTATATACCAAAACCTTATTTGCTACATCTGTATCAACATCCTGACGCTCGTTGGAAAGGTACACGGAGTATCCCTTTTTGTGAGCATCCGTGTTGCCCAGAGTAAGCTGAATTTCATCAATCGTATAGGCTGCGCCTAAATCCACATAGTACCATAAAGTTGTGCCGTCACTTTGAAAGCCCGTTGCCGTGCTGCCATCGGTCGCAAGATCCGGCCAGGAGTTCACATTATAACCGCTTGCAAAGCCCGGTCGATTCAGGGCTACATTTGTGCATGGTTCTCCATACACATCAATTTCGGCCACTGCGCCTCTCATCTTAAAACTCGTGGCTCCGGTGAGGCCTTTGTTGTAATGGTCGGGATCCAGGCAAACCACATAGCGATACAACTCAGTATCGTCAACATCAAAGTTGAGCGTTTCGAGGATATTTGGCGAGTAAGTTGCTTCGCTATCGATACTTCCAAGCTTCTTCCATGAGGAATTAACACTTCCCGCCTTCATCGCAATGGTGGGGTCCTCCTTGGTGAGGTACCAGGTCATACCTTGACCGCCTTTGGCACCAAGGTTAGCAACACTCGTGACCTTATCGATGTGGCAAAGTCCACCCAAGTCTATCCACACAGCGTTAAATCCGTTACCGCCACCAATTGATTTATCCGTCTTCCCATCCGTCAGTACATTGGCCGGGGTTTGATTTGTTTTCTTTCCATACTCGTTTGCCGAGAACGTTTGAAATGTATCATCATGCACGTAATACGTCTTTGTCTCCGCATTTACCAGGGTTGTCCCTGTTGTCTCTGCAAAAGCTGCCATAGGCAATGCAGAGAGAATTAATAAAACTGTAAGCATTAATGATAGAAATTTTTTCATAGCTTACGCCTCCTTAATATAATTATTTATATAAAATTTTTATATAACCTTTTATATTTTTTCTTCCTATTTATATACCTTTTACAATCCCTCCGTCACGCTCCGCGTGACACCTCCCTCGTGTGCCCCAGAGGGTATTACACAAGGGAGGCTTTTACCGCTCGTTGCCTCCTTATGGCTTCCCCTTGAGGGGAAGCTGTCGAGCAAGGCGAGACTGATGAGGTGTAGGCAAGCTTTGCTTGCCGTTATTTAATTTCAAGAAAACGCATTGTCTTCTCTACACCTCATCCACCGCCTCCGGCGGTCCCCCTTCCCCTCAAGGGGAAGGCTCGGGACGAGTTGCCGGATGGGGGGCGGAGATCATTTCACCTTCACGGTGACATATGGCGTCAGGATACCAAAATATCCTGTCGGACCCACTGGCTCTGCCACCAGGGCATCCATGATGAGGTCGCCCTCTAAGCGAACCATCACCTTGTCTACCTCACCCTCCGGTTTCACAGTGATTTCGAAGGGATTAAACCGCCCATAATTAAAGCGGATGTTCTGCGCGCTGTTACAGAGCGTTTTCACGCCGCCACGAACGCGGTACAGAGTTAAATCCTGCCCTTTAAGCTCCAGCATATAATACGTATTTTCCACACGCTTCGTTGTGGCCTCAAGCTCCGGTGTTTGTGCTGAGAAGATGATGCCGATGCCGTTTGTGGTATCGGCCTGAGGTGCCCACAGGGAGAACTTATAGTTTCCGTTTACCGCCGTTTTATTCATGCTGGGCTGTTGCCAGGACGCAATGCCGACTGCCCCGCCTGCGTTCAGAAACTCTACGTTTACATTACCGCCAATCCAATCAGCTGCATTTGCAAAGGAGGCAGCGCCTTCCACTACCTGATCCTCCAAATTGCCGGAAACAAAGCGAACCGTCCAGAAGGTATATCGTTGCAGATCCTCATGATACAGCGGAAGGATAACGAATTCTTCCGTAAAGTCAAGGTCGGAAAGCTCCGTGGCCAACTTCGTACCCGGAGAAATATCTATGCTCGGTGTTAGTGCGGTGCGGTCTACGCCATCCAGAAGGGAAACCGTGATGGTTTGATTCTCGCCATCGATAACACTGGTGCCGCCCTCAACAGTAAACGAAAGAATGCCTGCATTACGTTTCTGCCCGGCCAGCTTTTTATAAATCTTTTCGAGCTTAATGGCTGCAACACCCTTGTCTCCGCGGGTCTCGGGATTCGTGGCCTTCACGGCAGCGATATCCTTTTTGCTATTGGCTATGGCCTCTGCCGGATAGCTGCCCAAGGCATTGACGCCTTCTGCGGCCGCAAGCAGCTCGTCGCACATGGCAAGCATCTCATCATAGGTGGGATGATACACACTATCCATCGCATCTAAAATAGCAAACTCCAGCCCGTGCATTTCCTCGATGTGGCCGCCGTTGACATCATCGGTACGGTTGCCGTTTGTGTCACAGGCATCCAGCCAATACTGAATCTCCTCTTTAAGCTCCGGGTCTATCTCCCAGGGAAGATATCCAAAATCGGCATTATCGATAAGGAAGCTGGCTATTTTGGTATCATGTGCCAGACGCGATGTGGCACCTAAGCCCTGCGTTGATTTAATCTTATAGCTCTCGGAGGCATCAGGACCCAAAAGAATGGTACGTTGTGTGTCAGTCTCAGGGATGCGCTCCTTAATCCACAACCACTCGTCCTCGATGCCGGCCTCTGCCATAATGCGCGCCGCTTCCTCGCTGGGATCGGTGATGCTCGTGATAATCGCATCATCGTATTCGTTTTCACCGGCTACTGCAAGGTAGTAGTATGCACCTATATCACTATACATGCCGGTCATAACATTGTCATAAGCGTTACCACCATTTTGCAGCCAGGCATAGCCGGTGTTAAGGGCTACATTGTCTGCACTGGTTATGCCGCGGCTGCCGTTGTCATGGTAAATGGCCGCATGCAGGTTAAATACGTTGGTAATATAGTTATGTGTAACCTTAGAACCCCACTGTTCACCAAAGATGTAAATGCCGCCGCCGTCGTTAATTTGGCGCATGACCTTATCAATGCGGTTATAGGAGATGTCGTTCTCGCGGGCGGTTTCATTATCATTTTCCCAGCCCCAGCCGATGCTCATCGCGGAATAGGGCGAGTCATAGATCTCGTTGTGTAAAACCTTAAACCGAGCGGTATAAATGAGCCAGATGGGGTAGGTGTTCCACATCACCTGTCCCGGACGGGCAAAGTAGTTATTGGCAATCAGGCAATCTGTCGGCGCACCCTGGGTGCCTACATAATAGTCCTTGTCATAACTCATAGCCCACACGCCGTCTAAGGCGAAGGGCTCAGAGACCGTCTTGCGCAGCATGATGTACTGGTATTTCTCGCCGTCACCAATGGGGATTTCTTCGATAAAATCTGCCGGCCCTGTGTAGGTTGCCAGCGTTTTATATTCGTTAAATTCGCGGTCGTTGGAAATCAGCACCTCAAAGTTGCTTCTTTCTGTCTCCGTTGCATAGTCCGGGAAGGAGAAACGGAAGCTCTCTAAGGTAAATTTATCCTCCAGCTCCAGGCGAATCCAGGGGAATGTCCCTTCCTCATATACATAGGGCTCGGAGCACCAGCCTCGTCCCGGTTCCATGCTCCATTCACAAGACCGTTGTGTGTTCAAAGCTTCAAAGGTATAACCGGTGCCCGGCGCATAGTGGTAGGATGAGTACCAGCCGGCACGCCAAGCCACATCCACAGGGCCGTCTACCTTCGGTGCCTCGCTTACCGCTACTTGCTCTATCTGTCCTGCTACAAAGGCTGTGGCGCCGATGTCCGTAAAGACGTTGCCGACAACCTCGCAGCGATACACGCCATCACGAAAGTGCAGGCCCATTCCCTCAAGTCCGTAAAACTGACAGGCTTCAAAGTCTACATACTCAGCCCAGCTCACAACGTTATTGGCCCAGCCTATACGATGCTCAAAGTGACTTTGACAATGGTATTCACCCTGACCGGTATAGTAGCTGGTGTCCTCCATGAGGCTGTTTGACGCGTGTGCAAGTTTAATGTTCTCAAAGCGGATGTTATGAACAAGTTCAGAATTATTTTTTCCACAAATGTATAATAGACGATCCGTCTGAGGACAGAGTACCTCAGCCGTCGTCATGTCCTCTCCCTCGCGGGGCATATAGGAAAGCGTTTTCGTCTTCTTATTAAAATAAAACTCGCCGGGTTGGTCTAAAAGCTCGTACGCATTTTCGACAACAAAGCCGCGGGTTTCATTCGCCATGCTTGCGGTAGGTTGCTTTTTCAGCTGATGCCATTGTCTGCGATCCATCAGGACAATCACCTGATTTTCGTTTTCGGGATCCTGGATAATGTCATCCACATGCCACAGCGCGACCTTCCACATAAGCCCCCAATG
>SVKI01000005.1 GCA_015068555.1 Oscillospiraceae bacterium | reverse complement strand
CCAAAATCTGCCGAAGCTTCATTCAGTGGCTTCCCGCTCGACTTGCATGTGTTAGGCACGCCGCCAGCGTTCGTCCTGAGCCAGGATCAAACTCTCTATAAAGTTTGTATTAAAAATTCCCTTTCGGAAACTTATAATCTCCCAGCCAGTCTATACTGACTTCTTGTGTTTGGATTGTTCCAAAATTACTCAAATGAATATTTAGAGCCTGCTCTGTTCAATTTTCAAGGTTCGGTTTTTCGCTTTTTCGAAGCACCCGCTCCGTAAGCGACTTGTTTATTATACGACCATTCGACTCTTTTTGCAAACGCCAAAACATTCAAAAACGCTCATTTTTTTAATTTATCATTTTTTTCCTTTGTTTTTCTCTGTTTTTCTATAAAGATTCTATGTTTTTTTAATTTTTTAAAAAACATCGATTTGACAAAATTGCAAATTAAGGTTACAATAGAAAAAGCGACTATTTGTAATTATAAGAGAAAGGCTGATTGACTTGGCAGAACGCTTTTTACGCACAGAAATGCTCCTTCACGAAGCAGGCATGCAAAGGCTTAAAGAAGCCAATATCTTGGTCTTCGGCATTGGTGGTGTTGGTGGCCATGCTGTTGAAGCTTTAGCCCGGTGCGGCGTTGCTTCTATCACACTTGTGGATAATGATACAGTTTCTGTTTCCAACATAAACCGTCAGATTATTGCCACAAATGAAACCATCGGCATGAAGAAGACGGAGGCCATGAAGGCACGGATACATTCCATTAACCCCGACTGCCGTGTGACCTGCCTGGATCTTTTTTATCTGCCTGATTCTGTCGATGTGATTACAAGCGACTTTCATTATATAATAGATGCCATTGATACCGTCAGCGCAAAAATTGATATTGCCGTTACAGCACAAGAACTCGGCATCCCCCTTATCAGCTGCATGGGCACGGGCAACAAATTGCATCCCGAACTTTTATGCATCGATGATATCTATAACACTTCCGTTTGTCCTTTATGCCGCGTAATGCGTTACGAATTGAAAAAACGTAATGTCACAAAATTAACTGTGGTGTATTCGACCGAACAACCTATCAAACCCAATTCTGATGATCCGCGGACGCCCGGCAGTATTTCGTTTGTTCCTTCTGTTGCCGGCCTGTTGATAGCTTCGCGCGTTGTACAGGATATAACAAAAAGATTTGACTGATTATAAACCCTTTTATCATTATATAAGGATGGGATTTTTACATGATTCACGAAAATTATATTGAGCAAAATATCGTTCAGGCTCTGGAAACGAACTACATGCCCTATGCAATGAGCGTTATCATCTCCCGTGCCATTCCGGAGATTGACGGTTTTAAGCCGGCACACAGAAAGCTTTTATACACGATGTATAAAATGAATCTGCTGACCGGTCCGCGAACCAAGTCTTCTAATGTGGTCGGCCAGACCATGAAGCTGAACCCCCACGGTGATATGGCTATTTATGAAACCATGGTTCGTTTGACTAAGGGTAACGGTGCCCTGCTTCATCCCTTTGTAGATTCTAAAGGTAACTTTGGCAAGCAGCAATCCCGCGATATGGCCTTTGCCGCGCCCCGTTACACCGAAGTGCGACTGGAACAAATTTGTGCCGATATCTTTGGCGACATTGATAAAAACACCGTTGATTTCGTTGATAACTACGATGGCGAAATGAAAGAGCCCACCCTCTTGCCTACTGCTTTCCCCAATATTTTGGTGAACCCCAATCAGGGTATTGCAGTTGGTATGGCTTCTAATATATGTTCATTTAATTTAGAAGAAGTTTGCAAGACTACGATTGCTTACTTAAAAAATGCCGAATGCGACCTTTCCGAAACCTTGATTGCACCCGATTTTTCAACCGGCGGTCAGTTAATTTATAACGAAGAAGAGATAAGAGAAATATACAAAACCGGTCGCGGTAGCTTTAAGGTTCGTTCCAAATACCGCTATGACAAAAAGAATAACTGCGTAGAGATTTATGAAATCCCTTATACAACAACCGTCGAAGCAATTATTGATAAAATTGTTGAGCTTGTCAAGCAAGGTAAGGTGCGTGAGATTTCTGACCTGCGTGACGAAACAGACCTTTCCGGCTTAAAGCTGACGCTCGACTTAAAGCGCGGTTCCGATCCTGACAAGCTGATGGCACGCCTGTTTAAACAGACACCACTGGAAGACTCTTTCAGCTGTAACTTCAACATTTTAATCGACGGCAAGCCAAAGGTGATGGGCGTTCGTGAAATTTTGAAGGAATGGACGCGTTTCCGCCTCGAATGCATCCGCCGCAGATTAGAATTTGACCTGGATAAAAAATCACATCGTTTGCATCTGCTCCAGGGTCTTGAAAAAATCCTTTTAGACATTGATAAGGCCGTACGTATCATTCGTGAAACAGAAGCAGAAGCCATGGTTATCCCCAATCTGATGCAGGGCTTTTCTATCGACAGCATCCAGGCAGAGTTTATTGCTGAAATCAAATTGCGCCATTTAAATAAGGAATACATCTTAAAGCGTCTGCAGGATATTGATGAATTGAAAAAGGGCATTGCCGATCTTCAGTCTACCTTAGCCAGCAATCTGGCCATGAAAAAACTGATTATCGCAGAGCTTGATAGTATTGTTAAAAAATACGGCAAGGAGCGCTCGACAGAAATCATCCAAGGTGAAGAAGCCGCCTTGCCTGAGGTTTTAAATGTGGTTGAGGATTACAATGTCAAGATGTTCTTAACCGAGCAGAATTATGCGAAGAAAATCACGCTGGTTTCTCTCCGCGCAAGCTCCGAGCAAAAATTAAAAGATGATGACCGCATGCTTTGCGAAATGGAATGCTCAAACCGCGACGAAGTGCTTTTCTTCAGCTCACAGCAAAACTGCTATAAGATGAGAATCAATGATATCCCGGACACAAAGGCCAGCGCTTTGGGTGAGTATCTGCCTAATCTGTTAGGTATGGAAGCTGATGAACGGATTCTGTACATGACCGTGACCAGCAAATACGAAGGCTTTATGTTGTTTGCTTTTGAAAACGGCAAGATTGCCAAGGTGCCCCTGCTGAGTTATGAAACAAAAACCAACCGCAAAAAGCTGACAAATGCATTTTATGCCAAATCACCCATAGCCGATATCCGCTTCTTAATGCAGGATACGGAGCTTGCCGCCATGAGCGATATTAATAAGGTGCTGATTTTTGACACTGCCAAAATTCCCGTTAAAACCACGAGAAACACACAGGGCGTACAGGTTTTAACACCTAAGAAGGGAAGTATTCTGGCCAAAATCAACACCCTTGACGAGGTTACCTTTACTGATTTTGATTATTACAGAACGCGCAACATTCCGGCGCGGGGCGCTTACTTAAAACCGGAGGACGCTCCCGGCCAGCAGATGACCCTGCTATAGAAAGGATCTTATCTTAAATATGACAACCATACATTCTCTTTACGGAAAAAATTCTTCCCCGGATGTAAGAATCACACAATACACCCCTGCAAAGAAAACATCTGAATGGACCTTTTTGATCTTCCCCGGTGGTGCTTATAGCATGCTGGCGGAGCACGAAGGAAAGGGATATGCAGAATTTTTAAACGCCAACGGCATGCAGGCTTTTGTGCTGGAATACCGCCATTTCCCCGATGTATTCCCTGCACCGCTTTCCGATGCGCGCAACGCCGTCAGATTCTTACGGGACAACGCGGAAGCTTTTAACGTCAACAAAGATAAAATTGTTGTTATGGGTTCTTCTGCCGGGGGCAATTTAGCGGCACTTTTGTGCAATTACTATGAAACTGTAGACGGAGAAATTGTCATCTCTTCTACTGACTTTCTGCCCAATGCACAAGTCCTCTGCTACCCGGTCATCCGCGTGACGGAAGACTTCGGTCATGTTGGCTCCGGCAAAAACCTTTTTGGAGAAGAGTATGAAAAGATGGCAAAATCCTTCTCTCTTGATGCTTTGGTTAATCCAAAAACGCCGCCTGCTTTTTTATGGCATACTTTTGCCGATCAAAGCGTTTCTGTGTTAAACAGTCTTTCTTATATACAGGCTATGTACAAATATAGCATCCCCTGTGAATTTCACATGTTCCCGGCCGGTGTTCACGGTTTGGGTCTTGCTGACCGGGATGACGATGACATTTCGCGCCATGTTTCCCAGTGGAGTAAGCTCCTTTTAAACTGGTTGCAAACGTTATAAGTATGATGTATACGATATAAAAAACTCCTATAGCAGAGCTTTTCTGCTATAGGAGTTTTTACTTTCCTTTATAAAAAGGACGTATTTACAATCAGGCTTTGCCGTCGCAACCTAAAACGTTAACAATTTTCTTTTTAACCAGGTCTTTGATAGCAGCACGAGCCGGAGTCAGATACTGTCTCGGGTCGAAGTGAGCCGGATTTTCAGCCATGTACTTTCTGATAGAACCGGTCATAGCCAGACGCAGGTCAGAGTCAATGTTGATTTTGCAAACTGCAGATTTTGCAGCTTCGCGCAGCATTTCCTCGGGGATACCGATAGCATCGGGCATGTTACCGCCGTTCTGGTTGATCATTTCAACGAATTCGGGGATTACGCTGCTGGCACCATGCAGAACGATGGGGAAGTTCGGCAGACGCTCTTCAACTTCTTTTAAGATGTCAAAACGCAGCTGGGGTTTCTGACCGGGTTTGAATTTGTATGCACCATGGCTGGTACCGATGGCAATAGCCAAAGAGTCAACGCCTGTACGGGTAACGAATTCTTCTACTTCAGAAGGACGGGTATAAGATGCGTCTTCATCGGAAACGTTAACATCATCTTCAATACCTGCCAAACGGCCTAACTCGCCTTCTACGGTTACGCCGCGTTCGTGAGCGTATTCAACGACCTTTTTGGTCAGTTCGATATTTTCTTCAAAAGAATGGTGAGAACCGTCAATCATAACGGAGGTAAAGCCACCGTCGATACATGACTTACACAGTTCAAAACTATCACCATGGTCAAGATGCAGAGCGATCGGCAGATCGGTTTCGATCAGCGCAGCTTCTACCAGCTTTACAAGATAGGTGTGATTTGCGTACTTTCTGGCACCGGCAGAAACCTGCAGAATTAAGGGAGCGTTAACTTCCTTTGCTGCTTCGGTGATACCCTGGATGATTTCCATGTTGTTTACATTAAACGCACCGATTGCATAACCGCCGTCATATGCCTTTTGGAACATTTCCTTTGTTGTTACTAATGGCATAGATGTTCAACTCCTTAAATTTTTAATTAGTACTATTGTATCAAAAGCCCCACAAGAAATCAATAGCAAATTTAAATAAACTGACATTTTTTTCACAACTCAAATCTAAAAAATTGCCGAAAACCGGAGTCTTGTTTCTTTCCCTTTATGATTGCCAATCTCTTTCTATTATGATATAATTGTTCTGTCAAACATGTAAAGAAGCAAGATGACCAATGATATATGGAGGCGTAACATGGATACACGCATAAAACAGCAACTTTCTTTTGCCTTGGAAATTGATAAACTAAAAAACATTTTCCGTCAGACACACCTTTCCGGGAACGGACGAAGCGAAAACGACGCTGAGCACTCCTGGCATATGGCCATCATGGCCTATATTCTGAAGGAATATGCGAATGAGAAGATCGATATTACGAGGGTTATGCTTATGTGTCTGCTCCACGATATTGTGGAAATTGACGCCGGCGACACCTATGCCTACGATGCAGAAATGCTCAGCTCCCAAAAAGAAAGGGAAGATGCTGCAAAAGAGCGGATTTTTTCCATTCTGCCCGAGTCACAAAAAAATGAGTTTATTGCCCTGTTTGATGAATTTGAAGCCTGTGAAACTGCAGAGGCTAAATTTGCCCGCGCCATGGATAATCTGCAGCCTTTACTTCTCAATCACAGCAACAACGGCAGCGATTGGCGCAAACACAAGGTAACGGCCGAGCAGGTCTATAACCGGCAGAACAAAACAAAAGCAGGGTCTTCTACCTTGTTTGAAGTTACTGATGCCATTTTAAAGGAAAATATCAAAAAAGGGAATTTGCAGTAAACAAACCTTATGCGCCCTCATAAGATAGGAGAAAATTAATGAAAACATCTACCGATGTAGGCTTTTGCCAAGCGAATAGGGGAAGAAAAAGCAATTGAATATGTTGCCAAAACCGGATTTGATGCCTGGGATTTTACCATGGTGGCTATGTGCGCACTCAGACGCCGTCAATGATGAAAATTCTGCCGCCTACCTGGAAGTTGGCCACACAAAGATGATGGGCGCTGAGTCCTCTGCTTCCGCTATGAACAACTGTGCAATAGATAAACACAGAACAATATAAAGGCCATTGATTATATTTTAAATAAGGAGAAAAGCATATGTTAGATTTTACCTATTACACCCCTACCAAAGTTTATTTCGGAAAGGATAGGCACAAACAGGTCGGAGACATTATTAAAGAATACGGTTACAAAACCATTATGATGCAATATGGAAAGGGAAGCATCAAAGCAAACGGTTTATATGATGATGTGATGCAATCTCTAAAGGCAAACGGAATCGAAGTCATCGAAATGGGCGGTGTTGAACCTAACCCCAAAGTTTCCTTCGTCCGCAAGGCCGTGCAGCTTGCCAAAGAAAAGAAGGTAGAAATGATTCTGGCCGTTGGCGGCGGCAGCGTTTTAGATTCTTCCAAGGCCACAGCCGCCGGTGCACTTGCCGATTGTGATGTGTGGGATTTCCCCAGCCGCAAGGCCACGCCCCAAAACGCCCTGCCTATCGGTTGCATTTTAACCCATTCTGCCGCCGGCAGCGAGATGAGTTCTTCCGCTGTGCTGACCAACACCGAGCTGAACATGAAGCGTGGCTATAACAGTGAGTTTAACCGTTGCAAATTTGCCATTTGCAATCCGGAGCTCACCTTCTCTGTCAGCCCCTACCAAACCGCCTGTGGCATTGTGGATAGCATGGCACATACCATGGAGCGTTACTTCACCCTGTGCCCGCCGACTGACTTAACAGACAGACTTTCAGAAAGCATTCTGCAGGCTTTGATTGCCGCAGGCCGCACCCTCATGCAGAATCCTGAAGACTACGAAGCAAGAGCCACCGTTATGTGGGCATCCAGCCTTTCTCATAACGACTTAACAGGCTGCGGCCGTGAAAATTTTCTTGCCGTGCATCAGTTAGAACATGCCTTAAGCGGTGAATATGACCACGTGGCACACGGCGCAGGTCTGGCTGTGCTGTTCCCCGCCTGGGCGCGTTATATGTATAAAGAAAATCCTGCCCGGTTTGCCCAGTTTGCAAGAAGGGTATGGAATGTGACAGAAGCAGACGACGAAAAAGCCGCCCTTGCCGGTATTGTGTGCATGGAGAATTTCTTTAAGGAAATCGGCATGCCGCTTACCATCAGAGAATTCGGCATTGAAAAAAGTGCCATGGATACACTGGCTGAAGCCTGCACCTTTGGTAGAACGAGAACCGTTAAGAGTTACATTGAGATGGATTATGAAGTGATTAAGGATATTTTCAACAATTGTTATTGATTTCATTATGAAACCCCCTTTGCAGAGAGTGCCCTGCTCTGCAAAGGGGGTTTAATTATCCGGCAATTTTTCTCAAAGGGTATATAATTCCCATTATTTGGAAATTATATTGTTGAGAATCAAAGAAAAGGCCGGTGATAGTATTTGAATAATAAGGTGGAAATATGCGGCGTTAACACCGCAAAACTTCCTGTTCTTTCCGAAAAGGAAAAAATGGAGTTATTTGAAAAAATCAAGCAGGGCGACACAGTAGCACGTGAAAGGTTTATTGGTGGCAATCTGCGATTGGTGCTCAGTGTCATTCAGCGTTTTAATAACAGGGGCGAGAATTTAGACGATTTATTTCAGATCGGCTGTATCGGTTTGATTAAGGCCATAGATAACTTTGACACAAGCCATCAGGTCAAATTTTCTACCTATGCCGTACCCATGATCATCGGTGAAATCAGGCGGTATTTGCGTGACAACAACCAAATCAGAGTCAGCCGCTCGCTGCGCGACATTGCCTATAAAACCTTAAAGGCAAAAGAAGCCTATATCAACGAGCATGCCAAAGAGCCAACCATTGATGAACTGGCAAAAATTCTGGAACTGCCAAAAGAGGATATTGTTTTTGCTTTAGAATCCATTCAGGACCCTATCAGCCTGCACGAGCCTGCCTATAACGATGGTACCGATACAATTTTCGTAATGGATCAGGTGAAGGATACGAAAAATACAGATGAGCATTGGCTCGAAAAAATCGCTTTAACAGAAGCCATGAAGCGACTCACCGAGCGGGAAAAACACATTATTAACCTGCGCTTTTTTTCAGGCAAAACACAAATGGAGGTGGCCGATGAAATCGGCATCTCCCAGGCGCAGGTTTCTCGCTTGGAAAAAGGCGCACTCAACCGCATGAAAAAGTATATTTAATAGAAAAAAGATGCCACATATGAGGCGTACTGTTGAGGACAGTAAAAGGCTCTCGCAAAATTGCGAGAGCCTTTAATCATTGTAAAAACAATCTGATTCCCATTTTAATGGGTTTGTATCTATATATTCCCATATTTTTTGATAATCCTTTTCGCCCCTGATTATGTGGTCATTGTATGAGGACTGCCATATAGACTTTTTAACGGAATGCATAAATGCATTCCCTACAATCCTTGATACTCCTGCTTTGAATTTGCCAACAACATTTGGAATATCATATTTTATCGTAGGGAAGGGATTTATCCCTTCCGTTTCTAAAATTACAATAATCATATGAATATGATTAGGCATAATGATATATTTGTCTATTCGTATGTTTTGGTAATGTGCTTCAATTTTCAAGATTTCTTGATTGACAATTTCTCCTAAATCGTTTAGTTGCATTACATTGTTCGCTATTTCGCCAAATAAATGCAATTTTTGATTTGTACATATCGTAATAAAATATGCTCCGGGCGTGGAATAATCATATTCTTTTAATCTTGTCGGTTTTCGTTTTAGCAAATCCATACTATTATTTTATTTCCTGTTCTAAAGCATCAAAATCTTTTGTCGAAAAGAATTCTCCTAATGTAATTTCTAAACCATCACAGAATTTCTTGATTGTTCTTATGGAAATATCCCTGCGAGATTTATCCATCATACTATATGCAGTTGATGGTGTTACGCCTGATACATTTGCAAGTTCATTTATTCGCATATTTCTTTCGGCACATAGTTCATTAAATCTTTTTACTATTACATCTTTAACATCCATTTTAAAACACCTCGTAAAGATATTTTAAAATAGTTTACATTTTTGCGTATACGCGCTTGCGTACTTCGTAAATATATGTTATACTTATCTTGTGAATAATATTCATAAAATAAAATTTGGAGGTAAAACAAAATGAAGAAAAGATTACAAGGACTAATTGCAGGTTTGTTAATTGGTACAATGCTGACAAGCGGAATGGTGTTTGCACAACAAATCAGCGAAACGGCAGAGTTGTTTTACAACAACATTAAGATTTCTCTAAATGGTCAGGAAGTGCTACCTAAAGATGCCAATGGAAACTATGTCGAACCCTTTATTATTAATGGTACGACATATCTTCCAGTTCGTGCCGTTGCAAACGCTTTGGGGGTTAATGTCGACTGGGACGGGAATACTAATACGGTCATTCTGTCAAATCAAAAATCCGAAAATTCTGCTACAGGTTTTGATGCTTCTGCCGTTGCAAAAGAAATTAGCGTTATAAAAGAATATCAATGGAAAACGAATTACAGTAATTATATTGCAATTGTTTTGAAAAATAATTCAACCTATACTATTTCGCCAAGAGTACAACTTTCATTTAAAGACAAAGATGGTGAAATTGTAGGCGCAGAAAACCAATCGGAATATGCGTTTGGTCCTGGCAATGAAATGGCATTTATATTTAGCAATGATGAGGTATTTGAAAGTTATGAATATATCATTTCTGCCGGAGAAGAAAAATATTACGAAGAATGTGTTTCACAGTTGGAATGTACTCATTCTGTTACTACTGAGAAAACGATTATTCAAGTAAAAAACAATGGCAATAAGGAAGCTAAATTCGTTGAATATGTTGTTTTATTTAAAAATAATGGAAATGTAGTGGATTATAATTGGGGTTATTGCGTAGATGATGATTATGAAATCAAACCCGGAATGACAGAAATGGATGAAAGTTCCGTATCATATGGAAAAAATTTTGATTCTGTAGAAATATATTTAACAGGAAGAGCTGACAAATAATAAATCTGTCCGCTACTGTAACAAGCAGGGAAAATATATCGCATTTTCCAATAATTTAGGATAATCCTAAAACCTTATAAAAACGGGCGATTCGTGAATCGCCCCTACGATAAAAGGCAGAAACGAAATCAATCGTTTCTGCCTTTAAATTACTGTCCTTGTGAGTACACCTCATACGGCATCTTATTTTATTTACTCATATTTTTTTGATGTTCACTAAAGGTTTCCGCAAACCTGTGCTTGCCTGTGGAATCCATAACAAAAAACAGATAGTTATGCGCTTCGGGATACAGCGCCGCCTCAATGGACTTCTGCCCCGGTGAAGCAATGGGGCCTGCGGGCAATCCCGGATTCTGATAGGTGTTATACGGTGAATCTATTTTCGTATCCGCTACAGATAAAACAGGCTTTCTTTCCTTAAGAATGTATTGCACCGTGGCGCAGGATTCCAAATAAGGATACTGTGCATTTTTTAAACGATTATGGAACACACCTGCCACCGTTTTTCTGTCGCCATCACCCTGCGCTTCCCGCTCGATAACAGAGGCCAGCGTGATAATCTCATCATCCGTCATACCAAGGCTTTTGGCACGGGTACGATATTCCTGCGTGTATATCTCGTCAAAACGCGCCAGCATCTTATTGATAATCGAGTACGCCCCTTCGCTCAGGCTGAATTGATAGGTATCCGGAAATAGATAGCCTTCCAATCGGTTTTCCCGCTTGGGCACACCACGCAAAAAAGCATAGTCAAAACGACCGTTTTCCACTTCATTATAAAATGCTTCACGGGTGACAAGACCTGCTTCTACCAGCCTATCGGCAATCTGTCGCAATTCAAAGCCTTCGGGAATGGTTACCTTAACCACATCCTGCGGAACGGGCGGTTTTTCTAAGGTCTCAAATATATCCTGATATCCGTCGTGCTTCGCTAAAGAAAAGGTTCCCTGCATATACTTGCCGTCATGACTGCCAAGCTTGGAAAACAGGCGGAACCAAACGGGGTGACGCACCAGGCCTGCCTCCTGCAGCACCCTTGCCACATCGGCCGTGGATGCACCCGCCGGCACCGTTACTTGCTTCATAGCGCCGCGGCTTTTACCACCGCTGTAATCGCTGACAACTGAAGCCATATACCCAACAACAATCACAATTACCAAGAAAAGACATAACGCTTTTAAGCTGCCTTTGCGTTTTTTTCGCTTTGCCATATGCTTCCTCTTTTCCTATTATAATTTTAGACCCGGCACGGCATTCAGGCTCGCATCTGCAAATTTCTTCTGCTCATATAAATAATAACCGGCGCAACCAATCATAGCCGCATTATCCGTGCACAGGATAAGTGGCGGATAATAGAGCTTCAATCCTTCTTCTTTTGCCATTTGGTCAAACGACGCGCGCAAAGCACCGTTGGCACTAACGCCGCCGGCTAAGGCCACCTTATCACAGCCCGATGCACGCACGGCCTGCCGTGTATGCTCGGTGAGCACTTCCACAACGGCACGCTGGAAGGAGGCCGCTAAATCTGCCTTGGCAATGCTTCTGCCGGCCTGCTCTTCTTTATGCACATAATTGATAACGGCCGTTTTGACGCCGCTGAAGCTGTAGTCATAACAATCCTCACCAAAGCTGACGCGCGGAAACTTCATAGCTTCACTATTTCCTTCCTGAGCCAACTTCTCAAGCTTTGGTCCGCCGGGATAACCCAAATCCAGAACACGGGCTATTTTGTCAAAAGCTTCACCTGCTGCATCGTCACGCGTGCGGCCTAAAATTTCAAACTCAGTATAGTCACGCACATGCACAATGTGGCTATGGCCGCCCGAAGCCACCAAACAAACAAACGGCGGCTCAAGTTCGGGATGTGCGATGTAGTTGGCTGCAATATGGCCGTGAATGTGGTTGACGGCCACAAGTGGCAGATGCCTTGCGGCAGCAATTGCCTTAGCCGCTGAAACGCCTGTCAGCAAGGCACCCACTAATCCGGGGCCATAGGTTACAGCAATGGCGCTTACATCATCAAATGTACAGCCTGCTTCTTCTAAGGCCCTGTCAATCACACCCGGCAGATTCAACACATGATTTCTCGACGCAATTTCCGGCACCACGCCGCCATAACGCTCGTGGATGGGTATCTGCGAGGATATAATATTGGAAAGAACAGTTCGTCCGTTTTCCAAAACGGCCGCTGCTGTTTCATCGCATGAAGATTCAATTGCTAAAATTAAGTTGCGCAAAAGTTATTCTCCTTCCGCTTCAGTATTTAAAAAGACGGTGTATAGTAACGCATCTTCTTTTCCCTCATAATAAAGTGGTCGCCGACCCACCTGCTCAAAGCCAAAACCTTCGTACAGGCGAATGGCTGCAAGGTTGTGCTCACGCACCTCCAGGGTCAACAGGCTCAGATGTTCCTCTTTACCCCAATTTAAAAAGCTTTGTATCAATTGCTGCGCTAAGCCACGTCTTCTGTGATCCGGATGTACCGCCACATTGGTGATATGGCCCTCGTCGGCAATCTTCCATAACCCCATATAGGCCACCGGCTCGCCCTCGTGCAAGATGACACGATAGGTTGTATGCGGGCTATCTAAGTCACCTAAAAACATAGCCTCTGTCCAGGGGACAGAAAAACACTTTTTTTCAAGCTCAGCCAAAGCCGGAACCAGTTCGCGGGAAAGGGGCGCAAGCTTATAACACATGACCGCCGGCCGCCTTTCGTAACCGATTTTTCAGTGCCGCTGCTATGCCGTCATCTTCAGCAGGCAGCTGCGCAAAAATTATGTCTGCACCCAGTTCGTCCATCTTGCGAAGGGAATCAAACAAATTACGCGCATAGTCTTCTAATGTAGCACCAATGGCGATGTGAAAATCAGCCGCAAGTTCCTGCCGGTTCTGGCATAAAAGGCCCACCCGGCGACCGCTTTTTTTTGCTTCCTCAAGGCGGGGTTCTACCTTTTTCACAAAGTCGCCCTCCACCAAAAACAAGTCTGCCTGCGGTGCATAATGGCGATACTTCATGCCGGGGCTTTTGGGCGTGGTATTCTCACCTTTTAAAGCCGGCTCATAGGTCGTTTGCGGCAGATATGTCTGCAACTGTTTCAGGCTTATGCCACCGGGGCGCAAAATTTGCGGTACTTCGCCGGTTAAATCCAAAACCGTAGATTCCAGACCCACCTCACTGGCGCCTCCATCTATAATATAGTCTACGCGACCGGTTAAATCGGCAATCACGTGTTCTGCCCGCGTTGTGCTCGGGCTACCTGATAAATTGGCGCTCGGCGCCGTAACAGGCACACCGCTCATCTCAATGAGTGCGCGCGCCACGGGGTGCGAAGGCATACGAACGGCAACCGTGTCAAGACCGGCTGTCACCGTATGGCTGATACAATCAGCTTTTTCCATAATCATCGTAAGTGGCCCCGGCCAAAAATGTTTCATCAAAAGTTCAGCCTCGGGCGGAATTTGCTTCACCACCAAAGAGAGCATCTCTCTGTCTGACACATGCACAATCAGCGGATTATCCTGCGGTCTGCCTTTTGCTTTAAAGGTGTTGTGAACGGCTTCCTCACAAAACGCACTTGCCCCCAGGCCGTAAACCGTTTCCGTCGGCAGAGCAACAAGTTTGCCCTCCCGCAGCGCCTGTGCCGCCTCACGAAGCACGCTCATATCTTGCTCTACCTTGATTATTTTCGTCATATTCTCACCTGTTTATCCTAAAATCGAAGCCAGCGCAATCAGCGACCAGCCCTCCATACCTTCATAATAACTCGGCAGTTCTTCTTTTTTGACCCACTGCCCTGTCATTTTATCAGTTTCTCTGATGCTGCATTCAAAGCTCGGAGCTTCAATCAGGTAGCAAGCACCGGCATGCACCGAGTTAACCTCCGTGCTGTCATCATTGATGAGGCCTAAAAACCGGAATGTATAACCGTCCGGTATATACATTTCCTCCGACAGTTCTCGCTTCATACCTTCAATTAAGGCATTTTCTGCATCGGTATCGGGCGGATTGATATGGCCGCCAACACCCACAGAGCGCTTATTGTGCAAACGTTTTTCTGTTTGCTTACTTGTTCTTTGTGTCATATAAATATGTCCGTCATAGGTCACTACACAGTACGGGATAATTTGTTTTAAACTCGGATCTGTTTCTGCTGCATCCCGCTCGATAAACGCATAATGGTCATTCACCAAAGCCGTAAATTCTGCTTCTTCAGCCTCTATCAAACGCTCGCTATTGCTGCCATAGCGCGTTTTAATTAAATCACTTTTCACAACAAGAACCTTTTCTGCCATCTTCTTTCTCCTTCTGCCGTGTCAGCACAAGAGCCGACGGTTTTTGTTAAATTATGCCTTTTTATATTATATCAATTCCGTTCCTAAAAAGCAAGATATAATCAAAAGACTCCCGCACATATTTATAAACTGTTTTTGCATACTCACCCCAAAGAAAATTCGCTAAAAAGTAAATATAAAAAGAGATGTAGCAAAACGCTACCGTCCTTTTAGGTGAATGGACGCATAATCGCACAGATTGGATACACCCCGACAACATACATCTAAAAAGTTGTAAATGGACAAAAGCAAGGCAAAGAGACTTTACAATATATAGTTTTTATAGTACAATATTCTCGTTACATAAATTGGTTGTTTTGCATACTTTGCAAGGCAAACAAAAATAAAAAGGAGAGAGTAGCATGAAAAAATTTACTAAAGTTCTGGCTCTTGTTTTTGCAGCTCTGCTCGTGCTTACTGCTTGTACAGCAAAGCCCGCAAACACAGACGCTGAATCTGATCTTGCCTACATTCAGGAAAAAGGTAAACTGATCGTCGGCATGACGCTGTTCGCCCCCATGAACTATTATGAAGGCGAAGAATTTGTTGGTTTTGAAACTGAATTTGCTAAGGCCGTTGGCGAAAAGCTGGGGCTGGAAATCGAATTCATCGAAATCGACTGGAACACCAAAGAAGTTGAACTGGCAGCTAAAAGCATCGACTGCATCTGGAATGGTATGACCATCACACCCGAACGTGCTGAAAATATGTCTATCTCTGTTCCCTACATGCAGAACAAGCAGGTTGTTGTAGCTAAAGCAGAAAATGCTGAGGCTTACAAAACAGCCGAAGGTCTTGAAAGCATCGCTATCGTTGCAGAAGCTGAATCTGCCGGCGAAGAAGTGGCTACAACAGATGAATTTTTTGCAAAGGCTAACTACACGGCTGTTGACTCTCAGGCTAAAGCTCTGATGGAAGTAAGCAGTGGCACTGCCGGCGCTTGCGTTGTTGACTATGTTGCCAGCATCGGTATGATCGGCGAAGGCACCGACTACGAAAACCTCGTGGTTGTTGAAACAGGCGAATTCTCCCCCGAACAGTATGGCATTGCCTTCAGAAAAGGCAGCGATATGACCGCAAAAGTAAACGAAGCCATTAAGGCTCTTGCTGAAGACGGTACATTAGAAACCATCGCTAAGAAGTACAAACTCGAAGCATTGCTTGAAGTATAATTTTTAACACGATTATGTAACAACAGCAAGAGCTTGTAGCAACCTTTTGTTACAAGCTCTTGCAAATCTTTTTTTTGGAGTATGTTATGACTTTTAATACAGTAACACAAGAGCTTTTAAGAGGCTTTGGGCAAAACTGCCAGCTATTTATTTTAACGCTCGTTTTTTCCATACCGTTAGGACTTGTTATTACCTTTGGTTCTATGTCTAAATGGGCGCCGTTTTCTTTTGTACGCCGTTTTCTCCCGGGTCAAAGTGAAACTCCCGAAAAGGAGACGGGGGTCTTTCACCGTTTTCTCGTTATATTGGCAGGCTTCCGTCCCATCAGTCTGTTTACCCAGGTTTTTGTTTGGGTCATCCGCGGCACGCCCCTTCTGTTACAACTTCTCGTGGTCTTTTATGTGCCTGGTTTGTTCTTCGATCACCCTATGACGAACAGAATGCTGGCGGCTTTAATTGCTTTTGTCATTAACTATGCAGCATACTTTTCCGAAATTTACCGTGGCGGCATTGAAGCCATCTCTGTCGGCCAGTATGAAGCCGGTCAGGTTTTAGGCCTTTCGAAAGCGCAAGTCTTTCGTAAAATCATACTGATGCAGGTGGTTAAGCGCATTGTTCCACCAATGAGTAATGAAATCATTACCCTCGTTAAAGACACCAGCCTTGCAAGAATCATTGCCGTGGCTGAAATTTTAAAAGCTGCCGAGCGTTTTTCGGCTCGCGGCATTATCTGGCCCCTTTTCTATACCGGCGCATTCTTTTTGCTGTTCTGTGGCGTGTTAACAGTTTTGTTCGGCTACATTGAGAAAAAACTGGATTATTATAAAAGTTAAGGAGATGTGGCTATGACTGTTTTAGAAGCAAAAGGCATTAAAAAAAATTACGGCAAATTAGAAGTTTTAAAAGGCATTGACCTTTCTGTCTCTCAGGGAGATGCAATTGCGATTATCGGGCCTTCCGGCTCCGGTAAAAGTACCTTCCTACGTAGCCTGATTAATTTAGAAAAAATTAACGGCGGCGATATTATCATCTGCGGTCAGCCTGTTGTTACAAACGGCGTATACCAAAAATCAGATGAAGCTAAACAAGCATTCAAAAAACTCGGCATGGTGTTTCAGAATTTTAATCTGTTTCCTCACATGTCGGTTTTAGATAATATAACAACGGCACCCGTTTCCGTGAAGAAGGTGCCTCCGCAGGAAGCCGAAGAGCAGGCACGCGAGCTTCTGCGCCAGGTCGGCTTATCCGATAAGGAAAAATCATACCCGTATGAGCTTTCCGGCGGTCAGCAACAGCGTGTGGCCATCGCCCGTGCACTAGCGCTTCGCCCTGACATTTTACTGTTTGACGAACCCACCTCAGCACTTGACCCGGAGCTTACCGGCGAGGTGTTACGCGTTATCCGCCAGTTAGCCGAAGAGGATATGACGCTGTTGGTTGTTACACACGAAATGTCCTTTGCGCGTGATGTTGCAGAACGCGTGGTATTTATGGATGGTGGCGTGATTGCCGCCGAAGGCACACCGGAAGAAATTTTTAAATCTCATCAAAACGAACGACTAACTGCCTTTTTACAAAATGATACACAGCAGTAAAAAACAGGCTGTAGCGAAAAATCGCTACAGCCTGTTTTTTTCTCTTACCCATGCTCTTTATGCGCCCATTCTTTTTTCATTCTGATATTTCTGCTTCGTCGCCATGCCACCCCGAATGTGTCGATTGGCCTTGTTTTCCTCTAAAACCTCTTTTGCTTTTTTTGCGAGCGCAGCGTTAAGCAACAAAAGTCTCTCTGTTATATCCTTATGTACGGTCGATTTAGATATATTAAATTGTTTCGCAGCTTTTCTGACAGTAGCTTTATTTTCGATTATATATTCGGCAAGTAAAATAACACGGTCTGATATATAATCCTTCACGTTTGGCTTCCCTCCCGGATTTTTACTACATGCTTTATCTATATGTATACCGGAGGGGTTTTAGAATGTGATCCCCTATTTTTTCAAGGAGCTGACAGAGCCAAACGCTACAAGGAATAAAAACAAAGAAATCATCCAATGTTTAAACAAATTACCACTCAAAAGCATGCCTATGAGTATAATAATGCTGATAACAGCCATAATCGTTAAAACGATAGGGGAATCCGCACCGTTACTACGCTGACCCCGGCCCTGTCTGTTGCTTCCTTGACTTCGGTTATAGTTACCGCCCTGATTTCGGCTATAGTTACCGCCGTTTGCGTTAGTCTGTCGTGATACGCGTGCAGCAGGACGCGATGCTCTGGGGTAGGGATTCTGTATCTCCGGCGCGGCATTGCCAACGCCCTTTACCCGTGACAAAAGAAACTGGTCAAAGGTTATGCCATTGTCATAGGTGCCGTTTGGATAGGTGCGTATAAAGGTTTCAATATCGAGCCTGTTAACCCTATGGCCGTGATTTTTTTCAAATTGGCAACCGTTTCTGTACTTTCCGCCATTTTGGCCGGAAAAATTGTAGCAACGATGGATCAACGATACCGTATAACTATAATTCTCATTGCCGAATACATAGCTGCCCACTTCAGCCATATTCATCTTTCTACCGTTAACGCCAATTAAATATGCCTCCATACAATCGACTTTATCCTTGAGTGATAGACTTCTGAATGTATTTAATTCGTCATCTGTTATGTAGTTATTCATCTTAATCCCCCATTTGTTTTATAATGCCCTTATTACTGTTTTATCAAAGAATTCTCTGATCTTTTGAAGTTCCGGAGCAATGGCCACAATTTCATCTTCAACTGCCTGCAAGGTAACCGCCGGATCTACCCGCTTACCGCGATATTTCATAAAGAGCTCCATCAGATTTTTCTCGATCAGTTTATTTTCGGCACATTTAAAATTATCACCCTGGCCAATCGCCATATTCTTGCAGGCCGCATCACCGTGTTTTGGTCCTTTCACCGAGAGCAAAATGCCCACAAAGGCGTTATAATCCCAACGGTCGTCCAGGCTTTTTCTGAACTCTAAAAGCTGCTCGCGATGTCCGGATATATCTTTGGCCATCGCCCTGAACTGCACAAGTGTTAAACCTTCCCCTTCTTGTACTTTCGGCACCTTAACGGAGGGCGTTTCAAAAGACTCTTCTTCCTCATCCTCCCATGCGGGCATATCAAAGACTTTTGGCTCTTCCTCATCAAACAATGAGAAACTGTTTGTTTCCCACCCTGAATCACCTTCTTTATGGGGGGGTTCTGAAGATTCCTCTGCAGGCCATTCTATCAAATCGGTATCATTCTCTGACCTTCTAAATTTGTTTAGCACCTCTTCTGAAAGTGCATCGGTAAACCAGGTTTTTCTCAGCGGCTTTGATTCTTCCAGGGTTAATGCATACTGCTCTTCACCATATGCCTCTAAATCCAGGAACATCCACTTACCCATAACGGTAACCTGATCACATACGCCATGAGACGAAGAACCCCAGCTATAACAGGTTCCTTGCTTATCTGATGCATAAAATTTATAATACGAATCACCAAAATAATGATGGATGCCGTCAAAGTACTCATAAAGAGAACGGTTTTCGTCCTTAACCTTCCAGATCGGCGTCATCTCCAGCGGCACCGAACAGGGCAGGCTATCAATCAATTGCCGTGCCTCCCAATAGAGCACCCGGTTTAGATGAGCGCTATCTTTACCCTCATACGATTCCCGTTCTACCCACATCAGATTCCGTTCCATATCCACATATCTGATGCAGATTTCTTTTCTGTCTTCCGGCCTTATATAGCGAGAGCTCTCACTGTTATAAAACTCCGGTCTGTCAAACACATTTTCCGGGGAACATCTGCTACAACTTAAACAACTGGTCTGCCCGTCGCAAAGCCGATATAGCATCCAGCCTTCGTCATTCCAGTTATCCTCATCATTCTCATCTTCATAATAGGCGTTAAAAACTATATATTCATCATTCGCATAAAGTGCCCTGATGGCTGTCGCCTTTTGGTAGAGCAACGAATTCATACCGGTATACACATTCAGAGAGTAAATTTTTTCCTTCTGTGTATAGGTTCCGCTATTGTCATATCCCTCTTCAGATAGTACATAATACAGCATATACTTATGTACGTAGATATGATTATAATAGAATGTAGCGTCTGTAAGGTCGCTCTTTGGATTTGGTAATTTGACCTGCTGAATCAGCTGACCCGAAAAATTATAAACCCATGCCGTCAGACCCGCTTCTTCCTCCTGCGTATAGACGTAAATACCGGTTTCGTTAACCGCCAGATACCGATACGAATACTCATATTCTTTTTCAAACTCCGCCAAAATGCGAATGTTACTTCCATCCTGGTCTGAAACGCATAAAAAGATGCCGTTGATGTAATACACCAAATCATCATAAACAAACTTAGTGAAATTTACATCATTTTTATAAAATTCCTTGCCGTGGGTCATATGAGTTACAGGCGCCAATTCGTAGGATAACCGATTTTCGTATTCGGTTTCTCTATAGCCGGACTTTTGACGCTTGCACCATTCCACCCGCTTTGCGGTATAGCTGCCCGCTTGTTCGTACCAGTAGATGGCTAAATCTAAATTAGATATCCCGCCGGGCGTGCCTTTTCCTATTTCATAGCAATAACCGCAGGGCACCATGGCCTCCTTGACACCGGCACTGGCCAGCTGACGATACACAAAAAACGCCTTATTAAGATCCAGTCCGTCTTTTGTACCCCTGCCGTATCCGTCACTGACATCCAAACCGGCAGCCGCCTTTAAGCGAATGTCGTTATCATCGCAATCTGCCGCCGTCTGATACCAATGTTTAGCTCTTTCAAGGCTCAGCGGAGCCGTTTCATTCCAGGGCACTGCACAAAAATTACCTGCAACCCGCAATATCATGTTGGGCGAACCGTAGGACGCCGCCTGGTCAAAATATTCCTTCGCGAGCTCTATATTACGATTTTCACCGGCCCGCAAATGAAATTCTCCCATCCAAAACAGGCTTTCACTGTCGTGGTAAACGGTCGCCGCTCTTTTACGCCACAAATGTGCTAATGCATCACTTTTATAGCTATATTCTTCATAATACCGTGCCAAGGTAACGCAAGCCTCTGCATCATGTTGTGCATCTGCCGTCATCAGCCAGGAGACCGCCTCTGTAAAATCGACTTTAGTACCCTTGCCGTTTTTATAACATTTGGCCACATTGCGCTGGCCGTAGACATTGCCTTGTTTTGCCGCAAGCAGATAATAGCCAAAGGCTCTTTCTTCATCCCGGATCACGCCCTGGCCGTTTTCATATAAAATACCTAAATTATTCTGCGCACCCGCGTCTCCTAACGCTGCCGCCTGCTCGTAAGCGGGCACGGCTTCAGCATAGGCCTGACTCTTGTGCAAAGACAACCCTTTTTTGAGCCAAGCCGCCGCTTCCTGCTTATCCTGCAGCGTCGTATTCTCCAAAATCGGACCGGTTTCCTTAATCTCCGGCTGAGGAATCGACGCCCCGCAACTGTTACAGGTTAGATCATCCACCTTCACCTGCGCGTTACACTGCTTACAGTTCATGGTCAACACCTTCCTCTGCGATCATTTCCTCAAAACTGGGGAAAGCATATCTATCAAAACTCATAAATTTGTCTGACACATTCTGTTCCTGATCCATATCCTGCATTCTGGGGCTCTCTTCTTCTGTATCACCTAAACAATAAGCATTCTCTATCGCAACAGATTCCTGTATCTGTTTGATTTTTTCGGTGATATATGTTTGATTAAAATAGGGAGATGCTTCCTTTTGTATTTGATCAGAGACCTCTCTCTCCTTTTCTTCTATTTGGCTCATGATTTCCGAAACCGTTGCCTTTTCTGCCTCTTTTCCCTCTTTTTTCTCTCTTGCAATCTGCAACATATCCAAGGTTTTCTGCTCATATTCCTGAACATATATCGGCACAAAATAATAGCTGTGACTTCTCTGTATTTTGTCTTCAAAGCTACATTCCAGAAAATCATGTATCATTTCATTTTGTATTAATTTTACGCAATCACATTTTTCTTCATCGCTGCAAAACAGATCAACCATATGCAAAAAATACTTGGCAATGGCATAGGCGTCTGCAGAATCACCATTTATCACAGAAGAGTCAAAAACTGTATTAAGCACCAATTCTTTTTCTGCGTCATTCAGCTCCAGTTCGTTATGCTCTTCTTGCATAATATATTTTTTTAATTTTCCTTTTTCCGATAAAAATTGTTCCGGAATCTCAACTTCCTGATACTTCTCAAAAAAATCCGGTGCATCCATACAAACCCCATCTTGATTAGACACTAAAATCGGCGCCATTGTATAGGGGTTCCCTTTGGAGTCTGCTATGGACACAAGCCAACCCTTCTCTGTTTCAATCAGCGTTTCTATGGCAACCTGACCGAATTCGTTAAGAATGCTTTCGCACGCTTCCATAACCGTAATCATTTTGTGGCTCCTTTCTGTTGCTCAAAGCACTGGTGCACCAAGTCTGTAAACTCTAAATTATCCATTCTCATGAGGCCAATTCTACTTATTTGTATAATTTGACAATCAACCGTACCACCACGGATTTTTGTTCCAAATACGCAGAACGGACACGATGTATTCAGTTTACCCTCTGTCATTGTTATCTCATTATTTTCCACCTTAAACTTTACACAATTTTTGCAATAATTCTGACACGAAGTTGCGGTTATTGGTCTACAGTTAAAATTAGATATCGCATTTGTTCTTCCCGTTTGCGGATCACAAAAAATTGTTTTTCCATTTCTTTGCTCGGCAATGAATACATGACCACTCTCGTATGCACCCGAACTTCTTCTAACTCTGGTAATAGCCACGAAGGCCCGGGCGCCATCACCATATTGTTGCATCCTTTTTTTAATATTCTCCACGGCTTCCTCTACTGTTGCCCCGCCCAAATATTCTATCGTGCCTCCGTTGAACGCTTTGGGATATCCAATTGGTGACTCTCTATTTGCCAATTCTTCTATGGATACCCATTGGGTTTTCCCATTCTTGTCTTTCATTATATTGCCTTGTGCATCTCTTTTTTCTATTTTCTTTCTGGGGCCCGCTGTAACATCATATCCGCGACTGCGCGCCTCATAGGTAATTACACATCTTTGGCAGTTATGCGTGTATTTTGGGTTACCTTGATCTTTCGATTCCTGGTGTCTGGGATTAATTGCCTTTAGGTTTTCTTCCCAGGTCATTTTATCTGTTCTGATGGGGTAATATAATAATTCCTCATTTTTCAGTTTTGATGCCTTCTGCAAAGACTGATCCGCAAATTGCGATATTTGCAATGAGCTATTCTTTACCTGTCCGCAAGGCACATTCAATGCCGCGCACAACTGTACAAACATGGGGCATTTATCTACGCAAGATTTGTTGGCTTGTGTGAGCCTACCTCTAATCTCATTTAATGTACTTTCCACATCTGTATTAGTTTGAAGATTTGTGATATACCTTTTTTTATTTTGACCAATTTCATAGCACGACTTATATTGCTTGTCAGAATTTTCAAAAGTATCTAACAAAAATTGTTTTTGGGAATGGTATAATGCACGCGAATATTTCACATAGTTGTTAAATTCCGATTCACATTCTGCATATTTTTGACGACATAATTGTTCGGCCTCTTGATAAAGACGATATTTTTCCTGATTCTTCTCTTCCCTGCTCTGCAGAAAATTAAAAACTCCGTCTATTTTTTTATATTCTTCTCTCAACTGTTGCATAAGAGAATTCCTGTAATAATCCAGTTCTCTTAATAATACTTTCTCTTTATCTGCAACCTTCTGCTGGAGCTGTTGTTTGATTTCTTTTCGCTTGTTTTCACACTCTTTGATTCGATTGCTGTGTACACAAGAACGCCCCTTAAAATTTTGCAGTGCTTGAATAATCTCCTGATATTTGTTTTCAGAATTAGAAGCCGCCACCGCAGCACCGCCTACCGCTGCTCCTGCCGCAGTCACACCTGCAGCCACAGCGCCACCGGCAACAGCAGGCGAAGCATTAAAGTTATCTGAACCAACATCACCCGCCACAGCACTGCCCGCATGTTTATATACATCTTCTGTTTTGGCGCGTGCGCGTGCCATTTTTTCCAAATATTCTTCCTCGAGTTGGTCAACCCATGCGTGGCCTGCATCCATAAACGCGGCCGCAGCAGCACCAAAGCCGGCAACAACCGGCATTAGCGCAAGAAAAAATTCATTTTCTTCTCGTCTGTATTCTGAATAATGGCCGAGATAGTGCTCTGTTGTCTCCTCTAAAATCTGTTTGTGTCTGGTAAAACAATCCTTTGCCTGTTCAAAGTCGGCTCGGTCTGCCGTAGCGGCATCTGCTTCAAACGCAAGACCTTCAAAGAGATTCAGCCTTTCATTTGTAAGCCAGGCATCACTAACGCGGCTTTCCAAGGAGTAGGCGGCATTCCTGGCCGTATCACCCATCATAAAAGCATCTGAAAAATCGTGAAAAGCCGCACCGCTGTCGAGCCAGCGCAGTATCAGCTGCGTCATAATGTCTTTACGAAGCTGTTCGTTATACACATCCACAAAATGCATTAATGCATTATGCAGTTTATCGTAGTGGCTTTTGACAGAGATTTCTGAAATTTCTTCCTGAAAGCTCCTAAAATTATTTGCAAGCTCCCTGTTATACTCCTCTGCCGAAGCGATAATCTCCTTTCTATACGACTCTAACAAACTAAATTTCATAGTATTTATCCCCCAATACATGTAACAGACAATATCATTCGACGATTGTTTACACTACAACAAGGCGTCAAAATCCAGAGACGGAACCTCAAAGGTATTTTCCTTAACCTTATACTTTTTAAATGCTCGCTCTGTGTTCAGACTTTTAATTTTAAAGTCTATCACAATGGCGTTACGATTCTTTTTCGTGTATCTAATGTCGCACTTTGTATAATATTCTTCCAGATTACCACTAACAAAAAAGTAATCTGACCAATTAACCATATTGACGATGGCACCGGAAGAAAAATCAGTGGTTGTGGTAAACAGGATAAACAGCATGTTAGCTACAGAAGCATTTTGCAGTGCCTCTTTAAACCAAAGCTGAATTTCCGGTATAAATTCAAGACCGCTGACCCAGCAGACTAAGACAGGAAAAACAGAATTTAGGGGCGCTCCCATTTTAATCTGCGCAAAACGATAAACAGCTTCTATCGCCGGCGAATATTCTGCTCCATCCCGGATCATCGCTTCATACTTGGCGGATACATCCGGCAACGAAACACCATCGTAAGCCGCATGCAGTTCAGCAATCACAGCCTCTCGTTTTTTGGAAGTTCGCGAGTCTACAGTAGGAAATTTCATCGCTACATACGACTGAATAAACTCCTCAACCGTTCCGGCTTTAAGATTGGATATAACAGCGCGTCGTATCTCATACTGTCCTTCCATTTTTGAAAGGTTTTCTATCAACTCATATCGATAGGCATTGGGCAGATCCGTCCTGATATCATATTTAGCCGTCAGAATGGGATTAAAGGCAAAAAAGTGATGCTCATAATCTGCCGCTTTGGGTGACGTCTTAAAATTCACCGCAAGCAGCTTTTCTATATAGGCTAAATCATCCACATCAGGACACACAGCCAGTATGTTTTTGTGTTTACCTCTCTCGATAAACACGGTTTCTAAATCATAGGTTTTGTCGCTGTAAACCACGCCGCGACCCAGGGTAAAGATATCTAAATATCGTTGACCGTCGGCTTCGATATGCTGCTTTCTTGCCGGCTTGATTTTATTTAAAATCTCTTCAAGCTTTTCAATATCATACTGCAGGTCTTCCTGGTAAAAGGTTTTGGGTTTTTCAAACGAAAAGCTCTCGGCTTCCTGGCCTAAGTTCTTTAGGGTTTCGTAAAAATAGTTATCTAAAATATTGCCGTTGCCGTCTATGGGGTCATTATCCGGAATAAAAGGAACTCTGAATTTGGAATTTTCCTCTGCCTTACCGGAACCCGTGTTCACAAGCACGAAGCCTCGATCTAAGGTCGCTGCTGCAGAGTTGCCTAAAATTTCGGAGGATACCATACTTTCGCAAGGCAAAGCAAAACGGATTTTAAAGTTTGCCAATTCCTTTGCGCTTAAAGCACCCGACATTTCCTGTGAAGCAAACAGCAAATGGAAACCGGTAGCACGGCCCAACTTGATAATGGAGATGAGCAGCTCTTTAATCGTGGTATGTTCTTTGTTGGTCGCTTCCTGAAACATCTGTTGAAATTCATCGACCAACAATACGATTCTGGGCAACACCACATTATATTTTTTTCTGAAATCGCTGATTTTTTGCAAGCCAAGCCTTGTAAATAAGTCCTGGCGAGCCTGCATACAGTTTACCAAATGCGTCAGAAGCGTAATCACATAACGAATCTCGCTGGTGGCGGCACAGGTTTTTAAATGCGGCGTTTTATATTTAGACATATAACGGCTGAGCTCAACCTTTTTAAAGTCAGCCAGATATAAATCCAGTTCCCACGGTGCGTATTCGATTAACAGATTAAAAATCAAATTGTTTAAAAATACAGATTTACCAGAACCTGTTCGACCAACCACAACGCCATGCACGGCTAAATCGCCCATGGTGACGGCAAAGGGCTCGCTTTCTAAACTGTCACGGTAACCCGGTCGCAAGTTGACACCGTTTACAGTTGTGTTAAACCACATGTTATCCGTCACATCGTGATCCAAATGCACCCGTTTAAATTCTGCCGTTCCATAACGCTGCTTGCCGTCGATTAAATCCCGCATCAGCCGTTTACACTGCTCCTGATCATCCATGCAGGGATTAAATGCCTTTATAAACTCAATCGGTTCCGGGCAGCAAATCACGGTTTCATCCCTATCATAATAAACCGGCTTTACAGGATTGCCATGAGCATCTCTTTGTACCTTCCCCGAATGCTCTTTATCCTCCGGATACACTTCCTGGATAAAACGATCCGGCGCAGTTTGCACGCGTTTTAAAAAGTTCGCTTTATAGGTTTCGTGGTAAAAGTATCTGGATTTTCTCTCTTCCTCTTCATCCATTTCCTCAATAACACTAAAGATATCAAAGGAAAGATTCTCATTTTCAGAAGTAACGTCATTTGTATACATAGTATTCTGACCGTCCTCGCTATGATTTATATCATGGGCTACCTTATGCTACTTGATTGAATACTTAAAAAGTTTGTGCTTCAACAGCTGATTCTCCAGCCGCTTTGAGATCCTGTTTCGCCTCATCAGCCTTTGTTGTCTGCTGGTCAGCACTGGTTTCCAGTTCCTCTTCAAGAGTGTCAAAAGCATTGACAAAGCTTTCAAAGAATACTTTATATGTATTCATAATTGGAATCAGCAAAGAAGCAACATTTAAGTATAATTGATTGTCGTCACTATTATTCTCAGCAAGTGATTCATAGGTTGAAATATCTGAATCAATCGTGTTGCCATATACGCGCAATAAATCCTCTAATTCTTCAAACAGTTCTTCAGAGCTTTTTGTCTGGATACCGCCTTCCTCTGTTACAGGCGTTACATCCGGTAAAAGGTCAAAGTTGGCCGTCAGAATATCTTCTATTTCCGCCTCCAGAGATTCAGCAGCAACGATTGCATCGTCGGAAGAATCACTACCCGCCTCCAAATCTTCGGCGAAGGCTTGCAGACTTGCATCAGAAGACAGCCAGTTTTCATACTGTTGAAAAATCGTGTTTCTAAGGTCTTCGCCATATCTTTCTATCAGCACATTTGTCACTTCATGCAGCTTCTTATATTGCTCGCGCTGATAAATTTCTGTAAAGGATTCAAACAATGCCATGCTTGCTTCTCGCAATCCGGTGATACCCTCATCAAAATAATTTGCTAGGTCGCATCTTGCGTCCTCGTTAAAACTAAATTTCATAATAAACTCCTCCTATTAAAATTTTTTAAATGTTATACGTTTTATGTCTTCGTTTGTAATTTTATATGTATTCGCTTCATCACCTAAAACATTTTTCAAATGCCGTATAAACTTGCTGTTTAATCGGTTCTCATCGTCAAATGTATTGGCCCAATCCTTGTAGTTAATGAAGAAGATCGGTAAAAATCCGTAGCGTTCACTTTCCACCAGGTTGTTCCAATTATTGGCATCAAAGATGTTGGTTTCCTGCACTGCCTCTTCCTCAGGCACAACAAACTGAACGATTTTGTACTTTTTATATTTACTCTTATCTTCGCCGCTATCGTAAATATATTGGTTGAATTCGTCCAAAGAACCATTGGCCGTCTGACTGGAGGCAATCTCTTTACGCAGAGTAGCTATGTCATCAAATAATTTCTTTATGCCTTCCTTTTCAACAACCTGAATGTAAGAATTCCGATAAAAACTCGTTCCTCCAGTAAGTTCAATCACGCTCAAATCCAACACCTGTCGTGCATTAATCATTAAAAATGCCGTAAAAATTTCCATCATAAATTCGGAAAGGAGCGAAGATATCTTGGTTGTCTCCATTGTGTCATACAAAAAGATGATTGGCTTTTTGTTATGGCGAAGTTCATGAAAGCGTTTCGGATTTTCATTCCCCTTGGAATGACACAGATAAATCTTATCAGAGAGTTGACCTCTGGACTCTTCAAGTCCCACAAGATTTTCAGCACTTGGCACGGCGATTGTTGTAAACAGGCTGCTAAGCTCTTTAACTGCCGGCTCAAAGCTTCTGTTGAGTGCCGCAATTTCTTCATCTATCTGCTGATGTTTCTCACTGCGACGAGCTGCAATCTCACACATTTCCGCTTCGTTTGCCTCACGGAGATTCTGCTGCATCTGTTCGATGCCTGCATCGCGACTGATACACTCTTCAATGAGCTGGTCAATGCCTAAAGATGCGCCTGCCTTAAGCTCCTTAATTTTTTCTTTATGAGACTTAATTCTGTTGGAAAAGTCTGCCTTTACCAAATCGATTCTGTCTTCATATTTTTTAGTTACGGCCTTCATCTTTTCATCGTATCCGGCCAGCTCCATCATGCACTTGTCCTGCGCCATAAACAGCTCCATCTGCTGTTTTTCATGCTGCTTGCGGCTGGATTCTGCAGCCGTTTTTTCTGCCGACACCTTGCTTTCTAAATCTGCCTTATGCTGACGTTCGATAGTAGAAAGCTTTTCTTCTTTTTCTGCCATTAAGGCGTCCAACCGGTTTTTCAAATCCTCGGTTATTTCGCTCTTTTCTCTTTCAAGCAGATACGGCACCAGTTCTTTATAATTCATCAGTGCATAATAGCCGTCAACATTACTCTGCAACCAATCACCCTGATGCTTAAGGCAGATTTTTTTGATAAACCCAATTTTAGCCGCCCCGTTAAAGACGCGCTCTTCAATCGAATCTATGTTAAGAATTGAATATAAAATACCACCAAAGGCACCGCCGAGTAAAACTTTAATAATCAGCTCGAGTCCATGGAGAAAGCCGCTCGGTAAGTAGATAAAATGGTCAAGACCAATAGCAAGGGCAACAATAACGCCGACTGCACCCGCGACTATACTAAGGCCTGTCCCCCAATGCAAAAGCCAGGAACCTATGGCATAAAACACACCAAAACCGACCACCGCACACAAGGCCCAGAATAAAACAGTTACAATCCAATTGGCAGCAACACCAACAAAGCCAAAATTGATACCGCCAAACAGGAAAAGTGCCAACAAGGCCAGTCCTGCAAGAATCGGCAACCCCGCTTTGAGAACGAACTTTAACCAACTGGGTGCAAAGCCTTCTAAATGAGTGAGAGAAGATGCCATATTGGTTAATTCGTCAACCTCTTTGCCGGTGGTGATTTCTCTGCGGTCGACAAAAGAGGCTATATCCTCATCCAACGCGTCACACAAAACGGCAGGTAATTCATTTTTCTCCCTCTTCTCCATCAGATGGTCGTAGGTATCCATCGCATACATGTCAACTGTAAACCGTGCCAGTTCGTCTTTGAGTTTCGTCTCATATTGGGCGTCCATATCATCAAGTTGCTGTTTGAGTTCTGCGATAGATGTATCATAGTCCTTTTGTGTTTGTTCTCTTTCCTTCCGTTGTTGTTCTAACAGACTCTGACGAAATTTCTCTTCACTAAAGGTTGTAACACCCTCACCGCCTGTAGATTGCGATTGCAGATCATCTAAGCTTTCCTGACAATTCTTTCTTGCTTGTGACAGCTCAAACAATTCCGCATCCTTGAGAGCTTTTAATTTCTGCGTTTGTTCGTCTCTTTCTTTTTCCCACTGCTGTACTTCTTTTTCACAAGCAGAAATCTCTTGAAATTTATCGCTGTTGTATTTTTTTACAACTTCCGGATTGCCGTGGCCCTCTCGCAATTCTTTCAGCTTTTTATGAAGCAAATCCCGCTCATTGCTAAGCCGATTCATTTCTTTTTGGAATTTTTCTTGTGCAGACCGTTCCATGTCATCAAATTCACAGTCTATATTCAGTTTTTCCTGCTCATATGCATCTACCTTCCGATGCATATTGCGATACGCATCGTACTTTTCCAAATACTCCTTATACAGCTTTTCTTTCAGCAATTTATATCCCCCCATATTTCCTTATCGTAAGCATTCACGCTACTTAATGAATATCTCTTATCAAACTGCATGTAAATACTATTTTATTATATCACGGCGGGATAGGATTTTCAAGTATATTTATGCTATCTGAGGAATAAAAACAACTCTTGCACAACAAGCATTTTTTGCGGGATGTACCTGTTTGCAGCTGGACACGATTCTCCTTTTTCCTTTACATATATTTTTTGTAAGGGAAACGATGATCGCAATCGGCAGATAAAAAATGCCCAGTAAAATATAAACAAACATCCTCTTGCCTCCTCATCTTCTTCAATAGCTTTATTATACGAAAGGAACTGTCCGTTAAAACGGACTGGCTCCGGAGCATTTCAAAAAAATAAAGGAGCCACGACAGACATGACTCCTTTATGGTTCTAATTATTTTTTTGCGCCGGAACACCTATATAAGTTCCCTGTTCGTCAATATTACGAACCACCACGGCCCCGGCACCAATTACGCATTTTGAGCAAATACTTATATTATTGGAAATAACCGCTCCAGCTCCAATCATGCTTTCTGCTCCTATTGACACCGTACCTGCCACATGTGCCCCCACCGAAATATGTGAAAAATCCCCGATACAGCAATCATGGTCCACAGAGCTGCAGGTATTCACAATAACGCCCTTACCGATCACAACATCCGGTCCAATTACAGCACCTGCTACAACTACCGAGCCCTGACCAATCTGCACGCGACTTCCCAAGACGGCAGCAGGATGGATCAGCGTCGCAAGCCTCGCTCCTTTTTCCTCAAGCTCAGCCTGAATTTGTTTTCGAATACTTGCATGTCCTATTGCCACAATAAAACAGAAATCCTGCATGTAATCTGTATAGTCGCACACCCTACCGATTACATTGTAATGACCGCTTTTATCCAAATCCGCATCATCCAAAAAACAGATGCTTTCATATATTCCTATTTTTTCAGCTATGTCCGCCACAACACGGCCGTGACCACCGGCACCGATAATGATCAATCGATTCATAAGGCAATCCCCTCTTTTGTCCCTGTAAATTCTTCCGTGGTGGCTGATGTTGCCGAAGTGATATTTCGACGCAAAAGTACAGCTTTAACGGTATCAAATAAAATTTTGACATCGCACATAAACGTTATATGCTCAACATAAGCAATATCTAAATCAAATTTTTCTTCCCAACTAATGGCATTGCGACCATTCACTTGTGCCAGTCCGGTCAAACCAGGTCGAACATCGTGCCTTTTTCTCTGCCTTTGATTATACAAAGGCAGGTACTGAACCAAAAGGGGTCTGGGGCCAACAATTGACATATCACCCTTTACAATGTTAAAAAGCTCAGGCAGTTCGTCCAACGAGGTTGAACGCAAAAACTTTCCATAAGCCGTCAATCTTTCTTCATCAGAAAGTAAACAACCGTTTGCATCCGTAGCACAACTCATGGTGCGAAGCTTGATTAATTTAAAAATCTTTTCATTCCTTCCGGGCCTTTCCTGTACAAAAAAAGGATTTCCCTTCATTGCAAAAAAACCTATTATCACTAACAATAACAGAAAAGGAGAGAGCACCAAAATGGCGCAAAAAGACAGAAAAAAGTCTAAAAATCTCTTTATGTATGTAGCATACATGCTATTGCTCCTTACAAATTTTTTGTATCTCTTTAATCACGCGGTCTTGCTCTTCTTCTGTCATTTTAATATCGCTGGGCAGGCATAAGCCTCTTGTAAACAAATCTTCGTTAACAGGCGAGTCGCCGGCTGTGATAAAGTCATTTTCTTTGAACACTTCCTGCATATGCATCGGCTTCCAAAGCGGTCTTGTCTCAATGTTTTCCAGCTTGAGTTTTTCCATAATTTCAAGGGGCGTTATGCCAATTTTTGTATCCAACAGAATACATGAAAGCCAATAATTCGGAACTGTTTTTGAAAGATACGGGTTCATAGTAAGCGGATATCCCTGAAAGGCTTCTTGATATCGTTTGTAGATGATTTCTTTTTTTCTTCTATGTTCTTCAAGGTGCAACAATTGCCCTCTGCCTATACCGGCAACCACATTGGACATGCGATAATTATAGCCTATCTCCTTGTGTTCATACCACGGATAAGGCTCTTTAGATTGAGTTGCCCAGAAAAAGGCCTTATCTCTTGATGCTTTATCTTTCGTAATCAGCATCCCTCCACCCGATGTGGTGATAATTTTATTCCCATTAAAACTTAAGGCGCTGTATGCGCCAAATGTGCCACATTGTTTTCCCTTATAGGTAGCTGAAAGCGCTTCAGCGGCATCTTCTAACAAAATAGCGTTATGCGCCTTGCATATATCAACTATTTCATCCATTTTAGCCGGCGTTCCATATAAATGAGCAAGCATAACCACCTTTGCCTGCGGATACTTTTGAAAGGCCTTTTCGAGTGCCACAGGATCCATGTTCCAGGTTTCCGCTTCCGAGTCTATATAAACCTGAACACCGCCCTCATAACTCACCGGGTTAACTGTTGCCGCAAACGTCATATCAGAACATAAAACCACGTCACCTCGCTTCACGCCGGCCAATTTCACCGCCAGATGTAGGGCAGAGGTACCGGAGTTTAAAGACAAACACGGATAGACCTCATCTGAACCTCTGCCTAAAAAAGCAGACATTTCTTCTTCAAAGGCATCACAATTAAACCCCAAAGGAGCAATCCAGTTTTTTTCAAATGCCTCTTTGATGTATTCCATTTCCTCCTGATGCATGGTTGGTGTCGCGAGTGCTATCTTTTGTTTCACGTTCATTCTCCTATATGTTTAATATAGTCGTACCTGTTTCTCACAATATCCCATCTATTGCACAAAGCAAAGCAATTTTGGCGCTTTCATACGTGAGACCGCCCTGCAGATACACAGCATACGGTGGGCGAATTGGCGCATCTGCCGAAATCTCAATGCTGGCACCGGAAATAAAGGTGCCGGCTGCCATAATGACAGGACTTTCATAACCGGGCATATCCCAAGGTTCCGGCGTTACATTGCTGTCAACCGGCGAGCCCTTTTGAATGCCGCGACAAAACGCACAAACCTTTTCAGCATCACCCAGCTTAATTGCCTGAATGATATCCGTACGCGCATCTTCACTCCTCGGTGAAACCTCAAAACCGGATAGTTCCAACATTTTGGCTGCCAGTGCTGCCGCTTTGAGGCTTTGAAGCACCGTGTGCGGGGCTAAAAACAAACCCTGATAAAACAGGCGGTTTACATCCAGCGTGGCACCTACCTCCGCACCAATGCCGGGCGAAGTCAGGCGGCATGCAATTTTTTCCACCAAATCTTTCTTGCCGGCTACATAACCACCCGTTGGTGCTAAACCGCCGCCGGGATTTTTTATGAGTGAGCCGGCAATGATATCGGCCCCCACCTCAGTGGGTTCCTTTTCTTCTACAAATTCGCCGTAGCAATTATCTACCATACATATGGCAGAAGGCTTCTTTTCCTTAACAAATTGAATCAGCTTCCCCAATTCCTCCACAGAAATTGAGTTTCTCCAGGCATAGCCCTTGGAACGTTGCATCGCAACCACTTTCACCGAATCGTCTAAAGCCGCAGAAATCAACTCGTAGTCGGGTGTTCCATCCTCCCGAAGGGCTACAACCTTGGCTTTCACGCCCCAATCAGCCAAAGAACCGCTATCTTCTGCTCCCAGCCGGAGACCGGCAACCTCTTCTAATGTATCATAAGGCGTGCCGGTTACAAAAAGCAAAGTGTCACCCGGTCGCAGAAGACCGAAAAAGCAAGCCGAAAGCGCATGCGTACCGGACACAAACTGCTGACGCACTAGCGCCGCTTCTGCTCCCATAACCTCTGCATAGATTCTGTCTAACGCATCGCGCCCAACATCGTCATACCCATAGCCCGTCGTGCCAAGCAGATGGCGTTCACTAACGCCCTCACGATGAAAAGCGGCCAAAACCTTTGCCTGGTTAAAAGAGGCTTTTTCTGAAAAGCGCAAGAAGCAGGCAGTAAGCTCTGCTTCTGCCTGTTTCATCAGTTCGACCGTCTGTGGTCTGATGCCATAATTATCTTGTAACAATTGATTCATCACAGTCTGTAACTTCCTTTATCGGAATCGTGCTGACGCCTCTAAGCGTTTCGCCGAGTCAGCACCATCCGTTTTCATACTTTACGCCTGCTCGTAACCGAGCGAGAAGGCCTTTTTGTTTAATTCTAAAAATTTAGGAGGCACAGCCGCTTCAAGAGCCGCATCCCAAATGGAACGATCCAGTTCTGAATTTTTAGCCATCACGCCAATCAACGCCACGTTAACAGCCTTCACATTGCCGGCTTCTTTTGCCAAAGCCAAAGCATCGCAAGCCACATAACGCACGCCCTGCTCTTTAAAGATATCTAAAATGCCGGCAGGATATATAGCGGCACCGGTAATAACCGGCATAGGATCTGTTTTTTGTGTGTTCACAATCATCACACCATCTTTTTTCAAAAACGGCAGGCTGCGGTAAGCCTCCAGCTCTTCAAAGGCAATAATCATATCTGCTTCACCGGTTTCAATTACAGGTGAATTCACTTCCGGTCCATACTTAACATAGGTTACAACGCTACCGCCGCGCTGGCTCATGCCATGCACTTCTGACAGTTTCACCTGATGGCCGGCAGCCTGTGCTGCAGCACCCAATATACGGCTGGCGAGCAGGGTACCCTGACCGCCTACGCCCACAATCATAATATTCATAGTAACCTCCATTATTTCTTAACAATCGCGCCGAATTTGCATACGTTCATACACAGACCGCAACCGTTACAGAGTGTATCATTGATGACAGGACCCGATTCCGTCAACGAAATAGCCGGGCAACCCAGGCGCATGCAAAGCTTACAGTTTTTGCACGCATCGGTAATTTCGCAACAGCCGGTGTAACCCGCCTTCTTAAGAAGGGCACAGGGGCGTTGTGCAATAATAACCGAGGGTTCTTCTGCTGAAAGTTCCTCACGCAGAATCTTTTCAAAATTCTCTACATCAAACGGATCCGCCACAACCACGCGATCAACACCCACTGCATGGCACAATTCTTTTAAATCAACCTGACGTGCCGGCTCTCCCTTAATAGTGAATCCGGTAGCAGGATTGTGCTGATGACCTGTCATACCTGTGATAGAGTTATCTAAAATAATAACCGTTGAAGTACCTTTATTGTAAACCATATCAATCAAACCGGTGATGCCGGAATGCAGGAAGGTAGAATCGCCTAAAACAGCCACCGATTTTTCTGCAAATGCACGACCCTGCGCTTTTTCCATACCGTGCAGTGCCGAAATACTGGCACCCATGCAGATGATACTGTCCATGCTGTCTAAGGGCTTCATAGAACCTAAAGAATAACAACCGATATCGCCGCTGACGGTGAGCTTCAGCTTATTTAAAACGTAAAACACACCGCGGTGCGAACAACCGGGGCACATAACCGGCGGACGAACAGGAATGGTGCTGTCTCCTTTAAAGGCCGGTTTAGAAATCTCGCCGTTAATTTTTTCCCGCATCATAGCAGCAGAATATTCACCAATCACAGGCATAATATCCTTACCGTGAACAGGCAGACCCATTGCCTTAATCTGACGCTCTAAAACAGGATCAAGTTCTTCTACCACATAGCAAATATCCACACTTGCCACGAATTCACGGATTAGACGCTCCGGCAGGGGATGAATCATACCCAGCTTCAGGAAGGAGGCTTCCGGGAAGGCTTCTTTTGCATACTGATAGGCTATACCGGCTGTGATAAAACCAATTTTAGAACTGCCGTGAATCACCTTGTTTAAATCAGACGTCTCATTATAATTAGCAAGCGCCGACATTCTATCTTCCACCACCACATGTTTGGGGCGGGCATAGGCCGGAATCATAACATTCTTGGGCGTGTTTTTCTCATAGGGTTTAACCTCACGTTCCTCGCGGGGGAACAGTTCCACCTCACTCTGTGAATGGGCCACACGTGTGGTCAAGCGTATTAAGACCGGTGTATCAAACTGTTCACTGATTTCATAGGCCTTTTTCATAAAGTCACGGCAATCGCCGCTATCGGCAGGCTCCAGCATGGGAAGCTTTGCGGCAACTGCATAGTTACGGCTGTCCTGCTCATTTTGAGAACTGTGCATACCCGGGTCATCGGCCACACAAAGCACCAAACCGGCATTCACGCCTATGTAACTCATGGTAAAAAGCGGATCTGCAGCCACGTTAAGGCCAACATGCTTCATAGCTGAAAGCGCTCTTGCACCGGCAATAGCTGCGCCCGACGCCGCCTCAACAGCCACTTTTTCATTCGGTGCCCATTCAGCATATATCTCATCATATTTTGCAATAAACTCTGTTATTTCCGTACTGGGCGTTCCCGGATAAGAAGAAGCCACTCGTACGCCGGCCTCAAAGGCACCTCTTGCGATGGCCTCGTTGCCTAACATCAATTTTTTCATTGTGGATTCAAAACCTTTCTGCCCGCTGAATCTTCTTTCCGCTCTTGCCACGGGCCGGCAAGGAAACACTACTTATAATTCTATATATTTTTATGTCAAAAGTCAATAGAAAATGTCTATTTTCCTGCTTTGTTGGTGATAAAACATGCAAAACACAACCCGCTTGGCTATTCTTGTTAAAATACCTTCTCCGGATTGGAAAAATCCTCTAAAATTGCATTCTTTTCTTCTCCATCTTGCAATCGATCCCGAAAGATTTTGGCCGGGCAGGTAAGTGTTTTTGCCCGATGATAGAGCGGGGCTAACAGTGTTTCCTCTCCATATCCTCTCTGCCTTAATCCTTGCTCGGCTATTGCCACCAGCTCACATAAAAACGCCGATATATCCGCATGTTCCGCAAAATCAAGTTCACCATAAATGGCTTTGCGGCGCAGAATCATATTCCGCTCCGGCGACTGAAAAAGTTCAGGCAAAAGTTTTTCAAAAAACCGTGCTGTAGCACTTCTTGTCTCCTCCAGGCAGGTGACTAATCCCAGATTAAAGGCCGGCGGTGCAAAGGCCGCACCAAGGGGTTGTGCGCAGTCACTTCGCATTTCTAAGGTGCCGCGCCTTGTAACCTCCACATTTTTAAAAGATAGATAGGCAGCTATGTTGGACTCGGGTGCCCCTCCGTCAAAATATGCCTCAAGCGGGACAGGTTCCATGGTCACAAAGTCATTACCCTGCTTTTTAAGGAACATGGATTTTTTTAAAATCATATCCACAATGTCGTCACAGGTGACAAACTCACCGCAAACAGGACCCGTGTTATCCTGCAAACTGCCAAATCCGCTTTTTTCCCATAAATAATCGCGAAAACACACGGTTTTCTCAAATGCTTTGTCGTGTACAAGCGGCAAGCCGTTAGAAAATAATAAGCCCCTCGCAAAATCAAGCTCTGCCATACAGGTTAAGGCCTGCGGCAGTTGTTCTTCAGATACATCAAGGTGCGTTTGCACCGAAGATAACCACGCCGGAAAATAGGGAATGCTGTGATAATCATTGCCGGAAAACCTCTCTAAAAATCCCCGGATGGTGCGATACACCGGGTATTCCACAGGCAGCAATTCTGCAACAGCATAGTTGGGATTTGTACCACAACCACACAGGCTATGCCCATGCTTGCGCAAAAAATTCTGCACAAGGGCATACAGTTTATAAAAGCGATTGGCAATATGAGACAGATCCACCGCTTTTTCCATAGCAAACTCAAAATTATTATATGAATTATCAAAAGACAGACAATCTCCGTCTGCGTTCACCAAAAAAACGCCTCGGCCGTTTATGTCTGTTTCCTCTACAGAGAATCCCTGATGCAACAAATATGTCAAAAGCTCTTCTATTACCTGCATATCAATCGGTCGATTTTCCGAGCAAATCAGGGGAAATTCAAGCTCTGTGCCCACAAAGTGTTTCTTTTTTTGCACAAAGGGAGCAATAAAGGTTTTTTCAACTAATTCTCTTGCATGCATGGTTTTTCACAATTCCTTTTTGACTTAATTTTAAACTATAAAACAATCATTATTATAACAAATACACCGCTTCTTTGCAACCTAAAACAAAGTTATTACCTATTTAATTTTATATTGACATTTATAGAGGCACATGGTAGAATGTATCCGTATGAAAAAATTGCCTTTGCCGCAAATGGCTGGCAGAAAAGAAAAGGAGTTCCTATATGGAAGGTATTATGGATAGCTTAACGCTTTTGTTTCAGAATGTCATACTGTTAGACATCAAGCAGGTTATTATGTGGATCATTGGTGGCATCCTGATTTTTCTTGCTATCAAAAAGGAAATGGAACCAACGCTTTTGTTACCCCTTGGCTTCGGTGCAATTTTAGTTAACCTGCCGTTTTCCGGTGCTGTTACACAAGTTATTGACGGCGTCACCGAAGAGGGTGCTATTGATATTTTGTTTGGCGCCGGTATTGCCAACGAATTGTTCCCGCTTCTTTTATTTATTGGTATTGGTGCTATGATTGACTTTACGCCGCTCCTCACCAATCCTAAGCTTTTGTTCTTTGGTGCGGCAGCGCAGTTTGGTATTTTCTTCACCTTCAGCATGGCTGCTTTGTTCGGTTTTGAAATTAACGACGCGGTTTCGATTGGTATCATCGGCGCAGCCGATGGTCCTACCGCTATTTTCGTAGCCAACTTCTTAAAATCGAACTACCTGGGTGCTATCATCGTTGCGGCCTACTCCTACATGGCGTTAGTGCCTATTATCCAACCCGTCGTTATCAAATCTCTCACGACAAAAAAAGAGCGCATGATTCGCATGGACTATGGAAAAAATGCCGTTTCTCCGGTGGTAAAGATCCTGTTCCCCATTGTGATTACCATTATCGCCGGTCTGGTTGCACCGCGCTCGGTTTCGCTGGTTGGCTTTTTAATGTTTGGTAATCTTTTGCGTGAATGCGGTGTTTTGCGCATCTTATCGGAAAGCGCTCAAAATGTTTTGGCAAATCTTATTACCTTACTTTTGGGTCTTACCATTGCAACAAAAATGCAGGCCGACCTGTTCTTAACCAAGGAAACCTTAATCATTATGGCCTTGGGTCTTGTGGCATTTATTTTTGACACAGCAGGCGGCGTATTACTGGCTAAATTCATCAACCTGTTTACCAAAAAGAAAATTAACCCCATGGTTGGTGCAGCCGGTATTTCTGCCTTCCCCATGTCGGCACGCGTGGTGCATCAGATGGGCCTTAAAGAAGACCCGCAAAACTTCCTGCTGATGCATGCAGCCGGTGCCAACGTGGCCGGTCAGATTGCCTCTGTTATTGTCGGCGGTTTACTTCTGAATTTAATTTAACCGTTTGGGCGGTGCTTATTCGCCTGCGACTTCACCGCTTTATGATATAGCAGGCAGAAAGGTATGGAATATAGTATGATTCATTTTGATGCATTTTTAAAAACTCTCCCCATTTGCGGCTTGGGTCTTTTGGGCGTTTTCATTGTGATGGGTGCTATTTACCTCAGCGTTTGGCTTTTGTGCCGTCTGATGGGCAAGACCAAAAAAGACGCGTAAAGATACACGCATATAGATATAAAAACAGCGGTACGGATATAATCCGTACCGCTGTTTTTATATCCGCTTACGCCAAAAGCTCTTCGGCAGCCTTTCGTAGGGATTCCAGCTTCTCTTGGCTGTCTTCTGCATCCTGACCGCAGACAGAGAAATATAATTTAATCTTCGGCTCTGTGCCAGAAGGCCTTAAAATAAAGAAACCTTTATTTTCTAGCTCAAAATATAGCACATTGGAGGGAGGCATGCAAATGGCTTCTTTCTCACCGGTTTCATAATCATACCGGATACCTTCGTTGTAATTTCTAAAGGCAAGAACAGGGAATTCACCAACCGACCGGAACGGCTTCTCTGCCACCGAACTAAGCAGCGCCTTCATTCTCTCCATGCCGTCAATTCCTTTCATATAAACAGACCCAGTATATTCTAAAAAGTTACCGTATTTTGCATATAATTCATCCAGCGCATCGGCTATAGTCATACCATTCTCTTTATAATAGGTTGCCGCTTCGCAAACCAAAAGCGCCGTTGCAACAGCATCCTTATCACGCGCATAGCTGCCCGGCAGATAGCCAAAGCTTTCTTCAAAACCAAACAGATAACGGCCACCATCAGGATGTATTTCGTGCTCCTTAATCACGCCGGCAATAAATTTAAAACCGGTATATACCTCGTAGAGCTTGACGCCGTAAGCCTTGGCAATCGACTCGACCATTTTGGTAGATACAACCGTGCTGACTACATAGTCTTGCGGAAGGAGCCCACTTTTTTTCTTTTGCTTTAATACATATTCCATTAACAAAACACCGGTTTGGTTACCATTTAACACGCGGTAGCCTTCCTTTGTTTTACAAAGTACGCCGATTCTGTCAGAATCCGGATCAGTACCGATGATCACATCGGCATCTTTTTCTTTGGCCAACTCAATCGCCATCTTAAAGCCTGCCGGATCCTCAGGATTCGGTGATGCGACCGTTGAAAAATCAGGATCTTTAATGGCCTGTTCCGGCACGGGGAACACCTGCGTATAGCCCACTTCTTTTAGGGCACGCATCACCGGCTTATAGCCTGTGCCGTGAAACGGCGTATACACAATGCACAGATTTTTCGCTGCGTTTTCCACCAGATTCTTATCTAATACGCAATGCTTCACCGCGGTGAGATACGGAACTAAGACATCTTCGTCAATCATGGTCAAAAGGCCTTTTTCTTTAGCCTCTTCTACATTCATCGTGCGGACGCCGGAAAACATATCCGTTTTACTGATAAACGACAAAACGGTCTCTGAATCTTCCACATTCATTTGGGCGCCGTCATCGCCATATACCTTGTAACCGTTATAGTTAGCCGGATTGTGGCTGGCCGTAATCATAATGCCGGCCGCCGTTTTTAAATGCCGCACAGCAAAAGAAAGTGCCGGTGTTGGTTCCATCTCTGCATATAACCATACAGGGATACCGTTAGCAGCCAAAACACAAGCTGATTCACGCGCAAACACCTCAGAAAAATGGCGACAGTCATAGGAAATTGCAACACCTCGTTTTGCTATTTCTGCTCCCTTTTTAAGCAAACAGTCTGCCAAACCTTGCGTTGCCTGACGAACGGTGTATACATTCATACGATTTGTGCCGGCACCCAAAATACCACGCAAGCCGGCTGTGCCGAACTCTAAATTTTTATAAAAACGTTCCTTGATTTCATTTTCATTCTCGCCAATCTCCAAAAGTTCCCCGCGCGTTTCTGCGTCAGCTTTTTCACACCATATTTCATAGAGCGCCTTATAATCGTTCATGCAAGACATCCTTTCTGCTATTTATTACTACGCTTCCTTATTGGTCACCGCTCCACCAGTATCCATCAGATTCCTGTGCCGGTGGATTGGTGATTCCTTGCGAGCCGATATCCGTAGAATCTCCTTCATTCCCGCTATTACCGGGGGTTGTGCCATTCTCTGTTCCGGTTTCATCGTTGGATGAACCGGAGTTTGTGTCAGGCGTAATCACCTCACCTTCGGCCGGCGGGTTCTTGGTCCCTACGCCCGGTTCTGATTCATTGAGACCCTGCTCTTCGTTTTCAATTTCATTGCTGATATCGCTTTCAATTTTTTCTATATGAGATGAACAGAAGCCATAGGGCTGCGTGCCTGTTTTAAAGAATTCTGTTCTCACATTTTCACAGTCGGTCGTTGCGATTTTACCACTGTTTTGGCAAATGACACGTTCTGTCATATTCTTGGGCTCGATAATTGTTTTTGCCGTCACATTTTTATGGATACTTTCCATAACCTTGCGCCAGACGCTTGTACACGGATTACCCAAACCGGACATGGATGCCGGAATATCCCGACCAAACCATACAACCCCTGCATAGTTCGGCGTAATGCCTGCAAACCAGCGGTCGATATCTTTATCTGTCGTACCGGTTTTACCGCCACAGAACACACCGTTTGACATTCTGGCACTTGTACCCGTTCCCTGTTTCACAACACCGCTCAGCATCTGTGCCATGGTATAGGCCGTTGTTTCACTCATCGCCCGATGCGTTTTTACTTTTTTTTCTAAAATAACGCGACCGTTTGAGTCGATAACTTTACTATATGTTGTTGGTGTCGTATATATACCGCCATTAACAAAAGTTGAATAGGCCGCTGTCATTTCCAAAACAGAAACACCATCTGTCAAACCACCTAAAGCCAGAGAGCTTAAATATTTATCAGAATGGGTCTTTCCGTCTTCACGTTTTTCCGAGTTGACGATACTGGTAAAGCCCAACTTTTTCGTCATAAAATCATAAGAATCGTCCACTGTTAATTTATCCAGAATACGAATCGCCGGAATGTTTCTTGATTTTTCAAGTGCAACACGCGCCGTAATGGAACCCATAAAGGAGCCGTCTGAGTTTTTTGGTGACCAGTTGCCAATCGTGAGCGGCGTATCCGATACCATGCTGGCCGGCGTAATCAGGCCCTTTTCAATAGCCGGCGCGTAAACAGCCAGGGGCTTGATGGATGAACCGGGCTGACGCAGTGATTGGGTTGCACGGTTTAAAACACGGTTACCTGTTTTGGGCCCGCGACCACCGACGATACCCTTCACCTGACCGGTGTACGGGTCCATCACAACCATAGCCGCTTGCGGACCATTACTGCCGGAACCGGGGAAGTTGGCATTATTGGTAAATACTGTTTCCATAGCGCTTTGCACGTTAGGATCAACATTGGCATATATTTTTAACCCGCCCTTAAACAAAAGCTTTGTTGCTGCACTTTCAGACATGTGCTTTTGCTCCATCAGGTCATTCATCACATCTAAAACAATCTGGTCAACATAATATGACTGAATTTTTGTATTTTCTGTTTTGGCCGTGCCTTTAACCAGCTTCAGCTCCTCTTTCATCGCCGTTTCATATTCCTCTTGGGTAATGAACTCAAGCTCAAGCATTTTGCCCAAAACAACCTCTTGCTTTTCTTTATGCGCATCATAGTTAACAAGTGGGTCATACTTACTTGGATACTGCGTGATGCCGGCAATGGACGCACACTCGGCCAAAGACAGCTGAGATACATCCTTGCTGTAATACACATTAGAGGCTGTCTGGACACCATGACAACCCTGACCCAGATAAATGGTGTTCATATACATTTCGATAATCTCGTCTTTTGACATTTTTTGTTCCAGATTTAAGGCGCGGATTATCTCCTGAATTTTTCGAATGGGAGAGCGTTTGTCATCACCGGTGATATTTTTAATCAGCTGCTGCGTAATGGTCGAGCCACCGTAAGAGCCGTTTCCTTTAAAAATATATCCCACCGTTGCACCAAAGGTTCTCTTCCAGTCCACACCGTGATGCGTTTCAAAACGCTCATCTTCAATGGCTATGAAGGCCTTTTTGAGCATTTCCGGCGTTTGGTCTAAATCAACCCAGATTCGATTTTGCTCTGAATATAGCCTGTCATATTCCACGGGTTCGCCCGTCTTTGGATCAATTGAGTAAATTACAGAGGTAAAATCCAGATTTTTTTCCTGCGCAATCAGGTCTGTGCTGTTGTCAATAAAACCTAAAGCCGCACCGGCTATAATGGCACAGGACAAAACCAGTATAACGCACGCAACCAAAAATACTCTTCTTACCTTGTAAATAAAGCTTTTTTTAGTTTTTGTTGTTTTTTCTTTGGATTCTGTTTCGTGTTGTTGCTTACGCATGCACACCACTTCCTTTTAAACAAGATGTCTGCTGTAGTAGCAGAAAGCTTCCGTTCCTTTATTGGTTATGTATTTCTTTGATATCTTCTTTTTTAACATAAATTTTATAGTATATCAATTGTATTATACTATATAAACTTTACAAAACTATTACAATTTGCTGATATTTATGTTAAAACAAAAGGAGACTGCAGCAAATAACTTGCCACAGTCCCCTGATTAGATGATGCTATTGAATTGCTTTTTCCAGATAGGCCAATGATTTTTCAACCATTTCGTTACCCAGTTCCGTGGAGGCCTCTGCTGCACTCGCGGCAAACCAGTGCTTAATATCATGTAAGCGTTCCAGTTTAACAGCCTCGGGATAGAGTGCCATGAGGATAGAGCACTCATACTTGCCGGCATGGTCATAACCGGTTGCGTTCTGCACTTCTGTGCTCATGGTGGGAATCACCTTAATCCAGGAGAACGGATCATCGCCGCCGCCTAAATTTTCATAGTAGTTAGCGTAATTTTCGCTACCCCACCAACCGCGACCCTGCGTCTTTTCCAGATATCTCATAATGGCTCTTTGAGAAGCCTTCATGTAGGAAAGCGTCATGGGTTTTAGGTTTTCTTGCTCGAACTGATGATGAATCACAACATAAATGTTCCGGAGCCCGGCCTCTAACATATTGGTGAAAATATTCATCAGGTACGCTTCAAAAACATCTTCTTCAATATGCACGGTACCGCTTGTTTCATCGGCCACAGCATAGCTTGAAGGGCTATAATAAATTGTTGGTGCAATCATAATTTCTTTCTTTTCAGCCAATTTTTTAATCAAGCCTTCCGCAACGAGGGTGTCACAACCATAAGAACAATGGGCACCATGATATTCAACGGTACCACCACAAATTACAAAAGGAATTCTTTCTTCTTTCACGCGGTTTAATTCCCGCGGAAAGCTCATATTCATTTCCATTGTTATACCTTCCTTTCACGCAGAGGAACATTAGCAGGAATGACCCATAACCGTATAGAAAGCGGCATTATCTTGACGGGTATCCAATCTGCCGTACTGTGCCACAACAGGCACATCACACTCTAAGCAGATTGCATACTGTGTTTCCTGCGGAATGGTGAAGCCAACAAAATCGTTTTCGTTGTTGGTGCGCAGGCAGCGAACGCGACGCGGCTCAACTGTTACCTCTATTCCGGTTACGGGTTCTCTGTCTTCAAAATAAAGAGTCATTTTAGCATGCGCCGGTACATCATTCATGTTCAAGATAATAACAGACTCATGACCTTTTAATAAACTATCTCCTGCCGGAGGCATTTCAGTATCGGGGAACACCCAAATTTTCTTTCCAATTTCCATTGCTTCGTCTCTCCTTTATACAAAATAAGTGTAAAAGGATTGGCGAAAACGGTGTTTTCGCCAATCCCTGTTGGTTCAATTAGAATTCGAGCTCGATGAGGCCCTTGTTTAAGTAGTTAGTCATCTTGCGGCAACCTTCCTTTGTGATGGCAGCACCGATTTCCCATCTGCAACCGAAGCCCTGACCCATAATAAAGGTGTCAACCTGGAAGGTCATATTTTCTTCCAGCTTGTAGTCACTGGTAGTTTCCATCCAGGGAGCTTCCACTTCGATCATACCGGTACCATGACAAGGACCATAAACGAAGTTATCTTTATAACCATTTTCAACATACAGGTTATAGAAGCCTTTAGCAACATCAGAAGCTATAACGCCGGCCTTGAGCTGATCAACTGTCCAGTCGTGAGCCTGCTTACAGAATTCAACAACCTGTCTTCTCTCACCTTCCAACTTACCCATAACAACAGGCAGACCAATAGCAGGAGAATAGCCGTCAATCTTAGCAGACAGGTTCAGCTGCACGATGTCACCTTTATTAATGGTGCGATAGCCGGAACGGCTGATGGCATGGCTGGTGGATTTTTCACTGAATACATACATGGGCAGACCTTCATATTCTGCACCTTCTTCATAAATAACGCGCTGAGCAACGCCTACCATCTGCAGTTCGGTTACGCCGGGCTTTAACTGACGGATAACTTCATCAGTTGCCAGGTCAACGATACGGAAACCTTCCTGAATACAAGCCAGTTCGTTAGCGCTCTTGATTTTACGCAGTTCAACCATGATTTCGTTACATTTAACGATTTCAGCTTTCGGGAAGCTGTCTTTTAAACCTTCGTAGATAGGCAGGGTGCATTCAACATAGCTACCCAGACCGATTTTGATGTGTTCACCGGTAACACCGATTGCTTTAAATACATCAGCGAAGGTATCAGGCTGCAGTTCGGGATAAGCCGGATCAGCAGATTCCCTGAATTCCTTTAAGCAGAAGATTTTGTCCATCTTAGCTACGTCAGCTGCAAAGATTTTGCACTCCGGACCAACCATCAAAGCAGCTTTACCGTTAGCGGCAATGGCAACACCTGCACGTTCGAACAGGGGCCAGAAGCCGCTAAAATATCTGGCATTGGCATAGTCAGACTCTGTGGAGCAAACCACCATAACATCCAAGCCTTTTTCTGCAACTAATTTTGCAGCTTTTGCAATTCTTTCCTGATATTCGTAATCAGGGATACAAATTCTACCCATTATATATTCCTCCTATATTAAATAAATTGGCTAATTTCATTGTAATATAATAGAAAATGGATGTCAATGAATTAAATAAATTTAAATTTAAACGATTTACTTTTAAAAAAGTACTTGACAATCATAATTATTTATAGTAAAATGTTATGCGTTGACTATGGCGGTATAGCTCAGTTGGCTAGAGCAAACGGTTCATACCCGTTAGGTCGGTGGTTCAAGTCCACTTGCCGCTACCACAAAAAAAGCACCGATATTAAATCGGTGCTTTTCTTTTTTATTACACAGTTAGGATTCCGTTTTCCGAATGAACGAGCATCAGAATTTTTTCTTCCTTCCCTGTTTCGGCGTTCACATAGATTAAAAAATCCCGTTCCTTATAGGTGCCCCGGCACTCGTAGCAAAGTACTTCTCGACGGCTCTCCAGCGGAATCAGCGCAAGACGCACATGATCCACAGATAATCTTTTGTTGATTCTGCCGGTTGCCTCTTCTGCCGATAATCGCGTGGCGGGCAGTTCTCTTTTCGTGTGGCTCATCATATAGCCACCCGCTTCCATGCCCAAAATCTCTCCGTTATCCAGCGCCACCTTCACCTTAACCAAATCAGAATAAAGAATCACGCCATCCTGAACAGCCGCAAAATTAATGGTGGCAATCCCGTTCTCCCTATCATAATAACTGCTTTCCATACCACCAAACCCGTGCACACTTAAAAACTCATTGGCATAGTGAATGGCCTCGTCCATGGAGATGTTTTCTTCTGATACATCGCGGTTGTCCAGAAAATATAAAATCCTTCCGCCTTGCTTGGTCACGCTGATGCTGATTTCCCGCCCCTTGTTCCCTGTCGTGAAATTATAGGTATCTATTCTGCCTTTACCCTCATCTTCCGGCTCTAAGGAGCGACTGCGCCAATCACCGAAAAATTCTTTGGCGCGCTTTAGCGCTTCTTCCTGTGTAATACGCAATTCGTCTTTAATCATCACAGGTTCTGTGGTTTCAAGATGCTCAGAAAAAGGTCCATCATAAATTAAAGAAGGATAGTCCTGAAACACCTTTTCTGCCTCCTCCATGCCGGCGGAAAAGCTCTGTTCCTCTTCCTCCTCTGCGTGCGCCACAAGCGAGCGCGCGGTATGAATGGACAGGCTTTGGCTGTAGAGCTTATCCTGCAATTTCTCAAGATGTGCGTTCACCTGATTTCCATAGTCAGCCAGGGCTTCTAAATTTTTATACTCCTCCTCCGTCACTTCTCCGCTGTCTAAAACTTTAGAAGCAAGATAGGCCGTGTAGTCTCCGGCGTGCGATAAAAATTTAGAGGTGCCGGAAAGGTTTAGCTCAGCCACAGGTAAAAGCGCCAAATTTGCTTTGGCGCCCGATGCCTGTCGATAGACCTCCGAGGAAAGAACCGCCAGCTGCCCCGGGTCAGATACGAGTGTTGTTTTTTCTAACAAAACTTCCACGTCGCGCATGTAGTCTGCCACTTCCGTGAAGGCATGCACATATTGATTTTCCACAGCCAGCGCTAAGCGTTGCGCCTTTTGGTACTGATAAATGCCGGCAATGGACACAACTAAAAAAAGTGCTGCCGCTATGCCGTATAACACCCCATACTTACGTGGAATTTTTTTATTTTCCATAACGACTCCTTTCTATTTGGCAAATCGATGGTTTCCAATAACGCGCACCACCTCGCGCGAATAGATCCAGCGATTTGTCGTTTTTTTAGGATTATAGTAATACACCGCACCGCCGGAAGGATCCCAGCCATTCATGGCATCCCGGCAAGCTTTATAAACCGTGCTGTCAGAATCAATGGGCACATGAATCTGCCCATCAACAGTGGCCGTGAATGCGCCGGGCTGGTAGATCACACCGGATATGGTGTTGGGAAAAGATGGATGCTTCACACGGTTTAAAATCACGGCAGCCACCGCTACCTGTCCTTCATAGGGTTCACCTCTTGCTTCCCCGTTAACACAACGCGCCAAAAGCTGCAACTCCCGGGAGGGCGTCGCTGCATACACAGACTCCACCTGCCCTTTCCGAAAACGAACGACACCGGCTGACGCAATCAGAACAAAAACCATGACCAAAATGAATGCTCGTTTCTTTTTCATACTTGCCTCCTTTTTCTTTCTTCATTCCTATTTTTTGCACGAACAGGGAAATTATACTTCTCTTCTTGCATCAAAAAAAGGGGCTGTAAAATAACTATGCGTTATTTTACAGCCCCTTTTCACAATTGTTATGGTTGTACATTCACTGTATAATCAAAAAACCCCTGTTGTAACTCAAATGTTCCTTTAAAATATTCAGCAAAGCGCCCTTCCTTACCAAATAATGAATATAAGGCCAATCGTTGTGCCGAAAGGTTACAGCCGCCCACTAAATCGTCCACTTCCTTATATGAAAATCCCAATTCTTGCAATCTGGCAAGCGTTGCTTCTGCCGCCTGTTTTTCTTCTTCTTCCAGTTGTTCATACATGCCGACGGTATACACATCAAGAGAAGAAACCGTTTCATGCGTCAGCTTATTCTCTGCAAAGGAAATCACATGATGACTATTATAGCCCGGGTCTCCGGCCCAGGCACCAATACCTGAGATGAACAATTTCTGATTTGAAAATGTAACATCAACAAACGAAAACAAAGGCAATAACTGACGGATTTCCACGCTGTCTAAACATACAATCTGATTTTCTGCCACGCGGTAGATTTTCACCTGTAAAGATGTATTCTCAACGCCTTCAGCACCGCTTATATCTTCATCCGCATATTCCTGCACGGTCACAAGCTCTGTAATGCCGTCTTCGTCCATATCACAAACCAAGGAACACACAAACCCCGGCTCTGCCTGATATCCCTGCCAGTTCATGTTTTTTTGATCAATCTGCGGAAGCATGCCGCTTCTCTTCCCCACGACAGGTGTTAAATGTTTTTCATAAAAGGTTTTGTACACAGCCTGATAATCAACATTTTCAAAGTGCTTAGCCGGCTCTACATTCTCCTCATTAGGCTCCATAGCGCCCGGCAGTTCTACAATTTTCTTGTTGGAGAAGTTATCTCGCACCAAGCTGTCAAGCAAGTCTCTGTCTCGCTCTGCTTCATAGACCAATTCATACTTATTGATAAGAATCAAACCGTTATCATAAAAAACTCGTCTTCCGACCGCCTCTGCAATGGCACGAAGGGGCACAAAATTCTGTCATTCTCATGAGTCGCCGCTGTATCTAAAGGCATTTCTTTGCCATCAACCAGCATGGTGTTTTTGCCCAGCGTTACGACAATTGATTTGCATTCTGTTTCCCTGCCCGAAAAAGTAAATTCGGCCGTTTGCTCTTTCCCATCCCATTTTACGCTGCCGCCTAATGATTCTGCCAGATAGCGAAGCGGAATTTGCGTTCTGTTTTGCTCATCTACAAAGGGCGTAACAAAATAGTTATCCGCATCAATATAGCCCTGTTCGCCGTTTACATAGGCCACATGGCTGCCTATATAAAGTGCAATCGAATCATGAAACTCTCCTTTGGGCATCACGCAGCCTGTTATAGAGGCAAGCAGAAAAACAAATATAAGGCAAAGACTCAGCTGTTTTTTCATATCTATATAAACTCCTTTAAGCACAATGTAAAACTATCATAGCTATTGTACCACACAAGGCCATGTTTGGCAAGTAAAAATCACTTTCATCGTGCGGCAGAATTGACAATACCGCTATAATTTTATATAATAAAATTACAAACCACCTCATACAAGGAGAGCTTATGAACGTTTATGATTTTGACGACACAATCTTCCCCGGCGACAGCAGCATTGCCTTCTACCGATTTTGCCTGCGTCGTCATAAAAAAATAGCGCGACGGTTGCCAAAGCAAGCCATCGCACTATTAAAACACTATGTATTCCATACCATCACGAAAACAAAGATGAAGGAAATCTTTTATGAATACTTTCGGGATATTCCCGATATGGAAACGACCCTTTTAGACTTCTGGCAACAAAACATCGGGAAGATAAAACCCTTCTACCTGGCGCAAAAACGAGGAGACGATGTCATTATTTCTGCCTCACCTGAATTTTTTCTGCAACCAGCCTGCGATGCCTTAGGCATCACACATTTAATTGCTTCCAGTATTGATTGTAAAACCGGCCACCACACGGGTGAAAACTGCCACGGTGAGGAAAAGGTCAAACGATTCCGTTCGCTTTTCCCTGACGCAACCGTCGATGCCTTTTATTCGGATTCTCTCTCCGATACGCCCATGGCAAGATTAGCTGAAAAAGCGTATCTGATATCCGGCGAAACCCTAACAGACTGGCCCCTGTAGGCTTAAGCCTGCAGGGTTTTTTCTCTTTTAGAAAACAATTTTTCCGCAAGGCCAATTTCTGAAATAATCGTTCCGCCCACAATTAATATACTACCCACTACTTTAAACAGAGTTAAAGGCTCTGTGAGACCACCCGGACCCGGAATCACCAAAGCATACATATAAGCAAACACTGGCTCCAGCGTAAAAATAACCGCCACGCGTGAAGGCGCTACATATTTTTGCATAGCCACCTGACAGGTAAAGGCAAAAGCCGTGCAGAAAACAGCCGTTAACAAGACAGAAGTGATCAAAGTTGGCGTATAATCCACGCTGAAGAACACCTTGGGCTCTGTAAAAAACCAAGCTCCCAGGGATAAAACGGCCGCCGCCAATGTTTGACCGATGCCCAAAAGCAGACCGTCATCTTCTTTTACATATAAGTCTGCCGCAATGATGTGGATTGCCACGCAGATGGCACATAAAAAGGTGCAGAAATCACCTTTGTTGAGCGCCGTAAAATCATGTAGAACGCCGGTGATAAACAATAAGCCTATAACAGCCAGCGCCACACCAATCAGATTACTTTTGCTGGCTTTCTTTTTTAAAAACCAAGCCGATAAAAAGGGAACCATAAGCACACTGGTACTGGTGATGAAGCCGGAATTAGAGGCTGATGTAAAGCGTAGGCCAAACACCTGCAAAACCATGTATCCGCATAGCAGTGCGCCAAGCACAAAGGAATGCAGAATTGTTTTTTTATTGAAATCGCGCAGCTTTTTCCAAAACACGGCCGCGAGTATAAGACCCGCCATCCCAAAACGCAGGGTTAAAAAGGCCAGTGCCGAAACATCTGCCGCCACATTCTTCATCAAAATGAACGACGAGCCCCAGGCCGCCGTCACCAAAACCAATATAATCGTTGCCAGTTTGTTATTCATTACCATTACTCCTCCTGTGTTAAGATGGATTCTGCAATTTTCATGCCATCCACCGCCGCACTCATGATGCCGCCGGCATAGCCTGCGCCTTCTCCTGCCGGAAACAGACCGGCAACCGAAACACTCTGTCCGTTTTCATCGCGCAGCATTCTGACGGGCGCGCTGGTGCGCGTCTCCGGTGCTGTTAAAAGTGCATCCTTTGCGGCAAATCCTTCTATTTTTTTGTCAAAGCCCAAAAGACCTGTTTGAAGCATTGTGATAATACGACCGGGGAATAATTGAGAAAGGTCGCAAAGCTCTGTTTTGCCCGTGTAACTGGGTTGCACGCTGCCGCTTGCCTTGTTCTTTTCTCCAAAAAGCAGGCTACCGACGGTTTGCACGGGCGCTGCACCTTCTGCCATAGAAAAGGCTTTTTGTTCCAGTTTTCTCTGAAAATAAACACCGGCCAAAGGATGTTTGCCTTCAAAATGCCGCTCATCCACATTCACACACAAGGCCGCATTGGCATTACGCTCATTGCGCGCACGATGACTCATGCCGTTTGTCACCAGGCTGTTTGCCTCTGAGGCCGCCGCCACCACCAAACCACCCGGGCACATGCAAAAGCTATAACAAGCATCATCGCCTACCCTGTGTGACAGCTGATATTCGGCAGGTCCAAGCTTAGGATGGCCGGCAAAATCACCATACATCGCTTTGTCAATATTCTGCTGCAAATGTTCGATTCTGACCCCAACAGAAAATGGCTTTTGCGTCATCGTAACGCCGCGGTTAAGCAACATTTCATAGGTATCTCTGGCACTGTGACCAATGGCCAAAACCAGCTTTTTGCAGGGAATATAGTCACCCGCAGATGTATGCACGCCGCGCAATACGCCGTTTTGTACGTCTATATCGGTAAGGGTTGTTTCAAACCGGAACTCACAACCCAAACGAATCAGTTCCTGCCTGATGTTTTGTATCACACCCCGAAGCACATCCGTGCCGATATGGGGTTTTGCTTTAACCAATATATCAGCATTGGCACCGTAGCGATGAAAATCCTGCAACACCAATGCCGCACGCACGTCATGAATCCGCGTCGTCAGCTTGCCGTCTGAAAAGGTGCCGGCACCACCCTCACCGAATTGTACATTGGAGTTTAGGTCAAGCGCGTCGCCCTTCCAGTAGGCTTCAACTTGCTTCGTGCGTTTTTCCACCTGTGCACCGCGCTCTAAAATGATCGGTGCCGCACCGGCACGGGCTAAAGTTAAGGCGCAAAACAAACCGCAAGGCCCCGTACCTACCACAACCGGCCGTTCCTTTAAGCGATTCACCGGTTGCTCAGGTTCAACCTCGTTTTGAATACTTCTGATATCCGGCGAATTGGGCAGATGGCTTTCGTCTTTTAATGTCAGCTCCACCGCGTACACAAAATGGACTTGTTTTTTTCTTGCATCGACCGATTGCCTTGCAATGCGAAACGAAAGCACATCGCTTTCTTTTTTATGCAAGCGAAAAAGAGCCTGCTGCAAAACGTCTGTTTCGTCAGCATCAGGCGAAAGCTTTATATTATTAATCCGTACCGCCATCATAACGCCTCCCTTTTCATAAACAAGCTCATTTTATTGTAATAAAAAAATGAAATTTAGTCAAGAACTTCTTAAAACAAAATGGTTTTCGTTACATAAAAAAAAGACCGCAGAAAAATCTGCGGTCTTTTAACAAATATCTTATTTGTTTTTCAGGTTAAACCAAGCATTGATACCGGGATAGTATGCAATGTCGCCCAGTTCTTCTTCGATTCTGAGCAGCTGGTTGTATTTAGCCACACGGTCAGTTCTCGAAGGTGCACCGGTTTTAATCTGACCGGAGTTTGTAGCAACAGCGATATCAGCGATGGTAGCATCTTCTGTTTCGCCGCTTCTGTGAGAGGTTACAGCGGTGTAACCGGCACGGTTAGCCATTTCAATAGCTTCTAAGGTTTCGGTTAAAGTACCAATCTGGTTAACCTTAATCAGGATGGAGTTAGCAACGCCCAGCTCAATACCCTTCTTTAAGCGTTCGGTGTTGGTAACAAACAGGTCGTCACCAACCAGCTGAATCTTGTCGCCCAGCTTGTCGGTCAGGATCTTCCATGCATCCCAGTCTTCTTCGGCTACGCCGTCTTCTAACGAAATGATGGGGTATTTAGCAGCCAGGTCTTCCCAGTAAGCCACGATTTCGTCACGGGTCATGAAGATATCGGTCTTCCAGAAGTAGTAGCCATCTTTACCAATCTTCTTAGCTTCTTCAAACATTTCAGTTGCAGCAGCATCGATGGCAATTCTGAAGTCATCACCGGGTTTAAAGCCTGCTTTTTCAACAGCTTCAACGATAACCTGGATAGCTTCTTCATCGCTCTTTAAGTTAGGAGCAAAGCCGCCTTCGTCACCAACAGCTGTGCTGTAACCCTTGCCTTTTAATACGCTCTTTAAGTTGTGGAACACTTCTGCACACCATCTTAAAGCTTCACGGAAGGAAGTAGCACCAACAGGCATAATCATAAATTCCTGAATGTTTACGCTGTTGTCAGCATGCTTACCACCGTTGATGATGTTCATCATCGGAACGGGGAAGGTTTTAGCGTTGCAGCCGCCAATGTAGTTGTACAGGCTAACGCCTAAGCATTCAGCAGCAGCCTTAGCACAAGCCAAGGATACGCCTAAGATAGCGTTAGCACCCAGACGACCCTTATTGGGTGTACCGTCGAGTTCGATCATAGCACGGTCGATAGCAACCTGATCTAAAACGTTCATGCCGATAACAGCTTCAGCGATTTCGGTATTTACGTTTTCTACAGCCTTGCAAACGCCCTTGCCCAGGTATTTGCTCTTGTCGCCATCACGAAGCTCAACAGCTTCGAAGGCACCGGTGGAAGCACCGGAAGGAACAGCAGCGCGGCCAACATAGCCATCTTCTGTGTACACCTCAACCTCAACGGTTGGGTTGCCTCTTGAGTCTAAAATTTCTCTTGCAATTACATCGATAATTTCAATGTATTGTTTCATGGTATTTTCCTCCTGTTTAAAATATTTTATAAACTATTGAATAATCAGGCTTTTGCCTGTCATTTCACCGGGTTGTGGTAAATTTAAAATACTGAGCATGGTGGGTGCGATATCAGCCAAGCATCCGCCTGCACGCAAGGCACACTCCATACCGGCAACCACAAAGGGCACCGGGAAGGTTGTATGCGCGGTAAAGGCTTCGCCGTTATCGGGATCTACCATCTGATCAGCATTGCCATGGTCCGCTGTAACAAGGGCCACACCACCACGGGATAAAACGGCCTCGGTTACCTTGCCGAGACATTCGTCCACGGCTTCAACAGCCTGTACAGCAGCATCAAACACACCTGTGTGACCTACCATATCGCAGTTAGCAAAGTTTAAAATGATAACATCATACGCATCCGATTCAATGCGCTTTAAGGCTTCTTCCGTTACCTCATAGGCACTCATTTCGGGCTTTAAATCATATGTTGCAACTTTAGGCGAAGCAATCAGCGCTCTGTCCTCACCGGAAGATGCGGCTTCCACACCGCCGTTAAAGAAAAATGTAACGTGTGCATACTTTTCAGTTTCTGCTATACGAAGCTGAGTGAGTCCGTTTTTAGCCAAATATTCACCCAGGGTGTTATCTAAGGTCTGCGGTTTAAAGGCCACCTGAACATTAGGCATGGTTTTATCATACTGCGTCATGCACACATAGTAAAGGGGCTGATATTCTCTTTTAAAACCATCAAACTCACTGTCAACCAGTACGCGTGTAATTTCACGGGCACGATCAGGACGGAAGTTAGCAAAAATAACGCTGTCACCTTCCTGAATGGTTGCAACCGGTGCATCGTTCTCGGTTACCACAACGGGAACCACAAATTCATCGGTCACATCGCCGTCATAGGAGCGCTGAACCGCAGCGGCCGCATCCTCCTGTCTTTCGCCGATGCCCAGCACCATCGCTTCATAGGCTTTGGAAACGCGTTCCCAACGGTTGTCACGATCCATTGCATAGTAGCGACCCATCACAGTTGCAATTTTACCGCAACCGATGGCCTCTAATTCTTCCGACAGGGCAACAACATAATCCTTGCCCGATGCCGGCGGCACATCACGGCCGTCTAAGAAGCAGTGGAGATACACCTTGGATAAGCCTTCACGCTTAGCAAGGCGCACAAGTGCGTATATGTGAGAATTATGACTGTGCACACCGCCATCAGATAAAAGACCCATGATATGCAAAGCCGAATTCTTTTCCTTGCAGTTCTGAACAGCACCCAAAAGTGCCTCGTTCGTATAAAAATCGCCATCCGATATCGACTTGGTGATGCGTGTTAATTCCTGGTACACAATGCGACCGGCACCGATGTTGGTGTGGCCCACTTCAGAGTTACCCATCTGGCCTTCCGGCAACCCAACGGCCATGCCCGAGGCATCCAGCTGCGTCCAGGGGTTTTCTGCCATCAACTTATCCATATAGGGTGTTTTTGCGGATTGAATTGCATTTCCTTCAGACGAAGCGTTCACGCCATAGCCGTCTAAAATGCATAATAATAAGGGTTTTTTCATAATGATACCCAATAGCTCCTTTCGCAAAGCTGTCCGAAGGCGCATAACACCTTCGGACGCAACGAAGTCAAATTACGAATTAGCAATCACAGAGAAATCCTCTGCTTTAAGGCTTGCACCGCCTACCAGACCGCCGTCAATGTCAGCCTGTGCAAACAACTCTGCACTGTTTTTAGCATTGACGCTGCCACCATACTGAATGGTGATGCAATCTGCTGTTTCAGCTCCGTAAAGCTCGCAAACGCAATCACGAATGGTTTTGCAAACTTCTTCAGCCTGTTCGGTCGTAGCGGTTTTACCGGTACCGATAGCCCAGATGGGTTCATAGGCAATGATCGCTGTTTTGGCCTGTTCTGCCGTAACACCAAGCAATGCAATTTTTACCTGCATGCGAACCAGGTCAGCTGTGATGCCCTGTTCGCGCTGTTCTAAGCTTTCACCCACGCAAATGATGGGAATTAAGCCCTTTTCAAAAGCTTTTAAAACTTTTTTGTTCACAGTTTCATCCGTTTCAGCAAAATACTGACGGCGTTCACTATGACCTAAAATAACATATTCAACGCCTAAATCAAGCAGCATATCTGCGCTGATTTCGCCGGTGAAGGCACCCTTATCTTCAAAATACATGTTCTGAGCGCCCACTTTAATATTGGTGCCTTTAGCAGCTTCTACAGCAGCAGCAAGGCAAGCAGCCGTCGGGCAAACGATGACTGTATTGGCAGCATCTTTTACCTTCGGAGCCAGTTCGCTGATTAATGCTTTTGCCTGACTGGGAGTTAAGTTCATCTTCCAGTTACCGGCAGCAACTTTTGTTCTCATGTGTAATTCCTCCAATTTTGTAGTTTACTTCAGGCAAGCAACGCCGGGCAGTTCGATACCTTCTAAGAATTCAAGGCTGGCGCCGCCACCTGTGGAGATGTGTGTCATCTTATCTGCAAAGCCCAGGTTGGTTACAGCAGCCGCACTGTCGCCGCCACCAATGATGGTGATGGCATCAGCTTCTGCTACAGCTTCTGCTACAGCAATGGTACCCTTTGCAAAGTTTTCGAATTCAAATACGCCCATAGGACCGTTCCAGATAACAGTTTTTGCGTTTTTGATTACATCAGAAAACGCCTTAACGGTTTCAGGACCGATGTCAAGACCCTGCCAGCCATCGGGAATGTCCATAGCGCTGCAAACCTTCTGATTTGCATCGTTAGCAAAATCATCAGCTGCTACGTTATCAGTAGGCAGCATAATGTTAACACCTTTTTCTTTTGCCAGTTCAAGCACTTCGCGTGCATAGTCTAAGCGTTCTTCATCAACTAAGGAGTTACCAATGTTGCCGCCCATAGCCTTGCTGAAGGTGTAGGCCATGCCGCCACCGATGATGATGGTGTCAACCTTGTTTAACAGGTTGTTGATAACACCGATTTTATCTTTAACCTTAGCGCCACCTAAAATAGCAACAAACGGACGCTGGGGATTTTCCAGAGCGCCACCCATGATTTTGATTTCCTTCTGAATCAGATAACCTGCAACGGCGGGCAGATAGTCAGCCACACCTGCTGTGGAGCAATGTGCTCTGTGTGCAGTACCAAATGCATCGTTTACGAAAATTTCAGCTAAAGCTGCGAGCTTTTCAGAAAATTCGGGAACGTTTTTGGTTTCTTCAGCATGGAAACGAACGTTTTCAAGCAATACAATTTCGCCGTCTGCCATGTCCGCGGTTAATGCCTTAGCACTTTCGCCAACAACATCAGCGGCCATTTTAACTTCTTTGCCCAAAAGCTCACCCAATCGTTTTGCCACGGGAGCCAGGCTATATTTCATATTAAATTCACCCTTGGGACGACCCATGTGAGAGCACAGGATAACCTTAGCACCCTGTTCGATTAAATATTGAATGGTCGGCAACGCACCTACGATACGATTGTCGTTCGTGATGTTACCTGCATCATCCATCGGCACGTTAAAATCGCAACGCACCAAAACTTTTTTGCTTTTTACGCAAATGTCTTCAACTGTCTTTAAACTCATGCCATTCACCTCTTTATTTTATATACCCTTTTATTATAGTGTATTTTTCCAAAAGTTGCAAGGAAAACTTTGATAAAATTTTGTTAAATTCAAAACTTTTTTTGCAGAATTCTTTGGAAATTAATAACAAACCACGTTTTAGCCCCCTGCTACCGGTTTTTTGCAGATTTTAAAATAATTAAAAATTTATTCATAGTCCGGTAATAAATTGGGTATATAATAAAAAATGTCGGAGGAAAAATCCGACAGAGAGCTATATCTCTTTAATTTCATAATAATCCCCCCGAGGGCCGCGACTTTTTTGTCGCGGCCCTCTCCCCTTATGTGCACAGGTGACAGCCGGGGCAAAGAGTCACATGCCCTTCAAACACCCGCTCCACTGTGTTAAAAAGTTCTTTATTTCGAATTGCCGACCCATTGTGCACCACAACCTTCTCCGGCGCCAGCGTGATGAGAATGCTGATGAGCAAATCATCATACATTTCTTCTGTCAAAAGGGCTTCCTCATCCACAAACTCTTGAAAACTTTTAGCCGTGATGTCCTTTTCTTCTGCGTCATAAATGGCGTATCCACCACAGGGATGCACACAGATGTGCACGCATTTGGGGCGGCTTTCCTGCATGTTGACAAAATACTGCAAAAGCTCGATAAATTCTTCATATTCCTTGCGCGTTAAACAATCCTCCACCATACGTTCTGCCAGTTGCTCTAAAAGCGCCTCATAGTCCTTGAGGCGAAAGGACACAAAACCATCTAAATGCATCAGGCTGTCTTCCTTAAAATAATCATACAGGCTCAGCAAAATCATCTGCTTTCTCGCATGATACCCCATTATCACATCATCCGTATAAAGCGGCACGCTTTTTAACACCTCTCTTTTTTGCAACAGGCTGAGGTCTTTGTGGTTTTCCTCTAAAATACGGCGCAATAGTTTTGTTTCATAGCGCTCCATAATATATTCTGCCACCACGTGCAGATAGCAGTCCAGGGTGCGCATATCTCCCGCCGGCTCAAAGCTGATATAGGTCACCGGCAACTCAGTATCATCTTTGGCAACCGAAATCGGAAAGGCACACTCGGGGTGGTTATACAATCTGGTTTTAATCAGGTTTGTGTCTCCCGATACGCCCAGTGTAATCTGGTCAAACAAGGGGTTCACTCCTTCCGGAAATCCAATTAAGTTTCTGTACAAAATACGCCTCCAACGGTACGCTGTCCGTCGAAGGCGCATGATATCATTTGCATATATTGCACAGACATAGCCTTATGGCTCATTATGTACATTTTTTTACAGGTCTATACGCAGAATTGTTCCAACATCTGTTAGCGGATACCCCAAAATTTCCTGCACGCTAAAGCCTTGCCGCCCAATAAAGCGGCGTATCTCTTCCCCATCAGGATGGTCAGAAAGATCACCCGCAAAGCCAATCTGCCCTTGTTCAAAAACGCCTGAGGCACCGCCGATAAAGCCATAGGAATAGCCGGGCAACCGGATGTGCCCCGGCGCTATTGTAAGCGCCGTATACCCGCCTTCTTCCGCCGCACGCAGCAAGGAAGGGTCAGATGAAATTAGATGCCTGCCAAAAGCCAAAGAAGAACAGCGGGCATAGCCCTGCCTAACGCGGATTCTGCGGATGTTTTGCTCGTCTAAGCGCTGCACAATGCAGGGGTCCGTATGCTCCCACAAGGCAAAGGCTTCAGTCTCCATGCATAATACATTATATGCAACATCCTGCGGGTAGCAACTTTGCAAAGGGGTTTTCCCTTGTACCAATCGTACGCCAAAAGGCGACAGCAGAGTTTTATACGCCTCAAAAACCTCCGGTGCACAAATAACCATTCCGCGACCTGCCGGAAACAAAACCATATCGGGATGATAGCTAACCGGCTCTGCAAGCGCCTTGCAACACACAGAAGGCAGGATGATGCGCCCCTTGCCATAATGCGAGCAAATCAATTCATGATAGCGTCCGTCAGCTATATAAATGCTTGTAGCCATGTGACTACCTCCCTGTCAGATGTTTTGATCCTGCTGTTTTTTCGCCCTTTTTGAATTTCTCTTGAAAAAGTATCCCAAAATGAGTATAATATAGCTATCTTAAAATGTCAAACAAAAGGAGAACTTAACATGGTTTATGTATTTTTAGCTAATGGCTTTGAAGAAATTGAGGCTCTTTGCGTGGTTGACTTTTTGCGTCGCTGCGGTATCTGCGTGCAAATGGTTTCCATCACGGATGAAAAAACGGTCACCGGTTCTCACAGCATTCCAGTCGTTGCCGATTGCATCTTAACCGAGGTCGATACGCAAAAGGCTACTGCTTTCGTTCTGCCCGGCGGCCTGCCCGGTGCCGACAATCTGCAAAACTGCGCGTCCCTGCGGGAGATTTTAACAAATGCCAACCGCGAAAAAAGAGTGATCGGCGCCATTTGCGCAGCGCCCAAGGTGTTAGGTGCTTTCGGTATCTTAAAAGGTCGCAAAGCAACCTGCTACCCCGGTTTTGAAGAAGAACTCATCGGTGCAAAGGCACTCTCTGAGCCGGTGGTTTGCGACGGCCACATCGTGACCTCACGCGGAGTTGCCACAGCCCCTGCTTTTGCATTTTCCCTGGCCGAGGCGCTGGGCGTTAATCCGCAAAAAGTACGCACAGCTATGCTGTTTAATGACTAATATACATCTTATCGATTGTATTTTACAAAGAGCATAAAAATGTATTGATAAATATTTCAAAAGAATGTATAATATATAATAATAGGATAATTTTGCCTGATAAATTACAGATAAAGTACGGAGGTTTTTATTATGTTACGAGTATTTGCAGAACCTGCTGCGACAGCAGGTGCGGCAGCGGCTCAGGGCGGCAGTCCCATTAGCTTAATTCTTTCTTTTGTTGTTATGATTGCTCTTTTTTATTTCATGTTAATCAGACCTCAGAAGAAGAAAGAAAAAGAAAATAAGGCTATGCTCGCAGCTTTAAAGGTTGGCGATAAAATTACAACCATCGGCGGCATCGTTGGCACCATTTCTAAGATTAAAGACGAAAAAGTGATGGTTGAAACCGGCACCAAAACCGAAAAACAATGCATCGAAATGGAACGTTGGGCAATCAGAAGCGTTGAAAAAGTTATTTCTGACTAATTGATTGCGGCATAAATGTTCTTTCCTCTGCATAGGGTGTAATAGCGATTAAATCACCGGAGGAATGAATATGATGCGCAAAACAAATAAACCGGTTAAAGAACTAACGGCAGGCAACCGTTTCTGGCAGCAATATGTCAGGCCATCTCTGTTAGGATTAGGGTGTTCACTTATTTTATTTCTTCTGTTCGCCCTCTTGTTAACGTACACAGGCCTTTCAGAGGGTCTCATCCCCTTCTTATCTGTCATAACAGCGGTTATCAGCGCATTGGTTACCGGAATGGCAGCCGCGCGAAACGCCGGCAGTAAAGGATTTTTATCCGGCGCTTTGGCAGGTCTTGCCTATGCAGTATTGTTATATGTCTTGTCGTTTATACCGGCAAGCGGCATATATGTGAATTTGTACATATTGATTCTGTCGGTCATCGGTATACTTGCCGGTGCGTTTGGCGGAATTCTGGGGATTAACTTATCCACCGGCAAAAAACGTTACTAAGGAGGATTTACCATGAAACACATTAAAGTTGTGACCAAAGGCACCTTAAAAGAAAGTGCAAAAAAAGGCGGTTGCGGTGAATGCCAGACCTCTTGTCAGTCTGCTTGCAAAACTTCTTGCACCGTTGCCAACCAGAAGTGCGAAAGAGCCTAAACACGGCTTACGCATACAAAAGCAGGGCCGGTTTATGCCGGCCTTGTTTTTTTGTTATGGCATAAACACAAAACATAAAGCCTCCGCCACAACGGGAGGGAAAGGAATCAAACATGGTACATAGTTTTACAATCAACGGCACCAGCATTGTGCTTGATGCAAACAGCGGTGCCGTTTCCGTTATTGATGAAATAACCCATGCAATTTTGCAGGCTTCCGGCTACCAAAAGCCCACAGATAAAACGCTACCTGCTTCTATTGGTGAACAACTTCCGCAATATACCAAGGAAGACTTGCAAGAAGCCTGGGCAGAGCTTTTCGACCTGGCTGAGGAAGGCGTGTTATACGCCCGAGACCCTTATGCTGAAATTGCAAAGCATCCCCGCAACGACTCGGTCGTTAAGGCTATGTGCTTGCATATAGCCCACGACTGCAACCTGCGTTGCCGCTATTGTTTTGCTGAAACGGGCAGCTACGAAGGTCCCCGCGGCCTGATGAGCGCCGAAGTGGGTAAACAGGCGATTGACTACCTGATTCAAAGCTCTGGGCACAGAAAGAATCTGGAAGTAGACTTTTTCGGCGGTGAGCCCCTGCTCAACTTTGAGGTTGTTAAAGAAATTGTTCGCTACGCACGCAGCCTTGAAAAAGAAAGCGGCAAACATTTCCGCTTTACCATTACCACCAACGGCATCTTGCTTGATGAGGATAAAAAACAGTTTATCAATGCCGAGATGGATAACATCGTTTTGAGCATCGACGGTCGCAAAGAAGTCAATGATAAAATGCGTATCCGCATCGACGGCACAGGCTCTTACGACTCGATTATCAATAAGTTTATCGACATTGCCGATTCACGCAATCAGGATAACTACTATGTGCGCGGCACCTTCACCCGCGAGAATCTCGATTTTAAAGAAGATGTGTTGCACCTGGCCGATTTAGGCTTTAAGCAAATCTCTGTTGAGCCTGTTGTCGCAGAAGCAGAAGCCCCCTACATGCTAAAGGAAGAGGACCTACCTGTTTTATTCAAGCAGTATGAAGAGCTGGCCGCAGAATATGTGCAGCGTAAAAAAGAAGGCCGTGGCTTCCAGTTCTTCCACTTCATGGTCGACTTAACCGGCGGACCCTGCATCTTAAAACGTCTTTCCGGCTGCGGAGCGGGTCATGAATATGTAGCTGTTGCCCCCAATGGCGATATTTACCCCTGCCATCAGTTTGTGGGCGACGAAACGAAAAAGTTAGGTAATGTCAGCACCCCGGGCCTGAAGGAAGAAGTCAGCCGCATATTCCGCAATTCCAACGTCTATACAAAACCTGCCTGTCAGGATTGCTTTGCAAAATTCTATTGCAGCGGCGGCTGTGCCGCGAATGCCGTTCAGTATGGCGGCGACATCAACTCTCCCTTACCCCTTTCCTGCGCGCTAATGAAAAAGCGCGTGGAATGTGCTATCTATTGCGAAGTGCAAAAGATGCAAAACGCAGAAGGCGAAGAATAAAACACTCGAAAACTCTTGTTGTGTCAGGCACAACAAAGAAAGGAGCCGGATATGGAAATCGGACAGAACATAAAACTCACCATTACCGATGTAGCCACCGGCGGCAGCGGCGTCGGCCGTTATGACGGCATGGCCGTTTTTGTACCGCAAACCTGCCGTGGTGAATTGGTTGAAGCCAAAATCACCAGAATCAAATCCGGCTGCGCGTATGCTACTCTGCGCTCTGTGCTGGAGCCCGCCCCTCATCGCCGCGACGGTTTTTGCGAACAGGCCGGCCTGTGTGGTGGGTGTGACTTTGCCCACATCAGCTACGAAGAACAACTGGCCATCAAGCAAAAAATTGTGCGTGATGCCTTAGAGCGCATCGGCGGATTTTCCGATGTCAAAGTAGAAGAAACCCTGCCGGCGCCTAAAACAGAGCGTTATCGCAACAAAATGGTTTTCCCCTTAGACAGCGATAAGAAAGGTCGCGCAATCGGCGGATTTTACGCACCCGGCAGTCATCAGCTTGTACCCCTTTCTGACTGCAAGCAGGGCGACCGTGCCGCTTCTTTATGGCTTAGGGAAATCATCTCTTTTTTAAACGAAACAAACCTCTCTGTATATAACGAGCACACACACCGCGGCTTTGCCCGGCGCGTATTCGTGCGATTGGCCGAAGGAACAAAAGAGGCGATGGTGGTGCTGACCGCCACAAAATCTAAACTGCCCGATGCTGAAAAACTGGTAGAACGCCTGCTGGCTGTGCCCTGTGGCTACGAATTAAAAAGTATTATCCTAAACATTCACAAAGAGCCCAACAACCTGCTTTTGGGCAAGAAAAACATTGTGCTCTACGGTCGTAACTACATTGTGGATACCTTGGGTAACCTGCGCTTTCACATTTCGCCCCACAGTTTTTATCAGATTAACCCTCTGCAAACTAAAAATCTGTATGAAACCGCTCTTTCCCTGGCCAATCTCACAGGGAAGGAAACCGTTCTTGATTTATATTGCGGCATTGGCACAATTTCTCTGTTTGCAGCAGGCTCTTGTGCCCGCGTAATCGGCGTTGAAGTTGTTCCCCAAGCGATAGAGGATGCCAACGAAAACGCAAAGCGTAACGGCATCACCAATGCAGAATTCATTGTCGGCAAGGCAGAAGAAGTTGCACCGCAGCTTGCCGCGCGCGCCGATAAGCCCTCCGTCATCATTCTCGACCCGCCCCGCAAGGGCGCTGAGCCTGAAGCTCTTGCCGCTATTTTAGAAATGAATCCCGAAAAAATTGTATATGTTTCCTGCAATCCGGCTACCCTTGCCCGCGATGCAAAAATCCTGGCAGACGGCGGTTATACGCTGCAAAAGGCTATTCCTGCTGATATGTTCCCGAATACGAGCCATGTGGAGTGTGTTGTACTACTATCTCAAACAGAATATTCACAGTAAAAATCATCATAAAGGAGTCGCTCATGAACGCAATTGTCATTTATAAATCCAAATACGGTTCGACAAAGGCCTATGCCGAATGGATAGCTGAAGAACTCAGTTGCCCGGTCGTTGATGCCAAAAAGGTCAAGGCCACAGATTTAGATGCCTACGACACAATCATCTACGGGGGCGGTCTCTATGCCGAGATGATTGCCGGCATCAGCCTGATTACAAAAAACTTTGAATGTCTGAAGGATAAAAAAATTATCGTGTTTTCAACCGGTTTAACACCACCGGATTGTCATGAATATTACGACACGCTGGTGCTTGAAAAGAACTTCAAGCCGCACATGTTGCCCGCAATTAAAACCTATCACTTTTTGGGCAAAATGATTCTCAGCGAGCTGTCTTTGCCGCATAGGGCGGCTATTAAAGCGCTCAAGAAAATTATGGCCGCAAAAGAGAATCCAAACGAAATGGAAAAAATGCTCATAGAGCTTTGCGATGCTGACGGCGATTTCACCGACAGAACGGCCATTTCAGAGCTTGTGGCATATGCAAAAGCAGAGTAATATAAAAAAGCTTTTAGGTCTGCACAGTTTTCTCCGTAGCGAAAGTCTCCCCCGTGCAAGGGGAGCTGTCAGCAAAGCTGACTGAGGGGTTGTACTTGTGTTTCATAGAAAGACAATCCCCCACCGCCTCCCTTTTACCCGAAGGGCACGCGACGCAAGGGAGGCTTTATTTTTGTAAAAAATTTTATATCTTCATCATTGACTTTACATTTTGGTTTTAATGTGGTAAAATAGCAACATACCACACTACATTTGAATAATTGACGCATAATCATATTAGCACACGGAAAAAACACTTTGGTAAAAGGTGTTTTCTCTGTATTTTTCGTGTGCGAATAAATATGCGTCGGTGTAGTGTGGTAACGAAACCGAGGGGAAGCACTTTTTCGGCACATCCTTCGGGATGTGCTTTTTTAATGCAAGGAGAAAGATATGCGTAAAAAAATTATGGATGTCACCGGCACGCCGCTCACACCTTCAAACCAAGGCAAAAGATGTTTGGGTAACGGTCTGCACCCACCCTATGAGTGTTGCTGCGATGAATGCGATTATTATTTAAAATGTTTCTGGCAGTTTGATTGGCGACCTGATAAAAACAGATTTAAAAAGTGGATCTTTCACATGCTTAACATAGATTCCAAAAAATATTATGATAAATATTATCTAAATAAAGACTAAAAAGAGGCTGTACAATAACTTTAAGTTATTGTACAGCCTCTTTCATATTTAGATACAGGGGATAGGAAAAAACGATTCTGAATGGGCAAACCGAACCCGCAGGGGTTACCCGAAGGCGTACAATGGTACGCCGAGAGGTGAGGTTTGTTCATAGCAAAAGGCTTAATTCTGGAAAAATCTCAAATTTTGAGATTTTTCAACAACTCCGGTGAAACCTAACTGTTTCAGATGACCGATTAAATCAGATTTTCTTGCCTTTTGCGTTCAGGACTTTTTTACATCCCCTTTTGATTAGTTTCGCAAACTATGTATCGGCGCCGGAATACGACCTCCGCGCGCAATAAAATCATCGCTTTTATGCGGATTCACCGGCATCACGGGGCCGGTACCCAAAAGACCGCCGAATTCAACCGTATCGCCCACTACAGTCCCGGGCGCAGGAATAATACGCACGGCCGTTGTTTTGTTATTCACCATGCCGATGGCTGCCTCATCAGCAATAATAGCCGAGATGGTGGCCGCCGATGTGTCACCCGGCACGCAAATCATATCAAGACCCACAGAGCACACACAGGTCATGGCCTCAAGCTTATCCAAAGAAAGCGCACCGCACTCTGCCGCCGCTATCATGCCCGCATCCTCACTCACGGGGATGAAGGCACCTGAAAGACCGCCTACATATGAACTTGCCATAACGCCGCCCTTTTTAACAGCATCATTTAAAAGCGCGAGAGCCGCTGTTGTGCCATGGGTGCCGCACTTTTCCAAACCCATTTCCTCTAAAATATAAGCCACACTATCACCCACAGCCGGCGTGGGCGCGAGAGACAAATCCACAATGCCAAAAGGAACGCCCAAACGGCGTGAGGCTTCTTGCGCCACAAGCTGACCCATACGCGTGATTTTAAAGGCCGTCTTTTTAACCGTTTCGGCCACAACGCCAAAATCAGCTCCCTTCACCTGCTCTAAGGCACACTTGACAACGCCGGGGCCGGAAACGCCCACATTAATCACCGCATCCGGCTCTCCAACCCCGCAAAATGCACCTGCCATAAAAGGGTTATCCTCAACCGCGTTGCAAAAAACAACGAGCTTAGCACAGCCAAAACCGCCGCTATTGGCCGTTCTTTCGGCCGTTTGTTTAATGATTCTGCCCATCTCTGCCACGGCATCCATATTGATGCCGGCGCGAGTCGTGCCCACATTCACACTGGAGCACACACGCTCGGTAACAGCCAGCGCCTCGGGGATAGATGCAATCAGGATTCTGTCGCCGTGGGTCATGCCCTTATGTACCAAAGCCGAATAACCACCAATGAAGTTAACGCCTGTTGTTTTGGCCGCTCTATCTAAGGTTTTGGCAAGCATAACGCCTTCTTCCGGCCCTTTGGCAGCGCCCAAAAGAAGTGATGCCGGTGTAACGGAAATACGCTTATTGATAATGGGAATGCCATATTCTGCCTCAATTTGCTCGGCCGTTTTCACAAGATGTTCTGCCTGCTTTGTGATACGGTCATACACCTTGTCGCAAATGGTTTGTATGTTATCTCCCGCACAGCCCATCAGCGAAATGCCCATGGTCACCGTGCGGATGTCTAAATGCTCTTCGGAAATCATTTTAATGGTTTCCAATATTTCAAGAGAGTTTAACATGAAACGCTCTCTCCTTCCCTGTTGCTTATATTCTGTGCATGGATTGAAACAAATCCTCATGCTGAATGTGGATAGAAAGACCTCTTTCTGTACCCATGGCATCCAAAAGAGCCGAGAGTTCTTTAAAGCTTGCGGTCGATTCCTTTGTTTCCACCAGCATAATCATGGTAAAAAAGTCTTGCATAATGGTTTGTGAAATGTCTAAAATATTAACCTTTTTTTCAGCCAGCACACGACTCACATCGGCAATGATACCGATTTTATCGTGACCCACCACGGTGATAACCGCTCTCATACGTATTCCTCCAAATCTCTTTATTAACTTAAGAGCAAGAGATGGAAACCGTTTGGATTTCCTCTTGCTTCATATGACCGTTTAGATAAAAATAATAATCGATGTGTCCGTTTCCGCGCCCCTGTCCCACACGATGAATCGTAACGGGCTCGCCGTTAATTGCAATACGCATGTGCCCATTTGCAAATTCCGTCGTTCTGCCTGCGTCTGTGCCGTCATAGTAGGTTGTGGGCATCTGCCTCAGCAGGGCATGGAGTGCATCGGTTTGAAACAGCACGCGCTGATAGAGGGAAAAACTCAGCACAATGCCATCGCTTTTGTTGTAGGAAAGAGTCACATAATCTAAATAGTCCATGTTCTCCTGTGCCACAACGGTGCCTTCTCCGCCCTGTTTTTCGTATTCTAAAGAGAAGGAAGAAACCGAAGCACCGGTATCTGCCTGCGGATTCGGCTCGCAAAGGCGCAAGCTCCAGGGCTTAACATCGGTGTAGCTGATGGTGCGCATCGCTTCATTCCAGACCACATTACCATAGCATTGCAACCAGTCGATGTAGATAATGGTCTGCCCGTCGATGTTAAAGGCCGTCACCTCTTCGCCATTTACATAGGTTTTAATATCCGTTCTGTAAATATCCATAGCATGACTGCCAACGGGATATTGATTCGGCACGGGCACATACTGCGCCGTTATCTGTGGACCTGCCTCCGGCGGATAGTAATCCACATACAGCGCCCGCTCATCCGGCATCCAGATTACATCAAAGCCATAGTCCCGCAAATCCTCTGCGATAATCCCCGTCCATCCTTCTATGTTAAAGGAACGGATGGGCGCTCCGTTTACATAGGCCACAATATCGGTGTGTAACACCTCGCCGATAATCTCAGCACCGGCCGTTGGGCAGGAAAAGACAAACAGAAGGAGGCAAAGCGTTATAGCTATCCATTTTTTCATGATTATCACCTCATATGGTGCAGAATAAGAACCTCACGAAATTCTAACAAACTAAAGTTTGAGAATTTCGGAGAACCTTGTTGTGTTCACAATCAAAGCTCCGGCTTAAAGCTGGGCATCATCTGCAATTTGAATAAGTTTCTCTCGTGCATTAAATCGATTTTCTTTTTCGTTTCGGGGTCGTCAATTTTGCCTTCGCGAATGTATCTGTCAAGAACTGCGTAGGTAAAGCCTAAGTTATCCTCATCGGTTTTGCCGCACAAACCGTCAATCGGCGTTTTTTCTACCAGGGATTCAGGCAAGCCGCAAAGATGACCTATCTCCTTAATTTCTGCAACGGTGAGGTTTGCAAGCGGTGAAAAATCACCTGCCGCATCGCCATAGCGCGTGGAATAACCCACCCAATCCTCCGAAAGGTTACAGGTATTTGCCACGCGGCCGTTACAGCTTTGAGAAACAGCATATAAAGTGGCCATTCTAATACGCGGTGGCAGATTGGTTCTGGTTTGTGTGGCAATCTCCAGGTCCTTGGGCAAATTATCAAGCACGCCTTTCACCGCATCCTGCACATTTACGGTGTAACTGCGAATGCCTAAATGCTCCACCAAAAGTTTGGAACAATCAATATCGTGTTGCTCGCCGCAGGGCATTAACACGCCAATCACACGGTCGCGCCCTAAGGCTTCAACACAAAGAGCTGCCGTTACCGAGCTATCTTTTCCGCCGGAAATGCCAACAACCGCATTGCAGTCTTTTCCATTTTGCTCAAAAAACTCACGAATCCATTCAACGCATGCCTGCCTTACCTTTTCTGCCTGAAACATAATTTCCCTCCGCATGTATATTCTTTTCTATCTATTATTGTACCACAGCCGGGGCAAACATGCAAGATAACACAAGAAAAAAAGCGAAGGGCTGTAGCTAAACGCTACAGCCCTTGTTTGGAGGTTGTGTGATATATTAAAAAGGTTGGCTGGCAATATTTGCTTGCTGCAAATCAGCTTTATTTTACGATAACAATCTCAGCCACAGCGTCTTTATAAATTCTGATAAACACGCGGCTGGGCTCACTATCATCATACTGTGTGATTTCATTTGCGTCTACAACGCGGATAGCGTTTTTGGTTTTCGCTGTATCCAGCTCATACACAGTTGCGCCTTCTAAGCCGTAGTTCGCTACGCTGCCTTCACCCACCTGCACGTTGATGGAGTTTGCAAACTTTTTGGTTACTTTACCGTAAACAATCAGCAAGTCTTCATCAATTGTGGTGGTGAATTCATCAGCTTTATCCTTCGCCTCAAAGAGAACACGCAGGCCGCTGATTTCGTTTTTGGTGTTCAGCTTAAGCTGTACGATGTCACCGCGTTTCAAGGCTTTTTCCTCGCCATTTACCAAAAGACCTTCGGTTGCTGTTACAAAGGATACTCTTTCGCCGTTCTGATATGCGTAGAGCTTTTGCACCAGTTCGTTGTTATCATTATTGATAGTGGTAATCTGGTCGATGATGGCGATAGGGGCCTCAATATTAGCATTGGCTGCCGAGCTTGTTACGATCACGGCTTTAGCTGTTAAATCTTCTGCTACGTCAAAGAGCAGCACGGTGTAAGCTTCGTTATCTTCAAAGAAGCTGTGCGCTTCTACAGAGAAATCTTCGGGATTTGTTTTACCGGAAGGAATGTTGAATACCAGGGTATCGGCGCTGATGTTATACATACCCAGCTTTTTGGATGCTTTTTTATAAGTCAACTCGCCGGAAGCGTTTAAAGTGAATTTATTTTTATTCAGCTTGCCGCTTTCTGTTTCATCAGTCGCCGTGTTCAGCTGGCTGATTTCACCTTTAGCATTCAGCTCGTAAGTGATAAGCTGGGGCACAAAGCTGCCTTCTGCCTTGAGTGCTTCTAAAACCTGCTCACCTGTTTTGCCGCTAACGCCGTTAAAGCGAATCTTTTTACCCGCTTTTAAGATAACGGTTTCGCCTTCTTTGTTAAAGACCTTCAGCTCCAGATTGTTTTCAAAACCGGTTGTCAGGCTGCCTGCTACTGCGTAGGCATAGTTAGAAGAGAGCGTGCTGGCCGTATCAACTGCCGCAATCTTGCCTTCTACGTCCAGATAGAAGGTACCCTCGTCGTTTAATTTGATTTCTTCTTGATAGTTTTTAGCCACTTCAAATTCGTTGCCATCGATATAAATTTTTTCATCTTCAATTTCGTCTACCTTGCCGGTGACCTTGTTGGAGGAAACCTCAACAGAAATCACAGAGCCGTCTTTACTTTTGGCTACGCTCAGCACATCCCATTCCTTTAAGTCGGAAAGTTTGGCTAAGTGTCCGGCTTTGGTCATGGTAAACTTAACATCTTTATCCTCGGGATCTAACACCAGGGAGGGGTTACCGTATTTATCTGTCACCTTATGGCTGGAGGTAACAACGCTTTCTACAACAAGGTTAGTAAACGAAGTTACAAAAACCAGGTCAAAAATATCGTCGTTATCAATATCCAACAGGGTTACACGACCCGAATCCGGCTGCATGAGAGATGCATCAAAGGTAATCGGCTTGCCGTTGAAGATCATCTGAGCGGTTTTGCTCACGATGATTTCTTTTGTGGTTTTGTCGTTTGCTTTGTCCATCCAATAATGCAGAATCGTGTTTTCGCCTTCGGCGGTTTCAATTTCTTCCACATCGCTGGCAGCTACCGTTGTTGCATTATTTTTATTTTTTTCTGCACGCGCTAAAATCAGTTCGCTGCTTTTGCTGTCCGCTTCACGCACATAGTAAACAACGTTAAAGCCAAGCAGGTTTCTAACAGCAGGCAAAGCTTCTTCGGCTACTGTAAACACCTTGTCACCGATTTTCACTTCGTTATCTTTTAAAGAGCTTGCGCCTGAGATACTGCTGATGCCCAGGGCCGTAATCTGTCCGCTTGCTTTGGTTACATCAAGCACATCAGAAAGCAAGGTTTTATCTACAATTTCGTAGCTTTCGTCGTTACCGAAGCCGACCTGCTCCATCATTTTAACAGTCAGCGCATTAAAGGTCATCTGTGCAACCATACCGCGTACTACTTTTTCGTTAGCAGATGCAGCAGCATTTTTGGTAATGCCGTTTTGCGTGCCCACCATCATATAGCCATTCGGGAAGCCGCCTTTTGCCAGAGCAGAAGGTTCGTGGCCGATGATGCGGACTAAAATGGTCATGGCCTCAGCATAGGTGATGGAATCATCAGGACGGAAGTTTTTCTCATCGTCACCAATGACAACACCCTGATCGGTTGCCACATTAATATAACCATTGGCCCAGTGGTTTTCTACCACGTCAGGATATTTTGTCGGCTGCTTGGATGCTGCTGCCACATCGCCCAAGCCCATGGCTTCAACAGCAACCTTCGCGAATTCTGAACGCTTAATGGTGTCTTTCGGACGGAACATGCCGTCATCGTCACCTACCATAATGTCAAGTGCGCTTAAGGTTTCAATCGCCTCTTCATAGGGAGAATCAACAACATCACCCGGAAGCGCGGCAAAGCCGGAAACCATGCTTCCGATTGAAAGAATACCCGCCAGCATAGAGGCGGTCAGTTTTTTTGAGATTTTCATGAAAATAGTCCTCCTCACAAAATTTTAAATTATTCTTCATTCTGCCAATCTTGCTGCGCTCCTGTTGTCACATCACCTGTTCCTCCTGTCAGCTATACACGCACCGCTTAAGGGATTATGTGGGCTGCGTGTACTGCATTCTGATGCCGTTGCAGTATCAGGCTGACCTCTTGCATGTTTATGGGCAAAACAAAACAGCGAAGAATTCATATCCCGCTGTCTTGTGCTATGTCGTCTTGTTTTGTCATCGTGCTGACACTCTTATATACGGCGTATAGCCTGCAAAAGTTCCCGAAAAACAGAAGATTATACGCAGAATTTTTTTCCAAGCAGAGTTTTCCCCGCAAACCTTACTCTGAACTCGTATGTGTCAGGTCTCTTGTCCAAGATTGCTTCTTCAGCATTGTGGTGAAGTTGACTTTTGGTTTTTTCATATTGGTCCTTCTTAATTTCAAAACAAAAAGCACAGAGCACTTTTAAGCTCTGCGCTTTGGAATTGATTTCGAATTAAGGGCTGGGGTTCAACTACTTATGTGTCAGGGGGACGGTTCTCATGTCACATAGGGCAGGTGTGTCAATAGAACCGTCCCCTTGACAGGCTTGACACGGGGTTCTATCGTTCCACAAAATCAAAAAAATCAACACTTTTGAAAAGAGGGGATTTAAGACCGCTTTTCGTCTTAAATCCCCTTAGCTGACATATTGCGAAAAAGAACAGGTTTGTCATAGGGCGAGCGTAAGCTCGTGTATTTACCCTTGACTTGCCTGTTCTTTTTCGCTATTTAATAAAAATTATTCTGTTATTAAAACAACTCTGCCGTTTCCATTCCAGTCAACATCAGCACCGAAGGCTTCTGCAATAACACGAGCCGGAACCATTGTTCTGCTGTTTAAAAGCATTGCAGGAACATCAACAGGAATAGCTTTTCCGTTTTTGTATATTTCGTTTGCACCTATTGTTATCTTTACTTCAACATTTCCACGCTTTGCAATAGCTGTACTTGTTGTGCCATCCCATTCAACATCTGCTCCCATAGCTTCAAATATTGAACGAAGCGGAACTAATGTTCTACCATCTAAAATTTCAGGGTTCTGTGAATATGAATGGAATGAAATTCTTTCTCCGTTATATAAAACGTGGATTCCGCTATTTACAGAGCTGTCTGTAAGATAGGAAATGTTCTTTTTCTGACAATGCTCTGCTACTGCTGAACCATCTCCGCAGTAAACTATTGCATTTGGACATCTCTTGCTGTCTATTATCGGTTGCTCTATTTTAGTTACAGTATCGGGAATAAAAATGCTTTTTATTGTATTATTATCAAAAGTTAAAGTCCATATTTCTTCAACACCGTACGGAATAATCAGCTCGCTGATTGAACAACCGTAAAACGGATGAGCTTTGATTACTTTAAGCCCAGTTGGCAAAACCAGTTCTTTTAGAGAAGAACAACTGCTAAAAGCCCCCGAACCGATGGTTGTGATTGTGTTTGCAAGCTCAACCTTTTCTAAAGCCTTGCACCCGGAAAACATACCATCAAAAACAGTTTCGCAACCTTCCTCAAAAACAACGCTTTTCAGGGAAGTGCATTCACCGAACATGAGACCGCCTGCTTTTTTCAATGAAGCGGGAATTGTAATCTCTTCTATTGCGGTATACTCAAAAACACCACTACCTACAGATTTCAGACCTTTTGGCAGCGTAACTTTTTTTAAGCTATGGCATTCTGAAAACGCAGATGTTTCGATTTTTTCAAGAGTTGACGGAAGCTGTAGAGTTTCAAGCTTATCGCAGTAGTAAAACGCATTTGAAGCAATGGTTGTAACGCCTTCGGGGATTATTACCTCGGTAAGATCGTTTGCCTGATATGCAAAATTGTAGGGAATTTCAGTTATTTTGGCGTTAATTTTTATTGAAGTCACATTTTTCATATAAAAAGCAGCTTTATCGATTTTTGTAACGGGACAGCCGTAAATAGTTTCGGGGATAACTGCTTCACCGCCATCTCCTATATATTTTGTGATTGTAACTTCATTATTGCCGAGCTGAAATTCAAAATCCCCTTCGGCAAGTGCAAAGGCACTCATTGAGCAGCAAATCATTGTTGCAAATACAATGACTGCCATTGTTAATAATAGTTTTACTTTTTTCATTGTTTACATCTTTCCTTTCATTAAAGGTGTCAGGGGGACGGTTCTATTGACACGTAGGCTATTTTGTAATGTGACAGTTTAAAAACCATTTTATACAATTCCCATTCCTATTTCAACAAGCAGTGCAACAATAACCACCAATGCAGATATGATAAATCCGTGTATCATTGGGCGGATACCTGCCTTCTTCATACTTGAAAATGAAGTGTTAAGACCGATTGCAGCAAGGGCACAAACCATCAGGAATTTACTCAATGATTTTGTTGTGCTGACAACACTTGCAGGAATAGGCACTATGCTTGCAACAACAGACATTGTAAGAAAGCCAAGGATAAACCATGGGAATATTTTTTTAATGCTGAAATTTGCCTTTAATTCAACTCCATCCTTGCTGTTTGCAATAGCTTCCTTGCGTTTTAATCGAAGCTGAACAAAAGCAAATGTAATAACTGTCGGGATAATTGCAAGAGTTCTTGTGAGCTTTACCATTGTTGCAAAATCACCTGCACCTTCAGAAAAGGCATAACCTGTTGCTACAACAGATGAGGTGTCATTAACCGCTGTTCCTGCCCATATACCAAATGCCTGATCGGTCATTCCGAGTGCTCTGCCCATAATCGGAAACAACACAATCATTGCCATATCAAAAAGAAAAGTCGCTGACATTGCATAGGCAATATCGTTATCGTCAGCATCAATGGTAGGTGCAATTGCCGCAATAGCACTGCCGCCACAAATTCCTGTTCCCGCTGAAATAAGGTTAGATAACTTCCAATTTAGTCCTAAAGCTCTTCCGATAAAATATCCGCCACCAAAGCAGGTCAGCAGTGTAAACACCATTACTATAAGCGACATTTTACCCACATTGAGGATAGTTGTTATATTAAGCGATAATCCAAGCAGTACAATCGCAAACTTGAGTATTTTTTTGGATGTAAATTTTAATCCTGATGCAAAAAACTCTGTGTTTTTTATGTAGTGATTTATAAGCATACCCACAAACATTGCGATAACTGCTGAACCTATCAGATGAATAGGAAGCAGGCTTTCGATGAAGCACGCAAGAAATGCTATAACTACAGATAATATAATTCCGGGAAACACTTTCATAACCTTCATAACTTTCTTAACCAATCTCCTGACATATTTAATCGTTTTTATTATTTTTAAAATTCGTGCACAATTTAGATGCCGAGTTTTTAGCTAAATTTTGAACTTCGTTCAAAGCGAAATTATTCCGCTTCGCTCCATAGCTAAATAACTCCTTTGGAGTAGCTAAATTAAATTCGCTTTAAGCTGCCGAAGGCAATTTAGCGTACGCAGTACATTTAGCTGACCGTAGGTCAATTTAGCTCGCCTTCAGGCGAATTTAGCTGAATTCAACTTTGTTGAATTCATTTTACCATAAATTTATAATAAAATCAATCTGTTTTACCATAAATTTAAGTGTCAGGGGGATAGTGTCAAGGGGACGAAGTGTCAAGGGGACGGTTCTCATGTCACATAGGGCAGGTGTGTCAATAGAACCGTCCCCTTGACACGCTTTTTTCTTTAAAAAAATAACCCACTTTTTAACCCACTTTGTTTATTTTACATGCAATATTGCACATTTTAACAAAAAGATGCAACATGCAAAAACCGCATAATATAGCGCTTTTCGCATGTTGCATCCCTTGTCGATTGGTGGAGATGAGGAGAATCGTTGTGCCCCAGGCACAAGTTCTTTGCGACCCATTGCTACAGGCTCCGCCCTACGCAATCGGTACCCGCGCAGAACCTTTGCTCGAAAAACAATTCACCGAATTGTTTTTTATCTCGCAAACCTTTCGGAGTTCGATTCTCTTACAACCAATAAAAAAACACCCATACAGGGTGTTTTTTTATTGGTGGAGATGAGGAGAATCGTTGTGCCCCAGGCACAAGTTCTTTGCGACCCATTGCTACAGGCTCCGCCCTGCGCAATCGGTACCCGCGCAGAACCTTTGCTCGAAAAACAATTCACCGAATTGTTTTTTATCTCGCAAACCTTTCGGAGTTCGATTCTCTTACAAACAATAAAAAAAACACCCATACAGGGTGTTT
>SVKI01000004.1 GCA_015068555.1 Oscillospiraceae bacterium | reverse complement strand
GAGCTGTCAAATCTTTGATTTGACTGAGGGATTGTAGTTGACAACCCTTCCGTCAAAACCTATGGTTTTGCCACCTTCCCTTACACAGGGAAGGCTATATCTCTATCCTTAAAGACACTCGGCATAGGCGGTTCTTTTTATTTGCGTTCATATTAAGCAACGGCCTGTGACAGATTAAAAAATTCGATTTTTCGTTTTTTGGCAGTTTCGATTAATTTACGTGAAGCGGTGTTTTTCGTATTCATAAAGCCGATAAAAAAGTCTGCCATAAACATAAGCCACTCGTTGCGTGCCTCAATGGCCTCGGCGCCGGAAAGGTGTTCCACGCCCTTGGGGCAAACGGCCAGGTCATCAGGCCAATTTTCCCCGGGGTCTTCTGTGAGCACGACCGTGATTTCCATTTTAGAATGTGCCCGTTTAATTTTGTGCAAAATCTCAAGCATCATTGCTTCTGTCTCGGATTCTGCACCTACATAAAAAGTATTCACACCGGCTTCTACGGCCTCATCGGCCAGCAGCAAAAAAGCATCTTTCATTTCTTGTGAGGGCGAGCCTTCACCTAAGCATACGCATATCATATGTAAGTCTCCTTTATTTTTAAAATTGTCGTGTTATTTTGAGCATTAAAAAATGCGTGACCCACGCGGAGCCACGCATCAAAAAACGCATGAACTCCGATAAAACTTGCGACAGTTTTAGTTAAACAAATTAACAACTCATAGGCTCAATGGCATAGAGAACGGAGCATACGCTTTTTAACATAGCGTATGCCAATGAACCTATTATTATGAAGTTATTGTTTGTTTTTTTAGCTAAAAAACTGTCGCACCATTATCTTACCATAAAGTCAATTAAATCGCAAGCGTTTTGCCTAAATTTGCTTGTCACGATTTGTGTCAACCTTTTTAGTCTCTCTCGCTTTGCCTCCCTTTACACAAGGGAGCCTTTGTGCCTTCCTCCTGAGAGGCCCTTATTTTCTTGCAATCCATTGATTTATGCGTATCTTAATACAGACGCTCAAAATAGCGTTCGCCGTTTGGTCTTATTTGTTCTTTGTATATATATCCGTGATTAATCCCGTAGGTAGTGGCAAGCTCTAAAACCTCAGGCAGAACAGAGGCAGGGCAGGTGAGTGCATAGGTGCATCCGTTCTGACTAATCGTTTTGGGCGCTTGAGCAATTTTAACCGCTGTAAGTCCTGCGCTTTGCGCCAATCTTTTTAATCTTCCTGCCGTGGTGGAGGAAGCAAAAACAATCCAGTTCATGTATGTCATTTCTCCTTTCAAGGCCATCTTATTTTTTCATTTTTTAATTCCCGATTTATAGCCGGTGACGAGGGTTTTGTGTTTTTTTGCTCCTGATTCAATTCATTATATGAAAAATGTGGGAATTCTGCGAATAATTATAAAATATCTCTTGAAATTTACAGAGAAAACATGTACAATAGAATAGAAGTATTATGCCGATATAAATAGACATTATCTCGGCAGATAGGAGAATGAATGATGACAAAAGAACGTGTTTTAGAAATCTTAAAAGAGGCAGGCGTTTTGCAGGAAGGTCACTTTTTGTTAACCTCCGGCCGCCATTCAGAAAAATATTTACAGTGTGCAAAAATCTTCCAGTATACTAAGTACAGCGAAGAACTTTGTGCTGCACTGGCAGAAAAATATAAAGACGCCGGCGTAGAACTTGTAATCGGTCCCGCTATCGGCGCCATTCAGATGAGCTATGAAGTATCCAGACATTTGGGTGTAAAAAACATTTTTGCAGAACGCGAAAACGGCGAGATGACTCTGCGCCGTAATTTTGAAATTACCCCCGGCCAGCGCGTTTTGGTGGTGGAAGATGTTGTGACCACCGGCGGCAGCGTGCGCGAAGTGATTGACATCGTGAAGAAGCACGGCGGCGAGGTTGTCGGTGTTGGCGTTGTAGTTGACAGAACGGGCGGAAAAATTGACTTTGGTGTACCCCTTGAATCGGTTATTTCTCTGGATGTTGTTTCCTACGAGCCGGATGACTGCCCGCTTTGCCGTGAGGGCAAACCTCTTGTTAAGCCGGGTAGCCGTAACTTAAAAATCTGACGGGAGCGTTTTGTATGCATGACGGTCATCGTAAGCGGATGAAAGACCGCTTTTACAGTGATGGGGGCTTTGATAATTTTGCACAGCACGAAATTTTAGAAATGCTGCTTTACAGCACCAATGCCCGGGGCGATACCAATCCCATTGCCCATGCGCTGATTGAGCGGTTTGGGAATCTGGCGAATGTGCTGGAGGCATCACCCGAGGAGCTGAAAGAGGTTAAAGGTATTGGAGAAAACAGCGCCTTTTTAATCAGTATGTTGCCGCATTTGTGCCAAGCATACCAACGATATAAATGGGACTTTCGAGTGCCGCTTTCCACAACGGATTTAGTCGGTCAATATGCCATCGGCCTGTTTATCGGCAAGAAGAATGAAGAATTCCGCATGCTGTGTCTGGATTCTAACCGTTGTGTGTTTTATGATGGCGTTATTTCAACAGGCAGTATCAGTGAAGTGCAGGCATATCCGCGACTTGTTGTAGCGGAAGCTCTAAAACGCAATGCACGCATTGTGATTTTTGCGCATAATCATCCAAGCGGTTCTCTCCTGCCTTCGGTAGAAGATATCGAGACAACGCGCGTTTTGCTGGAGGCCTTAGAACCTCTTGATATTTTGGTGCAAGACCATGTGATCGTTTCGGGTCAAAGCTATTTCAGTATGTCGGAGGGCGGTTGTTTTCACTAAACTTATTGCTTGGCTTTAGGGCGGAACAGTAAGGCGGCCAGGTAGCCAAACAAAATGGCGGCCGTGATGCCGGCTGCGGCGCCTGTCAGACCGCCGGTTATGATGCCAAGAGCGCCTTTTTCTTCCACAGCTTTTTGGGCACCCTTAGCTAAAACATGCCCGAACCCTGTGAGGGGAATGGTAGCGCCGGCACCCGCAAAATCGACAAGTGGTTGGTAGAGTCCCAGCACAGAGAGCAGCGTGCCGCAGGTCACATACATCACTAAAATGCGTGCCGGTGTGAGCTTGCACAAATCAATTAAAACCTGGGCAATGGCGCATAACGTGCCGCCCACTATAAAAACATACAGATATTGCAAAAAATCTTCCTTTCTTTATTGTTTTTTGTAAATCAGGCTTATTTTTGCCTTTTCAATTTAATTTTATGTAATATAGGAGTGATTCAACCATGTCAGGACATTCCAAATGGTCCAATATTAAGCACAAAAAAGAAAAAAGTGATGCCAAAAAGGCTAAAATTTTTACCAAACTCGGCCGTGAAATATCGGTTGTGGTTAAAGCGGGCGGTCCCGATCCGGACGTTAACGGTAAGTTAAAAGACGTCATCGCCAAGGCAAAATCCAACAATATGCCCAACGAAAATATTGAGCGTTGCATCAAAAAGGCATCCGGTGAGTTGGGTGGCGATAACTACGAAGAAATCACATACCAAGGCTACGGTCCCAGTGGCGTTGCCGTTATCGTTGAAACGCTGACGGATAACCGCAACAGAACAGCCGGCGATGTGCGTCATTATTTTGATAAATTCGGCGGCAACTTAGGCCAGACCGGTTGCGTAAGCTTTATGTTTGACGAAAAGGGCGTTATCATCATCGAAAATGAAGACGGCAAGTTAGATGAAGATGCCGTTATGATGGACGCATTAGATGCCGGCGCTGAAGATTTTACAGCGCAGGAGGATTGCTTTGAAATTATGTGCCAGCCGGCTGACTTTGCCGCCGTGCGTGACGCTTTAGAAGAAAAAGGCTATGTTTTTGCATCGGCCGAAGTGGAAAAAATTCCGCAGACCACCGTTGTGCTGAGCGATGAGAAGGATATCATCTCGATGAACAAGCTTATCGATATGTTAGAGGATAACGATGATGTGCAGAACGTTTATCACAACTGGGAAGAATAAGCAACTAACGGAGAAAAGTCAGGTATATCAAGGGTTTCAGAGGTTTAATGCTTTTCTGTAAAACTTCTTGAGCTACGATATACGTGCCACTTCTACGGTGTACAAACCAAAAACCAACTAAATACCAGAGGTATGTATATCACCTCTCTTGATGTGTGTTTTTAGCTCATATCAAGGGAGGTTTTTTCTATGAAACTGGAACATGTGCTAAAGGAATTTATTTTTGATTGCGAGGTGAAAAATTTTAGCCAAAAGACCATTAAAGGGTATCGAAATAACTCTTTGTATCTCTTTAAATTCTTAGAAGAAAAGTATGAGGTTCTGGACATAGAACATGTTACACCAAAGCAAATTAAAGAATTTTTTAGAATTCTCTGGTCAAATGGTAGAAGGACAACGTATACAAATGGGCTTTTGAAGGTTTATAGAGCCTTTTTTAAGTATGCATATAACGAAGGTTATATCCAAGCTAATCCATGCCTGAAAGTTCCTTGGGGAAAGGAAGAGAAAACCGTCATAAAGACTTTTGAGAATGATGATGTAAGGAATATGCTTGAAGTCTATAACGGCAGGGATTATATTTCGGTGAGAAACAAAGCCATACTTGCCATGCTGATCGATACTGGAATACGAAATAATGAACTTTGCACACTTGACAATTCCAATGTCTTTGAAAGGTATATAAGGTTTTTGGGGAAGGGATATAAGGAAAGAGAGGTCGGGAAAAGCCCATATCTTGCTAAAGTCCTTATGAGGTATGAGCAGACGAAAGAGGGCTATTTTAAGTATAAGAATATTAGGTATACGAATTACTTCCTTTCAAAAAACGGAAAACCTTTGACGGTTGAAGCTGTCGAAAGGGTAGTTGCTAATGCAGGTAAGCTTGCCAAGGTGGATACAACTGTCAGATGTTCACCACATACCTTGAGGCATTTCTTTGCTCAATCACAACTAAGAAACAATTTAGATGTTTATAGCCTTTCAAGACTTATGGGGCACGAGAATATCAAGATAACTCAAAGGTATCTACAGGGTATGCAAGATAAAGATATTGTTGCCAGAGGAATATCCTCAAGTCCCCTTATGAATTTATAGTGGCAAAAATTAGTACAAAACACTCTATATTAAATGGTATTTTATATAACAAGTATCGTACTAATTTAAGGGCGTATATTTGATGATGATAGGAATATATGCGAAAATATGGGGATTTTCACTATCGTTCTGATGCATGTCCTAACATAATGAGGTAAGGTTGGTATGGTTTTATCTCTTAATATTACCCTCAAGAACACCGTATTTATGGGGTTTGCTTATACATAATTAAGAAGATACAAGCAACTGAAATTTATCAGTAAAACTGCAAATTAGGCGATATAAAAGCAAGCACAAAGCAGGAATGGAAAGTGATGAGTTAACCTCTATAACATGCTTATCCTTAATGACTGCTTTGTGCTTGCTTTCTTTCTAGTTGTATCAGCGAAGCCGAGGAAAAATCCTCCCCCGCAACACCGAACTTTTAAATAATAAAAACCTTTGCACTTATTTAGCACAAAGGTATATTTAAAAGTAATCATATATAAATTTAGTTCTGTTCTCTAAAGGTTTCAATCAACTCTGCAACTATTTTCTTTTGCTTTTCAGTTAAACCTGAAATATCGATCGTTGTTTCTCTGTCAATTATATTGTCCTTTGAAATTCCCAAAAGATAGTCAATTGAAACATTTAGGGTTTCAGCAAGAGCAACTAACGCATCTAAGGAGGGCATTCTTGCCCCTTTCTCGTAAGATGATATCATTGATTTATTTATAAAAATTTTATTTGCAAGCTCGGTCTGAGTCATGCCTAATTCTTTTCTTAAATTCTTTATATTCTTTGCAAAAGTGCCCTTCACATTATCACCCCAACATTCTTTCTCTACTAAATTATACCGAAAAAAATGTAAACAATAAACGAAATTTAGTTGAATATAAGTTAACTTGTTGACAAATAGAAAATTTTATAATATAATTACATTAATTATATCTATGAGGGGGTTATTTTTAATGTTAAATTTCAAAAAAGGTGACACATTAACTTTTGGAAAATATTATCAAGAGAATAGCGCCGAAAAAAAGCTAATTAAATGGACTGTTTTGGATTCTTCAGATGATAAAGTCCTTTTATTAAGTAAATATGTTATAGATGCCAAGCCATATAATAGCAGTTTAGTAAATACTACTTGGGAAAGATGCTCTTTAAGAACTTGGTTAAATGGCGAATTTGCAACAAATGCTTTTAGCTTACAAGAAAAGAATTTAATTGTAACAACACGTATCTCAACACCAAGTTTTAAACATCCGTTTCGAGTTGGTGGCGGTGGGTTAACATCCAATCCAAATATTGTTCCTGGTGGAAATGATGTAAATGACAAAATCTTTTTATTAAGTTTCGAAGAAGTTAAAAAATATTTCAAACAAAATACCGAACTTAATTATGTGCTAAAGGCGGTTGTTCCGTGGGCATCTGATGCTATTATTAACGATGTTGCAGGTGTATATCCAGAATTAAAGTGTAATCCTACTAATTTTGCCAAATCAAAAAATGTATATGGATCTGATAAAGAAGGTGCTTGGTGGTGGTTTAGGTCACCAGGAAATACAAGCCAAATGGCTACATCTACAATGAACGGTATTATCTTGTATCACCCAGGAGTAGAAGTTAATGACACCACACTTGGCATTAGACCAGCTTTATGGGTTAAAAAAGAGGCATTTTACACAGATGATGAAAAAAGAGAAATAGCTGAAAAAGAGGCACTTAGAAAAAGAAAATTAGAAGAAGAACGCAAACGCCAACAGGTAGCCAAATGGAAGAACGACAATCTTTGCCAGTATTGTGGAAATAAGTTTAAAGGAGTATTTAGCAAAAAATGCAGAGTATGTGGTATTAAAAAAGATTATTAAGATAGGTGATTTTATTATGGAATTTTATACAAAGGTAGCAGGAGTAACATTTGATAATAGACAAAGACTTATACGTAGAATGTCGGTGGGAGAAAGGGTTAGTTTAGTAAGAGACCCCTATAACCCCTACGACAGTAATGCGATTAAAGTAATCAACAGTAATGGTGACCAAATAGGCTTTATCGCAAAAGAACTTGCTTCTTCAATGGCTTATCAAATGGACTCGGGCACAATATTTTCGGCAACAGTATCCAATATTACAGGACTAAATCCTGGTGAAAATATGGGTGTAAATTTACATATAACGTATTAAAAGGTGCATATTTATGGAACTTTCTAAACAACAAAAAAGAGCCGTTGAAAGTGACTCTCAATATATAGCAATCATTGCTGGTGCAGGAAGCGGAAAAACTCACACCCTGACAGAGCGTATTTGCCATCTTATTGAGCATAAAGGTGTTAAAGCCGAAGAAATATTAGCCCTCACATTTACCGCTAAAGCTGCGGGTGAAATGAAAAGGCGTGTAATCAAAAAGATTGGCGAAAATGCAAAAGGCATTTGGATAAAAACATTTCATTCTTATGGATTACAACTGTTAAGAATTTTCCCTGAATATTCAGGACTCCCAGAAAAGTTTGAAATTGCAGATAGTGGCATCAAGAACCATATCATAAAAACAATAAACAAGAAGTATAACCTTCCTTTAGAGGATAAGGAAGTACTACCTAAAATATCTTATATCAAAAATGGCATCAACGAATGTGAAGAAGAGTTTAAGGATGTATTTAATGAGTACAATTCTATGCTTAGGATGAATGGCTGCATTGATTTGGACGATATGATATGGGTTACTGTGGATATGGTAAGAAACCATCTTGAAATCAGAGATTATCTACATAAAAGGTTCAGGTATATCCTTGTTGACGAGTATCAGGACACGAACGAAGAACAGGAAGAACTGATAAAGCTAACCTTAAGTGATACAGCTTCATTATGTATCGTTGGCGATGATGACCAATGTATATATGAGTGGCGTGGTTCAAAACCTGATTTAATTCGTAATTTCGCAGACAGAAAAGATGTTGAAACCATATATTTGAGTGACAATTACAGGTCTCAGCAATACATAGTTGATATAGCAAATCGATTTATTAAGAATAATCTCAGAAGAATCATTAAAAGGATGTTTTCAAAGGTTACACCAAGCACCAAGCCCCAGTACTATAAGGCAGATAACGAGGAAAATGAAGCCTCTATTATATGTTCTATAATAAAAAGTCTTTGTGATAACGAGACATATAAGTATAGCGATGTTGCTATATTGATTAGGAGTGCAAAACAGGCACAACCAATATGCTCTGCATTAAGAGGAAATTTTGTACCATATACGAAAAAGAGAGACTGTGCGAACACCGTTTATATGGAGTTTATAAAAGTGCTTAATTCTATTGTGGATTGTAGTAAATCTGACAATATTTCAAGAGGATTAAACTTCCCTAACGTCGTGTTGGATAACTTTACTTATATGGACTTACAAGACGATTATGGGTTAAATGGAATGTCAGTTCTTGAAACGTTTGAAAGATTGAGTCAGGATGAGTCTATTACCTGGGATAATGCTTTCTATTTTAGGCAACGATATGCTCAAATAAAGGAATGGAATAAGCTGATAAGTGAAAATAAAGATTTCAAAGCAAGCGAACTACTTACTCAAATACAGGATTTTTATTCAAGGCAAATTGAAAATATGGGTGTAGCAAACGAGCCAAAAATGAGCATTTTTACCTCTATTTTGGAAATAAACAGAGAGTGGGAAAAAACCGCTGAGTCAACAGATATAGTCAGTTTTACAGACTATCTTTTTTGTGCTATAGAAAATGAAGAAGAAATCATATCATTTGAAAACGAAGATGCAGTAAATATCATGACCTGTCACAAAGCAAAAGGATTGGAATTTCCTGTTGTTATCATTCCTGGTGTTCAGGTAGGAAGCTTCCCTAATGATTTCTTTATCAATTCAGTAGACGATTTAGAGCAAGAAAGAAGATTGTTCTATGTTGCCATTACTCGTGCGGTGGACAAGCTCTATATAACAAGCTACAAGAATCCGTTTGAAAACAACGGAAAGAGCTTAATCAACAAAGGGTTTGTGGCAGAAATTCCTGAATTGATTGAGTGGAGAAATGAACGCAGAAACATCAAGACCTCTCAATCAATTTCGGATAAAGAATACATACAATCCCCCCAATACGAGCGTTTTGCAGATGAGGATTTGAGGTTGTTTGAACAGGACGATTATTGTCCTACAGGATATAGCGAAAGTGATTTTGGTTGCGAAGAAGAATACTTGGAGTTTTTAGAAAACGGAATAGATTTTGATTAAAAAAATATAAATTTTAAAAATAAAGGAGAAAGTGTCATGAAAAACAGTACTAGAAGATTTATTGAAGATTTGAAAAGAAAAGAAATTAAGTATTCCTTGGAGCGAGAGGGAGTTGATGGTAATCCTGATGTGGTTTCTGTCAAATACATTGGCGAAAACATGAAAGAGATTCGAACTGTTATGTTCTTTACTGATGTAAATGCTAGTTATAAAATTTTTTCTGTCGCAAAGGTTCCGTCTGCAAAAAGGGAAAAAATGTTAGAAAAAATCAATGAGCTACATAATCAATGGAGGTGGGTATCAATTGCCATTGATGAGGATGATGAGATTTTCTTTGAATTAGACGTTTGGTGTTCTGAAAAGGATATTGAAATTTGCACACAAGCTCTTATTCAAATCGTGGATATTGCTGATAGTTGTTATCCTGAAATAATGAAGGTATTGTGGAGTTAAGAAAGGTGAACTTATTATGTATGAAACTTTTACATACGGAGAAATGAAATTTGATTTGCCTCAAGGCGCATTTGAATATCAAGGAATTCAACATGGGGATATATTTATATAAAATGGAGGTACATAAAATGAATGATTTATTTGAATTTTTAGGTTTTCAGGATGCGATGAAGCAGACAGAAAGTAACAGAAGTATGGGCGATGAAATGAATGACCTAATTATGAATGGTAATTACAGCAATACTGCTGATTTAGTTAGTGATTGGGTGGATTTACAGCTCGAAAAAGATAAGTAAAAGTATATCGGTTCGAAGAACCGGGCGAAGCCCGAGTTCTTCTGAACCTTACATTTAGTACTTATTACATCACTTGAATGAATTAGAAATCAGGTATTGGCGGATATCTGGTTTCTTTCTTTTAGGAGCTTTTGATATTTGTAAAAGGTGCTCTTTTTCATACCAAGAATTTTGATCGCATCAGCAGGACGTAGTTCGCCAGAAAGAACTTTGTTGTTGATGTAAATAAAGTTATCAGGAAGCTTAAATTTAGGTCTGCCATAGCTTTCCCAGCGTGTTTTATCCTTCTTCATAGCTTCGATTCCTTCTTTGGACCTGGATAGGATATACGACCTTTCAAGCTCGCTGACAGCACCGAAAATGGTGAGCATAAATTTGCCTGTAGCTGTTGTTGTATCAATGGCTTCCTTTTTACTAACAAAAGCAACTTCTTTCTCGGTTAATTTCTCAATTAAGCTCAGCAAATCTTTTGTATTTCTTGCAAATCTCGAAATCTCAGAGACAATCACGGTGTCACCTTTCCTGACAAATTCAAGCATAGCTTTTAACTGTGGTCTGTCAGCATTTTTGCCGCTACACTTATCAATAAATATTTGTTCAACGCCCAAATCTTCCATCAGAAGCTCTTGCCGAATTGTATTTTGCTCAGCTGTGCTGCAGCGAATGTATGCGATTTTCATTGTATCATTCCTTTCTTGTTGTCCGTAAAAGACTTAATTTAGATAGACTTCCGTAAAGTGATGGAAACAACCATTTGTAGATGTGGTTATCGTGAATTACAATTCCATACTTTTATGGACATAAAAGAAAGACAACCCAAGATGGATTGTCTTATTAGAAAAATGATATTTAATTATAAATTTCCCTTCTATGTCCAACGTTTAACACCAGTATGGTTATGGTATTATCATTGATTTCAGCAAGCAGACGATAATCACCCACTCGATATCTCCATTCGCCACTATGGTTTGCTGTAAGTCCTTTTCCGTGTGCTCGAGGATTTTCACAATTCACTAAGTTTTTCTCGACCCAACTCAATATGAGTTTTCGAGTATATGGATCCAGTTTGCGTAAATCCTTTACGGCTCTTTCTGTATAGTTGACGCTGTATTTCATTCTGCAAACATCCTCATAACTTCCTCGTGAGAATACGTTACAGGATTTTTCCTGTAGTCGGCTAAGGCTTTTTCATACTCTTTTAGGTCATGTTCTGCCTCAATGCGTTCCATAACCGATTGGCGAATTAAGTCAGACACAGAAATATTATTCATTTCCGCATATTTTTTTATAAGCATGGAATCTTCTTCTGTTAATCTTAAGGAAATAGTCATAATATCAACTCCTCTCGTATTACATTGTATTACATTTTCTCTGCTTTGTCAATATGATTTGCAAAATTTTAAATAATATTTTTACTCCCCAAAATCATCAAGCAATTCTTCAATGATTTTGATATTTTTAATTGCAGTCGCAAATTCATGTTCCCTGTTTTCTTTTGGCGTATTACTATTGTAATCCTCCTCATAAAGCGATTTTTTGTAAAGCTCAAGCTCATATAAATCAAGCAGAAATTCTTTTTTATCCATAGATAGCAACCTTTCATTTTAATAATCTTCTGGTAGCAAAAAGGTAACGCACGAACCATCATCTATAACCCAAAACTTAATCTTATCGGTGTTTATTTCAACTGTCAATACCTGTAGATAGTCTGCAATATCGTTGGCTACAAGCTCATAAATCAGGCTCATAGAGTTGAATATAACCTCAATTGTTTTATCCTGAAAGGTCTCACCAAAGGCTTTTGTGTAGACAATTTGACCGTTGAATTTGTAGTTGCCCTCATATTCCTGAGGGTGTAATGTAATTTTCATGTGTGTCATCCTTTCCTAAAACTCGTAGATATAATCTTCAATTTCCTGTAAAGTGAAGCCATTTTCTAACAAAACATCAACGATATCCTCTCTATGCCCTAAGCAATTGGCTATCATTTTTAAGTTGCTAATATACTCGTATTCTGCATCGTTTTTTTCAGAGCTACCACACCAATAATCATAATCCTGTAACCAACGGTAGCCATAGTAACACTTGTCTTCAAAGCTCCTATTGGAATACATAACGCCATCTTGTTCAATGAAATCTCCAATGGTATGTATCTTGCCTTCAGAGGTCAAAAAAGCCATCTTAGAACCGATTTCTTTCTCAATTTGACTCATTACGCGGTTGCTTTCTAAGAAGCGTGGATGCGTTTTTTGAATGTTATATAGACGTTTTATAATATAGGTTTGCGTATCGCTTAAACTGTGAATTGGCTTGATGGGAATAATTCCGTTATGCATAACTCCTTTATCAGTTGTAAGTTTAAGAAGTTTAAGGTCTTTAATCTTATTACTTATAGGAAACGGATGGCAATTCGCAGAGGATGTTTTTCCATGAGTCCTGATTCTGAAATGGGTGCAGATACCCGAATTTTTAAGGTCTATTTGCTTTGATAAAGCATCTAAGAAATTATCAAAATCTTCCCACTTCATAAACCCTTTGTGAATATGTACCTTGTTGTTATAATTCCACATGATTCCAGCACCATCTGAGTTGTAATCAAAACAATTCTTTAAGATATGTCTGTCTGGCATTTCTACTCCCTTTTCTTTTGCTACGATAATACACATAATTAAATCAAGTCCTTTCTTTTTAAATAGCTTTTTAGCTGAGGAAACTCTGTGGACATAAAAATATCCCTCCAAGTTATTGTTGGAATGTCAGAAAGCGAAATGCGTTTTGCACATCTGCTAAACTCAACAACAAATTGGAGGGATGCTAAAAATGTTTCAAAATTTAATGTTCCCTTAAAAATTCTATACTCCACAGTATGAAAATTCTCTACATTAATTGCAAAATATCGACCTCTTGACTTACAAGTCTTTAGTTTGTCTATTACCGTTGTTTCGGTGTCAAAGTCGTCATAATTCATATCAGGCTTCATGCACCATCTTAAGTCGGATTCTTTTCTCCTTGAAAATCTAAGTATATGGGAGTTGTAAAACTTACTTGTTAATAGCATGAGCTTTGCTATATTTAGGTCCTGTTCTTCTTGTGTGTCGCCGAAGAATTTTCTTGAAATATGGCAATGTAATCCGCAGGAACTTGTAGATTCTGATAGCAGTGTATGGCTCTTGCACAAATCCATAATTTCTTTCCATCCAAAATCATTCGCATGGTAGTCTAAAGAGCACGCAACTGTGGTTATCTCAAATCCCCTTACTAAACTTCCGTCATGCTTCAACACCAAAAGGTCATCAAACTCTTCTTTAAGTTTTACTGCTGCTTCATAAATTAATTCATTGTCATAATCGTTAGAAGTATTATCCACTTCGAGTTCTACTCCAAGATAGCAATTATCGGGAGCATCTCCTAAAAATGTAGGGTCTATCTTATAGCTATAGCTTTCAATTATGTTTTCTAACTTGTGCAAGCTTTCCTCATAGCAGTCATAACAGAGGTATTCGTCGGTTTCGCTATTGTAGTAGCAGTCACTCCGTCTTAGAGTAACAGAGCAATTTTCACAAATCTCATAATGTTCCGAGCAATTATCACAAATTGGTTCTCCGTCATATCTACCCCATAGCATATTTGAGTTATAGTATTCTTCACAATGAGAGCAATAGAAGAATGCATCTGAATCTGCTATACAATCACTACAAACATAAACTTGTGAACTGTTAGATAGGTTGACCAAAGTCATATCGTCATACAGTTCTAACGAATTACAGTTATGGCATATTCCCATACATTCCTTGCAATAAAATTTACCTTCTACTTCATAGTAATCTTTGCTTGTAATAATATTTTCGCAACAAGCACATTTTCTTTCGTCTTTCATTTTTTTGACTCCTTTCTTAACTAACAACCATTGGCAAACTCCTACATTATTTACACAAGCGTTTCACCTGTTCCAATGGCATAAAATGATGCTTTTATAACCACTCCTTTCTGATTAAAATTGTGTATAAAAAAAGGCCCGGTAAAGCGAAGCTTTACCGAGCCTTTGAATACGAGAGATATTTAATTTACATTTTTGCCTAAAAAAACATTTCGACTCATATATCCATCGGGTGTTTGGACAGGACGATAAATAAATTTTAATTTTACAGTTATATTACAAGTGATGACGTACGGAGTTATCCTATTGACAAGCGAAGTAAGAATATGGTAACATACATATATCAAATGTTTTCTGTATTGAGAAAACTTACAGCATATAATTTTATAATTTAAGGTTGAAAACACAGACCTCTTTTTTGTGTGCCTAAATTATGAAATTATATGCTGTTTTTTTATTATTAAAATATTTTAAAGGAGAGATGTCTATGGACATTGATTTTATCAATGAAATTTTAGAAAAAGGCTTGGTTTTTGACAATAGACGGAAGCTAAGTGAAGCTATAGGAGAACCCTATGAACCAAGAACCAATTCACAAAAAAGTCAAAACAAAGAATGGAGAAAGTACTTTGACTTTCAAAAGGTAGGCAGGACACAATCAATTGTTATCACGGAAGTGTATAAAAAGAAAAGAGAAAATGTAACGGTAAGGGGAGGAAGCTTTCCTAAGAAGTTAGACCCAGAAGTTTTTTCTGCTTTAAAAGTGGGGGAGTATTATACGCTCAATAGTATAGCAAATGAAATTTCTATATTACCTTCAGATATTATATTTTTTCACGACAAACATAGCTGTTGGAAAAAGATTGTAGCTCAAATTGATGGTGTAAAAAGTGAAGATTTAAGTAGTGAAGAAAACATTGACAGTATCAGAAAAAAACAGAAATATCGTCAGCTGAATGCTTTTGTTTCTATATCAACACATACATGTAGAAATAGGATAAGGACTTCGTTAAACAGGTTGAAAAGAAATGGTCTTATTGACTTTGAATATGGATATGTTATCAAATTCGAGCCGTATTACAGAGATAAAATTATGGGAGCTATAGCTAATGGAGATTATCAGGGCCTTAAAGAGTTTACCTTCCCAGAATTATATAACGAAATCATGAGGATTATCAATTTAGAAAATAGTGATGAAATAGAAAATGAGCTTTATAGCCTTAATTCTTCCCTTGAATTTGATGATGAGACAAGAATGGCGACAGAAGAAGAAACAAATTTCATAAGGAGCTTTTATGATAAAAAGCTTAAAGAACTTGTTTTAAAGAGTGAAAGAGAACTTTACAGACAATATGAAGAAAAACAGAATGTCATATCAGATTTTTATGATGCTGTAAACATGGAATTAGACAAATATAATATATCCGTCTTTAAAGGATATTACATAACATATATAGCGGATGTTGAGTTTGATAAGACTACAGATGATTTGCAAAGTGATTTTGTGAAAGAATTACTTCAATCAAGAAAGAAATCCTTATATGCAAAATTCAAAAAGAGGTATAAAGAAGCGAAAATCGTAACGCCTGAAACCGAAAGGCTCTTAAAACAGGGTGAAGAAAAGGCAGAGAATTATTACAATACCTTTGAGAGCCATGTAGATAAATTCTTAAAATAGTACACAACTCTTTATATAAATTTATTATTTCATAAAAAGTATTGTACTAATTTTATATAGTCATATAGAAAAGATTCTGTAAGGTATGGACAAATGATTTTAATTATGATATACTACACCTCAATGAAGGTTTTTTGTATATTGTATGCTATGACATACATCACCTCAATGATGGTTTTTGGTGGAAGAAAAGGGTTATGCCTTTGCTTCGGCTGAGGTTGAAAAAATTCCGCAAACCACCGTTGTGCTGAGCGATGAGAAGGATATCATCTCGATGAACAAGCTTATCGATATGTTAGAGGATAACGATGATGTGCAGAACGTATATCATAACTGGGAAGAGCAGGAATAAAGAGAGGTCACATCATCGTGTTTCAAGCCGGATTTGACAGGAAATATATTTCCCCACCACTTAGGCTTATGAAGAAGGCGGCTATGAAGCCAGAAGCTCTCAGCTGAAAAAAGGCGTAGATGACATTTTGGTTAACGGCGCTATAGAACTTTTGAATGAGATTAAATAAAAATATAAAAGGAGCTAATAATATGAGCACATTAAAAGCAGGTTTTGCAAGACTTTGTATCAATCCGCCTTTAGGCGAGCCGATCTCCGGCTATTATGAACCCCGTTTTACCAAGGGTGTTTTAGATGATTTGTATGTAACGGCTATCGCTGTGGATGACGGTGAGAAGAAGGCAGTTATCATGAATCTTGACCTGATCATGATGAACGCAAAGCAGTGCATCGAGCACAGAAAAGCGATTGCAGAGCGAACAGGTCTTGATTTTGAAGCCATTTACATCACCTTCTCACACACACATACAGGCCCGATGATTGGTAAAGACTTTGCATCAGACCTGCATGGTTCAGAGGTTTATGAGAAATTTATGGTATCACAGATGTATGATGCTGTAACCTATGCGTTAGAAGACTTAAAAGAAGCTGAAATATCTGTTGGTGAAGGCGAAGCCAAAAACATTTCGTTTGTTCGCCGTTTCAGAATGAAGGATGGTTCTGTTCGCACCAATCCCGGCGTTGGTCATCCTGATATCTTAGAAGCTCTCGGTACGCCAAACGAAGCGGTTAAGCTCGTGAAGTTAGAAAGAAAAGATGCCGATGACATTTACATTATGAACTTTGGTACGCATCCTGATACCGTAGGCGGTGAATACATCAGCGCCGACTGGCCGGGTCTTGCGCGCAATACGCTTGAAAAAGCACTGGACGGCGTGAAGGCCGTATGTTTGGTGGGCGTGCAGGGTGATGTTAACCACATTAACCCCAACCCCACAGAAGGTCAGAAGAAGGGTACCTTCATTGACTTTGACAGTGTGCCCCGTGGCTATGCACATGCCCAGTATATGGGTCGTGCGATTGCCGGTGCTGTGCTTCAATTCTGTGATAAAACCGAGCCGGTTAAAAATTACAAAATCAGCTACGGCGGTCAGACGGTAACACTTGCTTCCAATCAGGATAACAGCCGCCTGGCCGAAGCAGAAGAAATCGTAAAGATTCATGCTGAGGGCAGAGACGAAGAGCTTCCCTATACGGAAATGGAGCTCACCACAGTTGTGGCAGAAGCAACGCGTATCGTGGCACTGAAAAATGGTCCGGTAAGCTATGATTTTGACCTTTCTACCGTGGCAATCGGCGATGTGGCATTCTCCGGCTTCCCGGGAGAACCGTTTACGGAAATCGGCAGACGTGTTGAGGCGGCATCTCCTTTTAAAATGACGGTTGCTTGCTGCCTGGTTAACGGTGGTGAGTCGTATTTCCCGACCAGCAATGCCTATGATGAGGGCGGCTATGAAGCCAGAAGCTCCTACCTCAAAAAAGGGACGGATGAGGTGTTAATCCAAAGCACCGTTGAGCTTTTAAACAAAGTTAAGAATAGCTAAGAAATACATAAAAACCACCCGTTGCAAGTGATTTGTGACGGGCGGTTTTTTATTGAGGTAAACAACAGAAATTCGGGTGAAAAACCATTGTTTTTGTACCGGAGTTATGATATAATATATAGGTTAGAACAAACAGAAGGAGTCGTTATATGGGGATAGAAGTCATCGCCCGGCAAATTGCCATGCTCTTCATTATGATGGCACTTGGCTTTATAGGCGTTAAAACAAAATTTATACAGGTGGATTTAAAAGATGCGATTTCACAGGTGATTGTAAAATTCACCTTACCGCTTTTATCCATTACGGCCATTACAGGCCAAACCATGCGGCCGGAAATGTTTCGCAATGCCTTTTTTCTCGTGATGATTGAGCTTTGTATGATTGCCCTGATGTATCTTCTGGCAATGGTTGTTTCGAAGTTGTTTCACCTGCCGCCGCAAACGGCTACGGTTCATAATCTGATGTCGACTTTTGGCAATGTGGCCTTTTTAGGCTATCCGCTCATTACGGCGCTGCTTGGTCCGGAAGGTTTGTTTTATGCTATTATATACACGATAGTAAATGATGCGATATTATGGACGGTTGGCGTGTTTTTAATTGCAAAGTCGAGCGGTATAGACAATAAATCGGGAGTAAAAATGCTGATTAACCCCACCACAATCTCGTATGTGGTTGCACTTTTTATGCTTGCGTTGGGTCTTAAATTGCCGACGGTGATTCATGAAACATTTGCTGCGGTTGGCTCAATGACGACAAGCCTTGCCATGCTCTTTATCGGCATTACCCTGGGCAGCATTCCGCTCCGCGGTATTTATAAAAAGATCAGCATCTATATGATTGTATTTTTTAAAATGTTGGTGATTCCGGCTATTCTTGTTTTCGTTCTTTCTTTCTTCCGGCCGGATGCGACAATGATGACCGCGCTTGTTTTGCAGGTGGCCATGCCTGTACAAACCATTGTAACGGTGATGGCAAGCGACGCGGGCTCTGATTATCAATACGCCGCTGAATGCGTGTTTATCACAACGGTGGCAAGCCTTGTGACCTTGCCCGTTGTGTATTATTTCATGCAACAAATTATATAAGGATATATGGAGGTAAAAAACATGAACAAACAACCAAAGGCTGCTGTGATTATGGGTAGCGATTCTGACTTTCCCGTGGTAAAAAAATGTATCACCATGCTGAAAAAATTCGGCATTGAAGCTGATGTTAACATTCTTTCGGCTCACAGAACGCCGGAAGCTGCTGCAAAATTTGCAAAAGAAGCAAAGGCAAACGGTATCGATGTAATCATTGCTGCAGCCGGCAAAGCAGCACATCTTGCCGGTGTTTTAGCGGCTCACACAACCCTGCCTGTTATCGGCATTCCCATGAAGTCATCCACAATGGACGGACTGGATTCTCTGCTTTCTGTTGTACAGATGCCTAAGGGCATTCCTGTGGCAACGGTGGCCATTGATGGCGCAGAAAATGCCGGTATTTTAGCAGCGCAAATGCTGGCGCTGAAATATGAGGAAATCGGATCACTTTTAGAGACCTTTAAGGCCGATATGGAAGAAGAAGTGATGCAGAAAAACGAGAAGATTAAACAAGAGATCCTGGCAGACTAACCGGAGTAGGAGAAGAAGCATGATTCAAGCAAAAAAATCCTTAGAAGATGTGGCACCTTATGTTCCCGGTCGCCCTGTTTCAGAAATACAAAGACAGTTTGGTCTCCAAAAGGTTGTCAAGCTTGCGTCTAACGAAAATCCGTTGGGGGCAAGTCCTTTAGCAATCAAAGCGATTAAAGAAACGGCCGACCAGGTGTTTATGTACCCTGATCCGAGTTTTTACGATTTACGCCATGCACTTTCTGACCATTTGCACCATGCGCCCGATGGATTCATTTTTGGAACAGGCAGTGACGGATTAATTGAGCTGATTTGCAAGACCTTTCTATCAGAAGGTGATGAAAGTGTTATGCCTGACCCTTCCTTTTCTTTGTACGAGCTCAATGTGCGTGCCGTGGGTGCAACACCTGTGAAGGTACCGCTGACAGAAGAATATCTGGTTTCTCCTATGGCCATGATACCCTTTATCAATGAAAAAACGAAGGTCATTTGGTTATGTAACCCCAACAATCCAACGGGTGGCATTTACACGAAGGAAGAACAACGCGCCTTTTTAGAGGCTGTTCCTTCCCATGTGCTTGTTGTGCTTGATGAGGCGTATTATGAATATGCCACTGAAAACGAGGAGTATCCTGATAGCCAGGCGTTTTTAGAAGAAAATGAAAATGTAATCATCCTTCGCACCTTTTCAAAAATTTATGGCTTGGCCGGTCTGCGTGTAGGCTACGGTATGGCTGATAGTCGTTTGGTTTTACAGATGGAGAAGGTGCGTGCCCCATTTAATGTGTGCTTGCCTGCGCAGGCTGCGGCAAAAGCAAGTCTTGAAGATATTGCTTTTGTTCGCAAATCGGTAGAGGATAATGAAAAGAATCGTGCGTTCTTAGAGGCAGAATTTACGCGCATGGATCTTACTTATATCAAAAGCTACACGAATTTCATCGCCGTATGCGTCAATCGGGATGCCCAAATGGTGTATACCAGGCTTTTGGAAAAAGGCTATATTGTCAAAGGCGGGCACGTGCTGGGTTTACCCGGCTATTTGCGTGTGACGATTGGAACAGAGGAAGAGTGCAAAGGCTTTATCAAGGCTTTAGAGGAGGTTTTGCAAGAGGTATGAAAACAATAGCTCCCGAGGAGGTCAAACGGCAAATGGCCTATGCCAATCAGGTAAAAGAGCTGTTTACAACAGCCCCTAAGGCACTTGTTATCACCTATGGTTGTCAGCAGAATGAAAACGATTCAGAGCTCATTTGCGGTATGCTTGCGGCAATGGGCTACACGTTTACAGAGGATAAAAGCGAGGCCGATTTAATTCTTTATAACACCTGTGCTGTGCGCGAAGGAGCAGAGCTGCGTGTGTTGGGCAACATCGGTGCCCTTGTGCATGAAAAGAGAAGAAGACCGGGCCTGATTGTAGGCATCTGCGGTTGCATGATGCAGCAAGAGCATATGGTAAAAACCATTCGCAGTAAGTATAAGCATGTATCTTTAGTATTTGGAACCCACACACTGCATCAGTTGCCGCAGCTTTTGTTTGAAGCTATTACCGGTCAAAATCGGGTCTTTTCCGTAGAGGATTCAGAAGGCGTTATCGTCGAGGATATCCCCGTTTATCGCAAAGGTGATCCGAAGGCCTGGGTTTCAGTGATGTATGGCTGCAATAATTTTTGCACATACTGTATCGTGCCCTATGTGCGCGGACGTGAGCGCAGCCGCGATCCGGAACGAGTTTTAGAAGAAGTCAGAGAACTTGTGGCAAGTGGCGTGACGGAAATCACCTTGCTGGGTCAGAATGTCAATGCCTATGGCAAAGATTTAAAAGGCGATATAGATTTTGCAGACCTGTTAAGGCAGGTGAATGAGGTGGAGGGCCTGCGCAGAATCAGATTTATGACCTCGCACCCTAAAGATATGTCTGAACGACTGATTCAGGCTATGGCAGATTGCGAAAAGGTTATGCCGCAACTGCATTTGCCGTTCCAGGCGGGCAGTAATGAGATTTTGCGCGTTATGAACCGACGTTACACAAAGGAATCATATTTAGAGCTTGTGCAGCGTGTACGGGATAAAATTCCCAATATTTCGCTCACAAGCGATGTTATCGTGGGCTTCCCCAACGAAACGGAAGAAGACTTTTGCGAAACGCTTGATGTGCTTTCTAAGGTGCGTTTTGATAGCGTATTTTCGTTTATATATTCCAAGCGCACAGGTACTCCTGCTGCCGTTATGGATGATGCAACCACCGATGAAGAAAAGCATAAGCGTTTTGACAGATTATTGGATTTACAAAACACGATCTCCCGCGAAATTAATGATGCCTGCTTAGGTGAGACCTACGAGGTGCTTACCGAAGGAGAAAGCAAAACCGACAGCAATATGCTGACGGGTCGCACCCCGGCCGGAAAGATTGTGAACTTCCCCAAGGAAGAGGGCATCACGGTCGGCAGTTATGTCACGGTAAAGATTGATAAAACAAATACCTGGTCCTTAATGGGAACTGTTGTGAAAAAGGAAGGATAAATATGGAAAAGATTTTAGAAAAAGCACATGAACTTGGAAAACTTTTGGCAGAATGCCCCGAACTTGCTCGCTTTCAGGAGCAAGAAGTATCGTTCTTCTCTGATGAGGAGGCACAGAAGCAACTGCGCCTGTATGAAGAAAAAAGCACGGCGCTTTCAGAAGAAATGAGAAATGCAACCATGACGCCGGAAAAACTGGAAGAATTCCGTACTCGTATGGCTGAAAATATGAAGGAACTGACGCAAAACGCCACAGCCAGAGAGTATTTAGAAGCAAAATCAGCCTTTAACAAAATCGTTAATGGAGTGAATGAAATCATTGCCTACCATATCCGCGGCGAAGAAGCAGGCGGATGTGGTGGAAATTGCTCATCCTGCAGCGGATGCCACTAATTAAGCAAAAGAGGAGGCGACGTGTATGACGCCGGCTATGGAACGCTATTATGAACTGAAAAATGAATATCCGGATTCTATCTTATTTTTCAGAATGGGCGATTTTTATGAGATGTTCGGTGATGATGCCCGTCATGCTTCAGAGGTTTTAGAGTTGGCTTTAACCAGCCGACAAAAAGATGAAAACGGAAAGTTAGATATCGCCAATAATCCCATGTGCGGTGTTCCCTTTCATGCGGCGGATTTATACATCGGCAGATTAACCGCCAAAGGCTATAAGGTTGCCATCTGTGAACAAATGGCAGACCCCAGCGAGGTAAAGGGCATACTGCCGCGCGATGTTGTCCGCGTGATTACGCCCGGTACGGTAACGGATATGATGCAGTTGGAAGAAAAAAGCAACAACTTCCTTTGTGTTTCCTATCGTGACCAAGGCGGCATTGGCGCGGCCTTTGCAGATATCAGTACGGGCGAATTATTTATGGTGACGCTCTCTTCTCATCAAAAACTGTTAGATGAAATAGCTCGTTATAAACCGGCAGAAATTATCTTTTCAAGTGCTTTATATGCAGATACAGCACTTGTAGAAGAAATACAAAACCGCTTGCAGGTGCGCGTGGAAAAGGCCAAGACAGAGCCGGAATGGGAGCATTCATGGCAGATGATTGTCTCGCAGTTTAATGTGGCATCGCCTTCTGAACTTTCAATTTCGGATGACGCTCATGTTATCAACACTCTGGGTGTATTGCTTGATTATTTGCAGGCAACACAAAAAACCGTGTTGCGCCATATGCGTGCGGTAAACTTTTATGCATCAGATGATTATATGGAGCTGGATGCAGGCACCAGAAGGAATCTGGAGCTGACAGAAACTATGCGTCGCGGTGTAAAAAAAGGCTCACTTTTATGGGTGCTTGATAAAACAAAAACCGCCATGGGCGGCAGAATGCTAAAAAGCTTTTTGGAAAAACCACTGACGAACTGCACCAAAATTCAAAAGCGTCTGTTTGCCGTTGATACACTGGTGAAAGAAACCGAGCTTCGCCTGGATTTGGTGGACGCTTTAGACAACGTGCAGGATTTGGAACGCTTAATCGGCCGCGTGGTGTGTAAATCGGCAACGCCTAAGGAATTGGTATCCCTCAAGCGTTCGCTGCTTGCATTACCTTCTATTGAGCTATATCTTGCGCGATTGGAATCGCCTTTGTTTAAAGAGCTATTGCTGCAATTTGATGCGTTGGGTGATGTGCTTGATTTGCTTGATGCCTCGATAGCCGAAGATGCGCCTAACATAACCCGCGAGGGTGGTATTATCAAGCCGGGTTACGACGAAGAGGTTGATATCAACCGCGACCTAAAGCAAAATGGCCGTGCGGCTGTGACAGCTATGGAACAAAGAGAGCGGGAGAGAACGGGCGTTAAGACATTGAAAATCGGCTATAACCGTGTTTTTGGTTATTATATCGATGTACCGAAATCCTTTCAGGGAGTTGTACCGGAGGAATATGAACGTCGGCAGACTTTGGCCAATAATGAACGCTACATAACAGAAGAATTAAAAACCTTAGAAGATAGATTGTTGGGTGCTGAGGAAAGACAGCGGCAAAGAGAATATAAGCTCTTTTGTGAAATTCGTGACCGTGTGGCGCAGGAGGTTGCAAGAGTGCAGCAAACGGCGACTGTTCTGGCTGTTACAGATGTGCTTTGCTCGTTTGCTGAAACGGCTGCAAAAAATAACTATGTGATGCCCACGGTGGATATGTCGGATACGGTTTCGATTCGTGATGGCAGACATCCCGTGGTAGAAAAAATGCTGAAAAACGAATTGTTTGTGCCCAATGATGCAACCTTAAATTGCAGGGATGACAGATTTTTGATTATCACCGGCCCCAACATGGCGGGTAAATCGACCTACATGCGTCAGGTGGCGCTGATAGTGCTGATGGCTCAAATTGGTTCATTCGTGCCGGCGTCATCTTGTACGGTTGGCATTTGTGACAAAATCTTCACGCGTATTGGCGCATCCGATGATTTATCTGCAGGGCAGAGTACCTTTATGGTGGAAATGACAGAGCTTTCTTCCATCTTAAAGAATGCAACGCCGAAGAGTCTTTTATTACTCGATGAAATCGGCCGCGGAACCAGTACCTTTGACGGTTTATCCATTGCCTGGAGTGCGACAGAATACATATCCGGTCAGAAAAAACTGGGTGCAAAAACCTTGTTTGCAACACACTATCATGAGCTCACGGCGTTAGAAGGCAAACTGCCGGGCGTCAAGAATTATTCTATTGTGTGTAAAAAGCATGGCGATTCCGTCACATTTTTGCGCCGGATTGTGCGCGGTGGAGCAGATGACAGCTATGGTATTGAGGTTGCGGCTTTAGCAGGCCTCCCACCGAAGCTGATCAGCCGTGCCAAAGAAATTTTAGCAGATATCGAAAGCAGAGAGCAAAGGCCACAGCAAGAGCCGGTCTATGTACATGAAGAGCCGCAGGATATGCAGCTTGGCATTGCGGATCTCCGTGGTGAGGAAGTGGTGCGCCGGCTTGAAAATCTGGATGTAACCACCCTAACGCCCATTGAAGCCATGAATATTCTGTATGAATTGCAAAACAAGGTAAAAAGCTAATCGGGAGATGATGTTTTTTGAAGATAATGTCTGAAAACAGGAAGGCACGTCATGATTATTTTATAGAGGAAACCTTCGAAGCCGGTATTGCACTGTGTGGAACGGAGGTTAAATCCATTCGCAAGGGAACTCTGAACTTAAAGGATAGTTTTGTGAGTTTTCATAATGGTGAGGCCTTTATTAAAAATATGCACATCAGCCCTTATGAGCAGGGAAACATTTTCAACCGTGACCCGCTGCGTGACAGACGGTTGCTTTTGCACAAGCGTGAAATCAATTATCTTTACGGCGCAGTGAAACAAAAGGGCTTTGCTGTGATTCCACTTTCCGTCTATTTAAAAGATAGTCTTGTGAAGGTACAAATCGGCCTGGCTCGCGGTAAAAAGCTTTATGATAAGCGAAACGATATTGCAGAGCGAGATGCAAAACGCAATATTGATAGAGCCATAAAAGAAAGAAACCAATAAAAAGGGGATGTAAAAAAAGCTCTGAACGCAAAAAGGCAGAAAAGGCTTATACAAACGGTCGTGTGAAACAGTAGAGCATTAACAAATATGTTGAAAACCTCTTGTGTTTCAAAATAAAAGGGGCTGTAAAATAACAATAAGTTATTTTACAGCCCCTTTGTATCGTCAGATAATTTCAACAGTTACGCGCTTGTTTTCGCGGTTTGCAGCAGCCTGCATCACGGTTCTGATGGATTGAGCGATACGGCCTCTTTTGCCGATAACTTTACCCATGTCACCGTCGGCAACACGAAGCTCTAAAACAACGGACTGCTCGCCATCTTTTTCTCTGACGTCAACCGATTCCGGTACATCTACCAAAGATTTGGCAATTACTTCTAAGAGTTCCTTCATGGAAAATCCCATAGCCTTTCTGCCCACAGGGTAGGTATATCAATCATGTAACGCCATAGCGTGGGCGGCTATGTGCGTTTGACAAACATTCGTAGGATGTCGTTTTACCGAAGGCATAATATGTGCATATTATGCCTTCATTCAACGAACAGAAAAAGTTAATCGGTGATTAGTCGATAATACCGCTCTTTTTCAAAAGACCCTTAACAGTGTCGGTCGGCTGTGCGCCGTTACCCAACCATTTCTTTGCCTTTTCTGCATCGATTTTGATTTCAGAAGGGCTGGTCAGGGGATTGTAGGTACCGATTTCTTCAATAAATCTACCATCTCTGGGGTATCTGGAATCAGCAACAACAACTCTGTAAAAAGGAGCCTTTTTCGCACCCATTCTTCTCAGTCTCATTTTAACTGCCATGTATTTTCACCTCCTGCATGTTATTTCTATATAAACCACTTTGGTGATTTAACGCTTTTTCTTCTTCCGCATCATGCGGCCTAAGCCACCGCCGGAGAATTGCTTCATCATCTTTTGCATTTGCTCAAACTGACGGAGCAGAAGATTGACGTCCTGCACCTCTGTTCCGCTACCTGCGGCAATACGCTTTTTGCGGCTGGCATTGATGATGGAAGGGTTATGCCTTTCTTTTTTGGTCATGGATTGAATGATGGCTTCAACACGTTTTGTGCGGCCGTCATCCAAATCGACATTTTCAAGTGCTTTTGCGTCCACACCGGGAATCATACGCACCAACTGGGAAAGAGGACCCATTTTTTTCATTTGCTGCAGTTGATCTAAAAAGTCTTCTAAATCAAACTGGTTTTTGCGTAGCTTTTCTTCTAACGCGGCGGCTGATTTGGCATCAATGGCCTGTTCCGCCTTTTCAATTAACGAGAGCACATCGCCGCTGCCTAATATACGAGATGCCATACGCTCAGGATGGAATTCTTCAATATCTGAAAGCTTCTCGCCAACACCCACAAACTTAATGGGTTTACCCGTTACGGCTTTAACAGAGAGAGCAGCACCGCCACGGGTGTCACCGTCAAGCTTTGTCATAATCACGCCTGTAACAGAAAGGCGTTCGTTAAAGCTTTCAGCGATGTTGACGGCATCTTGACCTGTCATAGCGTCAATAACGAGGAGAATTTCCTCCGGTGTCACTGCGGCCTTGATGTCTTCAAGCTCCTGCATGAGGGCATCATCAATGTGCAAACGGCCGGCTGTGTCGATAATCACAAAATCGTTGCCGTGTTTTTTTGCATGTGCAATAGCTTCGGTGGCAATGTGCACGGCGTCTTTGCTATCTTCTATCTTAAAAACGGGAACATCAATTTGTTTACCGACCACCTCAAGCTGCGTGATAGCGGCGGGGCGATATATGTCACAGGCAACAAGCAAGGGGCGCTTGTTGTGTTTTTTGCGCATGTAGGCGGCAAGCTTTGCACAGAAGGTGGTTTTACCGGTACCCTGCAGGCCGGCCATCATCACAACGGCAGGCGTTCTTTTGCCAAACTCAATGCGCGCATTTTCGCCGCCCATTAAGGCGGTGAGCTCGTCGTTTACGATTTTAATAATCTGTTGCCCGGGAGTCAGGCTTTCCATAACAGCGCTGCCCATGGCGCGCTCTGTTACCTTGGCGATAAACTCTTTGACAACTTTAAAGTTAACATCAGCCTCTAGCAGGGCCAGTTTGATTTCACGCATGGATTCTTTTAAATCCTTCTCCGTCACAATGCCCTTGCCTTTTAGTTTTTTAAAAGCCATGCTCAGCTTTTCGGAAAGACTTTCAAACGCCACCTGTCATGGCCTCCTTTTTTATTATAGCTCCTCGGTTAAAGCTTTTAACTGCTCTTCGAGTGATTTTAACGATTCAGAAAGTGGTTTCGAATGGACATACATGCTCTCATATTTGCGCATAGATGAAACATCTTCGATGATTTCTTCCATTTGCTCAGCTAAATTCATAAAGCGGTTTACCAAGCCAAGCCTTTCTTCCATTGAAAAAAGCAGCTTTTCGCCACGCTTGATGGCATCACGCACGCCTTGACGGGAAATACCCAAAGGCTCAGCAATTTCTGCTAAAGATAAATCTTCATTATAATATAAGTCGATGGCTTGTGCTTGCTTTGGCGTCAGCAGTTCGCCATAGAAATCGTAGAGCATTGCAATGCTTAAATCTTTGCTCATGCCATTCACTCCTGTTTTTACTGTGTAAAGGTTATAACCTACACACCTATTCTATTATACACGCAATTTTTTTATTTGTCAAGAAAAATTACAAAAGAAATGAAAAAATTATGATTTAAAACAGGTCTTGTTAAATTAGAGGTGAGAGATGAAAAAGAAGATTGACAACCTCCTGTCGAAATGGTACAATAAAACATGATTACAGGCAGAAAGGTTATGGAAATCTTATGTCATTTTATTATAAAATTGCAGGCTTTACCCTGTGTTGTGAAGAAGGTCTAGACGAGGCTTCTTTAAAAGCGCTTAAAGCGTATGAATCAGAGCCGGTAGAGCAGGCCGATATTCACTTTACTTTTCATTTTAATTGTTTAGGATTGCCCGAACCGGAAGGTGAACTGGTAACGGAGATTCATGCACGCCGTTGGTATCGCATGTCAGACGGTGGGTATGCCTTTGTAGACCAGGCAGATGTGATTTCAAAAGAGATTATCAATCTGGTTCGTATGAGTAATGGGTTTTCCAAGGTTGAGGCGTGGTTTTGCCCTATGCAGATGCTGTCTCTTGATGTGGAAAAAAGACCGTATCATCTGATGGGTGAGGTTTTAAAATATGCTGTGTTGCAGCAGGGTGGTCTGGTGATTCATGCATCATCTTTAGCCTATGACGGAAAGGGAGTTTTATTTTCTGCTCCCTCGGGAACGGGGAAATCAACGCACACAGAGTTGTGGAAAACATATAAGCCGGGTACGGTGATTGTAAATGATGATATGCCTGTTATCCGCATAGAAAACGGAGAACCGCTTTTGTGCGGAACGCCCTGGAGCGGTAAAAATTCCATTAATACAAACGTCAGCGTACCGCTTAAAGCTATTATCTTTTTAAAGCGCGGGAAAACCTGCAGCCTGACGAAAATGGAACCGATTGAGGCTGTATGGCGCATCTATGATGCCGTCAGGAAGCCTGTTGTTTCAGAGCTTGCATCAGAAGCGTTAGACAGAATCGAAGAGATTCTGCAAAAGGTACCCGTGTTTCAACTGGCATGTGATATCTCAGAGGAAGCTGTTATAACAGCAGCAAAAAGCATAGAAGCATAATAAAGGGGCCGTAGCATTTTGCTACGGCCCCTTTATTATGCTTTACCAACCGAACCAACTGAAGAAATCAGAAGGAATCTGCGGAATTGAAGGCGTTTGTGCCTGTTGTTTTTGTTCCTTTTTTTCAGTTTGTGGCTTTTCTTCTAACAACGTCAGTTTTGTTTCTTTTGTGATGCCGGAACGAACATATTTCACTTTGATGGTATCGCCAACAGCGTGGGTGTTTTTAATTTCATTGATGTCGTCAATGGTTTCAACCTTTTTGCCGTCAAATTCGGTAATCACATCGCCCAACTGAAGGCCGGCACGCTCAGCAGCACCAAAGGGTGTAATTTCCTTTACATAAACACCGATGGGTAAGTCGTTTGCTTTAGCAATCGCTTCCGTCACGGAAAGACCGCCAATACCAATGAGAGGACGGCCGGTTACATAACCGTGCTCCATAATAGACTCGATAATGGGTTTTGCATCATTAATGGGAATGGCAAAGCCTAAACCTTCCACATCATAGCCTGTGGATTTTGCAGTGTTAATGCCGATTAACTGGCCGTACATATTAAGCAGCGCACCACCGGAGTTGCCTGGATTGATAGCAGCATCAGTTTGCAGCATCGTCATTTGCTTGTCGTCGATAATCATGCTACGGTTGATGGCGCTGATATAGCCGACGGTTAACGTACCGGCAAGCTCTTCACGCAGGGGGTTACCAATTGCAAGTGCCATGTCGCCAACGCGGATTTCTGAAGAATCGCCGAGCTCAGCATAGGGAAGTGCCTGATCGCTCTTTACCTTTAAAACAGCCAGGTCTGTGCGTTCGTCGGCACCAACAAGACTGGCTTCAAAACTTTGGCCGGCAATGGTTTGTACGGTGATAGAAGAAGCGCCTTCAATCACGTGGTTATTAGTTACAATATAGCCGTCTTCGCGAATAATAACACCTGAACCGCTGCTCATCGTGCTTTGGGGCTGAATGTAGTTTCCGTTTTGTGAAGCGCTTAAAATGCTGACAACGGCCGGAGACGCTTTATCATATACTTCGGGAATGGATAAGATATTGCCGGAATGTGTATTGACTGCCTGCGAGATATCACCATTTTCACCGTTGTTTTTAACGGTTGTAAGGCCTGCAGAATGGCTTTGGGGTAGCAAAGGTGTCGTTTTTTTGGCAGACATACTGATGGAGAAAACGCCCAAACAAAGTGCACAGGTTAAAAGGGAACTGATAACGGCAACAACAGCGGGATTTCTAAAAAAGAGCCGATGGCGTTTTACCTTTGGCACATAAAGCGAAATTGCTTTATCTTTCGGTACAGCATTTTTTACGGCTGTTTCATAATCATCCCGATACCATTGTGTTTCGTTTTCACTTTCATTTTCGTTATTATAGTAATCCTGAAATTCATTCATAGGTTTTACCTCCCTGAATTTTATCTTGTAATTGTATCATACAAGATAATTATGACCTTGATATGAATAAATTGTGAATCATGCTTGTTATTTATAAAAACTTAAAAATTTATTCATCGAATCACACGAACGCCGGTCAAGCAAATGTTTTTTGAAAGCATTCCATCCTGTATGTCTAACGGTTTGGCATAGTCGGTGGAAAGGTATTTTTTATTATCATCAGCAAAAACTGTGGCCACTACGGCATCTTTACCCAGATGCTCCTGAGCCAACACGCAGCCTAAGAAGTTAGCACCGGAGGAAACACCCACGCCAATGCCTAAGGTTTCGGATAAAAGTCTTGCCATGCAGATGGCGTCGCTGTCATCAACGGAAACAATTTTCGTCATTTCATTCATTTTTAAAATATCCGGAATAAATTCATCCGAAATGCCGTAAATACGGTGTTTGCCTACCTTATAGCCTGTGGAAAGGGTCGGCGAATTGGAGGGTTCCAAGGGAAACGCCGCGCAACCCGGATTGGCTTTTCTGAGGGCGCGTGTGATGCCCATTACCGTGCCGCCTGTGCCGACGCCGGCGACAAATCCGTCAGCGGTGAGGCCTAAAGAGCTAAGCTGCTTGACAATCTCAGCGCCGGTGGTTTCTTCGTGCACTGCGGTGTTATCCTCATTGCTGAACTGACAGGGCAGGAAGGCGCCTTCTTTTTGTGCATATTCTTCTGTCATTTTAATAGAACCTAAAAATCCGCCTTCTTCGTGGGAAACCAAACGCACCTTGGCGCCGAAGCTTTCCATTAAATTAATGCGTTCGCGGCTCATCCAATCAGGCATGTAAATCTTAACAGGGTGACCCAGATAGCGGCCGATGGCCGAGAAGGATATACCCGTATTACCGCTGGTCGCCTCGGCAATGGTGTCACCGGGGGCGATGCTACCTGTTTCGTAGGCCTTTTTTAATATATAATGCGCTACTCGGTCTTTGATACTGCCTGTTAAATTATAGTATTCTGCTTTGGCATACACTTTTCTCAGTTCGCCATGATAGGTAAAGGCGATTTCCAAAAGAGGTGTGTTGCCGATTAACGGGGAGATGGCCGAAAAGCGCTCTAAAATTGTCTGTTCCATGATTCATTCCTCATAACATGATGATTTTTTAACTCTATTATTATATTATGTTTCTTGACGTTTTGCAAGCATTGGAAAAGAAAAATTATTTTTGTTTAGCAGACAGGGTGCGTATTTTGTCACGCAGTTTGGCCGCATCTTCAAAGCGAAGTTCAGAAGCTGCCAGCTTCATTTGTTCAGCCAAAAGCTCGATTTGCAGATTGATGTCCATAGCCTTATCAGGTGTAAGCTGTTTTACAGAGGTATCGGGCGCTGTATCGGTGGCAGAAAGAACATCGCGGATGCCTTTTTGTATGGTTTTGGGCGTGATGCCGTGTGCTTCGTTATAGTCTGCTTGTTTTTTGCGGCGCCGTTTGGTTTCATCCATGGCGCGTTGCATAGACCCTGTTACTTCGTCAGCGTATAAAATCACGCGGCCGTTTTCGTTTCTGGCGGCGCGTCCAATGGTTTGTATCAGAGAGGTCTCGGAGCGCAAAAATCCTTCTTTATCTGCATCTAAAATAGCAATTAAGGAAACCTCGGGGATGTCAAGACCTTCACGCAGAAGGTTGATGCCCACCAAAACATCAAATAAGCCGGCACGCAAATCACGCACGATTTCCATTCTCTCAAAGGTTTTGATTTCGGAATGCAGATATTTCACCTTAATATCCATCTCGCGCAGATAATCGGTTAAGTCTTCTGCCATTTTCTTGGTCAGCGTTGTGATTAAGGTTTTATCACCGCGCTCGGTTTGGTGATGAATTTCCTCAATCAAATCGTCAATTTGCCCCTTTGTGGGTCTCACAGAAATTTCCGGATCCAAAAGACCGGTGGGGCGGATGACCTGTTCTGCAATGTGGCTTGCACGCTCTCTTTCATAATCGGCAGGTGTGGCGCTGACATAGACCACCTGATTTAAACGGCTGTTAAATTCATCAAAGTTAAGGGGCCTGTTATCAAAGGCTGAAGGCAGACGGAAGCCAAAGTTGACAAGTGCTTCCTTGCGGGAACGGTCACCGTGATACATGGCTCGAACCTGGGGAATGGTAACATGTGATTCATCCACAACCAGCAAGAAATCATCGGGGAAATAGTCGAGCAGGGTAAAGGGTGCCGAACCCGGCTCGCGACCGCTGATGTGGAGGGAATAGTTTTCAATGCCCTGGCAAAAGCCAATTTCACGCATCATTTCCATATCATAATTGGTGCGTTGCTCAATGCGCTGTGCTTCCAGCAGCATGTCATGCTCTTTAAAATAGCGGATTCTTTGTTCTAACTCTTCTTCAATGGAACGAATGGCCCGTTCGCGTTTTTCCGGTGTTGTGACATAGTGGGAGGCGGGGTAAATGGCCACGTGCTTGCGAACGCCTAAAATTTCGCCGGTCAGCACATCAATTTCGCTGATGCGGTCAATTTCATCGCCGAAAAACTCGACGCGTATGGCGTGCTCTGAGGTGCTGGCAGGGAAGATTTCCAAAACATCGCCGCGCACGCGGAACTTACCTCTGACGAAGTTTATGTCGTTTCGTTCAAATTGGATATCTACTAATTTTTTCAGAATTTCTTCCATGGGTTTAACCATGCCGGGACGCAGAGAAATGACCAGTTCATTATAGTCGATGGGGTCGCCCAATCCGTAAATGCAGGAAACGCTGGAAACGATGATGACATCTCTGCGCTCAAACAGGGCAGCCGTTGCACTGTGGCGCAATTTGTCAATCTCATCATTCACGGAAGAGTCCTTTTCGATATAGGTATCCGTTGCGGGAATGTAGGCTTCGGGCTGATAATAATCATAATAGGAAACAAAAAACTCTACCGCATTGTTTGGAAAGAATTCTTTAAACTCCGCACAAAGCTGAGAGGCTAATATTTTGTTATGGGCTAAAACAAGAGTGGGACGGTTGACCTTTTGAATCACATTGGCCATGGTAAAGGTTTTGCCGGAACCGGTAACACCTAATAAAATTTGTTCCTTTTTGCCTTCTAAAATGCCGGAAGAAAGTTCGTCAATGGCCTGAATCTGATCGCCCATGGGCTTATATTCGGAAACCAATTGAAAATCCATTTTACACCTCGCAGTTACTATCTTGGTTTAGTATGCTTTCATTCGTATAAAAATTGTATCACTTAACGGGAAAAAAATCAAGGTGCATGTGCGGTTTACTGTCACACATAAAAGCCTTATGACATATGATGCAGTATAGGGCAAAAGGAGGCGGTTCTTTGAGATGTAAATACAGACTGTGGAGCATGATTGCAACGGCCTTTTGTGTCGGTGTTTTTGCCGGCATGCTACTGCCGCCCGTGTGTCTGGTCGTCACAGAAGGGCTGCTGATTGTGTTTATCACCTTTTGCTGGTTGTGCAGTTAGCGCGAACATAAAAGGAAGGTGTTTGATTTGAAGGTAGTTGTGCTCAGATTTCCCAAATTCATTAACAGTATTTTGAAATCGGTTTTTAAAATGAAATGAAAAAGCGAAACACCCCATGCGGGGTGTTTCGCTTTTTGGCGCCTTTAGGCGTGGAAATAAACCTCGGTTCTACCGGGGGAAGGAATATGAGCGGAGCAACAATAAGGGGGGCAAGCTTTAAGCAAGCCCAAAAGGAAGCCTCCTTCGCCTAGAGGGTACCCCAGGGTGGCCTCTCTTGACCTTCGCTCAATTCACCTTTAGGGGGGGGCGCCGTAGACGGTGAAGAGATTGATATTCTGCGTTTTGAATCCCCCAGTCAGCCTATCGGCTGCCAGCCCCCTCGCGTGCCCTTCGGGTATTAGGCAAGGGGGCCTTTACCCGTTTGCGAGTTGCAGTGCGTGTAATGCAATAAAATAATTCAGCACCCCTTACAGGGGTTAAGCCTGTAAAAACCCCTGTAAGGGGTGGCTTGACTAGGTAATATGTAATCAGGTGCTTGGGGTGTTAAAATTTTTCAGCAAGCAAACGGCGTGACAGCTGATTCCTTCTCCGCGACCTTCAAAGCCCATATGTTCCGTTGTTGTTGCTTTGACGGAAACGGAAGAAACAGGGGCCAGAACAGCGCCTGCAATGGCCACTCTCATTTCTTCTATGTAAGGTGCCAGCTTGGGTGCTTGCGCAATGACGGTGGCGTCTACATTCTGCAGGGCATATCCCTTTTCAAACAAAAGATTTGCGGTGTGCTTTAACAGTTCTAAACTGTCAGCACCCTTGTAGCGTTCATCTGTATCGGGAAAGTGCTTGCCAATGTCACCCAAAGCGGCCGCACCCAGCATGGCATCCATGATGGCGTGTAGCAACACGTCAGCGTCAGAGTGGCCGTCTAAACCTGTATCATGGGGGACATGAACGCCACCCAGTATGAGGGGTCTGCCTTCTATAAAACGGTGTGCGTCATAACCGTGACCAATTCGTACATTCATACTCTGTATTCCTTTCTTATCGGTAGTTTAAAATCTGTTCTGCCAGCAAAATATCTTCCGGCGTGGTGATTTTAATATTCTGATAGTCTCCCTGTGTAACGGCGACAGGGTGGTGCATCTGTTCCACCAGAAAGCAGTCGTCTGTGCCGATGATTCCGGCTTTTATTGCCTGCTCGTGTGCATCCACAATCAATTCCCGCCTAAAACCCTGCGGCGTTTGAATTTCGTAAAGATGGCTGCGGTCAGGTGTGGCGGTAATCAATCCGTCATCGTCTACAACCTTTAAAGTGTTCTTGCAGGCGACGCCGGCAGCTGCAGCACCGTGCTTTTTCACGCCGTCTATCACCTTTTGGATGACGTTGGCGGTCACAAGCGGACGGGCTGCATCATGAATCAGAACGATAGAGGCAGTGTCGCTCACTTCAGCAAGACCGTTTTGTACGGATTCCTGCCTTGTTTTTCCGCCACGTTTGATAACACGCAATTTATCAATATGAAATTCTTCCTGAATGTCCCGGCAACCGGGAATGTCACGTTCAGCGGCTACCAGAATCAGCTCGTCAATTTCCGGATGGTTGTTTAAAACCGTCAGCGTGTGCGCTAAAATCGGTATGTCGTTTATGTCTAAAAAGATTTTGTTTATATCGGCCTGCATTCTCGTTCCGCTTCCGCCTGCGGCCACAATGCAGCTGACAAAACAATCGTAAGCATGTTTTTGTTTCATATCGTACCTCTTGTTGAAAGCTTATTGGTTTAGTTCTCTTTTTAAATATCGACCGGTGTAGGATTTGGGGCAGTTGCAAATTTCTTCCGGCGTGCCGGTGGCTACAATTTCACCGCCTGCATCGCCACCTTCGGGTCCTAAGTCAATCACATGGTCGGCACTTTTAATGACATCTAAATTATGTTCAATCACCAAGACTGTGTTCCCTGCATCCACCAGGCGCTGCAAAACCTCCAACAGTTTATGCACATCGGCCGTATGCAGGCCTGTTGTCGGCTCATCTAAAATATACATGGTTTTACCGGTACCCCTGCGGGAAAGCTCTGTGGCAAGCTTTACGCGTTGTGCTTCACCGCCGGATAGCTGGGTAGAGGGTTGACCGATTTTGATGTAGGAAAGACCCACATCACACAAGGTTTCCAGCTTGCGCTTGATTTTGGGATGGTTCTGAAAGAACTCAACACCTTCTTCGGCCGTCATCTCCAGCACCTCATGGATGTTCTTACCTTTATATTTTATGTCCAATGTCTCGCGGTTATAACGCTTTCCTTTACAAACCTCGCAGGGCACATAAATATCGGGCAGAAAATGCATTTCAATTTTAATGATGCCGTCACCGGAACAGGATTCACACCGTCCGCCTTTGACGTTAAAGCTGAAACGACCCGGCTTGTACCCACGGATTTTGGCTTCTGTGGTAGAGGCAAAAACATCGCGGATGTCACTGAAAACGCCGGTATAGGTAGCTGGGTTAGAGCGGGGCGTGCGGCCTATGGGCGACTGGTCAATATCAATCACCTTGTCTAAATGTTCCATGCCGGCGATGTGCTTTACGGCACCACCCACAACATGGGCGCGGTTTAATTCGCGGGCAAGATGCTTGTGAATGATTTCATTAACAAGTGACGATTTGCCGGAACCGGAAACACCGGTGACAACGCAGAAGGTACCTAAGGGAATATCCACGTCGATATTTTTTAGGTTGTTTTGTGCAGCACCGGAAATTTTGAGGTATTGACCGTTACCCGGCCGTCTGCCTTGGGGGACGGGAATGCTTTTGACACCACTTAAATATTGGCCCGTGATGGAATTTTTGTTTTGTTTGATCTCTTCTACATTGCCTTCGGCGATTACGTGTCCGCCGTGTACGCCAGCGCCGGGACCGATGTCAATAATATGGTCGGCGGCATACATGGTATCAGTATCGTGTTCCACCACAATCAACGTGTTGCCCAAATCGCGCAGACGCTTAAGTGTTGCAAGCAATTTATCATTATCTCGCTGATGCAGGCCAATGGAGGGCTCATCTAAAATATACAGGACGCCCATCAGGCTGGAACCAATTTGCGTGGCCAGGCGGATGCGCTGCGCCTCGCCGCCGGATAAAGTACCGGAGGAGCGGGCCAGGGTGAGATAATCAAGCCCTACATCAACCAAAAAGCCCAAACGGGCATTGATTTCTTTTAAAATTAACCGGGCGATAGACATATCTCGCACAGAAAGCGACAAGGAAGCAAAAAAATCGACCGTATCCCTGATGGATAACTGCGTAAGCTCCCAAATATTAAGACCGCCGACCGTAACAGCCAAAGGCTCCGGCTTTAAACGCTTGCCATGACAGGCCGGACAAGCCTTAAAACTCATAATCTTTTCGTATTCTGCTTTTAACAGCTCATTATTTGTTTCGTTATAGCGGCGCTCCAAATTATTTACTATACCCTCAAAGGCGGCGCGGTAGGAGGCTGTACCGTAGGAGCGGTTATAGGAAAGCTGCAGTTTTTCGCCACGAGTACCATACAGAATAACATCGAGAACATCAGCCGGTAGGTCGCCGATTTTGGTATCTAAAGAAAAATCATATTCTTCCGCTAAAGCGGTGATATACATATTTGAGATGCTGTCGTTGTTATTGACAGTTCCCCAGCCGGAGGCTAAAATGCCGCCTTCTGATATGGATTTATCATAGTCTAAAATCAGGTCAGGGTCGATTTTCATCTGATGGCCCAAGCCGGCACAGTGCGGGCAGGCGCCGAACGGACTGTTAAAGGAGAAGGTGCGGGGTGCCAGCTCTTCTAAACTGATGCCGCAATCATCGCAGGCGTAGTTTTCGCTAAAGAGAAGTTCTTCCTGACCGATCACATCAATCACGACCAGTCCACCTGCAAGCTCTAATGCGGTTTCTAATGAATCGGCCAATCGCTTTTGATACTCATCGCGCACAACCAAACGGTCAACCACTACTTCAATTGTGTGCTTTTTGTTTTTTTCGGGCACAATTTTTTCAGAGAGTTCGTACATGATACCATCTACACGAACACGCACGAAGCCGCTTCGTTTTGCATCTTCAAAAAACTTTTGGTGTTCGCCCTTTTTGCCACGAATCACCGGCGCAAGCACCTGAAAACGCGTGCCTTCTTCCAACTTGGCAATCTGGTCAATCATCTGGTCAATGCTTTGTTTTTGAATTTCTTTGCCGCACTTGGGACAGTGGGGCACGCCCACTCGGGCGTATAAAAGACGCAAATAGTCATAAATTTCCGTTACGGTTCCCACGGTTGAACGGGGGTTTTTACTCGTGGTTTTCTGATCAATACTAATAGCTGGCGAAAGACCTTCAATCAGTTCCACATCCGGTTTTTCCATCTGACCTAAAAACTGGCGCGCGTAGGCTGAAAGAGATTCCACATAGCGGCGCTGACCCTCAGCATAGATCGTGTCAAAAGCAAGGGACGATTTACCGGAACCGGAAAGACCCGTAATTACAACCAGCTTATCACGCGGGATGGTCACATCAATATTTTTTAAATTATGCACTTTGGCACCTTTGATATAAATTTGATCCGTTGGCATCATGGGACTCCTTTTATCAAACATATGTTCTTATATTATATCCTTTTTTTTATTAAATGTCAAAGCTTTTCTGTATGAGAACTCTTGATATTTTCATATGTTTATTATATAATGAGACAACAAAAGAAATTTATACGCTGATATCAAAGACAATGGGGGTACATCATGGAAAACATAAAAAAAGTGTTGGCGCAGTTTAACCTGGCCGATGAAATTGCAGAGATTAAACCCATGACCAGTGGTCATATTAATAATACCTGTCGTGTTAAACTGGCAAGCGGTGCGCAGTATACTCTGCAGGCCATTAACACCTTTGTGTTTAAAGAGCCGGAAAAGGTGATGGATAATATTTTAGCTGTTACCGACCACATCCGCGGCAAGTTAGAAGCAGCCGGGGGAGATACGGAGCGCGGTTGCCTGCGTGTTGTGCTGACGAAAGACGGAAAGCCCATGTACCGGGACGAAGAAGATACCTGCTGGCGCGTGTACGGCTTTGTGGATCATGCCAGGACCTATGACGTGATAGAAGACCCGATTCAGCTCTACAATGCCGGTCGCGGATTTGGTATGTTCCAGAGGATGCTGTCTGACTTTCCGATGGACAGTCTGTATGAAACTATCCCCGATTTCCACAATACGCCTAAGCGTTTTGAGGCACTGTTTGAAGCCGCAAGACAGGATAAGGCCGGCAGAGCAGAAAGTGTTTCGGAAGATATTGCCTTCTACAAGGAACGGTTAGAAGCAGCTTCTTTGCTTGTGAAGCTGACAGAGGAGGGAGAAATTCCTCTGCGTGTTACGCATAACGACACAAAGGTCAATAATATACTAATTGATGATGCAACCAACGAAGCTTTGTGTGTAATAGATTTAGATACGGTTATGCCCGGTTGGGTGGCACTTGACTTTGGTGATGCTCTTCGTTTTGCGGCCAACACCGCAGAAGAAGATGAAACCGATTTATCTAAAGTTTCCTTTGATATGAACTTATATGAGCAGTTTACTCGCGGTTTTTTGCGTGAAGCAGGTAAATATTTAACAGAGAAGGAACTGGAATATCTGCCTCACGGCGTACGTATTATCACGCTGGAGTTAGGTGCGAGATTCTTAACCGACTATTTAGATGGGGATGTATATTTTAAAATTCACAGAGAACATCATAACTTAGAACGTGCCCGTTGCCAGATGAAACTTGCTCTTTCTATTGAAGAGAAGTTTGATGAGATGCGCGCGATTACACGGACGTGTATAGAACAATTTAAATAAGAGAAAAATTACGGGTGAAAAGAGTGAGAGTCTTGCTTTTTTCGCCTGTTTATGTTATAATCAAAATTATGAAAAGTGCAAAAATTATGCATGTCCAATGGGGGAAAATATGTCAAAACTGACTTTCAGGCGGGGGATTCATCCGCCGGATTATAAATCACAGACGGCGACTCAATCCTTGCAACAGGCAGAGGTGCCGCAGCTTCTATATTACACTCTGCAACAGAGGAATGGAGTACTGTTGGAGCCTTCTGTGCAAGTAGGCGACCGCGTTTTGTTAGGCCAGGTCATTGCAGAAAGCAAGGCCTTTGCGAGCGTGCCTCTTCATGCCTCAGTGTCAGGGCGCGTGAAGGATATCGCGCTGTATCTGCAGGCAGACGGCCAAAAGGTTCCCACTCTGGTGGTGGAAAATGATGGCTTGGACGAGGCTTGTGAACCGCTACATAGGATGCATCCGGGCGAAATGGATTCACAAGCCATTAAAGATGTGATTCAAAAGGCCGGTATCGTGGGCATGGGTGGAGCAGGATTTCCTACGCACATCAAATTATCGCCGCCGCCAGATGCTAAGATAGAACACATCATTATAAACGGCGCTGAATGCGAGCCTTATCTCACTTCGGACCATCGCCTGATGGTAGAACATCCCGAAACGGTTATCCGAGGTTTAGTAACGGTGTTAAGACTGTTTCCTGATGCACAGGGACATATCGCAATTGAGGAGAATAAGCCCGATGCAATTGAGACCATTCGAGAGGCGTCAAAAGACTTGCCGATTGCAGTTGAACGGTTAGCCAAAAAATACCCGCAGGGGTCTGAAAAGCACCTGATTTATGCTGTAACAGGCAGAGTAGTTCCCTCAGGCAAGCTGCCTTCTGATGTAGGTTGCATCGTGCTGAATGTTGACACAGCCGCCTCCATCTGCCGCGCTGTGTATGACAAAATGCCGCTGTATCAACGCATTGTTACAGTGGCCGGTGGAGCGGTGAACAAGCCGGCTAATTATATTGTAAGAATTGGAACACCTCTTTCTGCCTTGGTAGAGCAGTCCGGCGGCCTTAAAGAAGATGCCGGTAAGATTTTAATTGGCGGCCCCATGATGGGTATTGCTACCCATTCTTTTGACGTACCGGTTACGAAGGGTACATCGGCGGTTTTGGTGCTGACAGAAAAAGAAGCACATCAGCCGGCAGAAAGTGCCTGTATTCGTTGCGGGCGTTGTGTGCGTGCATGCCCTATGTTTTTAGAGCCTTATGCCCTGCAAAGCTTTGCCTACAGAAAAGATGTCGAAAACGCGCTCTCCTATCATATCATGGACTGCATAGAATGCGGAAGCTGTGCATACAGCTGCCCTTCAAAACGGCATCTTGTGCAGGCTATCAGGTGGATGAAGCAAGGCGTACGTGCTAAGCAACAAGCAGAAAAAACCAGAAAGGGGTGAGCCGGATATGACAGTTTTTAAAGTATCAGTTTCGTCTTCGCCACATATCAGACATAACGATACAACAAGTCGTATTATGCTGGACGTGCTGATTGCGTTAGTGCCGGCTCTGTTTTGCGGGATTTTGTTTTTCGGTCTGCGTGCTTTGCTGTTGGTTTTTGTTTCTGTAGCATCCTGTGTTGGATTTGAATATCTATGGCAAAAAATGCTCGGTAAAAAGGTCACAACAGGGGATTTAACAGCGACAGTTACCGGCGTCTTATTAGGGCTTAACCTGCCTGTGACGGCGCCCTGGTGGCTACCTGTGATTGGCGCCTTTTTTGCGATTATTATTGTGAAGCAGATGTTTGGCGGCGTTGGGTTTAATTTTGTTAATCCTGCAATGGCCGGTCGTGCCTTTTTGCTTGCCTCGTGGCCTGTTTTGATGACGGCTTTTGTGGCACCGTTTACGACAGGCTTTGCTATGACGGATGTGGTTACAACCGCGACCCCACTTTCTATCATTAAAAGCGGCGAAGGGCTCGAGCAACTGCCCAAGACTTTACAGATGTTTTTAGGTAGCTACAGTGGATGTATAGGAGAAACATCGGCTTTGGCATTATTACTTGGAGGCCTGTACCTTTTGCTGCGACGGGTGATTACGCCGCATATTCCGGTTGCCTTTGTGGGAACAGTGGCAGTTTTATCGTTTCTGTTTACCCGCGGCAGCATGAGTGCCGTAGATGGTCTTACCTACCAGGTGTTGGGTGGCGGTTTGCTTTTGGGTGCCATTTTTATGGCAACCGATTATGTTACCTCGCCGATGACCGCCAAAGGACAGCTTATCATGGGTATCGGCTGTGGACTGGTGACCTTTTTGATTCGTCGGTTTGGCGGTTATCCGGAAGGTGTAACCTATGGTATTTTACTGATGAACATTGCCACACCATTGATTGATTCCTGGTGCAGACCAAAATGTTTTAGTGCCCGGGCAAAACGCAGGTAAGGAGGAGTTTCGTGCAAAAAAGTGAAAAAATTCCCGTATTAGCTACGGTGTTGTTTTTGGTGACAGCTATTGTTGCGTTTGTGCTGGCGGCCGTTCACAGTATCACCGCGCCGATTATAGAAAAAAGAGCAGAAGAGGAACTGATGCTGGCACGCAAGGCGGTTTTGCAGGAGGCAGAGTCATTTAGCGTATATGAAGGTGAGGCTTCTTTTTCTGAGGAAGTTGCAGCCGTTTATATAGGTGAAACAGACGGCAAACAGCTTGGTTATTGTGTGAACGTTAAACCTATTGGCTACGGCGGAGAGATTGAAATGCTTGTCGGCATCACAAAAGCCGGCAAGGTTTGCGGCGTGCAGATTCTGTCCATGTCAGAAACGGCCGGGCTTGGATCCAAAGCGCAGGATGCAAGCTTTCTGCAGCAATATATTGGCAAAATGATAGGTCAAACGCTTTCCGTCATTAAAAATGGAAAACCGGGGGAGGATGAAATTGCAGCGGTGAGCGGTGCAACAGTGACTTCCAAAGCGGTTACAAAGGGCATACAAGCGGCGCTTGATACAGCGGTTCTTTTGGAAGGAGAGTGGGCAAAATGAGTGCATGGAAGGAATTTTCCAAAGGTCTTTTAAAAGAAAACCCTACCTTTGTGCAGCTTTTGGGTATGTGCCCAACCTTGGCCGTGACCACGAGTGTCAGTAATGGTTTGGGTATGGGGTTATCAGCAACAGCTGTTTTGATCGGCTCTAATATTGTCATTTCTCTCATTCGCAAATGGATTCCCAATAAGATCCGAATCGCTTCTTATATTGTTGTGATTGCCGGTTTTGTCTCGGTGATTGAAATGCTTCTTAAGGCGTATGCACCTGCGGTAAGCCGCTCATTGGGACTTTTTATTCCGCTGATTGTAGTTAATTGTATTATTCTGGCGCGTGCAGAGGCCTTTGCCTCAAGGAATACGGTTTGTGCATCGGCTCTTGATGGCTTGGGCATGGGTCTTGGCTTTACATTTGCTCTGACGGTTATTTCTGCTGTTCGTGAGCTGCTTGGCGCTGGAACAATACTGGGTGTACCTGTTTTTGGTGCAAGCTTTATGCCGGCCACTATGCTCATTTTGCCACCCGGCGCTTTCATTGTGTTGGGCCTGATGATTGGCTTAATTCAATGGATGATGCAAAAGAGAAAGGAGAGAATGCATCATGATAACTGAACTCCTTTTACTTTGTATCACAACAATTTTAGCAGATAATTTTGTGTTGTGTAAATTTTTGGGCTGTTGTCCCTTTTTGGGTGTTTCTAAGCAGGTGCAAACGGCAGTTGGGATGAGCCTTGCCGTTACCTTTGTTATGACGGTGGCTTCTGCCATCACCTGGCTTGTGCAATACTTTGTGCTGGTACCGTTTGCCATGGAGTATATGCAAACAGTATCTTTTATTTTAGTGATTGCTGTGCTTGTACAATTCGTAGAAATGGTTTTGCAGAAAATGTCGCCCGGCCTTTATAATGCCCTTGGCATTTACCTGCCCTTAATCACAACGAACTGTGCGGTGTTGGGTGTTGCTATTTTGAATATAACAGAAGGTTTTGATTTTATTCAGGCTGTTGTGTACGGCTTTTCTGCCGGTCTGTCGTTTTTGGTGGCAATCGTGCTTTTTGCCGGTGTGCGTGAACGGTTGGCGGCGGCCGATATTCCCAAAGCATTGCAGGGCTTTCCCATTGCGCTTCTTGCAGCAGGGATACTTGCGATGGCGTTTTTAGGTTTTCAGGGGCTTTCTTTCTAATGGAGGTGTGTGGATTGCTGAAGTTGTTGTTGCCGGTCGTTGTTTTGGGTGGGCTGGGTGCTGTGTTTGGAGCCCTTTTAGGTGTGGCGGCCAAGATTTTCAAGGTTGAAACAGACGAACGAGCCGAAGTTGTCTTAGAACTTTTGCCAGGTGCCAATTGCGGCGGTTGTGGTCTTGCCGGATGCGCAGCCATGACAGAAGCCTTGTTAAACGGAACTGCAGAGATTGGCATGTGTGCCGCCCTCAAGCAGGAAAACGCCGCCCGAATTGCAGAACTTCTGGGGAAAAAGCTGGTAAAAAATGAGGCTAAGGTTGCACATGTATTTTGTAGCGGCACCTGTGAACAGGCTGCGAAAAAAGGTACTTATACGGGTATTTATGATTGCGTGTCGGCCGCACAATGCGGTGGCGGTGACAAAGCTTGTATGTACGGCTGCATGGGATATGGAAGTTGTGTAGCAGCTTGCGCCTTTCATGCTATTTCCGTTTGTGATGGCGTGGCCGTTGTAGACAATTCAAACTGCGTGGGCTGTGGCGCCTGTGTTACGGCTTGTCCGCGTGAACTGATAGAACTTGTGCCGGTTGAGGCGAAAACCTTTATAAACTGCCGTTCGCATGACAAGGGCAGCGCCATGAAGGATATCTGCAAAATCGGTTGCATAGGGTGCGGACTTTGCGCAAAACACTGTCCGGAAGATGTGATTCGTGTATCGAAACACCTGGCAACGATTAGTTATACGATGTGTACCAACTGTAACGCATGTATAGAGAATTGTCCAAAACATGTGATTGCACATGTCGAATAAATGGAGGAAGTTATGAAAAAAACGAAATGGATTACAATAGCTGGTATTGCGCTTTTGCTTGTAGTCATTTTAGTTGCGATTTTACTATGGAGCGGCAACCGATATCAGGCAGTGCATTTGCGCGGTTATTCACTTCAGGTGCCAAAGTCCTGGCAGGTGACAGAAGAGGCAGACGGTTTACAGTTTTGTGATAAGGCAGTTGAAGTGGGTCGTTTTCAGTTACTGTATCAAGAGGTCAGTATAGCGGATGTTCCACAGTTGACCGGTTATACGGATGTAACGCCTGAGGTGCGGGAATCGGATCGCTATGCCGTTAAGGTTTATGAATTGCGTTTTCAGGCAGAGGGTGATACAGTTGTGCAATATGTGTTCAGTGAGTTGCCGGCCGGTCCGCCGTATCGGGCTGTTTTAACGCTGAAAAATACAGATGCCGGAAAAACCGGACGTATCCTAATGAGTGTTGAACTACCCCTCTTGAGGGAATTTTTGCCACCGAAGCCTCTTAAGGCGCCGGATAAAGACTTTCTGGCAGAGAAGGCGACCTATACAACGCTTAATCAGGACGGACAGCTTCAGGCTTTTTATGTGGGTAAACTGGAACGACTCATAACGCAGGAGAAGCAGACGGAAGATGCCATTCATATTCTGACTTTTCAGGAAGAAGAGATTGAAACAGTGATTACTTCCTGGAAATGCTTAGTCCCGGATGACGCTGCTTTTTACCTATATACCTATTATGAAAAAGAGGGCAGTTATCTGTACGATAACGACCCGAAAATGGTTAAAAAAATCAAGAAGGAAAACGCAGAAGAGGAAGGCGTTACCCGCTATATGGCAGATGGTTTACTGCTTTTAGAGGTACCCTATAATCAATATCATGAGCAAAAACAAGATTTGTTAGATAAGAAAGACGCGGCACAGGCTGATGAAGAAAAAATGGTCTCCTTGGTTAAGAGTGCTGTGCCTGTTGGTGCCGAGGTTTCAGACGTTGTGCGCAGCACAGATGAGGCTGTGCCTGCTTTAAAGGTTTCATATGTGCTTCCCAAAGAGAGCCGATACGTGAAAGACGGCGTATTGGATGAAGCGGCCTTTTACCAGAATGCCTTGGTATTATTTAGTTTGCTTACAGAAGTGGATGTGATTTCCATAGAGGTGAAGGCAGGAGAAGAGACGTATCATCTGACTTATGAGAGAAAGGCAGCGGAACAACAATTTGGCAATCGTGACCTTCGGGAATTTACAGAAACGGAAGAGAGCTTTGAAGATTTTATCGAAGAAATTCCCAAATCCACGCCGCCACCGGCGATAGGAACAGAGGATTCGGGCAAAACAACCGGTGCTAAGATTCTTTTTACCGATACGGTTACCGTGCATAGTGAGCAATGGGTGACACATCCGGAAACGGGTGACCTGGTGCCGGTTTACCCCTATGCAGAAAAGTATGGTGTAACACGGTATTTAAACAGACCGATTGTTGTAACGGCATATGAACAAATAGTAAACGGAGAAACAAGACTTTGGGGTACGGCTACCTGCGATGGAGTGGTAATTGCCAGCTACCCGTTCCCATCAAGGGAAGAAATGCAAAGATTAATTTCTTTGATTCCATAAAAACACAAGGGATGCCGCACATGTGTGGCATCCCTTGTGTTTTTATGAATAAAATTGTTTTAGTCAGCAAGTTCTTCTGCAAAAATGAATTCATAACCGTTTTGCTTCAGGTAAGCACCCATTTTATAAATCTTTTCATCATAATCGGGTTGATACACCATGTAGTCTTCGTAAAAATACTGTTCATGAGTGCAAACGCCAATATATTCATTGCCGATGAAGGGGGCAATTAGATTTTCCACTTCGTGTGCTTCCATTAAGTTCAAGGTCAAATCGGGCAAGTGGAATTTTTTAAAACGCATGCCGGTCTTTTCGTCTAAGATGCTTGCCAGCCTGCCTCGGGTCGCTTCAAACTGAGCCGGAGACAGGTGGTTATAGGCGCTGATGGAGTTGTTAATGGCCACATCACGGCCGCCACGGGAATAGACCTTGGTTTCGGGTTGTCTGTTGTGCAACAGACGAAGAGCATGACCATAGGGCAGGGAGTTTGGGTCGCCGTTATAGGGGAAGGATTCGCCGATGGAAACATCCATAATGCGCACACCGCAATCATACAGGGCCTTAACGCCTTCTTCACTCACACTGTTCCAGTGGGGGCAGACGCCATAAGTAAAGGTTTTTTCGCCGGCAAAGCGAATCACTTCGTTTTTAACGGTTTCAAACAGGTCTTTCACATCCTGATAGCGGGCGTTTACATGGGGATAATCGGGGAACTCCTCTTTGGCGTGAAAGGCAAGTTTTAACCAGTCGGATGCCTCTTCCCATTCGTTTTTATAATCTGGCGGCACATCTTTTAAAGTAAAATCATCGTTACCGTAAAAAGAGGCGGTTCTGTAAAACAGGTTCAGCTGTGTTTTAACGCCGTATTTTTCATGCGCCGTTTTCAGCATATGAATAAAGGGATTATCAAAAAGGGATGACGGCTTTTTTCTTGTGATGTCACGTAGCACCCAAATGACATCATCGATCAGAAAGTGGACTTTTTTTGTCATGTTGCGCTCTCCTTAGAACAAATCTTCAAACTTGTCTTTATCCTCTAAGCGGTAAGGCAAGGTGATGTCTTCCAGTTTTTTGCCAAAGGGCGTTCTGAAATCATCTCTCACTCTGTCGCGCTCTTCTTTTTTGGTGAAGTCGGGTACTTCATATTCCTTACCCGTCAAAGCACTGTACCAGGCCAGGATACCCGCAGCAGAAAGCGCGGCAGAACGGTACACATTCAGGAAGGGTTCCATTTTGCCTTCCAGATATTCTTTGAAATAATAGCACATAAAGAAGTCGATACCGCCGTGGCCATATTTATTCACATTGGGGTTGTTAAATCCTTCGGGTGCAACGCCTGACGTACGCCAGTTGAAGAGCAACTGCTTCACTTCGTGGCCGCGCGGTGAGATATGTAATAAGTCTTCATGCTGATCGTAACGAACCGTTTCCATCGTGCCGTGTTCACAAGCCACGCGATACCATTTACTGTTGGGATGATAGCTGTTACAGCCTGTGGTGTTAAACACAGCGCCGTTATCCATCTCGGTAATCACAACTGCACCTTCCGAGTCACGCAGACGCTTGGTCAGTTTGGAAAAGTTCGGCGTGTGCATAGCCTTACAGAAAACCTTTTTCGGCGTGGTGCCTGTGATATACATCAGGGGACCTAAGGTGTGCATGTTGTACATGCAGGTCGGCTCTACATATCTCCAATGGATATTCTCCATATCCGGGTCGTCAACGCCTTCCGGCGGGTTGGGACAATCTGTACCGTGGATGTATTCAGCCTCGGCATACAGCACCTTGCCGTATTCGCCTTTTTCAATCAGCGGCTTCATGGCATGCACTGCTGCAAAATACAGACAGTTTGCAGCTAACATATATTTTCCGTTTGTGCGTTCTGCGGTTTCTACCAAATCAACGCATTCGCCAAGACTGGGGGCAGCAGTTGTTTCACTCAAAACTGCAATGCCGGCTTCCATCGCTTTAATAGCACATTTGGCATGTTCATGAAAGTAATTAGCCAAATAAACTGCATCAAGCCCAGACTTTAAAAATTCATCAAAATCATCAAAGAACTTTACATCTCTGGGGAGATATTTTTTTGCTTTTTCAATCTTTTCCTGATCTCTTTCGCATACTGCAGCAACCGTTGTATTTTCAAATTCGGTTGAAAAAATTTCGGCAGCGCCGCCACCGTGCCCCAGTCCAAAAATGCCAATTTTAAATACTTTACTCATTTCGTTTTGCTCCTTTATCAATTTTTTTCTCTATATTTTGCGGGAGTACATCCTTCCGCCTCGCGAAAGGCTTTATGAAAGGAAGTGGTTGTTTTAAACCCGGCGATGCGAGCAACATCACTCACTGACATACCAGGTGCGTCATGCAGCAGTTTTTTTGCCACCTCCAGCATTCTGCGTTTACGTAATTCGCGAAACGGAATGCCGTAAATTTTTAGAATCATTCTGTAGGTTTGTTTTGTGGAATATCCTAACAGGTCAGCGATTTCCTTAAAGGTATATCTGCCTGTATTGATTAGCTCCTCCAGTGCAATTAAATCCATGGCAGAACTGCTTTGGCTGGTGTCCTCAGCTATGGTGGGAGTTATCCTTAGCTCTTTGAGTAAGTCATACACCATCTTATAAGCCAGGGTTTTCAGCAGACAGGAATCTTCGGGCGATTTTGAACGCGCCCGGGTTAAAGCAAGAGTGCTTTGTATCAGGTCAGATCCAATGGGGTGCACCTGGAGGTTCAGCTTGTTCAATCGCTCGACGAGGGTGTCATATATATGCTCGGAATGCACAGTTTTTCTGATTGTCATCTTTAAAACAATCGTGCCCAGTCCTACGTCAGAAGGCATGCTGTAGTGATATTCGCCGGGGGCAATGACCAACATGGTGTTTTTCTTTAATATCAATTCTTGTTGATTTAAACAGTTTATAGGCCGCTCTCCTTCAACACCAAAATGCATGCCGTAGTAAATGTGCTTATGTAAAATTGCTGTATCCGTCATTGCACAGTTGATGATTGCACGATTGGAAAGTTCAAAAAAATTAATGACGGTATCACAAAAATTCACTTCGATGTTGCTGCTAAACAACGGGGTACTCACGGCTATTCCACCTCCTTTATTGTGACAACATTATTATACTGTTTTGTGTGTGCAGATGCAAGTGGTAAAATAGGACCTTTTTGTGTGTATCAAGACCGATTTTAATAAATGGAAGCAGAGTATGAGATTGTATAGTATTTCGGGCAAAAGTAACAAATGAAAAGCTCTTTTTTTATGTTTCATATACTTGTAAGATAAATTTAAAAAAAATAGGCATTTTTTCTTGACGAAACCATTAAAATGTTATATAATAACACCGGAATGAAAAAAAATAACATTCTGATGAGAGAAGGTGACAAATTGCAAGACAGAAGATTGTCCATTTTTGAGCTGATAGAGCAACAGGGAGAGATCAGCATTCATGAGCTTGAAACCCTGTTTCCTGATGTTTCTTCCATGACGCTTCGCCGTGATCTGGATTATCTGGAGTCAAAAAACAAAATTGTGAAAATTAAAGGTGGCGCCAAGTCTTTAAGCCATTTGTCACGCAGTTTGTTTCAGGATGTGGAAGGTGATTACGGCTTGCGCGAAAGCATCAATGCGGCAGGTAAACACCTGATTGCTGAAAAAGCAACACCCCTGATTGAATCAGGCAGAAGCATTTATATTGATGCCGGTTCAACCATTATGCAATTTGTGCGTTATTTAAAAACCGGTCGCTTTTCTGTGATCACCAACGGCGTGAATGCGGCCTTGGAGCTTTCACAAAATCAAAGTGCCACAGTGAATTTAGTGGGTGGCGAATTAAACCGTAACAACATGAGCGTTTCCGGCGGTGGTGCGCTGGAGCACATTCGTAATATTAATATTGATATTGCTTTTATGGCAGCCAGCGGTTTTACCGTGGAGGATGGTTTTTCGAACGGTAGCTTTGATGAATTTGAGCTAAAGCGTGAAGTGGTTAAGAAAGCTAAAAAAACGGTGATTCTCATGGACTCAACTAAGCTGGGCAAGACCATGCCCTACACGTTTTGTACGCTTGCTGATGTGGATTATCTGATTATGGACCAGCCGGCCGACGCGCAGCTTTTAGCAGAAGCTAAAAAAACCGGTACCATTATTTTATAACCGTTGTATGTTTATTTTGTTTATTAAAAAAATATAAGATATTAAAATCAAAATGCCCAAAGGGCAGAATGGAGAGTTAATATGAAAACAAAAGCAGTTAGACTGTATGGTAAAAACGATTTACGTTTAGAAGAATTTGAACTGCCGGAAATTAAAGATTGTGAAATTTTAGCGCATGTTATTTCCGATAGTATCTGTATGTCTTCTTATAAGGCAGCTGTTCAGGGTGCAGACCACAAGCGCGTGCCCGATGATGTTGCTGAAAACCCCATCATCTTAGGTCATGAATTCTGTGGTGAAATCGTAAAGGTTGGCAGCAAGTGGGCAGACCAGTTTAAAGAAGGTCAGCGCTTTGCAATTCAGCCAGCTATGAACTATAAAGGTTCTATGTCGGCCCCCGGTTATTCCTACCATGATATCGGCGGTGGTGCAACCTATGTTGTGATTCCTAACGAAGTTATGGAAACCGGTTGCTTACTTCCTTATAATGGTGAAGCCTTTTTCTATGGCTCTCTGGCAGAACCTATGAGCTGCATCGTTGGCGGCTTCCATGCAAGCTATCACACCAAGGCAGGCTCCTATGTGCATGACATGGGCGTTGTTGCCGGCGGTAACATGGCAATACTCGCCGGTGTTGGCCCCATGGGTCTGGGCGCTATCGACTATGCTATTCATTGCGACAGAAAGCCCAGCAAGCTGGTTGTAACCGATATTGACCAGGCTCGTCTTGACAGAGCAGCTACCATTTTAACAGTAGAAGATGCAGCTCAAAACGGCGTTGAACTGGTTTATTTAAACACCGGTAACATTGAAAACCCGACCGAAAAGCTGATGGAACTGTCCGGCGGCGAAGGTTATGATGATGTGTTTGTGTTTGCACCGGTGAAACCTGTTGTAGAAATGGCAGACCAGATTTTAGGTCGCGACGGTTGCTTAAACTTCTTTGCAGGTCCTACCAACCCCGCATTTTCTGCTGAATTTAACTTCTATAATGTACACTACGCTTCTACCCATATTGTAGGTACCAGCGGAGGCAATACAGATGATATGAAGGAATCCATCAAGATGATGGAGGAAGGCAAAATCAATCCTGCTATGATGATTACCCATGTGGGCGGTATTGACGCTGTGATTGACACCACCTTAAATCTGCCGAAAATCCCCGGCGGCAAAAAGCTGATTTATTTAAATATTGAAATGCCCTTAACCGCACTTGCCGACTTAGAAGCTTCTGACGATGCTGTTCTTCGTGAAGTGGGCAAGATTGTTGCGGCTAATAACGGCCTGTGGTGCAAAGAAGCAGAAGCTTATCTGCTTGCCAATAAATAAGTTATATTTCCAAGCCTGAGGTTGTTGCCTCGGGCTTGGGTTCTTTACGACAGAAAGGAGAGAACACTGTGTTTTATAAAATTGTTCCGGCTGTTCGTGCAGCTATGAAAGCAGAAACTTTAGCTTATGCAGCTGACGGTGCAGCAGAAATCACTTTAACCGGCGTGACTGAAGAAAACGTTATCGAAAAGGTTAAAGAAGCAACACTTTGCTGCAAAAAATCAGTGAAGATTGAAGGCTTGGGCGTGTTCACCGCACAGGCACCTGCCCAAAGCGGACGCTTAAAGGGTAAAATTGCCATCGTAACCGGTTCTGCGCAGGGCTTTGGCCTGGGTGTGGCAGAAGCTATGCTGGCAGAAGGTGCTTGCGTTGTTATTGCCGACTTGAACATTGACTTGGCACAATCTGTTGCAGAAGACTTATGCAAAAAGAATGGCGCTGGTCGTGCCTTTGCTTGCAAGGTAGATGTTTCAGACGAAGCTTCTGTTGAAAACATGATTGAAGAGACCGTTAAGGCATTTGGCGGTTTGGATATTTTTGTTAACAACGCAGGCGTTTTAAAAGCAGGCAGCCTTGAGGAAATGGATGTTAAGAGCTTTGAGTTCGTAACAAAGATTAACTATCAGGCATATTACATTTGCACAAAGTATGCTTCCCGTGTGATGAAGCTGCAGCATAAAGTGGCACCGGAAGCATTCTATGATATCATTCAAATCAATTCCAAATCGGGTCTTGAAGGCTCGAACAAAAACTTTGCCTATGCCGGCGGTAAATTCGGCGGTATCGGCCTTACCCAGAGCTTTGCGCTGGAACTGGTGGAATACAACATTAAGGTTAACTCCATCTGTCCCGGTAACTTCTTTGACGGCCCCCTGTGGTCTAACCCCGAAAAAGGACTTTTTGTGCAGTACTTAAAGGCCGGCAAGGTACCCGGTGCTAAAACCGTTGAAGATGTGAAAAAGTTCTATGAAGCAAAGGTTCCCATGAGACGCGGCTGCGAAACCATGGATGTGGCACGCGCTATTTTCTATATTGTGGAGCAAGAGTATGAAACAGGCCAGGCTGTTCCGGTTACCGGCGGCCAGGTTATGCTCAACTAGTTTACTAAACTCAATTTTATAAAAGGAGAGGATTTTATGGCAACACCAGTAATTATGCCCAGACAGGGTCAGTCCGTTGAGAGCTGTATCATTGCAAAGTGGCATAAGCAAAAAGGCGATAAGGTAGAAGTTGGCGATCAACTGTTTACCTATGAAACCGACAAGGCAACCTTCGATGAAGAAGCAACCGTAGCAGGTACCTTGATTGACGTTTTCTTTGAAGAAGGCGACGATGTAGAATGTTTGCTCAACGTTTGTGTAATCGGTGATGAAGGTGAAGATACTTCTGCTTTCCGTCCTGATGGTGCAGAAGAAGCCGCAGCAGAAGCTCCGGCAGAAGCTGCTCCGGCCGCAGCGGCTGTAGAAGCAGCACCGGTTATCAAAGTATCTGACACGGCTAAAGAGAATGTTTTCATTTCTCCCCGTGCTAAAAATCATGCTGATAAGCTGGGCGTTGATGTTCGCTTTGCTGAAGGCTCCGGCCCCAACGGCAGAGTGATTGAACGCGATGTGGAAGCTTTGGCTCAGAGCGGCGTAGCCTTCACAAAGGCAGCTGCAGCAGAAGGCGCAAGCAGCGATGCTAAATTTGAAGGCACCGGCATTGGTGGCAGAGTGACAACCGGCGACTTAAAGAAGCCCGTTGCACAGGCTGTTCAGGAAGCTATGCAGGCAGAAGAAGGCGTAGCTTACACCGATGTTCCGCTGACCAATATCAGAAAAGTTATTTCCAAGGCTATGCACAACTCTCTGTCTTCTACCGCACAGCTGACCTTAAACACCAGCTTCGATGCGACCGAGATTATGGCATACCGCAAAAAGCTCAAAGCCAATGCAGAAAAGCTTGGCCTCGGCAACATTACTTTAAACGACATCGTTCTGTACGCTGTTTCCAGAACTCTGCTTAACCACAAGGATCTGAATGCGAACATGATTGATGACAAAATGCGTATCTTTAACCATGTAAACCTGGGTGTTGCTGTGGATACACCGAGAGGTCTTATGGTTCCCAATATCTTCTGTGCAGAACTGAAGTCTTTGGCTGAAATCAGTGCAGAAACCAAGGAACTGGCCGGCGCTTGCCAGGGCGGTACCATCAGCCCCGACTTACTTAATGGCGGTAGCTTTACCGTTACCAACTTGGGCTCTTTTGGTATTGAATCCTTTACACCGGTGTTAAATGCACCGCAGACCGGTATCTTAGGTGTTGACACCATCGTTCAGCGTGCAAAAGAAGTGAACGGCGAAATCGTGTACTATCCGGCTATGGGTCTTTCCTTAACCTTTGACCACAGAGCTGTTGACGGTGCACCTGCTGCTAAGTTCCTGCAAGAACTGAAAGCAAACCTGGAAAACTTCAGCGTTCTGCTGGCTAAATAATGAACCTGCTCTTACATAGAGTAGAAATTAAAGAAAGAAGGCTTAACTATGGCTTATGATCTAATCGTATTGGGCGGCGGCCCCGGCGGTTATCTGGCAGCTGAACGCGCCGGACATGCCGGACTTTCCACCCTGCTTATTGAAAAACGCAATTTGGGCGGCGTTTGCCTGAATGAAGGTTGCGTTCCTTCCAAAGCACTGTTATACTCTGCAAAAATCTATGATTATGCTCGTTTTTCTGATCATTACGGCGTAACCTGTGAAGGTGTTAAATTTGACCATGCACAGGTTATCGAGCGTAAGAAAAAAGTTGTTAACACCTTGGTTTCCGGTATCCGTGCTCAGATGAAGGCAAACAAGGTTACCGTTGTTGAAGGTGAAGGCGTTATCTGCGGCAAAGAAGGCAACGAAATTGTGGTTAAGGTTGGCGAAGAAAAGTACACCGGCAATCGCCTGATTGTTGCAACCGGTTCTATGCCCGTTATGCCCCCGATTCCCGGTGTTAAAGAAAACTTTGAAGGCGGTACCGTGTTAACCAACCGTGAAATTTTAGATATTCCCGAAGTACCCGCTGAACTGGTTATCGTTGGCGGCGGTGTAATCGGTCTTGAAATGGCTTCTTATTTCAATTCTGCCGGTTCTAAAGTAACCGTTATTGAAATGCTGGATAAAATTGCCGGCCCGACCGATGCTGAAGTTTCTAAAATTCTGATGAAGAATTATGAAAAGAAGGGCATTACCTTCAAACTCGGCGCTAAAGTAACCGAGGTTAAGAAAGATGCCGTTGTGTATGAAAAGGATGGCAAGGTGGAAGAAGTACATGCTGATAAGGTATTGCTCTCCATCGGTCGCCGTGCCGTAACACAGGGCATTGGCCTTGAATCTTTAGGTGTTCTGACCGAACGCGGTGCTATTGTAACTGATAGATTCATGAAGACCAACATCCCCAATGTATATGCTGTTGGTGATGTTAACGGTCGTTCCATGCTGGCACATACCGCTTACCGTGAAGCAGAGGTTGCTGTTAACAACATCCTCGGCAAGAAAGACATTATGCGCTACGATGCAATTCCTTCTGTTATTTACACCAATCCTGAAGTGGGTAGTGTAGGTGAAACCGAAGAAACTGCAAAAGCTAAAGGTCTTGATGTGGAAGTGGCTAACATCACCATGAACTACAGTGGCCGTTATGTGGCTGAAAACGAAGGCGGCAACGGTATCTGCAAAGTGCTGGTTGACAAGAAAACCCGCCGCATGGTTGGTTGCCAGATTCTGGGTAACTACGCTTCTGAAATCATCGTTTCCGCCGGTATCATGATTGAAACCGAAATGCGCATTGACGATATTAAAGAAATCGTATTCCCGCATCCTACCGTTTGCGAAATTGTTCGTGAAGGTATTTTCCAACTGTAAGCTTTCCGTGAACAACGGATACAAAATAAGTGCGTAGGAACCGGTATCGGTTCTTACGCATCAAAAAAGAATTAAAAGAAAGGGTGTTTATTATGCCGAAGTCCCAATTTATGGATCCGGACGTGATTAGAAAAAGCGGTTATATTGAATTTGACCCGATTCCGGTAAATCAGTATAACAAAACCATTAAAGAAGAAAGTAGCAACTTCTCTAAAGATGATTTCCTGCGTATTTACCGCGATATGGCAATCATTCGTGAGTTCGAACAGATGTTGCTCGACATTAAAACCAAGAGCGAATACCAGGGTATTGCGTATAACAACCCCGGCCCTGCACACTTATCTTTAGGTCAGGAAGCTTCTGCTGTTGGTCAGGCATATCTGCTCAACAAAAACGACTTCATCTTTGGTTCACACAGAAGCCATGGTGAAATCCTGGCAAAAGGTCTTTCCTGTATCCACAAGTTAGATGACAAGGAACTGATCGAAGATATGGAAACCTTTTTCGACGGCGCAACCTACAGAGTGGTTGAAGGCAAGGAAAAAGATAAGGGTAATGTAAAAGACCTGGCTATCGACTTTTTGCTTTACGGTGCACTGGCTGAAATTTTTGCTCGTGAAACCGGCTTTAACAAAGGCTTAGGCGGCTCCATGCATGCCTTCTTTACGCCGTTTGGTATTTACCCCAACAACGCTATTGTTGGTGGTAGTGCAACGATTGCAATGGGTGCTTCTATGTTCAAGAGAATCAACCAGAAAGACGGCGTTGTTATCTCTAACGTGGGTGACGCTTCCATGGGTCGCGGCCCTGTTTGGGAAGCTCTGAACATGGGTGCTATGGACCAGATTACACAGCTGTGGGAAGAAGGCTACAATAAGGGCCTGCCCATCATCTTCAACTTCTTTAACAACCTGTACGGCATGGGTGGCCAGACTATGGGTGAAACCATGGCTTATAACTTCCTGGCTCGTGTTGGTGCCGGCGTAAGCCCGACGCAGCTGCATGCTGAACGTATTGACGGTTATAACCCGCTGGCTGTTATCGACGCAATGAGAAGAAAGCTCGATATCATCAAAACACAGGGTGGTCCTGTTCTGCTTGATACTGTAACCTACAGAATGACAGGTCACTCTCCCTCTGATGCATCTACCTATCGTACCAAGGAAGAGGTTGACAAGTGGGCAGAGCATGATGTTCTGGTTAACTTCGAGAAGAAACTGGTTGATGCTAAAATCGCTAAATCTGATGACTTTGCGGCTATGCGTGAAGATATCAGAGAACGTATGGTTAAGATCGTTAAGCTTGCCATTGACGATAACGTATCTCCCAGAATGGATCTTGACAAGAATCCCAACATCATTGCTGATATGATGTTCTCCAACCAGAAAATTGAGAAGATGGAAGATCGTACACCTGATGTTCTCATTCCGAAGGAAGAGAATCCCCGTGTGCAGAAGATTGCTAAAAAGGAAAGATTCGGTTTTGATAAGAACGGCAAGCCGGTTTCCAAAAACAAGGTTTACCAGCTGCGTGACGGTCTGTTTGAAGCAATCATCGATAAATTCTATGAAGATCCTACTTTAGTTGCTTACGGTGAAGATAACCGTGACTGGGGTGGCGCTTACGCTGTTTACCAAGGTCTGACAGAATCTCTGCCGTACCATCGTTTCTTCAACTCTCCGATTTCTGAGTCTGCCATTGCAGGTTCTGCTGTTGGTTATGCTATGAGCGGTGGCCGCGTAATCGCTGAAATTATGTACTGCGACTTCATCGGTTGCTGTGGTGACGAAATCTTCAACCAGCTGGCAAAATGGCAGTCTATGTCTGCCGGCGTTCTGAAGATGCCCGTTATCATTCGTGTATCGGTTGGCTCTAAGTATGGTGCACAGCACTCTCAGGACTGGACCAGCATGTGTGCACATGTTCCCGGCCTGAAGGTTGTATTCCCTGTAACGCCGTATGACGCTAAGGGTATCATGAACTCTGCATTAAACGGTACTGACCCTGTTGTTGTATTCGAAAGTCAGAGAATTTATGATGTGGGTGAACAGTTCCATGAAGGTGGTGTTCCTGAAGGTTACTACGAAGTACCTATCGGTGAGCCTGACATCAAGAAGGAAGGTAAAGACCTGACCATCCTGACCATCGGCGCCACCCTGTACCGTGCTTTGGATGCAGCTAAGGAACTGGAAGAAAAGTATGGTATCTCTTGCGAAGTGATCGACGCAAGAAGTATTGTGCCCTTCAACTATGAAAAGGTTCTTGAATCTGTTAAGAAGACAGGTAGAATTGTTTTGGCAAGTGATGCTTGTACCAGAGGTTCTGCTCTTAACACAATTGCACAGAACATCACCGAAATGGCATTTGATTACCTGGATGCTCCGCCGGTTGTTGTTGGTGCACAGAACTGGATCACTCCTTGCTATGAACTGGATGCTGCATTCTTCCCGCAGAAGGATTGGATTATTGATGCAGTTCACGAGAAGATTCTGCCGCTGCCCGGTTATGTTGCTAAAAACAACTTTACAGAAACTGAACAGATCAGAAAGAATAAGCTTGGTGTTTGATTTCTATATAAAAGAGGCTGTAGCAAAATGCTACAGCCTCTTTTCGTTATATAATAAAGGGATGTTTTGCCTTGGCAAAACATCCCTTTTATCTTTTGTAGACCCCGCTGTGCCGTGTTGTAGGATTAATTTTTACCTGCATAAGCAGGTGGGTAACCTCTCGCCTGCTTTATATGTCCCCTGGCCGTAAAACGGGGGGCGTATACGCCACAAACGAAGCCGGATTCCCTTACATGAAAGTGTTGGTAAAATAAAAATCGCTAAATCACGAACACCGCAGGGAAGTCATCTTTTATCTGTTATTAGTATATCATGTTCCCGGAAAAATATCAAGAGTGTATCTGTACTTTTTTGTATATGTTTTTATCTATATTTTAATAATTCTGTTTTCCTGTGCACAATTATGCACGTTTTGCGAACAATTATCCATTGTTTTCAATGCAGAATTATTGTATGATTAGGGCAACAAAGGCAAAGAAACATTTGCAATTATGATGCATAAGGAGTGTATGATTATGTCAAAATTAAAATGTGCTTTAATCGGTTGTGGTGGTTTGGGTAAAGGTCACCTGGCAAGAGTTGCCTTGATGGACGATGTTGAAATGGTTGCACTTTGTGATGTAAACGAAGAACAGTTTACAAAAGCAACTGCTACCAACTTAGGTGCCGGTCAGACTATTGATATCTCTAATTACAATCTGTATACAGATGCAGAAGAAATGCTGAACAAAGAAGAGCTCGATTTCGTTATTATTGCTTTGCCGACCTTCCTGCATGAAAAGTATACGGTTATGGCTCTTGATAAGGGCCTTCATGTATTCTGTGAAAAGCCCATGGCAAGAACACCGGAAGCTTGTCAGAACATGATTGATGCAGCCATTCGCAATAACAAGCTCTTGTCTATCGGTCAGTGCCTGCGTTTTGACTATGGTTACGGCATGATCAAAGAAGCTTATGAATCCGGCAAGTACGGCAAACTGATTCGTTTGGAATTATACCGTTACAGCTATGCACCTATCTGGGCATGGGAAAACTGGTACATGAACTTTGAAAGAAGCGGCGGTGCTGCTTTAGATTTGCATGTACATGATGTTGACTTTACTAACTACCTGCTCGGTCGTCCGGATGCTATTAAATCCGATGCTTATCATAAGACCTCCGGTTTTGATATGATTTCAACACAGTATATCTACAAAGACGGTCCTATTGTTCACGCTATCGGTGACTGGAGCCTGCCCGTATCATATGGTTTCAGACCTACTTATATGGCTATATTTGAAAAAGCTGTTATCATGCCCGGTGAAAAAGGTCCGAAGATCTGCCCCGAAGATGGCGAAGCACAGGAATTTGAACGTGGTGATCGCGATATGTACAGAGATGAAGTTAGATACTTCATTCAGTGCATTAAGGAAGGCAAGTTAAATGATATTGTACCTATGGAAAGCACAAAACAATCTATCGAAATGGTATTTGCAGAAATGAAGTCTGCAGAAACCGGCGAAGTTGTTACCCTGTAATGATACATAACAATAAGGCACTGTAGCAAGCGCTACAGTGCCTTATTTGCTTTTATATTATAATCCCTGTGGATTCTTTACCATAAAGTTCCATGCATCCTGACACATTTTGTTCAGGTCATAGCAGGCTTCCCAGCCCAATAGTTTTTTGGCTTTATCTGGGTTTGCATAACACTGGGGAATGTCGCCCGGGCGGCGCGGTGCGATTGTATAGGGAACCTCGACGCCGTTAACCTTTGAGAAGGTTTTCACCATATCTAAAACGCTGTAGCCGTGACCCGTGCCCAGGTTATAGGCATCTGCACCGGTAGTGGTCATAACGCGCTCTAAGGCTTTTAGATGTCCGCGGGCTAAATCTACCACGTGGATATAGTCGCGAACACCGGTACCATCGGGCGTGGGGTAATCATCACCGAATACGCTGAGTTTTTCAAGTTTTCCGGCGGCTACCTGTGTGATATAGGGCATCAGGTTATTGGGAATGCCGTTGGGGTCTTCGCCGATTAAGCCGGATTCATGGGCACCGATAGGGTTGAAGTAACGAAGGAGAGCGATACTCCACTCATTATCGGGTACACAAAGGTCGCGCAAAATGTTCTCAATCATGAGCTTTGTGCTACCGTATGGATTGGTGGTTGAAAGCGGAAAGTCCTCGTTAATGGGCACAGAAGCAGGATTCCCGTAAACTGTTGCAGAAGAGCTAAACACCAGCTTCTTTACGCCATACTGTTGCATGAGTCGACATAAAATCAAGGTGCCGGTTATATTGTTGTGATAATACCAAAGCGGTTTCGCTACGGATTCACCAACGGCTTTAAGTCCGGCAAAATGAATCACGGCATCAATATTGTTTTCTTTAAAAATACGTTCGGTTGCTTCTTCATCTAAAAGGTCGGCTTGGTAAAATTTGAAATCACGACCGGTAATTTGCTTAATGCGATTTAAAGCTTCAGGCTTTGAATTGCAAAAATTATCCATGATCACAAGTTCGTAACCGCTTTCAAGCAGTTCAACGCAGGTGTGAGAACCTATAAAACCGGCGCCGCCGGTTACCAAAACTGTCATAACTTACCATTCCTTTCCGGGTTGCTTTTATATGCGTTAATATCGTTACTTTATTAGTATATCTTCTTTTGGCGTTTCTGTCAAGAATCCGCGCGAAATATTAGTATCTCCTGCGTGCCTGAATTCCAGTTTATTGTACAGTTAAATGACTCTAATATAAAGCGCAAGGGAACCATTGTACGACCGTTTACGATCGTGGGTGCAATATCCATCAGCGTCATTTTTCCGTTGACTACCGCGCCCTTTTCGCCAAGACGCAAAACGACGGAATCGTTTTTTAATGACAGGCTGATTTTTTCCTCCTGTTCATTCCAGCCAACCGTACCGCCTAAAGCTTCGATAACCGCGCGGATGGGAAGCAGGGTATATCCGTTTTCTAAAACGGGCGGTGCTTCGAGTTCTATCTTTGTATCCTGTATCATCAGGTGCGGGTTGCCGATTTGCAGCAGAAGCATCTGTGTGGACTCTGTTTTGACAGGGGCTGAATCAGCCGAAACGGATATGAAAGTCCATTTTCCATCAAGGGTCTGCATGGCCCCTAAGCCGTTTTTTACGGTGAGTGCATCGGCGTAAATAAACTCGGTGACGGGTTGGCCGTCCTGATTGATATAGCCGTAAAAACCGCACTTTGAAACGGGAGCCAAACCTTCTGAAAAAGCACCGGCGGTGTCCCATTCGTGGGGGATAACAGTCTTACCCTCTCCATTTATGTAGCCATAGGCACCGTTTACCTTGGCGGGAAACAGTCCCTCTCCAAAGGTGCCGATATCTTCGTACAGATAGTCGGTGCGGAGCGTGCTGAGTGTGTCCATCAATGCCATTTTACTACCTTTTTTCACCTTGAGCAAGCCGCCTTCTAAAAAGGGAGATGCGTGCTCAACGGAAGGTGCAATCAGAAAGGTGCCGGAAGAATCAATGAGGCCGTAACCGGTGTCTGTTTTCACGACGGCACCACCTTCAGCAAAGTCAAAGGCTAAAGAAAACTGCGGCGCGATGATAAAACTGCCGGAATTGTCAATATAACCATATAATCCGTCTGCTTTTACGCAGGCAAGGCCTTCGCTGAAAGGATAGGCTTCTTCATATATACAAGGCACCATCAGTTCGTTTTGTGCGTTGATATAACCGTATAGCCCGTCTTGTTTCACAAGCGCCAAGGAATCGGAAAAGCTGTTTGCAAGTTCATATGTAAAAGGAATCACCGTATTTCCGGCTCTATCAATAAATCCCCACAGTCCTTCCTCGTTTTTTACGCAGGCGACTCCTTCGCCGAAGGGTTCTGCTTGTGGATAAGAAGGAGTGATAACAGTTTTGTTTTGTACATCGATATATCCAAACAGCGTATTCTTCATCACAAGGCGTAACCCGTCACAAAGTTCTCCAATATACGACCAGGACGGTGTCAAAACTTCTTCGCCTGATTCATTTATAAGTCCCCATTTCTGGTCGCGCACAACACGGGCAACTTCGTTTTCGTAGGGATAGATTAGGTCGTAGCCTTCTTCTGCATGCACAGGCATGAGCAGAAAGAGAAAGCAAAATATAAGTGCGATACATTTTTTCATTTTCGTTCGTTCTCCTTGCAAAAACATATCTTTATTGTACCGCAAATTTCGCCATATTTCAACTGCTTTCTGACACTTAAGGTGCAGAAAACACATCTTTTTCACTTCTGTCAAAAAGGATTGCGCATTGTTGCTTTTTGTGATACAATATCTGTATATGTTTACATAGTATTTTTGTTGAGCGAAGGAGGAAACGGCTATGGGATTTACGCATTTACATGTCCATACAGAATATAGCTTTTTAGATGGCTTGTGCCGTCTGGATGCCTTGTTAGAACGTGCGAAGGAACAGGGTATGACCTCCGTTGCCATCACAGACCATGGGGCTATGTACGGCGTGGTGGATTTTTATAAAAAAGCCAAGGCCATGGGAATCCATCCTGTTATCGGATGCGAAGTGTATACGGCCGGTGTGAACATGTATGAAAGAACCCATGAAAATGGGAACCGTACAGGCCATCTCGTGTTGCTTGCCGAGAATATGACGGGATATAAAAACCTGGTTAAGCTGGTTTCAGCCGGCTTTTCTGATGGATTTTATTATAAACCGCGAGTGGATCAAAAGCTCCTTGCCCGACACACGGAAGGCCTGATTGCCTTATCCGCCTGCCTGGCCGGGGATATTCCTAACGCTATTTTGCAGGATGATGAAAAAAAAGCCAGACAACTGATTGAAGAATATATCGCCATGTTTGGCCGAGACAACTTCTTTTTGGAAATTCAGGATCATGGCATAGCGGAGCAGAAAAAAGTGAATGCCAAACTGATTGCGCTTGCTTCTGAGTACCATTTGGGGCTTGTGGCAACCAATGATGTGCACTACATAAACAGAGAAGATGCCAAGCACCAGGATGTGCTGATGTGCATTCAAACCAACCGCAAAGTGGCTGAAGAAGACCGCATGCGCTTTGAAACCGATGAATTCTATTTAAAGAGCGAAGAGGAAATGCGCAGTCTCTTTGGCGGGATTCCTGAAAGCCTTGAAAACACGCAAAAAATTGCAGAACGCTGCAAGGTTGACTTTACATTCGGCAATCTGCTTTTACCCCAGTATGCCGTGCCCGGAGGGAAGGACTCTCTTTCTTATTTAACAGAGTTGTGTGAAAATGGCTTAATCAAACGATACGGCAAGGATAATATAGAGGCTAAAAACCGGCTTGACTTTGAACTCCATGTCATTAACAGCATGGGGTATGTTGACTATTTTTTGATTGTTTGGGATTTTATTAAATATGCAAAAGATAACGGCATTCCGGTTGGTCCGGGCAGAGGCAGTGCTGCCGGCAGTATCGTGGCGTATGCATTGGGTATCACGAACATTGATCCACTGCGTTATAATCTGCTGTTTGAGCGCTTTTTGAATCCGGAACGCGTCAGCATGCCGGATATTGATGTGGATATTTGTAATGAAGGCCGCCAGAAGGTGATTGATTATGTAATCGGCAAATATGGTCGCGAAAAGGTGGCGCAGATTATCACCTTTAACGCCATGAAAGCAAGAGCGGCCGTTCGTGATGTGGGGCGTGTGTTGGATATCGGCTATGCCGAAACGGATGAAGTTGCCAAAATGATTCCGACAGAGCTTAACATGACGCTTAAGCACGCCATGGAACTTAACCCCGAAATGAAGAAAAAATATGATGAAGACCCGAAAGTGCATGAGCTTTTAGACGAGGCTTTGGCGCTTGAAGGTTTGATTCGCAATGCCGGCACGCATGCCGCCGGTGTGGTCATTTCAAAAGAAGTGATTACAGACCATATCCCCATTCAGACAAATGATGATGTTATCACCACCCAATTCCCGATGGGCAGTATAGAAGAGCTGGGATTTTTGAAAATGGACTTTTTGGGCCTTAGAAACCTTTCGATTATTGATGAAGCCCTTTCCATTATAAAAAAATCTAAGGGTATATCCATTGATTTAGAGAATCTTCCCATGGATGAAGCCGGCGTGTATGCTATGCTTGCGCGCGGAGAGAGTGAGGGCGTTTTCCAGTTGGAATCGGCCGGCATGAAGCAATTTATGAAGGAATTAAAGCCGGAAAGCCTGGAAGATGTGATAGCGGGCATCTCACTTTACCGTCCCGGTCCGATGGATCAGATTCCCCGCTATATTGCCAATAAAAATAACCCGAAGGCACTCAGTTATAAGCATCCTATTTTAGAAAAAATTCTGGATGTGACCTATGGCTGCATGGTGTATCAGGAACAGGTTATGCAAATTGTGCGTGAAATGGCGGGTTATTCTCTGGGCAGAGCCGACCTGGTTCGACGTGCCATGAGTAAGAAAAAAGCCGATGTTATGGCAGAGGAACGCAAAAACTTTATCTACGGTAAAACCGATGAGGATGGAACGGTTTTAATTGATGGTGCTATTCGGCGTGGAGTGCCGGAAGCAGTTGCCAATGAAATTTTTGATGAAATGATGGATTTTGCGCAATATGCGTTTAATAAATCGCACGCAGCAGCTTATTCGGTGATTACCTATCAAACGGCATATCTCAAATACTTTTATCCGGCAGAATATATGGCGGCTCTTTTATCGTCGGTGTTGGGAACGCCTGAAAAGGTGGCAAAATACTCGGCAGAATGCAAGCGCATGGGCATTAAAATTCTGCCGCCGGATATCAACCAAAGCCATAGCGGTTTTACGGTTTCGGATAACAACATTCGCTTTGGTCTGGCTGTGATTAAAAATGTCGGGGCAGGTGTGATTGATGCCATTGCCGCCGAACGCGAGCGTGGCGGCGTCTTTGCTGATTACGAGGATTTTGTCAAGCGAACGGTTTCTTTAAATGTCACCAAACGCGTGCATGAATATTTAATTAAAGCAGGTGCCTTTGATGCGATGGGAGAAACCCGATCGGCATTGCTGCTTGAATATGAATCTTTGCTCACATCTGTAGCAGAAGACAGGAAGAAGAATGTAGACGGCCAAATCTCGCTGTTTGGCGGTGAAGAAGCCGAGGTAACAACGCACAGAACGCGAATAGTGCGGGAAGAATTTCCGCCCAAAAAACTTTTATCGCTTGAAAAAGAGAGTGTGGGCTTTTATCTTTCCGGTCATCCGCTGGATGAATATGCAGCTGAAGCAGCGGAGCTTTCAGATATGGCTTTGGCAGATATAGCCGATTCAGAAGAAAACTTACGTGTGCAGGATGGTGCCATTGTTTCGCTTTGCGGCGTCGTTTCTCATGTGCGCGAAAAGATTACAAAGAGTAATCAAATGATGGCGTTTGTGACCATAGAAGATGTCACGGGTTCTATTGAATGTATTGTTTTTCCAAAGATTTACGCGGTGCTTAAGCCCTATTTGTATGAAGATTCTCCGGTTTGTGTGGAGGGCCGACTGAGCTTGCGTGAGGATGAGGAGCCAAAGTTAGTTGTCAATCAGGCGCAACTGATTACAGAAGCGATCAAACAAAAGGAGCAGAAGACAGAGACTGATGGGAAGAAGCTGTATCTTCGCTTTATGCTGGGCAAGGATTATCTGTTAGAGTGCATCAAGACGATTCTTTCAGCCCATCATGGAACAGTTCCGGTCTGCATTCATATTGAGGAAACGGGAACCACGGCAATGGCACAGCAGGCGTTGTGGGTGCAGGCAGATGAGACATTACTCATGGAGCTGCGCGAGGTTCTTGGAGCAGAGAACGTGGTGTTAAAATAAAAGTTTATGCCGGAAAAGGGTGAAGTAAGTGGCCAAAAAACACACAAGAAACACAAAAGGGCGCATTGTTAGTGCGGCCTGGAAGCTTTTTTACGAGCAAGGCTATGATGATACGACTATAGAAGAAATTATAGAAGAATCGCAAACCTCAAAGGGTTCATTTTACCATTATTTTGAGGGTAAGGATGCGCTGCTTAGCTCCCTCAGTTATTTATTTGATGAAAAATACGAAGAACTCAAAGAACAGGTTGTGGAAAAAGAATCAGCCTATCAAAAACTGATTTTTCTCAATCAGGAGCTATTTGGCATGATCGAGAATCAGATTGCCCTTGATTTGCTGACGAGGATGTATTCCACGCAGCTTGTTACCAAGGGCGAAAAGCACGTGCTTGACTATAACCGCGTGTATTATAAGCTGCTTCGGCAAATCGTTATGGAGGGACAGGCAAGTGGAGAACTGCGCGATGATATTTCGATTAATGAAATCGTGAAGCTGTATGCCATGAGCGAGCGAGGCCTTTTATATGACTGGTGTTTGTGTAATGGCGACTATTCTTTAAAGCAATATGCCAAGAACGTGATGCCGATGTTCTTAGAAGGTATTCAAAAAAAATAAAGTTTTATATTTTTCCCTGTATATATACTAAAAAAAGTCTTGTTTATATTATTTGTATATACAGGGATTTTATTTATTATCATAAAAAACAGTATAGAATAAAGTCTATAATGCATTCTGTATTGCATTCTGCAAAAACTTATGATATAATACCTTGGTATTACATAAAAGAAAGGTATGAGATTATTATGGAATTAACAGCATTCGCCCTTTATTTTGTGGCAATGCTTGCCATTGGTGTTTTCTTTTTTGTCAGTGCCAAGGGTAAGGGAGAAGGAGAAAAAGATTATTTTTTAGGCGGCCGCCAGATGGGACCGTGGGTAACGGCCATGAGTGCACAGGCCTCTGACATGAGTGCTTGGCTCTTAATGGGTCTGCCCGGCAGTATTTTTGCTTTTGGTTTTGGCCAGGCTTGGATAGGTATCGGTCTTGCGATTGGTACGGCCTTGAACTGGATTTTCGTTGCCAGACGTTTGAGAAAATTCTCAAAAGCCTCGGGTGATTCCATCACGTTGCCGCAGTATTTGTCCAATCGTTTTATGACGGCAAATCCTGCACTCAAAATTATTTGTGCTATCGTGTTTTTGGTGAGCTTCACCTTGTATGTTGCTTCTGCTTTTTCAGCCGGTGCGACCGTGTTCCATCAGTTGATTCCGCAAATTTCCCTTGAAGTGGAAATGATTATTTTTGTGGCCATCCTTTTGATATACACCTTCCTGGGTGGATATAAGGCCGTATGTTGGACAGACTTTTTCCAGGGTCTTTTGATGCTTGCGGCTCTGCTTGTTGTGCCCATTGCCATTGTGGCCTTTAAAGAAACCGATCTGACTCTTCTTGGTCAGACAATTACCAATGAAGCAACAGGCACCAGCTATAGCTTTGTGGCAAACTTCTTCAACGCCAGCTGGCAAGAGATTCTTTCCGGTCTGGGTTGGGGTCTTGGCTATTTTGGTATGCCGCACATTTTGGTGCGCTTCATGGCAATTGAAAAGCCCAGCATGGTGAAGAAGTCGGCAACGGTTGCCATCATTTGGGTTGTTCTTTCGCTTGGTGCTGCTATTATAATTGCATACCTTGGCAGAATACTCGCAGTTAACTTCACCGGCACAGAGATTCCTTTTGCACAATATATGCTCGAAAACGGGCTGCAGGAAACTATCTTTATCCAGTTATCACGTATGGTTTTCCCGGCCTTTATCGCAGGTTTGTTGTTGGCTGCTATCATTGCGGCCTCCATGTCTACTGCAGACTCTCAGCTGTTGGTTGCTTCCTCATCGTTCACAAGCGATATCTACAAACCTTTTATCAGAAAACAGGCTTCTCAGAAAGAACTGCTTTGGATAGGTCGCCTGGTGGTTGTTGTGGTTGCTATCGTGGCTTACTTCATCGCCAGCAGCGAAGGCAAGGGAGCTCAGGCCATTATGGACATGGTTGGCAATGCCTGGGGCTTATTTGGTGCAGCTTTCGGACCGGTTGTAATCCTGTCCTTGTTCTGGAAACGCTTTACCTATAAAGGTGCCCTCGCAGGTATTATAGTGGGTGCCGTTGTGGATATTGTGTGGCTGATTTGGCTGGCAGGTACCGGTGTTTATGAAATTGTTCCCGGTTTTATTGCCGGTGCAATTGCTGCCGTAATTGTGACCCTGCTTGATAAAAAGCCTTCTGAAGAAGTGCTTGCTATCTACGAACAGGCAACCGATAATTCAATTGATGATTAATCAAATAAGGCAATAAAAAAGTCCCCTTTGGGGGACTTTTTTTATTGCCGGCATGTATCTATGCTTCGTTTTTTACGAGTACCTTTTCAATTTCACCCACATACATGGTGTGATAGTCTTTTCCCGGGTAATGCCTTGCATCAATTTCATCAGAGAAGAAGCCCTCAGGCAGAATGTCACCTGCATAGAGCTTTTTGCAAATCAAAATTAGCTTACCTTCTTTAAAGCAGGGCGCACCATCAATAGACTCAATGGTTAAGCCTGATGTTTTAATTTTATCCTCATCAAAACCGCTGACTTTGCCAAAATAGGCGAGGGTATCGCGATAACTTTCGTCAAAAAAAGTCAGAGAAAAATGGTCGGAGGCATCCACTAATGTTTTAGTGAAGCGCTGTGGGCGAATGAATGTGAACACCACATTTTTATGCCATAAAACGCCCATACCGCCCCAGGAGGCCGTCATCGCGTTAACGGTATCACCGTTTTGTGCACCGATTAACATCCAGTCCTTTCCAATCAGGGAAAATGGATCTTTGTTCATTTGTTCGGGTGAGATTTCGTGAAATTGATTCATCTTATTTTCTCCTTGTATTATATAAATATAGTTAAATATCCATTTTTTATGGATATATGCTATACTGTTTTAGATACTGTGGATTAGTTCAATTCTCCTACCACTTGATGGTTTTTTTAAGGCTCTAACCACAGTCTCTTTGTACAGTTGTTAATCAGTTAGATACCGCATGACGGTTTATTTAGAACAAGGTTACAATCGCAAAGTGCCCTGTGGATCTAAACAGTATCAAAATTTATTGAAATGAGGTAGTTTTATGATTTATGCAGGAATTGATGTTGCAAAGGACAAGCATGATTGTTTCCTCTGCAATTCCAATGGTGAAGTTCTTTTTGATGCCTTTACCTTTCCCAACAATATGCAAGGTTTTGAAGAACTTTATCAAAGAATCAAATCTGTTTCAGAAGATTTGAGCAAAGTAAAAGTAGGGCTTGAAGCCACAGGACATTACTCATACAATCTTCTGGGTTTTCTTCTTGATAAAGGTTTGGCGACCTACATTATCAATCCACTACATACCAATCTATACCGAAAAAGTCTTACTCTCAGAAAGACTAAAACGGATAAGGTTGATGCCCATACTATCGCTATGATGTTAATGTCTGATGTGAACTTAAAGTCCTACTCAAACACATTATATCATAACGAAGAGTTAAAGTCACTAACAAGATACAGATTTGATAAAGTACAAGAGAGAGCTAAACTTAAACAATCCGTTGCAAGGCTTGTTAATATCCTCTTTCCCGAACTTGAAAAAATAGTCCCAACTCTGCATATGAAGTCTGTCTATACATTGCTTTCAGAATTTCCGTCAGCTCATCACATTGCAGATGCTCACCTTACAAGGCTTGTAAACTTACTTTATGAAGCCTCAAAGGGCAGATACAACCGCGATATTGCCATTCGTTTTCGTGATGCTGCAAGAAATTCTATCGGTTCTGTCATGCCTGCCAAGTCTCTCGAATTAAAGCATACAATCAAGCTCATAAGTGAACTTGATACAGAAATCAGAGAGGTCGAAGATGCAATTAAATCCATAATGGACGAAATCAATTCCCCAATCCTCAGCATTCCCGGCATCAGTTATCGTATGGGAGCTATGATAATTGCTGAGATTGGTGATTTTGATAAGTTTTCTTCACCTGATAAAATTCTTGCCTATGCAGGTTTATCACCATCTACATATCAATCAGGACAAATGCAGAACTGCTATTCTCATATGGAAAAGCGTGGTTCTCGGTATTTGAGATATGCTCTTTTTAATGCCACAAAATTCGTTTGCAACTGGGATTCTTCTTTTGGTGAATACCTTTCCAAAAAACGAAATGAAGGTAAGCATTACAATGTTGCTGTATCTCATGCTGCTAAAAAGCTTGTGCGGTTAATTTATCATTTAGAGAAAACGGGGCAATTTTACAAATCCTTTTAATCTTTCATTCCAATATTTTTTAACGAGCAACATTCGTTGCTCTATTTGTCATGCAATTTTCAATGTTCAACTGATTATTTTAACTCCCTAAAAAATATTTCAAAGAAATTTAAATTTTCTATTGACATTTAATAGTTAGTCTTAAAAGCTCTTCCACAGGTTTTGACCGCTTTTGGAAACTAAGACCTTAAGACTTTCACCAAATACTGATTCTAACTTCTTTTGCATCAACCAACAAAAAGCAATCTCGGCATCAAAGTGGTTGATTTCTATCAAATTGATATGGTTCTCATAAGCGAAGCGCGCATGATGATGCTTAAAGTCACCTGAAATGTACACATCTGCATTTAGTTTTGCAGCATCAAACAATAGATCGCCACCGCCTCCGTTACAAACCGCAACGGTGTTTACCATCGTCTCAGCATCTCCCACATAGCGAAGAGGCACCTCCGGCGAATACGCCTTTCTGCCCCGCTCTAACAGGTCTCGTAAACGACAGGGCTTTTGCAAGGTTCCAATACGACCGATGCCGGAGGATGCGCCATCAAAGGAAGAGCGGGATTCAAAATTGCCAAACGCATCTAAAAAAGCATCGCACAAGCCGTTTTCTGCCGCATCAAAATTGGTATGCAGAGAAAACAAACCGATGCCGTTTTGCAAAAGGCGACGAAGCGTACGCTGACCACCCTCTTCTTCTGTCAACCGGTTGATCGGTCGAAACATTACCGGATGGTGCGAAACAATCAGCTCCGCACCAGCCTCTTTAGCTTCCAAAACCGTTTGTTCGTCTGCATCGAGCGTTACCATAACGCAAGAAATATCGTCAGCTTTGCCCTCTACCAAAAGACCCACATTATCATATTCTTCTGCAAGACACTGCGGTGCCACGGATTCAAAAAAAGAGAATAATTCTGCCTGCTTTACCATGTTTCACACTCCTTTTTAAGCACTAAAAGCGAATCAATCAAGTCTTCACACTGCTTCACCTTTTCGCCGGTTTCTGCCTTTTCAGCGCGCATCAGTCCTGCCTTTGTCGCCCGATATTTCACGAGGAGTTTCTCGACAAGATACGGCGTTAGCGGGTCACGCTTTTCCATCAGTTTTTCTCCTACATGAAGGTATGCCGATTCCGGCACCTTCATAACGCCGTGTGTAACCACCAAAATGGTGTATAGTTTTTCACCTTCGCGAGCCAAACGCTCATCCTGAATGCAAAAACCGTTTTCTGCCAGCCACAAACGAAGCTCGGCCACGGCCGTCATAGGTTGCAAAATATAGGTTTGGGCCACAACCGGTGCCTTGTCTAAAAGCTCTGCTATCAAAAGGCCACCCATGCCGGCAATCACAACTGTATCCACTTCACCCTCACATAGCGCAGAAAGCCCGTCTGAAAGACGGGTTTTGATACGGGTATCTAAATGATACCTTAAAATATTCTGTTCTGCGCGAGATAATGGACCCGGCCGCACATCCATCGCAAGTGCCCTGTCAACACGACCCTTTTGGCACAGATAGATAGGGATATACGCATGATCGGTTCCGATATCCGCTAAGCTTACGCTCTGCGGAACACTATCCGCGATGGCTAACAGTCGCGGCGTCATCACAGATTCAATGCTCATTTTTCATTATTCCTTCTGATTTCTGCACGCTTGATTTTACCGCCCAGCGTTTTGGGAAGCTCATCCACAAATTCCACGATACGCGGATATTTATACGGTGCAGTTACTTTTTTTACATGGTTTTGGAGTTCCTTAATCAGTTCATCCGAAGGGCTGTAACCTTTTGCTAACACGATAGTGGCCTTAACCACCTGACCGCGCACCGGGTCCGGTGCCGCTGTGATAGCACATTCTACAACGGAAGGATGCTCAAGCAAGGCGCTTTCCACTTCAAAAGGACCGATTCGATAGCCGGAACATTTAATCACATCATCGTTACGGCCCACAAACCAATAATAACCCTTTGAATCACGCCATGCCATATCGCACAGGTCATAATTGCCGGTGCCTAATTTTTCCTTCGTCATTTCTTCATCTTTATAATAACCGGTAAAAAGACCAACCGGCGGCTCCTTGTCAATGCCACAAATAACAATGCTACCTTCGTCACCATCTTCGCAAGGGTTACCATCTGCATCTAAAAGCTGGATGTTGTAAAGCGGTGAAGGCTTACCCATAGAACCCGGCTTAGGCTCAAACCAGGGGAAGTTCGCTACCAAAACAGAGCCTTCTGTCTGGCCAAATCCTTCGCAAAGCTTTAAGCCTGTCAGTTCATACCACTTATTAAACACTTCAGGATTCAGCGGTTCACCTGCAATACAGCAGCGTTTAATGGATGAAAGGTCAAATTTCGTCACATCCTCCTGCAACATAAAGCGGAACATAGTCGGCGGTGCGCAGAAGGTGGTTATCTTATATTTTTCTATTTTCTGCAGCAAGTGAAGTGGAACAAATTTATCCATATCATAGGCAAAAATAACCGCTCCGCAAATCCACTGGCCGTAAATTTTACCCCAGCCGAATTTCGCCCAACCGGAGTCGGAAACACTCATATGCAGCTTATCTTCCTGCACGCATTGCCAATATTTTGCCGTTACAATGTGACCCAACGGATAAGAGAAGTTATGGCGCACCATCTTAGGCATGCCTGTTGTGCCCGATGTAAAATACACCAGCATCACGTCATCCCAACGAGTTGCTTCCTCACCATGCGGGCGGGGAAATTCCTCGCTCATATCTTCAATGCCTTCTGCAAAATTGAGCCAGCCCTCGCGTTTTTCGCCCACCAAAACTTTATGTTTAAGAGAAGGCGCTTCAGGCTGTGCCAGTTCCGTTTGCTCGATAACGAAAGGATCATCCACGCAAACAATCGCCGAAATATCTGCCGCATTGGCACGATAAGCAATGTCCTTTTTCGTGAGCTGTAATGAGCCGGGAATTAAAATCGCACCGATTTTATGCAGAGCCGTAGCGCAAACCCAATACTCCCACCGGCGTCTTAGCACCAATAAAACCACAGTGCCCTTCTTGATTCCCAGGCTTTTAAAATAATTCGCTGTCTTGTTGGAGAGTCGCTTAATTTCAGAGAAGGTCAGCTTTTTCTCTTCCTCATGGTCGTTGCACCATACCAAAGCCACTTTATTTTCATCCTGCTCTGCCCAGGCATCCACAATATCGAAACCAAAGTTAAAGTTTTCCGGTACATTCACCTTATAATTTTCTTTAAAATCCTCATACGAGTCAAAATCTATCCTTGGTAAAAAACGATCGAGTAACAACTTGTCCCCTCTTTTCTATTCGGAAATTACAGTTAAGAATACGCCCGGCTCATTACCTACGCAGCGTTGTCCGTGCGGATAGGTTGCATTAAAATAGATGGAGTCGCCGGTCTCCAAAATAAATTCTTCGCCGTCAAATAAAATGGCCACACGACCTGACAGCACATAGTTAAATTCCTGACCGCTATGACTAACCAAATCAGCTGGTGTATCAGAAGGGTCAAGCGTAACCAGTAAAGGCTGCATAATCTTGCCCACATATCGATGTGCCAGGTCCTTAAAACCATAACCGGGATACCGGTCAATACTTTTACCTTTACCGCTTTTAATGATGTGGTAGGTATCCAGCTTGGCGCGGGTGCCCGTCATAATTTCATTAAAATCCACGCCAAATTTATTGGCAATTTCATAAATAACGCTGATGGGAATATTCTTTCCGTTTTCTTCATAGTCCTGATACACAGAAAGTTCAATGCCTAATTCTTCTGCCAGCTCTTCCTGGGTGTAACCGCAAGCATCACGCAAACCGCTGATACGCTGCGCCAGTTCTTTTAATTCTTCATTCATGCTATACACTCCTTTACGATAGTGCTTGTATATATTGAAATCCTTCGGCAATTTCCTGTCTAATCCGCTCGGGTGCCGGTCCGCCCTTTAATTTGCGGCCGCCCACACAGGTTTCCATGCTGATGGCATCATAAATATCTTCTTCAATCAAGGGAGAGCATTCTTTAAACTCTTCCATGGTAAAGTCATCTAAGTTTTTAGAAAGACCAATGGCTTTAGCTACCATATTACCCACAATGGCATGGGAGTCACGGAAGGGAACGCCTTTTTTAACCAGATAGTCAGCCACATCGGTGGCATTGGCAAATCCGCCCTTGGCGCCCTTTAACATCACATCCTTGCGCACGCGCATGGTAGATACCATTTTGGTGAACACAGGCAGACAGAGTAAAACTGTATCCAGTGCATCAAAAACAGCTTCCTTATCCTCCTGCATATCTTTATTATAAGCAAGGGGTAAACCCTTCATCATCACAAGCAGCGTGTTTAAATCACCATACACGCGTCCGGTCTTACCGCGAATCAGCTCTGCCACATCCGGGTTCTTCTTCTGCGGCATAATGGAAGAACCGGTAGAATATGCATCATCCATCTCCACAAAGGAAAATTCGTGTGAGGACCATAGAATCAGTTCCTCACAAAAGCGGGAAAGATGCATCATTAAAAAGGACAGGTCAGCGCAAAATTCCAGGGCAAAATCCCTGTCACTCACGCCGTCTAATGAGTTATTTGTCACCGCATCAAAACCGAGTTCCTGCGCAACATATTCGCGGTCTAACGGATAGGTTGTACCGGCGAGTGCCCCGGAACCGAGCGGCATAATGTTGATACGACTTCTGCACTCTAAAAGGCGTGCATAGTCTCGTTTTAACATTTCAAAATAAGCCATCAGGTGGTGCGCAAAGGTGACGGGCTGTGCCTTTTGCAGATGCGTGTAACCGGGCATAATGGTGGTCACATGCTCTTTTGCCAAGGTAAGCAGGGCTTCCATTAACGCCTTCACCAGACTGCGCACTTCGTCATTTGCATGGCGCAAATAAAGGCGCAAATCAAGCGCAACCTGGTCATTACGGCTACGACCGGTGTGCAGACGCTTACCCACATCACCAATGCGATCGATAAGCAGGGTTTCCACATTCATATGAATGTCTTCAGCATCTACTAAAAAGGTGACCTTACCATCCTCAATATCCTGCAGAATCTCATGCAGAGTTTTCTGAATCAATGCCGCATCCTCTGCCGGGATAATCCCACATCGACCCAACATACCTGCATGGGCAACAGAACCTTCTATATCTTCTTTATACATCCGGCTGTCAAAACGGATTGAAGAATTAAAATCATCCACCAGTGCATCGGTTGCTTTAGAAAACCGACCACCCCAAAGCTTTTTTTTCATAATAAAGGGATATCCTTTCTTTATTTCAAATGGAATTCAAATGGAAAAGGAGTCAGCATCTTACGCAAAGCGTAAAATGCTGACTACTAAAATGCTTCATTAGATCAGCTTTTCGCCATTTTTCTTTCTCATCATAGCACGAACATAAAGCGGCAGACCAAACAGGTTGATGAAGCCGTCTGCATCTTTTTGATCATACACTTCATCCTCGCTGAAGGTTGCAATCTCTTCGTCATAGAGAGAGTACGGTGAAGTGGTGCCGGCCGGTGTGCAGCTACCCTTATACAGCTTCATTCTCACCTTACCGGTTACGGTTTCCTGCGTGGAATCTACAAATGCAGAAAGCGCTTCACGCAGCGGTGTATACCAAAGACCGTCATATACTAAATCAGCAAACTGGTTAGCCACATTTAATTTATAGTGCAGAGTCTGTCTGTCTAAGCAGAGATATTCCAGTTCTTTGTGAGCCGCGTATAAAAGTGTGCCACCCGGCGTTTCATACACGCCGCGGCTCTTCATGCCCACCAGTCTGTTTTCGACAATATCATCAATGCCCACGCCATTAGCGGCAGCCAGTTCATTAGCACGGGTTAAAAGTTCAACGGCGCTGTCATAGCGTTTGCCGTCGATAGCAACGGGAACACCCTTTTCAAATTCGATTTCCACATAGGTTGCCTTGTCGGGCGCCTTTTCGGGAGAAACCATCAGCTTTAAGATTTTATCCAGCTGGGGTTCATTGGCAGGGTTTTCAAGATCCATACCCTCATGGCTTAGGTGCCAGATGTTTCTGTCCATAGAATAGTTATCTTCCTTGGTTACAGGAACGGGAATGCCTCGTGCTTCAGCGTATTCAATTTCTTCTTCACGGGACTTAATATCCCACATACGCCAGGGAGCAATAATCTTTAAGTGAGGAGCCAATGCTTTGATGGTCAGCTCGAAACGAACCTGGTCGTTGCCCTTACCGGTACAACCATGGCAAATTGCTGTTGCACCTTCTTTCTCAGCAATCTCAACAATTCTTTTTGCAATGCAAGGTCTTGCATGGGATGTACCCAGCAGATATTTACCTTCATATACGGCACCTGCTTTTAAAGTAGGCCAGATAAAATCGGTTACATATTCTTCACGCAGATCTTCAATATAGAGCTTGGATGCACCTGTTTTAAGAGCCTTTTCCTCGAGGCCTTCGGTCTCTTTGCCCTGACCCACGTCACCACATACGGCGATAACTTCATAATCAAAATTTTCCTTCAGCCAGGGAATGATGATAGATGTGTCCAAACCGCCTGAATAAGCAAGAATAACTTTTTCTTTCGCTGCCATTTGCAATTCCTCCAAATTTGTGATAAAATATACGGTATCATAAAAACTATGATTTTAAATGGTGGTTTAACAAAGTAAAAAGTGACATGAGTTTGCTTTTTTCTGTGCAAAACACACCACAATATAATTATATCGCAGATGCGCTGAAATCTCAACATTTTTTTGTAAATTTAGCAAAAAAAGTGTGATTTTAGCATAGTTTCTAAAAAAGAACAGGAGTATCACATGATTATTATGGGAATTGACCCCGGTATCGCCACCATTGGCTATGGTGTCATCACCTATGAGGCCGGTCGGTTTGGTGTTATCGACTACGGCGCCGTGACCACCAAGGCCGGTATGAAGCTCTCCGACCGATTGCGCAACATTTATGAAGATATCAGCATTTTAATTGAGCGATTCCGTCCTGATGCCTTTGCCATTGAGGAGTTGTTTTTTAACACCAACGTGACAACAGGCATTTCTGTTGCCCATGGTCGCGGCGTGATTGTGCTGGCCGCCGCCGTGCAGAATCTGCCGATTTATGAATATACGCCTCTGCAGGTCAAGCAAAGCGTCGCCGGGTACGGCCGGGCAGATAAATCACAGGTACAGCGCATGGTTAAGTCGCTTTTAGGCCTTTCGGCCGTTCCCAAACCCGATGACACGGCTGACGCTCTGGCCATTGCCATCTGCCACGCGTATTCTTCGGGATATCAGGCGCTCACTAAAACAGAAGGAATTTAACTTCCGGTTGAAATGAGGTTATACATATGATAGCATTTGTAAACGGCACGGTTGAGGCCATAGAGGAAAATGCCGTTATTATTGATAGCGGTTCTTTAGGGTTTCGCGTGTATATGTCTCCTGCTGCCTTGTCTACTCTCACCGTGGGCAAACAGGCAAAGATATACACCTATTTAAAGGTGGCGGAAGACATTATGGATCTGTACGGATTTTTAAGTAGCGAGGAACTTTCCATGTTTCGCCGTATTATTTCGGTTTCCGGCGCTGGCCCCAAGGCAGGGCTTGCTGTTTTGTCTGTACTGCGTCCCGCTGAATTTGCCTTGGCCGTTGTAACCGGAGATTTTAAGGCCATTACCCGGGCACAGGGCGTTGGACCAAAGCTTGCTCAAAAAATTGTGCTTGAACTTAAGGACAAGCTTGATAACAGTGATTTTATCCGCACCACGAGTGATGAGGCACAAAATCAATTTGCTCCTTCCACAGCAAGCGATAACGAAGCCGTGCAGGCTCTGTGTGCCTTAGGTTACACGCAGACGGAGGCCGTCCGCGCTGTAGGCGCCGCAGAAGGAACAGACACTTCCGATTTAATTAAAAATGCGCTAAAAATTCTTGCTCAAAAGCTTTAAATAGAAAGGAGCAATCCCCATGCCTTTTGATGAAAATTACGAAGACAGAATCATCTCCTCGCGTACTTTAGGGGAAGATTCTGAGGTTGAATACAGCTTGCGCCCCCGGCGCTTGCAGGAATATATCGGGCAAAATAAAGTAAAGGAAAATATGCAGGTGTTTATCCGCGCCGCCAAAGAGCGTAATGACCCACTCGACCATGTGCTTTTATACGGTCCTCCCGGACTGGGTAAAACCACATTGGCCGGCATCATTGCCAACGAAATGGGCGTGAACATCCGCGTGACCTCCGGCCCTTCCATTGAACGCGCCGGCGATTTGGCCGCTATTTTGACCGGCCTTGCTGAAAATGATATTCTGTTTATCGATGAAATCCACCGCTTAAGCCGCAATGTTGAAGAGGTTTTATATCCCGCCATGGAGGACTATTCCTTAGATATTATTTTAGGTAAAGGCCCCGGCGCTCACTCTGTTCGTCTGGATTTGCCCCGCTTCACGCTGATTGGTGCAACCACAAGAACAGGTCTCCTTTCTGCACCGCTGCGTGACCGCTTCGGTGTGATCAGCCGATTAGAGTTATATTCACCGGAAGAGCTTGACGAAATCATTCGGCGTTCTGCCGATATTTTAGGCACAAAAATTGATGCCACGGGTTCTCTTGAAATCGGAAGACGCTCCCGCGGAACACCGCGAATTGCCAACCGCCTGTTAAAGCGGGTACGCGACTTTGCACAGGTTAAAGGCGACGGAACGATTACGCGCGAGATTGCCGACGAAGCCTTAAACGCCATGGAAATTGATGCTATGGGCTTAGATTCCATTGACCGCAGAATGCTTTTATTCATTATCGAGAACTTTGGCGGCGGTCCCGTCGGTCTTGAAACCCTGGCCGCCTCTATCGGCGAAGATGCCGGTACTATTGAAGATGTGTATGAACCATATCTTTTGCAAATTGGATTTTTAAACCGAACCCCGCGCGGACGAATGGCTACCGCAAAAGCGTATGCACATTTCAAAATTCCCTTTACTACAGAGTTGCGATTTGATACATAAGAGAATCTATTAAAAGCTGTCAGCATATGGGGAATGTTCTTAAGGATACAAACCCCTTGATTTCTATGAAATCAAGGGGTTTTTCAGGCTCCCTTGTGTAATACTCCTTCGGGGCACGCGAGGGAGCTGTCAAATCTTTGATTTGACTGAGGGATTGTAGTTGACAACCCTTCCGTCAAAACCTATGGTTTTGCCACCTTCCCTTACACAGGGAAGGCTATATCTCTATCCT
>SVKI01000028.1 GCA_015068555.1 Oscillospiraceae bacterium | reverse complement strand
GAGAAACCTCGACACGCTGAGTAGAGTTTGAAAAAGGTAGGTATATTTGACGAACACAAATTCGTCGGCGTACAATTGGTACGGTAGAGTTTGTGTTCGTTAAAAGCAAGAAACAGAGCGGTTTCCTAGACAGAAATCGCTCTGTTATGACTAAAAACGAATTGTTTTTTGTTAGTTCCATTTTCGTTTTTTTTCTTATACTTCTTGCGGTAGACCTGCCTTTTTCGACAGTCTGCAAGGGTGGCCGCAGCTACCCTTTCAGCGTGTCGAGAAACCTCGACACGCTGAGTAGAGTTTGAAAAAGGTAGGTATATTTGACGAACACAAATTCGTCGGCGTACAATTGGTACGGTAGAGTTTGTGTTCGTTAAAAGCAAGAAACAGAGCGGTTTCCTCGACAGAAATCGCTCTGTTATGACTAAAAACGAATTGTTTTTTGTTAGTTCCATTTTCGTTTTTTTTCTTATACTTCTTGCGGTAGACCTGCCTTTTTCGACAGTCTGCAAGGGTGGCTACTGCCACCCTTGTATGGATTTACTGTTGTTACATCTGATCATACAGTGCAATCGCGGCGTCAGTAATGATGTCACCCGGGATAATGCTGCCAAAAGCAGGTGTGATATCTGATTCAAAGAAACCGCATTTCATTTCCTTTTCCTCCGTTTTAATGTAAACCTATCTACGCTATTATACACCAAAAATAATATTGTGCAAAGGCTATACAAAAGAAAAAATGCAAAATTTGTAATTTTTTGTTTCAAAGTAAAAAAAAGGGGTATATATACAAAAGATTGATACACAAAAGGCAGGTGTCATGCATGACGTTGAGAGAACACAGCGAACGGCTGGAAGAACAAACGCTTTCCGAATTTGCCGTTTTATCAAAACATTCAAAAGGCAGAGTACACCCCATTGAGCCTTGCACGGTGCGCACGGCATTTCAACGTGACCGTGACAGGATTATTCATGCTAAATCCTTTCGGCGTCTGATGCATAAAACACAGGTTTTTTTAGCGCCGGAGGGCGATCACTACAGAACGCGACTGACCCATACGCTTGAGGTTTCGCAAATCGCCCGCACCATTGCCCGCGCCCTGCGTCTTAATGAGGATTTAACCGAGGCGATTGCCTTGGGTCATGATTTAGGACACACACCTTTCGGTCATTCCGGAGAAGATATTTTAAACCAAATCTGCAAAGATGGCTTTCGCCACTACGAGCAAAGCTTGCGTGTGGTGGATTGCCTGGAGGGCGATAAGGGCTTAAACCTTACCTTTGAAGTGCGTGACGGCATTGTGAACCATGCAGGAAGCCATGAAGCCGAGACATTGGAAGGGCAGATCATCAAGCTTGCTGACCGCATTGCCTATATCAATCACGACATCGATGATGCCATTCGCGGCGGCGTTATTGCTGCAAGTGATATACCCATAGAGTGTCGCCGTGCGGTGGGCGTAAGCCATGGCAAGCGCATTCAGAATATGATTGTCAATATCATAGAAAACAGTACCGGAAAAAATTGTGTTGCCATGAGTTCTGATATGTATGAAGCTATGATGGAGTTGCGGGCGTTTATGTTTCGCAATGTCTACACAAGTCATGTTGCAAAAGCAGAGGAGGATAAAGCCAAGGGCATTATCAAAACGCTTTTTAACCACCTCGTTAAGCATCCAGCTGATTTAATGGAGCGCGGCCTGCATAACCGCGTGTTTTCAGATGAGCGGGATGTGTGCGACTACATTGCCGGTATGACAGATAATTATGCGGTTTATGTGTTTAAAACACTGTTTCTTCCCGAAGCCTGGCAGGTAAAGTAAAAACTGCCCGCTTTATGCATAATTGTGTAACTTTGGGGAAACATATCGAAGGTTAGAGAAACAACGCTGAAAAAAAGAAAATTTACGCGAAAAGAATAAAAAATTATATTTTTGAAGGATTTTTTTGATTGTTGTCGAATACATATAGTGCCTAAAGGGTTCATCATATTTAAGGTCAGGAGAGAAAGCTTTTGCCTCGTTATGCACAAAGTTCCATCAATGAAGTGAGCAGAAGAACCAGTTTGTCAGATGTGGTTTCAGGCTATGTTAAGCTGAAACGCAATGGGACAAACTATGTTGGTTTATGCCCGTTTCACAAGGAAAAGACGGGTTCCTTTCATGTGGATGAGGATAAACAGCTTTTTTATTGCTTTGGCTGTGGCGCAGGCGGCAATGTGTATGATTTTATTATGCGGGCCGAAAATCTTGATTTTGTTGATGCTTTGCAGTTTTTGGCACAACGTGCCGGTGTGACCTTAGAAGAAGAACGCGGCACTTCGAAAGAAAAGCGTGAGGAAGACAGCGACCGTCGCAGGCGCATTTTGGAGATGAATCGATTGGCGGCGCGGCATTTTTACGAGAACCTGTCAACGAGCGGCGCAGAGCATGCCCGCGCTTACATGGAAAGGCGAGGCCTTTCCAAGAGAACGGCGATTAAATTCGGTGTTGGTTTTGCGGCAGACGGTTGGGACGATTTGCTTAATTTTTTGAAGGAATCCGGCTACACGCAGGAGGAAATTGTGACGGCAGGCCTGGCTGTAAAGAATGAAAAAGGGCGCATCTATGATAAGTTCAGAAACCGCCTGATGTTTCCAATTATTGATGTGCGCGGCAATGTGATTGCCTTTGGTGGCAGAGCCCTGCAGGAAGGGGATCCGGCCAAATATATGAATTCCCCCGAAACACCCGTGTTTCATAAAGGACGCAACCTGTTTGCGTTGAATCTGGCAAAATCGGTCGGTGCAAAAAACGGTTTGATTTTAGTGGAAGGATATATGGATGTGATTGCCCTGTATCAGGCCGGGATAGAAAATGTGGTGGCCGGATTAGGAACAGCGCTGACGGAGGAACAAGCCAGGTTGTTAAAACGTTATGCAGCGCAGGTATATGTTTGTTATGACAGCGATGAGGCGGGTCAAAAAGCGGCGCAAAAAGCCATTGGCTTATTGACAGAGGCCGGCAACACGGTGAAAGTTATCAGTTATCAGGGCGCCAAAGACCCGGATGAATACATTCAGAAAAAAGGCGTAGAGAGCTTTAAAGCCTTGCTCAGTGATTCCAAGGAATCGCTTGAGTATCAACTGCTTCGGCTCAGACAGCGCTATGATATCTATGATGTGAGTCAAAAAATCAGCTTTTTGACTGAGGCGGCGAAAATTCTTGCAGAAATTGACAGCGAAATGACCCGGGAGGTATACATCAAACGCCTGGCGGCAGAGACTGACATATCAACGGAATCTATTAAAACAGAAATCTCAAAGCTGATATATTATAAACAAAAAAAAAAAACCCGCAAGGAAATCTATGCTGAAAACAGAACAGAGCGACTGGATACCGGTTTTACAGCGGCTGTGCAGCAGCAGAGCATCGCTACATACAAGGCGGAGCGTTTGCTTTTGAACCTCTTGTTTTTTCATCGGCGGGTGTATGAAGTGATGGCAGAGCGAGTAGAGTCGGAATGGTTTACCGGTGCGATACACAAGTCGCTGTTATCTAAGATTATGGCATACCGCGCCGGTGAGGAAGAGGCAGATGCATCCGCATTCCTGGTCACATTGACGGACGAACAGGAAAAACAAACGGCAGCTTCCGTTTTATACGAGTCCTTTGTGGGTGAAGCCGTGCAGGCGGCAAAAGAAGCAGCAGAAAAGCTGGAGACAGCATTTTTAAAAAAAAGGGCCGGGGAACTGGTCAGGGAAGGTAAAGTGAAGGAAGCAAATGAAATCTTGCAACGAACAAAAGGAAGGAGAGGATGACATGTCGGCAGACGTAGCAGCAAAAAAGAAGCGTGCCATCCTGGATTTGACAACACGCGGAAAAAACAATGGCATTTTAACCTACAAGGAAATTATGGATGCTCTTTCTGAATTTGAAATGGAGCCCGAACAGATTGAAAATCTGTACGAAACGCTGGAAAAAGAAGGCGTCGAAGTGGTGGCAGACATGGATAAAGAGTTGGAAAAAATTGAGGAAGAAATCGGTGATATGCCACCTCTGGAAGAGGTGGATTTAAATGCCGAGGTTCTCGAAATTTCCGGCGTAGAAGGCGTCTCGGTTGACGACCATGTTAAAATGTATTTAAAAGAAATCGGCAAAGTGCCCCTGCTTGCACCCGATGAAGAAACAAAGCTTGCTAAGCTTATGGCAGAAGGCAATGCCATGGCAAGAAAAAGACTGGCAGAAGCCAACCTGCGTTTGGTTGTTTCGATTGCAAAACGCTATGTAGGCCGCGGTATGCTGTTTTTGGATCTGATTCAGGAAGGTAACCTGGGTCTTATCAAAGCTGTTGAAAAATTTGATTATACAAAGGGCTACAAGTTCAGCACCTATGCAACTTGGTGGATTCGTCAGGCCATTACCCGTGCCATTGCCGACCAGGCAAGAACCATTCGTATCCCTGTGCATATGGTGGAAACCATCAACAAGTTGATTCGTGTTTCCAGACAGCTTGTGCAGGAGTTGGGTCGTGACCCGCATCCCCACGAAATTGCAAAAGAACTGAACATGTCCATTGATAAGGTTCGAGAAATTATGAAAATCGCGCAGGAGCCTGTTTCTTTGGAAACGCCAATCGGCGAGGAAGAAGATAGCCATCTGGGTGATTTCATCCCCGATGATGATGCACCGGCGCCTTCTGAGGCGGCTTCCTTTATGCTTTTAAAAGAGCAACTCAGCGATGTGCTTGACACATTAACAACCCGCGAGTCTATGGTACTTAAACTGCGATTCGGTTTGGAAGACGGAAGAGCCAGAACCTTGGAAGAGGTAGGTAAAGAATTTAACGTAACGCGCGAGCGTATTCGTCAGATTGAGGCAAAAGCCCTTCGTAAGTTGCGTCATCCCAGCCGTAGCAAAAAATTAAAGGATTATTTGGAATAATATAAAACAAAATCAAAAAACACTTCTTTTTGACGTTTGTCAAAAGAGGTGTTTTTTTGTCGTGGGAAACAAATGTAATTTGGTAAATAATCTTCTTGTAAATTAGATGGATTTGTGATACAATATATTCTATCTGTCCATATCTTTTTTATAAGATGGGTGTTTTGAAAAACGGAAATGCAATAAAGGGGATACTATCTTGAAACAAGATTCATTAAAGTCTTACATATCGGCGTCGCTTTTAACGATTGTGCTTTGCGCGGCGTATTGTTTAACCGGTGGCATATTACAATTTGTTGCCGCCATGTTTATCAGCGCTCTTTTAGGTAATGTATATTATCGGCACCACTATGGATACGGCATCTTAAATTCACTTATGGTACTTGCTGTTTTTTCGTTGTTTGCAGGTGTTATGGCCGCAGCAATGATCACGGTGCCTCTTCTTTTGCTTGGACTTTCTCTTGCGCTGGGCACCCGTTTTAAAATGAAAATGAGTGGGCTGTTGCTGTTGTGCACGATGATATACATAGCGTCACTTTTGGTTGGATTCACCATCACTGAGCACGTAGCAGGGCCGGACGGTAACATCACCGCCATCATGCTCGAGGTTGGCCGAACGATGGAGAGTGCTTTAGTCTCTCAGTATCCGGAACCGGAACTGCAGGAGATGATCCGTCAGGTCATTCGGCAAGCGGTGGATATTTCCATCATGCTGGCGCCGGCAACTTTTATTGTTTTTAGCATTGTTTTATCCTATTGCCAGATTATTGTGTTTAAAAAGATGCAGCAGAAGAAGGGCGAGGATATGGCGTTTTTAGTGCCCTTTGAGGCGCTTGCCGGGGATAAGACGATAGCCGTTTTAGCGATTGTGTTGTTTGTGTTGCTTACGGCAGCCCCTGCCGGTATGTTTGCCTCAGCAGGCCTTAATGTGTTGCTTGTTTTAGGCTTTATATTTATGGTTCTCGGTATGTCAGTGTTTGATATGAAAATGAAAAGAAGAGGTATGCCCCGATTCAGAAGGCGGTTTTTCCTGATTACCTTAGTGGTGCTCTCTTCCATGGTTATTATGCTACCTGTTTTGTTTTTTACCCTTTGGGGCTTGCTGGATTGCTTTTTCGATTTTCGCAAGCTTGGGGCAGATGAGGAGCAAAGCGACGAATAATATCTGATTTGAAATGCGCCTAAATGCGGCGGAATGGAGAATGAGAATAATGGATGCAAATAAAAAAACAGAATTGTATTATGTAACCGGCGGGTTTTACATCGTGATTATTGCGGTGCTGGCGATGGTCACCTTTTGGTTTAATCGTTATCTTGCCATTGCAGAACTGGCCGTATCTTTGATTTTATTTGTGGTGAACTATAGTTATAAACGCCACACAAAGAGGAAAATTTCGGAAATGTTTGAGCAGATGACTCTGGACATCGGTTCAGCAACGGGAAATGCTCTTTTAGACTTTCCGTTGGCTGCACTCATTGTGGAGGAAAACGGCAAAATCAGATGGTATAATGATGCGTTTGCCAAGACCTTTAATGAAGAGCACCTGTACGATAAAGAACTGACGGCTTTAATTCCAGATATTGCAACAGAAAACCTGTTTAAAGAGCCGGCGATGCCGATGCAAACAACAGTTTGCTGTAATGGTAAAAGCTTTCGCGTGTTTGGCAGTGTACCTCAGGGTGAATACAAAAAAGGTCGGATTGCAGTTCTTTATTTTGATGAGATTACCGAATACGTAGAGTATAAAAATAAATATCTGGATGAAAAGACCTTTGAATGCCTGATTTTTGTAGATAACTATGACGAGTTGATGGAATCTACACCCAACAGCGCGATGCCGCAGTTGCAGGCGCTTTTGTATAAAATTATCAACGACTGGGCCGGAGAAAATGATGGTATTTTGATAAAATACGAGAAAGACAAATATTGCATCTTGTTTGAAAATCGTTATCTGGAAGGCTTTATCAAGGATAAGTTCAGTATCCTGTCGGAGATTCGTGCCATCAGCGAAGGTAACACCATTCCCGCCAGCATCAGTATCGGTATTGGCCTGGGGGGCAGTAACCTGGTAGAAAATGACGGGTTTGCTAAAGCTGCCATCAACATGGCCTTGGGTCGCGGCGGTGATCAGGCTGTTGTGAAGGATCATGAGCAATTCAGCTTTTATGGCGGCAACAGCAAGGAATATGAAAAGAGCACGCGTGTGAAAGCCAGAGTGGTGAGCTATGCGTTAAATGGCCTGATTGCTGATGCCGATAACATCGTGGTGATGAGCCACAGGGGCACGGATGTAGATTCCTTAGGTGCGGCCTTTGGCGTGTACCGTCTGGCGCGTATGCAGGAAAAAGAAGTGCATATTTTGCTGGAAAGCTATGACCAAACGGTTAAAAATATGTTAGAGCGTTTAGAGCATGTAGAGGAATATGGCGGTTTGTTTATTAATGTGCAACAAGCGGCAAGCCGTGTAACAGCCGGCACCCTCATCATCGTTGTGGATACACACAAGCCCTCGCTTTTAGAGGATGCTTCGCTCTTGCAGAAGGCGGGGCAGGTCGTGGTGATTGACCATCACAGGCGCGGGGCCGAGTTTATTGAAAACACGGCGCTTATATACCATGAACCCTATGCGTCTTCAGCCTCTGAAATGCTGACGGAAATTCTGCAATATTCTTCCAATAAAATGTCATTGACAAAATTGGAGGCCGAGTGCTTATATGCAGGTATTGTAATCGATACAAAAAGCTTTACCTTCAAAACTGGCGTAAGAACCTTTGAGGCTGCTTCCTTCCTGCGTAAGCAGGGCGTGGATACGGTGACCATTAAAACCATGTTCCAGCAGGATCTGACCTCTTACATCAAGCGGGCCTCCATCATCAGAGAGGCAGAAATTTACCGGGAAACCATCGCCATCAGTGCCACTATGGAAGAAGACAAAAACATTCACCTTTTGGTAGCACAGGCGGCGGATGAACTGTTAAACATCAAGGGTATTACCGCCTCGTTTGTGTTATATGCTACAGAAAACGGCGTGAGCATCAGCGGACGCTCATTGGGCAATATGAATGTGCAGGTTGTTTTAGAAAAATTGGGCGGTGGCGGACATCTAACCATTGCCGGCGCCCAGCTTTCAGACCTTTCTATTAAAGAAGCTAAAGAACAGCTTTGTAAGGCGATTGACGAATATGTCAGCGAGTCTTCAAACTGATTGATAAAGGAGTTGTGCTTATATGAAAGTTATTTTAACAGCTGATGTTAAGGGCCATGGAAAAAAAGGTGAAATGGTAAACGCGTCAGACGGATATGCAAGAAACTATTTATTGCCGAAGGGTCTTGCCATTGTGGCAGACAAGGGCGCCGTCAGCGAGATGGAAAGCCGCCAAAGTGCCGCAGCCTACCACAAAGAGCAAGAACGCCAGCAGGCCCTTGCCCTGGCAGAACAGATTAAAGATGTTAAGGTAAGCTTTACGGCTAAAGCCGGAGAAAACGGCAAGCTTTTTGGCTCCATTACGGCCAAAGACGTGGCAGAACAACTGAAAATGCAATGTCACCTGGTGGTAGATAAAAAGAAAATCCAGTTGCCTGACGGCATCAAAACGCTGGGTGTTACGCAGGTGACCATTAAGGTATACCCGGAGATTACCGCTACGCTTAAGGTAGAGGTCAAGCAGGCATAAGCCAGGGCTTGAACCGGAAAGGAAGCAGTTATGGAAAATGCTGTGCCCAAAGTGATGCCTCACAACAAAGAGGCAGAACAATCTATTTTGGGGGCTATGCTGGTGGATGCGGAATGCGTAACCCTCGTTTTTGAAGCCTTAAAGGCAGATGATTTTTATATTGAGGCAAACCGCCTGGTGTTTGCGGCTATGCAGGCTCTGTTTAACCGCGATGAGCCTTTGGATTTGGTTACCGTCTCAGAAGAATTGACGGTTTCTGAACAACTTTCGGCAGTTGGCGGTGTGGAATATCTTGCTTATCTGGCTTCAACTTTGCCCACGACGGCAAACTTAAAACAATATATTGACATTGTGCAGGATAAAGCAATGCTCCGGCGCCTGATTCGCGTTTCGGGAGATATTATGGACATGGGCTATTCTCCCGGCGTGGCTTCAAAAAACATCGCCGATGAAGCCGGTCGTTTGATTTTTGATGTGCTTGAAAATCAGGAGCAACGTGGCATTGTACATATTAAAGATGTGCTTTTGCAGACCCACGAATCTCTGGCCTCCATCTATCAGAATAAGGGCAAGTTAACCGGAGCGCCAACCGGCATTACCGAGCTTGACAGGGTGCTGTTCGGTTTGCAGAAATCAGATTTTATTCTGATAGCGGCTCGTCCTTCTATGGGTAAAACAAGTTTTGCCTTAAACATTGCAACCTATGCGGCCGTACACGCGAATGTGCCTGTCGCAATTTTCAGTTTGGAAATGTCCAGCGTCCAGCTCGTTTCCCGTATCATCAGTTCTGAAATGCTGATTGACAGTAATAGACTGAGAACGGGCGAACTCACCGATGAGGATTGGGAAAAAATCGCAGCCTCGCTCTCAACCTTGGGACAGGCTCCTATCTATATTAATGACTCAACGAATGTAACCATCAGCGACATTCGCGCAAAATGTCGAAGACTGAAGCTTGAAAAAGGCCTGGGCCTTGTGGTGATTGACTACCTGCAGTTGATGCAGGGCACGCGGGCAGAAAGCCGCCAGCAGGAAATTTCGGATATTTCCCGCTCCTTAAAAATTCTGGCAAAGGAACTGGATGTGCCCATTGTGGCACTTTCACAGCTTTCCCGTGCACCGGAGCAGCGTGCAGAGCACAGACCTATGCTTAGTGACCTTCGTGAATCCGGTGCCATCGAGCAGGATGCCGACATTGTTATGTTTTTATACCGCGACGATGTATATAACCCCGACACTGAAAAAAAGAATGTGGCAGAATGTATCATTGCCAAGCACAGAGCCGGTTCAACGGGTACTGTGGAAATGTATTGGGCGGGTCAATATACGCGGTTTATGAATCTGGACAAAGGACATGAATAACATGCTGAATCGTGTTCGCAAAACGATAGAGCTACATAGGCTTTTAGAACAGGGTGACAAAATTTTGGTGGCGCTTTCGGGTGGTGCTGATTCTGTTTGTCTGCTCGATGTTTTACTTTGCCTCCAAAATGAATATGGCGTAAGTGTTGCCGCGGCACACGTAAACCACGGCTTGCGTGGCGAGGCGGCAGATGCAGATGAGAGATTTGTGCAAGAGCTTTGCCAAACAAACGGCATTCCGTGCTTTTGCAAGCAGGCAGATGTTAAGCGCTATGCCGAAGAAGCAGGGGTTTCGGTTGAAACGGCAGGGCGCCGGGTGCGCTATCAGTTTTTTGAAGAACTTTGCAAGGAAAAGGGTTATACCAAAGTAGCAACGGCGCATCATGCCAATGATAACGCCGAAACCGTGCTGATGCATTTTTTACGGGGTGCATCTGTTGATGGTATGGCAGGGATTCCCTATCAAAATGAACGCGTTATCAGGCCTTTGTTAGATGCGTCAAGAGAGGATATTGAATCGTATTTACAGGAACATAACCTTTCCTTTTGTACAGATGCGACCAATTTTTCGAATGATTACATGCGCAACCGCATCCGGAATGAGTTGATTCCATATATCGAAAAGTTGTTTAACCCGGCTTTTTTAAAAACCGTGAGTCAGAACGCCAAAAGCTTTAAAGAATGCCGCTCTTATCTTGAGGTGGAAACACAAAAACTTTTTATAAAGTTTGCAAAACCCATTTTTGGAGGCTATGTGTTTCCCGCTCGGCCTTTGCAGGATATGCAGGCCTATATGGCCAAAAGACTGATGCGATATGCACTGAGAGAACTGCTTGCCGAGCAGGAAATCAGTGCACAGACGACAGAGGCCATGTATGCTGTTTTACAGGGTGCAGGCGGACCGCTTTGTGTGGCTCAGGATGTGACCATAGATCGCTATAACGGCTTTTTATATATACGCCACGATAAGGAAGTGGAAGCTTTTGTATATGAAATGACGCCCGGTTCTTCGGTTACGATTGAGGAGACAGGCCTTGTTATTAATAGCTTTTGGGTGCAGTCTGTGCCGCAGGGGCATGACCCCAAACGGATATACATAGATAGCCAAAAGGTCTCCGGCAAAACCATACAAATACGCTCACGCCGTGCGGGAGACGTGTTTTATCCCGTGGGCATGCAGGGGAAGAAGAGCGTTAAAGAATATTATATCGACCAAAAAATTCCTCACTTTTTGCGTTCCGGTGTTCCACTTGTGTGTGCAGAGGATGAGGTGATTTGGGTCGGCGGCTTCAGGGCAGATAGCCGTTTTGTTGTACATGAGCATACAGAACAAATTTTATGTATAGAATTGGTAGAGGGGGAGCAAACAAATGATAATTGAAAAAGATGTAGACAGAATTTTGGTATCAAAATCAGAGATTGCAAAACGCGTGAAGGAACTGGCGCTGGAGATGGACGAGTTCTATCAAGGCGAGGAAGTCGTTTTGGTGTGCATTTTAAAGGGTGCCGTTACCTTCTTTTCTGACTTGGTACGCTCGGTATCCTTTCCGGTGCAGTTTGATTTTATGTGCGTGTCAAGCTATGGTTCGGGCTCTGTTTCTACCGGTGATGTGCAAATAAAAAAAGACCTTTCGGTGGATATCAGCGGCAAGAACGTGTTGCTGGTAGAAGATATTTTAGATACAGGAAACACCATGATGGCTTTGATTGAACTTTTAAAAGAAAGAAACCCGAAGGATATTAAATTATGTACTTTTTTGAATAAGCCGGCACGCAGAGAACAGCCCATAGAAGCGGATTTCTGCGGATTTGATATTCCGGATGAGTTTGTCATCGGCTACGGTCTTGATTATGACGAACGCTACCGCCAAATGCCCTATATTGGCGTATTAAAGCGGGAAGTTTATGAATAATAATGAATAGAAAGTTAATTTTTTGCATTTGCCTTGTATTTTTAAAGATTTTGTGTTAAACTAATTGCTAATTTGGTTGATAACTATTTGCTCTGAGGGGTGACTTTGTTGAAAAAAAGGTATCTTGGTGGCATAGGGTTTTATGTGCTGCTGTTTTTAATTGTATTGGTGATGTTTGGCTTTTTAAACTATGAGCCGGGGATTAAAAGCATCGTATATTCCGACCTGTTGTCACAGATTAAAAGTGGAAATGTATCGGAACTGGTCATTACGGACAGAACGGCGACCATTACTTTGCGCAATGTAAAAGAGGATTATCCTAATGCCAATAAAAGAGTGGCCGATATTTCTTCGATTTATCTTTTATATGAGGATGCCGGAGAAGAGATTCAGGCGCAGATGGATGCAGGTATTTTGCGGGTGGATACGCCGGCACCCCAGGCGATGCCCTGGTGGCTTTCTCTGATGCCGACTCTTTTAACCGTTGGTATATTTGTTTTATTCTGGTTTGTTTTCATGCGTCAGTCGCAGGGCGGCGGTAAGATGATGAATTTTGGCAAAAGCAATGCCCGTATGTCGCAGGATGGCGGTACGCATGTGACCTTTAAAGATGTGGCCGGTGCAGATGAAGAGAAGGAAGAACTTGCCGAAATTGTCGACTTTTTAAAGGATTCTTCCAAGTTCATCGAGTTGGGTGCCCGTATCCCAAAGGGTGTTTTACTTGTGGGACCGCCGGGTACCGGTAAAACCTTGCTGGCAAAGGCCGTAGCAGGTGAAGCAAAGGCGCCGTTTTTCAGCATCAGCGGTTCTGATTTTGTGGAGATGTTTGTGGGCGTGGGTGCTTCGCGCGTGCGTGATTTGTTTGACAGAGCGAAGAAAAACGCACCGAGTATTATCTTTATCGATGAAATTGATGCAGTCGGTCGTCACCGCGGTGCCGGTTTAGGTGGCGGTCATGATGAACGTGAGCAAACGCTGAATCAGTTGCTTGTGGAGATGGACGGTTTTGGTGCTAATGAGGGAATTATCATTATAGCGGCAACAAACCGCCCCGATATTTTAGACCCTGCATTGCTCCGTCCCGGACGCTTTGACAGACAGGTTGTTGTGAATTATCCGGATGTGAAAGGCAGAGAAGAAATTTTGAAGGTGCATTCACGCGGTAAGCCGCTTGACAGCGACGTTGACCTTTCTGTTTTAGCCAAAACAACGGCAGGCTTTACAGGTGCAGATTTAGAGAATCTGATGAATGAAGCGGCACTTTTGGCCGCTAAAGAAGGCAAGAAAAAGATTTCCATGTCGGATGTGGAAAATTCCATTATGAAGGTGATTGCAGGACCTGAAAAGAAATCCAAGACCGTTACCGAGAAGGAAAAGCGCCTTGTGGCTTATCACGAAGCAGGTCACGCGATTATGCACAGAGTGTTGCCGGATTGTGACCCCGTTCATGAGATTTCGATCATATCCCGCGGCCGTGCCGGAGGTTACACCTTGGCTCTGCCGACAGAGGATAAAAACTATGTCTCCAAGAAGGATATGTTAAATGAGATTATGGTTTTATTGGGTGGTCGTGTAGCAGAAAAACAGGTTCTTGATGATATCAGCACCGGTGCTTCTAATGATATTATGCGCTCCACAAAAATTGCGCGCGATATGGTTACAAAGTATGGCATGAGTGATGCATTAGGTCCCATGACCTTTGGCTCTGATAACGATGAAGTATTTCTCGGTATGAGCTATGCACAAACGAGAGATTACAGTGAGCAGGTTGCCGCTGAAATTGATGCTGAGGTAAGAAAAATTGTTGACCGTGCATACGAAGAATGTGGCTCCTATCTGGCAAGTCACAGAGAACAACTTGACCGCGTGGCGCAGGCTCTGATGGAAAAGGAAAAGCTTTCCGGTGAAGAATTTGAAGCTTTGTTTACCGCTAAACCGCAGGAAGAAGCACCTGTAGAAGAAGAGAGCGAAGTCTCTCAGGCGGAAAATCAGGCAGATACAACGGAAGAATAATGTATAAGGGTCTGTAGCACATGGCTACAGACCCTTTCATACGGTTAACAACCAAATGATTGTATTTGAAATTAGGCAAAAAAAAAGATTGACTTTAGGGAGAGAACATGCTATAATACATTTTGTTGTTAACTTAACAAATGAGCGGATATGGCGGAATTGGCAGACGCGCTAGCTTCAGGTAACGCCACCTCGGTGATTAAATAGATTAAACCGGATTTATCCGTTTAATATGCGAGGATTAAGCTTTTTTGCTCCTCCTCTGGGTTACCTCTCCCGTGTAAAAATTAAGGGGTAAAAATTTAATATGCGGATATGGCGGAATTGGCAGACGCGCTAGCTTCAGGTGCTAGTGGGAGCAATCTCGTGGAGGTTCAAGTCCTCTTATCCGCACCAAAGCAATATAATCCGAACCAGATCTCCCTTGTGGCA
>SVKI01000027.1 GCA_015068555.1 Oscillospiraceae bacterium | reverse complement strand
ATTGTGTTAACGAAAACTACGGGCTATGCCCGTAGTTCCAAAAAGCTTTTAGCTATGAGTAGAAACAAGAAACCTCCTGTGATAGAATAAGTGCAGGTTCGCCAACCGCACTAAAATCAAAGGAGGTAATCAAGTATGAAAAAACTTGATACAGAAAGTTTATCACACACGCAATGGAATTGCAAGTATCATATAGTATTTGCGCCCAAATATCGCAGGCAAGTGATATATGGAAAAATAAAAACAGATATAGGTCAGATATTGAGAAAATTATGTGAGTATAAGGGTGTAGAAATAATAGAAGCAGAAGCCTGTGCTGATCATATACACATGCTGGTATCAATACCGCCCAAATACAGTATATCACAAATTATGGGATATTTAAAGGGGAAAAGTTCGCTAATGATATTTGATAGACATGCGAATTTAAAATACAAATATGGTAATAGACAATTTTGGTGCAAAGGATATTATGTGGATACGGTAGGCAGAAATAAGAAAGCCATACAAGAATACATAAAGCATCAGTTGCAAGAAGATATAGCAAGTGACCAAATAAGTTTGCAAGAATATATAGACCCGTTTACGGGTGAGCAAGTCAAAAAGGGCAAATAAAAGACCGCCCCACTTGTGGGGCAGCCTGTAAAAGTTATGCGGTTGGCAAACCGTTTCGGCGCGCCTTGAGGCGCCGCCAACAAAATAGCCTTATAGGCTTAGTGCATGCCACCCGTTATACGGGTGGTCATGACTACAATCTTTCAATTGTTTCTGTCTTGATTTTTTCAATAAATGCTTCTAGACTCATAGTTTCGTTCTGTGTGGTGTCACGTCTGCGGATGGAAACTGTGCCTTCTTCAGCTTCTTTCTGACCGATAATCAGCATATAGGGGACTCTGTCAACGACCTGTGCCTCACGAATCATATAGCCGATTTTTTCGTTTCTGTCATCCAGTTCACAACGGATTTTAGCAGCGCGCAGAGCCTCGTAAACCTTGTTGCCGTATTCGGCACATTTTTCGGAAACCAAGAGAACCTTTGCCTGTACCGGAGCCAGCCATACGGGGAACTTACCGGCAAAATGCTCGGTGAGAATACCGATAAAGCGTTCAATAGAACCGAAGCATACACGGTGAATCATAATCGGGCGTTGCTTTTCGCCTTTTTCATCCACATATTCCAAATCAAAGTTAATCGGCATCTGGAAGTCAAGCTGGATGGTACCGCACTGCCAGGTTCTGCCCAAGGAATCTTCCAAATGGAAGTCAATTTTCGGACCATAGAAAGCACCGTCACCCTCATTGATGGTGTAGGGCAGGTTCAGCTTTTCCAAAGCGTTTTTCAGACCGTTTGTAGCTGCTTCCCAATCTTCGTCGCTACCCATGCTGTCTTCAGGGCGGGTAGAGAGCTCAACGGAATACTTAAAGCCAAACTTTTCATATACTTCGTTAATCAGGTGAACAACACCAACGATTTCTTCGGTGATTTGTTCACGGCGCATAAAGATATGCGCATCATCCTGCGTGAAGCAACGAACACGGAACAAGCCGTGAAGCGCACCCTTTAGCTCGTGACGGTGTACCAGTCCCAGTTCACCTACGCGCATCGGCAATTCACGGTAGCTATGCGGCTTGGATGCGTATACCATAACACCACCGGGACAGTTCATGGGCTTTACGCAATAGGTATCCTCGTCAATCAGCGTAGAATACATATTATCCTTATAATGATCCCAGTGACCGCTGGTTTCCCAAAGGTGACGGTTCATAATAAGCGGCGTGGAAACCTCTACGTAATTGTCTCTTGTATGAATGTCGCGCCAGTAATCAATCAATGCGGTTTTAAGCGCCATACCTTTCGGCAGGAAGAAGGGGAAGCCGGGAGCTTCTTCGTTCATCATGAACAAATTCATTTCTTTGCCGATTTTGCGATGGTCACGTTTTTCGGCTTCAGCCAAAAGAACAAGATAGTCGTCCAGTTCTTTCTGGCTGGCAAAAGCAATACCGTTGATACGAGTCAGCATGGTATTGTCTTTATCATTTTTCCAGTATGCACCGGATTGGCTCATGATTTTGAATGCTTTTAATGCCTTAGTGTAGCACAGGTGGGGACCAACACACATGTCTACATATTCACCCTGCTGGAAAAAGCTGATAGGTGCATCCTCTTCCAGGTCGCCAATATGCTCAACCTTGTATTTTTCGCCACGCTCTTCCATAAATGCAATGGCTTCAGCACGGGGCAGGATAAAGGATTTAATGGGTGTGTTTTCCTTTACAATTTTTTTCATCTCCTGCTCAATAGCAGAAAGGTCTTCGTCGGTGAGCTTTTTATCACCTAAATCTACATCGTAGTAAAAGCCCTTTTCCGTTGCCGGTCCGTAAGCGAACATAGCATCGGGATACAGACGCTTGATGGCTTGCGCCATGGTGTGAGCAGCTGTGTGGCGTATAATGTGCAGTTCCTCTTCGGGTGCACATTCTTTGACTGTTCCGTCATTGTAAATAACTTTCATAGAGATAACCCCCTAATAATAATTCTTAAAAATAAAAAACACCCAAAACAACATAGCAAAAGCTAGCTGTCAAGGGTGCGATATGCACGGTTCCACCTTGATTTTTCACTCAGATGCCAATACATCTTAACCTTTAACGCAGGCATACGACAACACTTACTTGATTTCAGTGGTGCAGCTCCGGAGTGGTTTTCGCCGAGACTCCACATAAGAAACTTCCAGCAAATGTTTCTCTCTCTGGATGCTTTTGTAACGGCTACTCGTTCCTTCATCGCTTTTGTTATTCAACTTATTAAAGTATAACATTTTTGAAGAAAGTTGTCAAGAGAAAAAAACAGAAAACAGAAGATATAGAATAAAATAATGTAAAAAATGCTTGACAAATGACTTGCTTTTAGATATAATTATTTGGTAATGTATCAATTAAGATGCAAAATCCTTGCTCTTTGCTTGCCAAAGAGCCAAAGTCCAGAAGGAGGTGAAAAAGATGATTGACGTCGTAAACAAGTACGAAACCATTTTTGTGGTTGATGCTTCTTTAGAAGAAGAAAAGATCGCAGCTCTTGTTGAAAAGTTCAAATCATTGATTTCTGATGCGGGTGAGATTGAATCCGTTGATGAGTGGGGCAAGCGCAGACTTGCTTATCCGATTGATGATAAGAACGAGGGCTACTACGTTTTGATTCAGTTCAGTGCTAAGCCGGATTTCCCGCAGGAACTCGAACGAATCTATCGTATTACCGACGGTATCATGAGAGATATCGTAATTAAGAAAGAAGAAAAAAGAAAGATCAGCAAATAAGCAAAAGGAATTTCCTTGATTGCGAAAGGATGTTGCGTGTATGAATAAGGTTGTTTTGGTAGGAAGACTGGCTCGTGATCCCGAACTCAGAACCACCCAATCCGGAACGAATGTTGTCAGCTTTACAGTTGCTTGCGACAGACGTTTTGTGAGACAGGGCGAAGAAAGACAGGCTGATTTTATCAGTTGTGTTGCCTGGGGAAAAACGGCAGAGTTTGTCAGCCGTTATTTCACTAAGGGTATGCGTATTGCTTTAGATGGTCGCATCCAGACACGTTCTTGGGATGACCAGAACGGCCAGAAACGCTATGCAACAGAAGTTATCGCTGAAGATGTCGAGTTTGCACAAAGCAAAAACGAAGTCGGCGGTTCTTATTCTGCTCCTGCATATTCTGCACCGGCACCGGCAGTACCGCAGGCACCGTCAGCTGATATTGACGGATTTATGCCTGTAGAGGAAGAAGATTTGCCCTTTTAATGATTTGCGGAAGGAGGCGCCCGTACAATGGCTGAAAGATCAATGAACAGACCCAGAAAGGCTAAGAAAAAAGTTTGTGCCTTTTGTCAGGATAAAATCGATTATATTGATTATAAAGATGTTGCAAAACTCAGAAGATTCGTTTCTGAGCGTGCCAAGATTCTCCCCAGAAGAATAACAGGAACTTGCGCCAAACATCAAAGACAGCTGACGGAGGCAATCAAGCGTGCAAGACATATTGCGCTTCTGCCTTTCAGCTCTGAGTAGAATGTAATATTAAATCCCTGCTTTACTAATGTAAAGCAGGGATTTTTTGCTTTTTGATGAGATTATTTCATGGTCACTGCATCTAAAACAGAACCAATGGTTTTAAACATCGTCTGCGCACCACGATACATCTTGCGCCGTTGTTTGTCACTGATAGGGTCAACCACCATGGTCAGTGCCGAGCCGACAATAGCACCGGCAAGTACGCCACCGATAAAACTCATTTTCATAACGGTTCCACCTTTCAAAACATGATTTGTGTATGTATAGTATGTGGAGTTATGAAAAATTTATACTGGAAATCAAGCAACTACATACCGTTTGCTTTATCGGTACAAGCCTCCATGGCAGCCATAATGGCGTTTCGGAAACCGCATTCTTCTAATTTTTTTACAGCCTCAATAGTGGTGCCGCGGGGAGAGCATACCATGTCTTTTAATTCACCGGGGTGTTTACCTGTTTCGAGCAACAGTTTTGCAGAACCTAAAACGGATTGCGCTGCTAAACGGTATGCAGCGTTTCTGGCAATGCCGTCACGTACGGCTGCATCTGCCATGGCTTCGATCATCATAAAAACATAAGCCGGACTGCTTCCGGATACTGCAATTACAGAGTTGAGCAATGCTTCGGGTAAAATTTCCACTTCACCGACAGCTTTGAAAATATCAATGGCGGCGTTATATTCTGCTTCGGTTGCAGGCGCATGTTCGCGGGTGATTACGCTCATACCGCTCAGTGCCATAGCCGGCGTATTCGGCATCACGCGAATCACTTTAGCGTCAAAACCAAGGGCTTCTTTGATGGTTGCAATCTCAATACCGGCGGCAATGGTGATAAACACCTTATTCTGTATTGTGTCTGCATATTTTTCTTTCAGCTCAGACAACACCAGGGGAAGGATAAAGGGTTTGACTGCGAAAATAATATAATCTCCATTGAGCGCATTGGTATTGGAAACATCTGCAGAAATACCCAGTGCTTTGAATTTTTCTAAAGCTTCTTCATTCGGGTCGCTGACATATATATCATTTTCACTGTATAAGGTAGAGGCAAGCACACCACCGGCAATGGCAAAAGCCATATTACCTCCGCCAATAAAACCAAGTTTCATAACGAGTCCCTTTCTTTTGTCAGTTCTGTTCCGCTTCTGCTTCTGCAGGTGCTTCTTTTTTGGGTTCCTTCACATAGTTAATGCCGTCAACGTACATATTTACAGCGGTTACGGTTAAATCCGTCATGGTTTCAATGTTGCACTTAACTACTTCCTGCAGTTCTGCGGCAACAGTCTGAATCTTCACGCCGTAATCAACTAAAATGTGTACGTCAAGGGATACTTCCTTTTCAGTCATTTCAATTTTAACGCCTTTGTTTAAGCCTTTTTTTACGATTTTTTCAACCAAGCCGTCAGCTAAAGAAGTGGCAAGTGCTACACCTTTTGTTTCGCGAATTGCCATAGCAGCAATGGTCTGCACAACTTCGTCAGAAATATTAACGGCGCCGGTTTCAGTATATACTGTATTTTCGCTCATAATAAAAGCCTCCTTAATTTCATAAAAATGCTATTACTGATAGTATATCACTTTCTGGCAAAAAAATCAAGATTTTACCGATATATTATGCGTTTGTTTTGTCCTTATAATACAACATACAGTGACAAAATCCTTCGAAATCCGGATCGGCAATCTGTTTTTTGAACTCTTCACACATACATTTATATTCTTCTGTCCGCGCTAAACGACAAGGACAGTAACCGCCGGTCCGCTTTAAGCCTTCACGCACTGTCTTTACAACTTCTTTATCCGGATTCAATGTAACTGCCATATAAATGCCTCCATTTAATAAAGTTATATAATCTTCCCTGTAAACGCATTATACTATATTTACTATTTTTCGTCAAGGATCTGCAATGAGACAAATTCAGTTTTTGTATTTGTTCTTATTTTCATGCAAATTTATTATTTCATTATTAAAAAGAGGACAACTACTAATGCTGATAGTTGTCCTATATTGTGCAGACAAAACAATCCTCAAAATGAAAGCTATCACACTTTGGAGGATTCATTCTTGCATAAATCTTTGCATAAGTTGTTAAACTTTAGGTATAGAGGGGCGTATGGTTGTGCCTGGGCACAACCATATATTTTCTTTACTCAAATAGCACAATTTATCGTATTTTTCGAGTTCTTTTGTTATTTAACAGACTTTAAATTTTCTTAAAAAACATCTGCTGGAATGGATATTGTCACTTCGGTAAATTCGTCTATGTGGCTTTCGAAGTGTATGCTGCAAGCTTCACCAAAAAACAGCTTCATACGGTTGAACGTATTTCTAATACCGTAGCTTTCAGGACAAAAATCTGGCTCTGTGAGCCTTGACAGTTTGTCCTCTTCAATACCATAGCCATTGTCAAATATTTTGAAAATGATATTTCCGCTTTGCAGGGAACAGTCAAGCCTTATGATACAAGGAGCCTCTTTTCCGGCAAGACCATGAACAATGGAGTTTTCCACAAAGGGCTGGAGCATCAAATGAGGTAGTTCATACTTCAGTAGACGAGGGTCGATGTTGGAGTAAAATTCATATTTTTGAAGATGCGAGATTTCGTTTACGGATATGAACTTGGAAATCAGGCGGACTTCCTCTTCTATGGTTATAAAATCTCTGCCGCGGGAGAGAACGAGGCGGTAATAATCCGTGAGATTTTTAATCAAAGAGTACATTTCAAGGTCGTTATTGATATAAGCCTTGTGCGATATTGCGCCCAGTGAGTTATATAGCATGTGCGGATCTATTTTGCTTTGAAGCAATTCAAGCTCCAAACGCCTTTTTTCAAGCTCTGCTTTGTAGTGCGCTTCCTTTTGTTCATCAATGTTTTTGATAAATTCATTCAGCGTGCTTTTGATAACGCTGAGTTCCCAGCTATCAGTAATGCTTTCCGATTCCGGGAGACTTTCCTGAATGCTTTGTTTAGACAGCTTCAGGATAAATTCGCTAATGGTGTTGGTTGTTCTTTTGGTGATTGCCAAGCTCGCCAAAATGATAATGGCGCAAAACAAAAGTCCAACCATGGAAAAGATAACGGTATAGTGCAGATATTTTGCGTTGAGTTCCTTTTGGTCGAGTGCTGCGGTTGCAAAAAGCTCGTTTGTTATGGGCTTAATGATATTTGTATTGGAATCAGGGAGATTTTCTTCTTTTTCCACAATGGAAAAAGCGTTTTCCGTGGGAATATAAATCTTAATTTTTATTATGATTTTAGTGTCTGCCAGTAATCGTCTGTATAATGCAAGGTAGGGATTTTGCAGTTCGTCGTAAGAGATTTCTTTGTCAAAAAAGATATTGTCTGTTTTTTGCAAAGTATCAAGGATTTCATCCCAGTTGCTCAAATTTTCTGCTTGGTCTGTGAACATACCCGGCCGAATGGCAGGGTTGTCTGTGTAAATTGTGATGGTGCTGTTGTTGTTGGCACTTATGATGAGTGCATAGCTTTCAATCTTTTTTAAAAGCAACAGCCGGTCGTAGAGGTTTTCGGGTCGACTTTCCAAGAGCGCCCTCATTTCTGTGTTGTTGATGATGTAATCGGATTGTAAGAGAGCGTTGTTTTTTTCGGTATTTATGATTTGCACATAGGAAGAAAGCCTGTCCTCTAAGTGCATGTATGCTTCGTTTTTCAGATTCATGCAGGTGTATCGCAAAAGAAACATCAGCACAAGCAAAAAAGGAATAATGGATATTGGCAGCATGTTGTATATGAGCTTTTTGAATATACTGTGTTTTCTCATATGTAACACCTCCGGTTATTGCATTTTCAATTGCCTGTATTCTGAGGGTGTCATACCGGTTTTGCGTTTAAATGTCTCAATAAAATGTGCCTTGCTGGTGTAGCCTACAAGACTCACGATTTCGTACACTTTGTAAGAAGGATCTCTGAGAAGCTTCTTTGCTTCGGCAATGCGCCTGTCTACAAGATAGTCAAATATGGTTTGACCGGTTTGCTTTTTGAAAATATTTCTTGCATATCCTGTGCTGATGTATAAGTCTGCTGCAATTTGTTTTAATGAGGTGATATCCTTAAAATTCGTATCTATATATGATTTAAGCTCGCCGACAATGTCATTGCCTGCCTTCGGCTGGGAGGCGGTAACAAATTCACATGCGGCGGTTAGAATGTTTTTAAGCCAATGATAGGTATCCTGTATGGTGTCAAATTTATTAAGCTTTTCCCAAATAACGTCAGGATTTTCAAACAGGTCTGCCATATTGAGGCTTCTTTCTGATAAAAGCAGCTGTAGATTTGTGACTGTTGAAAAACAAAGGGCCTTAACAGAATTTTTGTTATACACAGCATTATGCGGATAGTATTTGTTAAGAAAAACCTCTATGGATTCGGCGTCTGCCATTTCCAAAAGAAAAGACAAATCTGCTTTGAGTTCTGTCATTGTGTAGTTTGTGGCTTCTGCCCACTGCGTATCTTCTTCAAAGTTTTCAAAAAAGTAAATCTCGTCCGGCTTGAAACTGTAGGTGCTGTCTAAAGCCATACTTGCCTGGCGGAGCATTTGCGAGACATCTGCAACGGAGGGGTATACACTGCTGACACCGACAACTACTGAAAGTCCTTGGTCTTCCTTTAAGACGTGCATATGACAGTGAACAGCCTCCAGCACACGGTTTAAAAATACCTCACCGTCCTCTTCGCTCGTGATAAGGAGAATAATCAGTTTATTTGGAAACTCTACGGTAGCATGGGGGTTAAAGTCTTCAAAGCTTTTGTCCACGGAGGCGAGTACCTCTAGCAAGGCTCCATGGCTGATACTTTCGCTGAGAATGACGTATTTACATACAACCGCATGTTGAATAGAGCAAAAGCATGCTCCGTTTAACATCTCTTCCGCGGGAGCAAGGTCATCGGAATAAAGAAGGTCAGAAAGGAAATTGCTTCGGGAACGCTCTTCTTTAAGCTTGGTGACAACCTTGTTTACGGCTTCTTGCATAACGGCCGGTTCGATAGGCTTTAAAACGTATGCGGTGATGTCATTGTCGATGGCGTGTTTTGCGTATTCAAATTCCTCATAACAACTCATAAAAACAATATGAACATTTTTATCTATACTTCTTATGTTTTTAGCCAGTATGATGCCGTCTTCTTTGGGCATAACCACATCGGTAATCACCAAATCCGGCTTAAAGGTGTTAAAGATTTTGAAAGCTTCCTTGCCGTTGGAAGCCGTTTTGATTTCGGTAAAACCAAGTTTTTTCCAATCCACATAATCAAGCACACATTGAATATGCATTTTGTTGTCATCGGCTATCAGTAATTTGTACATCCCAGCACCCGTCCTTTATAGCACAGCAGTGGCGTAACAATCCATCCATCCATGAGCTTTGGATGCCGGCGCATCTGCTTGTTTTGTCTGTTTCCTCATTATAATTGTACTCATTTTCGAGACTTTTATCAAGAAGTTTTGTCAAGAATGTGCAAAATGGGAACCTCTTTGTGCAGATAGTGTAATTTACGAAAAATTATCACTATGTTACAATAAATTTATAGTAAAATTGTTAATTTTATCTTTGGGAGGTATAAATGTGCGTAAGCTCAAACAAAATTTATCATCCGGTCACACTGTAGCAGAAAAACGTGGCCTTTTGTACAATCTATCTCACTACAGAACACCGTATTTGTTGATACTGCCGGCACTCATTCTGGTTCTTTTGCTTTGTTACCTGCCGTATTTCGGCCTGGTTTTGGCATTTAAGAACTACGATATTCTCTCGGGTATCTGGGGCAGTCCTTGGGTTGGGTTTGATAACTTTAAGCAAATATTTTCAAACGAGGATATGCTTGTAGCCATTAAAAATTCATTTATCTATGGTGTTACCATCCAGTTTCTTGGCATGCCGTTTCCGGTTGTTTTGGCGCTTTTATTCAACGAGTTGCGTAGCGTCAAGTTTAAAAAGGTTGTTCAAACAGTTAGCTACCTGCCACACTTTCTTTCCTGGATTACGGTAATCGGTTTGTTCACTTCCATGTTTGCTTTAGAAGGAACCTTTAATACGTTTATGAAATCTGTGTTGGGTGAGGGTTATGCGGTAAAAAATATTTTATATGACTCGAAGAATTTCCTTCCTATTATATTCATGACGCATCTGTGGAAATCAGTTGGCTGGTCATCGGTTGTATTTTTGGCGGCCATCACGGGCATTGACCCCACGCTCTATGAGGCGGCAACGGTTGACGGCTGCGGTAAATTTAAGCAGGCTTTGCATATCACCATTCCCTGCATAAAGGGTACGGTTTTAATCGTGTTTATTATGTCGTTGGGCAGTCTGTTTAATACAAGCTTTGAACAGGTTTATGGTTTCCAGAACGTGTATATACAGCAAGAGACAGATACAATTAACACGCTTGTATACAGGTTGGGTATTCAAAATGGTAAATACTCTCTTGCTACAGCCTTTGGTCTGGCGCAGGGAGCGGTTGCGTTGTTACTCTTACTTATGTCGAACTTTATGAGTAAAAAGGCATTTGAAGTTAGTGTATGGTAGAAGACATAATGTGAAAAATAACGTTAAGTCTCCGGCCGATTTTATTGCACCGCCGCAGATTCGCGCGTTTTAGACGCGAATCTGTGATGTGCATAATTTCCATTTCACGCCTTATCTGCCCGCAGTAAGAAGCGTGTGTATTTTTTATTACTATTTGTGGGCAGAAAGGCTATGGAAATTGATATGAAACGTAGTTTGGGAGAAAGAATCTTTAATGTGTTTAATATATGCCTGATGCTGTTTTTAGCGGCAATTATGCTGTATCCTTACCTGAATCAGGTTGCAATCTCCTTTAATGAGGGTATGGATACGGCTCTTGGCGGCATCACGCTTTGGCCACGAAAATTCACGATGCAAAACTATTTGACAGTGTTTTCCGATGAGGCTCTTTTAGGAGGTGCCATTGTATCTGTCAGTCGTGTTCTTTTGGAAATTGTGCTTTCCATTGCGATCATTTTTTCAGCAGCTTATGGTCTTACCAGAAAGAATTTGCCTTATAGACGGGGACTCACGCTGTATCTTATGATTCCTGCTTATGTGGCGGCGGGTGTTATCCCAACATACATTATGTATCGCTATTTAGGGCTTATCAATAATTACTGGGTGTACATCGTGCCGAAAATGTTTGTGTTTTACAATATGGTTATTGTTCGTTCCTTTCTGCAGGAACTGCCAGACAGCATTGAGGAATCTGCCAAGATAGATGGTGCAGGAGATGCATACATCATGGTTAAAATCGCGTTTCCTTTATGCAAGCCTGTTATAGCAACTATTGCACTGTGGACGGCTGTGGGAGCGTGGAATGACTGGACCACTACGTTATACTACATAACAGAGCCGGACTTATACACGCTCCAATACCTGATGATGAAGCTCATCAAGGAAAGCGAAGTGGCACAAAAGATGGCAGCGGAAGCCGCTGTGACAGGAAGTGAAGGTGCATCATTTATTCCTACATCGGAATCAATTAAATCTGCAACTTTGATTGTGACAACGCTGCCGATTATCATGGTATATCCCTTCCTTCAGAAGTATTTTGTGTCGGGTGTAACGCTGGGGGCTGTAAAGGGATAATTGTAATCAAGTTTTTTAAAAAAATAATAATATAGGAGGAAACATGTATGAAAAGAATTATGTCATTGCTTCTGGTTTTCCTGCTTGCGCTCAGCGTATGTGCTTGCAGTAAGGAAGGCGGTAGCGTAGCCGTTTTTGAGAACGGCGTTTATGTCCCTCAGGAGGATTTGGAAATCACGGTGTGGCAAACACAGGGAACAGACTACACAGCCAAAGCTTTAGATGGCAGTGTTGTTGAGGAATGGCTCGTAAACAAAACGCGCGTCAAGGTTAAAAACATTTACGGTAACGACGGTGGACAGTGGGATGCCAAGCTCAGTAAGCTTGTAGCGGGCGATAATCTGCCGGAGATTTTGGCGTGTGGTGCTTATCAGGGCCCGGCGCATTTTGCAAAGCTTAATGCCCTGAAGCAAGTATGGGAGCTCACACCGGAAATGCTCCAAAAGTATGCTCCGAATGTGTGGAAGCGTGTACCACAGCGGTATTGGGAGGCAATCAAGGTAGATGGCAAAATTTTAGGCATTCCGTATAATAATCAGTCTTCTAAAGAAACGCTGCCCGATGCAACAGACAGAGAACTTGAAATCATAGATACTCTTTTCAAAACGCCTGTTAACGATGTTTCCATCGGCAATCTCCATTGCCTCTTTGTGAGAGACGATATTCTTAAAATGATTTATCCCGAAGCTAAAACATGGGATGAACTGGTTGCGCTTTTGGAGGAACGTCAGGAGCCGATGGGTGAGGAGCTTTTAGATATTCCGATTGACACCACAGAGGAATATATAGATTTTATGTATAAGATTCAGGAGCTGAATCTTAAAGAGGGCGGCAAAACCGTGTATCCGTTTGGCTATTACGGCGGCGATAACTGGTGCGCGCTGGCTTGGCTTGGCGCTGATATGTATGGCTACAAGGGTCATGCCTACACAGGCACATGGAACGATGTGACAAAAGAAATCGAAATCCCCATCGCAGGTGAAGTGGTTAAGGAAGCAGCTAGAATGCAGAATAAGATGCTGGCAGATATGGTTATAGACCCGGACAGCATGGCGCATACCACAGCACAGGCCAAGGAAAAAATGCTCAACGGCTTGTATGCCATTGCCCCGATTAACGGTGTTTCGGATATTATAACGGTTAATGATTCTTTGGAAAAGCAAGGAAAATCCTTCCGCTACCGTCCGTTTATTACGCAGATTCCTGCACAGGAAGGCTATGGCGCATTTGAAGAAGACCAAATGTGGACCAGCTCTCTTTGCATCTTAAAGACAGTTGACGAAAACCAGCTGTATCAGATTTTAAATTGGCTGGATGTGCAGTTCACCGATGAATGGGATTCTGTTCGCCATTGGGGCCCTGAAGAGGCAGGACTTTACACGGTGGGAGAAGACGGCAAGAGACAGTTTGTGGACGAGCGCTTCACAAAATATTTTGTGGATGGAAATACAGATGCATTAAAGCCTGAAGAGGGAAAAGGGCTCCACGGAACCATTGGGTATAACACAGGTGGTCTTTTCACGGTTGCTGCAACCGCTACAACAAGATGGACGCCAAAAGTGCATCTTGAAAAGATTACATACAAGCCGGCGCTCAACAGTGGCTTTAAGTTTAAGAGCGACAGCGAGCATGTCACCTCTGTTAAGATGTATCCGCCTTGTCAGGGCTGGTCGTCCATTTATGCAGACATCCCCGAAGTGGTCACCTTCTGGGCAGAGCGCGAGCAATGGGAGAACATGTTCAAGGTTGCGATGGCGGCTCCGGTCGGCGAATTTGACGAAAAATGGGATGAGGCCGTTGAAGACCTCAACGCCATTGTAGATGTTGAGCTGATGGAAGAAAAGATGACAGAAATCGCAAGACCTCTGGCAGAAATACTGGAACAAGAGCAATAAGGCGGGGTGGTTTATGACAAAAAAACTATTCGTCATTATCCTTTGTTTATTTACCGCACTGCAGACAATGCCCGCTTTTTCAGTTGAGGAAACGGCGGATGCGAGCGGCACAATCATGGCAGAAAAAACGGCGTTTGTCAGCGAAATCAACAACGCTGTTTCTGCGGCTGAGATACAGGAGCTCATTTCCCAAAAGTCTGATTGGAGCTTTGAAGCAGACATGGAGGGTATCTTCTACCCACTGTCGGTGTACGGAGGCTTAGCCGATCGTTGTTTTTCTTCTTTAGAAGCATTTAAGGAAAGCTTTGCTTCTCTGGCTGCGGCAGAGAAGCAAAGCCCCAAGGTGAATCTTTTATGCCAGGGCGCATCTGTTGCCAAGATGCAAAGCGGAGAACACACCGTGGAGATTGCGCCAATGGCAAAAGACGGCATAACGCTGGTAGCTGCAGCGTATGAGGGAGGCAAATTGGCGGCATGTGATGTTAAATCCGGCTCTGCAACGGAGAAAACAACTCTTGATTTGGGCAACATCACCACTCAAGATGCAACGTGCAGGGTTTTTCTTTGGGAAAGCCTGGATTCACTCAAGCCGGTTGACGCATATAATGCATTCTACAACAAGGCAACAGAGATTTTTGTCTCGTCGCAGGCGGCAGACGGTGGCGATGGCACAAGAGAAAAGCCGTTTAAAACCATCGAAGAGGCAAAAGAATATGTGCGGACATTAACGCCAACACAAAATGTAGACATCGTCGTGAGTATTTTAGATGATGTACATTACATAAATGAGCCTGTGAGCTTTACAGAAGCAGATAGTGGCAATAACGGTTATGAGGTTATTTACCGCGGTGCTAATCAGGCATCTCCTGCTATGATCAGCGGCGGTGCTTTGGTGAGTGGCTGGGAGAGCGCAGGCGGCAACATTTACAAGGCGCATACGCCCGAAGTGGCGGAGGCAAGGCAATTCTATGTAGATGGTTTTGCAGCAGAAAGAGCCAAAAGCCACGGCTACTACATTGCAGAAAAGCGTTATGAGCTTACTGAAACAGAAAGCATCAATCTGGAATTTGAAGATTTTGCGCCGACCGGTAAGGTTTATGCAAATGAGGTTGCCAGCGGCGAGAAGGTATATGTGAGCACATGGACAACAACAGATCCTGCCCTCAGCATTCCGTTTCATGTTGCAAAAGGCGGCGCCTACGATGCTACCTTTAAAATAGGCTGTGCAGTTGGAAAACTAGGTTCATACAGCAGAATTAAAATATATTTGGACGGCAATCTGGTAGCGGACAACACGGCCACCGACGGAACCCTTATAGAAGGTTATGAGGGCGTTTATGATAACAATTTAAATCTTGCCATGCCTGTTCATGCATACAACAAAACAGGCTTGTCTTTAACGGCGGGCGAACACACGCTTGTGGTGGAAGTGGACAAGGTTTCCGGTGCTCCGGCCGGTCAGTATACCTTCATCATGGATAATGCGGTGTTTAAGCCGCAAGAAGGGTATGCTCTGGAGGAAAAGCCATATTTAGGCACCGCGGGCGAAGAAATTGAAGTGGAATTTGAGGACTATGCGCCGTCGGGCAGGGTACACCCCAACGAGATTGCCAGCAGTAAAAAAGTGTATGCGAGCGCCTGGACGACAACCAATCCGGCTCTCAGCATCCCGCTTCACGTTGCTGAAGGGGGCACCTACGATGCTACCTTTAAGATAGGCTATGCCGGAAAGACACTGGGTTCACATAGTAAAATTGAAATTTATTTAGATGGTGTTATGGTAGCGGATAACACGGCCGGCGGCGGAACTCTCATAGAGGGCTATGAGGGAACCTACGGAGGGTTAAACCTTTCAATGCCCGTCCATGCGTACAAAAAAACAGGCTTGTCTTTAACGGCGGGCGAACACACGCTTGTGGTGGAAGTGGATAAGGTTTTGGGCGCTCCGGCCGGTCAATACACCTTCATCATGGATAATGCGGTGTTCACGCCGGCTGCGGCAGAGCAGGGCTTTTACCTTTCAGGTTATGACCTGCCGCATTTTGCGCATCCGGAAGAGCTGGAAATCGTTGCACCGCTGCTGTGGGCGCAACATCGCTTGCCTGTTAGGAATGTGGAACAACTTGCTTTGGAAGACAGGTATTTGTTTACCATGGATCAACCCTATTACCAAGCTTACATCAATATGGTGGCAGAGTCAGAGATACAACCGCAGGTGGGTTTGTGGTTCTATTTGGAAAATGCCCTGGAGCTTTTGGATGAACCGGGGGAGTTCTACTATGACAAGACAAACAGATATGTGTATTACTATCCGCACAGCGAAGAGGAACTCAGCAAACCGGCCTACTTGCCGGTGAGCGAGGGCCTCATTTCGGTAGCGGGGAGTACGGCTGAAAGTGCAGTGCGCAATTTGCGGTTTACCAATCTGGATTTCCGCTACGGCGCGTATAATAAGGTGACAGAAACCGGCCTCGCTAACTTTCAGGCAGATTGCTACATGGATTTCACGGACGGGAAAGCGGCTCACACAACCGGCTTTACGATTCCGGGGCAAATCAGCATAGATAACGCAGAAAACATCAGCGTGTTTAAATGCCGCTTTTCTTGCCTTGGTTCTGCAGCCATAAGTGTAACTGAAGGTGCCGCGGATATTCTCATTGCAGAAAACGCAGTTTCTGATATTTCGGGCACAGCTTTTGTTGTCGGCAGCTGGAGATATAATGCAAGCAGTGCCGCAGAAACCTTCTGCGATGGTGTTAGCATTGTGAATAATAACATCTGCCGCGTGGGGCAGGAATTTATGTCAAGCCCCGGTATCGGTGTGTATTACGCAAAGAACGTAGACATCATGAGCAACGTGATTACGGATGTGCCCTACAGCGGCATCAGCATCGGCTGGGGTTGGGGCAGTACGCTTCCTGTCAGCAAGGACTGCGGCGGCCACAGAATCTATTCCAATTATATAGAAAAATCCTCCATGTTCGGCCGTGACGGAGGCGATATCTACACTAACGGAAGTTTCCCTGAAAGCGGAATTTCCATCTGCGAAAACTACCTTATTGAATGTCAGAATTACGGCTCTGTGTATATGGATTCCGGTGCAAGCTACGGCAACATCACAATAGAGAAAAATGTGATTGATAATGTGGTGAGCCAAAATGGCGCTGAAAAGCAGTATAACTGGGTGCGCGGCAACAATTCTAACAACGTGGTTCGGAACAACTTTGTAGCCGCCGATGTCGAGGTTCTTTCCAATGCAGAGCTTGCCACGGGAACCACGCTTATCAATCCGGAGATGCTGAGCGGTGAAGCCAAGGTGCTTGCTGATAATGCCGGTCTTTCGCCGACGCTGCGCAGCACGCTAACGGTTCCGGAACGCTCGGCAGGCAGGAAAACCGCTTATGATTTTCTGGCACCTGTAGAAATCACCGCGAGCAGCGACATATTGCTAGAGGCAGAGAATCACAACGACACAGTGTTAACGGGGTACTTTGCAGGCTATGCAAACGGCAGCTATCTTGCACCCAATCTGGTTTCGCGGGGCAAATACCGTAAGGTGATTGCCGGTTTTGAAAACAGTATGTGGTATAAATACGATTTTGCGGCACCCAAGGCAGGTCGCTACAGAGTGGAGCTCAGGTATTCTACGGGCACCGGTGCGACAACTGCCGCCAAGGCCACAGTGGCGTTGGCACGTGGAACGAGCAGCATCAGCGGCTATTCCCTGCCGGCCACACGCACCTCCACTGATGCACATGTGTCGGTGCGAATCGGTGAAATAACCCTGCCGGCGGGGCA
>SVKI01000026.1 GCA_015068555.1 Oscillospiraceae bacterium | reverse complement strand
GCCGTTTGTAATACTCAAAAGTACCGATGACGGCAAAACGTGGGGGGATCCTGTTATCATTGAAGATGACCCCGAACGCGGGTATTGTTATCCCGCCATATTTTTCACGCAAGACAACGCCCTGCTTTGCGGCTACTGTCGCGGCGGCGCAGGCGAAGAGACCGCTTGCTTACAGCGGTTGGGCATTATGAAAATCGTATTAAATGAAATATGAAAAAAGGGGTTCCGAAGACATATCTTCGGAAACCTTTTTTGCAATGTTTGTTTGCACAAATGTACGTTGCAAACCTGTCGTTTATGTGGTATACTGGCAGCAATGGGGTGATATTATGTTGAAAGCCAATTGGATACTGCCGGCCCGCGATATGGGAACGGTAAGTCCGCTGTTTAAAAAGGATTTCCATCCGGAAAAGCAGGTAAAAAACGCCACCTTGCGCATTACCGCGCGCGGCGTGTATGAAGCGCATTTAAACGGTCAGCGTGTCGGCAATTTCATTATGGCGCCCGGCTGGACCTCTTACCATCATCGGTTGCAAGTACAGTCTTACGACGTTACCGCACTGTTGCAAGCGGATAACACCCTCATACTCCAACTGGCGGAAGGCTGGTTCTGGCGTCTAAAAAACCCGCAACCGCAAGCAATTATCGCCGAACTACATCTCACCTTTTCTGACGGTACCGAACAGTATATCGGCACCGACGAAAGTTGGCTTGTTGCAGAAAGCGCCCTGCGTTTCTGCCATTTGTATAACGGTATCGTGTATGACGCGACCCACTCCCCCGTTTTCAATGAAGCGGCGGCAGTTGCCGCGGACAACACGCAGGATCTTTTGATAGAACAACTGGGTGAAACGGTCACGGAACAGGAACGTTTATCTGTAAAGGAAGTTATCTTTACACCGAAAGGCGAAACCGTTCTCGACTTCGGGCAGAATATGACGGGGTATCTGGAAATCACAGTGGACGCCAAAGCGGGCGATAAACTGGCGTTTTCGTTTGGCGAGATACTGGATAAGGACGGCAATTTCTATAACGACAACTATCGCAGTGCCAAAGCGTTATACGAATACACCTGCAAGGACGGCAAACAGACCTACAAGCCGAATCTCACCTTCTACGGTTTTCGATACGTGCGGGTAGACGCCTATCCCTCCGCTATCGACCCCCAAAATTTTACCGCTATTGAAGTACACAGCGATTTAAAACGCACGGGGTATATCGAAACCTCCGACCCGATGCTGAACCAGTTGTTCAGCAACATTATCTGGGGACAAAAAGATAACTTTTTAGATATTCCCACCGACTGTCCGCAACGCGATGAGCGACTCGGCTGGACGGGTGACGCGCAGGTGTTTGTCCGCACCGCGAGTTATAATTTCCACGTGCTGAAATTCTTTAAAAAGTGGCTGGGCGACTTGAAGGCGGAACAGTTCGAAAACGGTGCCGTGCCCGATTTCGTGCCTTCTTTCTACCCCCGCACCCCACAGATCAGCGCCGCGTGGGGCGATGCTATCGCCATCTGTCCGTGGCAGTGCTACCTCACCTATGGGAACACCGCCATTTTAGAGGATTTGTTTGTTCCTATCTGTAAATGGGTGGATTATATCACCAATATCACCACGAAACCGTATTTGTGGTTTGGCAGTACCCAATATGCCGACTGGTTGGAACTGGGCGGCGTATACGGCGAGACCAAAGGTCCGACCCGTGACGACCTCGTTGCCTCTGCTTACTATGCCAACACGATAGATATTCTTTGTAAGGTCGGCAAGGTGCTTGGCAAGGACGTTACCGCCTATGAAACGCTGTATACGCGCGTCGTTTCCGCGTTTAAAGAGGAATTTAAAGACGATTTTAAAACCCAGACTGAACACGTAATGGCGCTGTATTTCAACCTCACCGATACACCGCAAGCGGTTGCCGATTCCCTTGCCGCGCTCATTCATAAAGAGGGCGACAAACTGCAAACAGGTTTTGTGGGTACACCGTATATCCTGCACGTGTTGTCCCGTTACGGCTACACTGACCTTGCCTATACCTTGCTGTTACGTAAGGAGTATCCCTCTTGGCTGTATCCCATCACCAAAGGGGCTACCACTATTTGGGAGCATTGGGACGGTATTAAACCCAACGGCGATATCTGGCCCGTGTCTATGAATTCCTACAACCATTACGCCTACGGCGCCGTTGCCGACTGGATGTATGGTGTGGCAGCAGGTATTAACACGGTAGAGGAGGCGCCCGGCTTTAAGAAGGTGCATTTTGCACCGCTGGCAGACCACCGTATTGACTGGTTTAAGGCGGAAATCGATACCGAGAACGGCAAAGTTTCCTCCCGTTGGTGGCACGAAAACGGAAAAGTGCGCTATGAACTCACTACCCCTGTCCCCGCCACCGCTATCATTGAGGGCAAAACCTACGAGTTGGGAGCAGGCACCTACACATTTTAATGACTGCACCTCCCGTATCTGCATATTGTGGATATGGGAGGTGATTTTTATGGCGTTTTTCGGTTGTAGTGACAGGTGGACATGCCCTGCGCTGGCGGTAGTTGTCAGCGTTGTTGTCGGCGTTGTAACAGCGTTTTTGCGCATCACGGCGGCTATCACGGTTGCTCCGCTGTTTATACAGACGGTGTTGGTGACAGCATTGCTGTACCTTGCCGTAACCCTGCTTGCGGCGGCGTTGACCAACCGCGACAGTTGCAGAGTCTGTCTGTACCCCGCACTCAAAGTGCAACTTGGCGGTATTCTCGGCAGCGTACTTGCATCCCTCGTACTTTTGGCGGTCGGTTTCCCCGCCACCAGTATTGTCGGTGCTGTCATCATCGGCTTTTTGCTGTTCTTCTTCTCGCTGATGCTCACCGCCACCGCGTGTGTTGTTAAATGTCTGTTTGCCATAGAATAATCAAAAAACGGTGCAGTTTTTACTGCACCGTTTCCTTTACGTTTGTTCGTTACGCCGTTTCATAAGCAAGGTTGCCAAATCGTAATCCAACCACGTATCAATATCCACCGAATCAGCGTCACTCATTTTGTAGGCGAGAGCGGTAGGGCCGAAAAAGGTTTTGCTTTGCAGGTACGTTTTCGGCTCTGCAATATAAATCGCGCCGTTTACGCAGTACTCCTCAAAATCCTGCCGTCTGCCGCGTTTTAGGTCGTAGTGGAAGTTTTTCAGCGTATTATCCTCCTCTATTGGAAAGATATACTGTGATGCCATCTCCGAGCGTTTCACCGACACCACGTATTCCATACCCTCTCCGCGCGCCTCAAACAAAGCGCACGCCTCCGTAATATGGGTTGCCGTTCGCATCGGCGAAGTGGTCTGCAACAACACGAAATAGTCGCAAGCGGCAGTGAGATGGTTTTGAAGTACGTGTGCTATAACGTCGTAGGTGGAAGCGGTGTCACTGGCAAGTTCCGCCGGGCGCATGATCGCTTCGGCACCCGCCTTCTCAGCAATGGCGGCATATTTTTCGGAATCGGTCGATACGATAACGCGGTCAAAAAGTCCCGTTTTCAACGCCTCTTCGATAGCATACACAATAAGCGGCTTGCCGCATAAATCGATAATATTCTTATCGGGAACGCCCTTAGACCCCGCTCGCGCAGGAATAATCGCAATACGACGCATATTTGCACCCCTTCCCAGACTCATCGTTCCCCAGTATATCACGCCATCGGCAAAAGTGCAAGAAAAAACAGTCGGTTTTCTGCACGCCTTCGGCGCTCGGGTTCGAGTATACACTCGCAGATAACAAAAAGCACCCCGTTGTGGCACCCTCCGTAAGGAAGGTGCCACAGTTATATTCGCCTGACGGCGAGTTATATTGCTTCGCAACTATATTTGTCTTTCGCCAAGTTATATTGTCCTTCGGACAGTTTATAGGCGAATATGATATAACGAAAGCCGCAAGGCTTTCATATAACTTGACTGCAGGTCAAATATCACTGCAAACTTTTAGTTTGCAATATCACTTCACCTGCCGAGAAAAGCAATCTTTTTTTGCAAGTATTTACCTTTCTCAAAATATGTAACCCACTATGACACTTTCAAATTCTAAAAGTGTCATTTTCTCTTTGTATCGAAAAAAACGGAGACTACTTCTTTACGAAGTGTCTCCGTTTGGGGTGCTTTTTCTTTTGCGAAAGACTACCTAAACGGAGCAGAAGTGGGAGAAAAACTACCCAAAAGTAATGTGCCTGTCCTGTTAGACAAATTGGAATTGGACGGCATGTTATCTCTGGTTCTTGCTTTTTTCAATTGCGATACTGGAAGTAATGGCATAAATAAGTATAATTATGATAACCACTCCCGCAATGTAAGTTATCCAGCCAGCATCAAAAAGTATTGCAAAGCCAATAAGCAAAAATGTAATACCCATAAGAAAAAACACAATTGCAGTCTGACGATAATAGGGCTTTTTATTCATTGTTTCCCGTTCTTTTTTGGATGCATAAATATAGGCATTATTAAACAGAAATCCTTTTTCCAGAAAAGAGCGGATGCTCAAAATAAATAAAAATAACGAAACCATAACAAGTGCAATTGCAACGATGAAATCTCCCATTACTGAATAACCCTCCAAATTCTTATTTGTTTAACTGTTTTATTGCCTATATAGACAGAAAATTAGCAAAAAGTTCTATTTCCTGTCTATATTATAGCATAATTTTTCTCATTTGTCACGGTACAGAGATAAGGACAAAAGGGGACGGTTCTCTTGACACACGCTGTAAATGGCAAAAGCGCAAAAACAAAGGGATGATTCTATCATCTTAACTTCCGGCACGGATAAGGGGCGGCATTGGCTGCCTCTTTTCTTTTAGGTGTTGTTAGATGTAAAGGCATGGGGTAAAATTGGTCATAAGACGGTACCATGGGAGCAAAAAGCTGTCTCTCTCCCCTCCTCTCCACTATACCGCACAATCATAATTTTTTAAACCGATAAAAATCTTTGTCGAAAAACATAAATATATATTGACAAAGATAGTCATTATGCGATAAAATACATCTATATATTGAATACTTATTTAAAATTCTTATCGAAAAGAGGCAATAGACATATGCAGCTTTTGTTGGACCGAATCAGACGTGACGGCAAAATTCGCGAAGGAAACGTCTTAAAGGTTGATAGCTTTTTAAATCATCAAATGGATATCAGACTGTTTTCATCTATCGGCGAAGAATTCAAACGTCGCTTTAAAGATGAAAACATCACCAAAATTTTAACCATCGAGGCCTCGGGAATCGGCATTGCTTGTGTTACGGCACAGTTTTTTGATGTGCCTGTTGTGTTTGCTAAGAAACAGCAAACCAAAAACATTACAGGCAGCGTATATACCAGCAAGGTGGAATCCTTTACCCATGGTCGTATCTATGATATTATTGTTTCCAAAGATTTTCTTTCTGCCGATGACCGCGTTTTAATTATTGATGACTTTTTAGCAAACGGCAGTGCTCTGCTCGGACTTATCAAATTGGTAAAAGATGCCGGTGCTGCTTTGGTCGGCGCTGGTATTGTTATCGAAAAGGGATTCCAACCCGGTGGCGATTTAATTCGTAATCAAGGTGTGCGTGTTGAGTCTTTAGCTATTATTGATTCAATGACGGAATCCGATATTGTATTTCGTTAGAATTTATATGGAAAACCATATAAACGGTGCAGAAAATTCTGTGCCAATATTATTTAGGAGGAATGTACTCATGAAACATCTTACAAAACTCGCAGCAGTATTTCTGGCTCTGGCAATGCTGTTTACCGTAGCCGGTTGTGGTACCGGCGGCGAATCCAGCACCGGCGGTGAAGCTGCAAACACAAACAACGCTGATTTTAAAGTAGGCGTTATACACATTGGCGACCCTGCAGATGGTGCCGGTTATTCCTACGCACATGATCTGGGTATCGTTGACATGCAGGCTGCTCTTAAATTAACTGATGAGCAGGTTATCCGCAAAATCAACGTAAACGACACAGACGCTGTTGCTACACGTACAGCAATCGAAGAATGTATTGAAGAAGGTTGTAAAATCATTTTCGGTACAAGCTGGGGTTACATGGACACCATGGAACAGCTCGCAGCTGAATATCCCGATATCGTATTCTCTCACGGTACCGGTTACAAATCCAACGGCACAAACTTTAACAACTACTTCGGTCGTATTTATCAGGCTCGTTACCTCTCCGGTATCGCTGCAGGTCTGAAAACCCAGACCGACAAAATCGGTTATGTTGCTGCCATGGGCATAACAAACTCCGAAGTAACAGGTGGCGTCAACGCATTTGCAATGGGCGTTGAATCTGTAAACCCCGATGCTAAAATCTATGTAAAGGTTACCGAAAGCTGGTTCAGTCCCGATTTGGAAAAACAGGCTGCAGAAGCTCTGCTGGATGCAGGTTGTGACGTTATTTCCCAGCACTGTGACACCACCGCTCCTCAGCTTGCTGCACAGAGCCGTGGCGTATGGGGCGTTGGTTACAACTCTGATATGACCAAGGATGCTCCGCAGGCTCACCTGACAGCTCCTATCTGGAACTGGGGCGTTTACTACACCAAGGCTGCAAAGGCAGTTTTGGAAGGCACTTGGGATGGTGCTAACTACTACGGCGGCATGGATGACGGTCTGGTTGACATCTCTCCCCTGTCTGAAAACTGTGCTGAAGGTACCAAAGAAAAAATCGAAGAAGCAAGAGCTAAAATCATGGATGGCTCCTTTAAGGTTTTCGAAGGTGAACTGTTTGACAACGCAGGCAATCAGGTTTGCAAAGCAGGCGAAGTTATCTCTGATGCAGATATCACCGGTGCTATGAACTGGTACTACAGAAACGTTGAAGTAAAATAATAAATAAACATATGGGCGGTGCTCTGCGCCGCCCTTTTTTTAAAAGATTACCGTTAGGCAGGTGACCGTACACATGAAAGGAACAGCGGAAAAAATTCCGGCAATTGAACTTCGCAATATTACCAAAACATTTGCATCGGTTGTTGCAAATGAAGATATCAACTTAACGCTTTACCGTGGCGAAATTCTGGCTCTTTTAGGCGAAAACGGTTCAGGTAAAACAACACTTATGAATATCTTAGCCGGCATTTATAAGCCGGACAGCGGCTCTGTTTTAATAGATGGTGAGCCGGTGATTATCCACTCCCCAGAAGATGCCAACAAGCATGGCATCGGTATGATTCATCAGCACTTTAAGCTTGTTGAAGTGCATTCTGCTGCAGATAACATCATCTTAGGCGATAAAAAAATCGGTATGTTTTTAAAAGCCTCGAGACACGAGCGGATTAAAGAACTCTGTAACAACTACCATCTGCAAGTAGAGCCCGATAAAAAAGTATATAACATGTCTGTCAGCGAAAAGCAGACTGTTGAAATATTAAAGGTCTTGTACCGTGGTGCAGATATCTTAATTCTGGACGAGCCCACTGCCGTTCTGACTCCACAGGAGGCTGACCACCTGTTTGATATCCTGCGTCACATGCGTGATCAGGGATGTGCCATCATAATCATCACTCATAAACTGGATGAGGTTATGTCAATCAGTGACCGTGTGACCATTTTACATAAAGGTAAAAGTGTTGCCACTGTTAACACAGCAGAAACAAACGCACACGAGTTAACCGAGCTGATGGTCGGTAAAGCCGTTGAACTTTCCATTCAGCGTCCTCCTGTTTCTCACGAAGGCAACCTTCTGGAAATCCATCACCTATCCGTACAAAATGAAGAAGGTGTTGACACACTGCGTGATGTGAGCTTCGATTTGAATCACGGTGAAATACTCGGCGTTGCAGGACTGGCAGGCAGCGGTCAGAAAGAGCTTTGTGAAACCATTGCCGGTCTTTTGAAGCCACACAAAGGTGCTGTATTATATAAAAATGAAAACATAATCGGTAAAACACCTGCTGAAATCATCAAAATCGGCATCAGCATGAGTTTTGTTCCCGAAGACAGACTGGGTATGGGGCTTGCCGCTTCGATGAGTTTAGCGGATAATTTACTCTTGAAAAGCTACAAAAACGGCAAAGGTCCATTCTTAGAAAGAAAGGGCGCACGTGCTTTGGCAGATTCGCTGGTGGAGCGTCTGGAAATTGTCACGCCGGATATTGACACACCTGTACGCCGCCTTTCCGGTGGTAATGTACAAAAAGTGTTGTTGGGACGTGAAATTGAATCTAACCCAAATGTTTTGATTACAGCCTACCCTGTTCGAGGTCTGGACATCAATTCATCCTATACAATCTATGATGCAATCAATCAGCAAAAAGAAAAAGGCGTCGGCATTTTGTTTATCGGTGAGGATTTAGACGTTATGCTGGAATTATGCGACCGCATCATGGTACTTTGCCACGGACGCATCACAGGTATTGTTGATGCGAAGGAAACAACCAAAGAAAAACTGGGGCTTATGATGGCCGATGCGACTATTAAAGAAATGGAGGGAGCCAAATGAAGCACTCAAGTGAACCGCTTTTTCGTGTAGTCAAAAAAACAGAGCTTTCCGGTGGCAAGCTGACTCTTCTCTCACTCTTTGCTTTGCTATTGGCGATTTTTGTTGGCGGCTTGTTTATTTTATGCTTAGGTAAAAATCCGTTTTTAGTCTATCAGAGTATTTTCGGTGGTGCATTCCGCAGTAAATTAGCCATACAGGGTACCATTAAAATTGCCATTCCGTTATTGATTTCTGCCTTGGCGATTACCCTTGCCTTTAAGATGAAATTCTGGAACATCGGTGCAGAAGGTCAAATTATTATGGGCGCTATTTTTGCAAGCTATTTTGCTTTATTTCACAGCGGTCTCCCCCACATTTTACTGCTGCTTCTCATGCTCGTTGCAGGTATGGTTGGCGGCGGTTTATGGGGATTGATTCCGGCATTTTTTAAAAGTAAATTCGGTACCAACGAAACGCTCCTGACTTTGATGCTGAATTACATTGCTCTGTATTTGATTAAATATCTGACCGAAGGTCCCTGGCGCGACCCGGCATCCTCCGGCTTCCCGAAAATTGCCACCTTTGTTCCGAATGCGCAACTTGACAAGGTGTTAGGCGTACATGCCGGTTGGATTATTGCTTTAATCTTGATGGTTTTTGTGTTTATCTATTTACGATATACAAAGCAGGGATACGAAATCAGCGTAGTGGGCGAAAGCGAAAACACTGCCCGTTATGCCGGCATGAATGTGCGCCAGATTGTTATGCGTACTATGTTCTTAAGTGGTGCTATCTGCGGCATTGCCGGTATGACGCAGGCAACCGGTGCGGCATTTACATTAGGTGAAAGTGTTGCCGGTGGTGTTGGCTTTACCGCTATCATTGTTGCATGGCTTGCAAGATTAAATCCGTTTTATTGTTTGGTTATGACGCTTTTTTTAAGCGCTCTGCAAAAAGGCAGCAGCGTTATGCAAAGCGCTTTCGGCTTATCGACATACGTTTCAGACGTATTGCAAGGAATCATCCTGTTCGTTATTTTAGGATTTGACTTCTTCATTCAATACAAAATTATTTTCAGGGGGGCGCATAAAAAATGATTTATTTTCTGTTTGCAGCTATTAAAGCCGGAACTCCCTTGCTGTTGGGCACAACAGGTGAAATCGTAACAGAAAAAACAGGTAACCTGAATCTCGGTGTTGAAGGTATGATGTTTTTAGGTGCTTTCGCCGGTTTTTATGTGGGACACCATACCGGCAATCTCCTGCTAACCTTGTTGGCATCCTGTATTATGGGTGCATTGGGTGCTTTGATTTATGCATTTTTGACTGTTACACTCAAAGCAAACCAAACTGTTTCCGGTCTCGCCCTCACTATCTTCGGTACAGGCTTTGCGAATTTCTTCGGTCAAATCATGATTGCTAATACCGAAGGTGGCGTTCCTAAGCTTCCTGAAAATTTGATTGCGCAGTTGGCCGAAACACCTATCCCAATACTGGGCAATATCCCCGTCGTCGGCAAGCTTTTCTTTTCCCACAATTTGCTGGTATACGTCGCTGTTGTAGTCGCTATTCTGTGCTATCTGTATATGGCAAAAACCCGACACGGACTTAATATGCGTTCTGTTGGAGAAAACCCGGCTGCTGCTGATGCTGCCGGTATAAATGTTACATTAGTCAAATATGTACACATCCTTTTGGGCGGTGCTATTTGCGGTCTGGGCGGTGCATATATTTCCTTAATTAACGGTGGTGGTGTCTGGAACAATAACTGCGTTAACGGTCAGGGCTGGATTGCGGTTGCCTTGGTTATTTTTGCATCCTGGAATCCGGTTAAGGCAATCCTCGGCTCATTTGTTTTTGGTGCATTCAGCGTTCTGCAATTCTACGCACCAAAGGATATCATTGATATTCCAAATGCCTTTTACGTGATGCTCCCCTACTTAATCACCGCAATTGTTCTGGTTATATCCTCTGTCAGAAAATCCAAAAAATATGCTCAGCCTGCCGGCTGCAGTATCAACTATTTCCGCGAAGAAAGATAATTTTAAGGGGCTGTAGCAAAATGCGTACACCACACAAGGCAAAAGATATGCCTTAATAAAGCTATTTAATTATAAATGTAGTGCAAAAAGAAAGATAAACTTAAGAAAGAAATTCGTCATTTGACGAATTTCTTCTGTTTAACGCCTTGTGCTTTGAACAAACTTCACCTCTCGCTGTGCAACAGCACAGCTTCGGGTACCCCTACGGGTTCAGTTTGTCCAATCTACGCTATTTTTCGTCCAGCCCAAAGGGGCTGTAGCAAAATGGAATTCATTTTGCTACAGCCCCTTTATTTTTTTCATTTATTTTAATTTTTTTAATAAAAACACTTGACAAATCACATAATAAGTGATATTATAATTAAGTCGATATCGCAGGGTAGAGCAGTTTGGTAGCTCGTCGGGCTCATAACCCGGAGGTCGTCGGTTCAAATCCGGCCCCTGCACCCAACTTTAGCAATCGTATTTAATACGGTTGCTTTTTTCTTTTCCAGGGTTATGAGACCGGTGAGCGTGGCTCGTTGGGTTAGCGTAGCAAAAACAGTCCAGTGAACTATTCTTCGAATAGTCTTTTTTCATTGAAATCTTTCAGTATTTGTGAAATGCACGACCTGCATGAAATATTGCTTCGCAATGTGAAATACGCCTTGCGACGTGTGATAAAGGATTTAGTATGTAGATTTTTTGTATTCCTTGGGCGTTTTCCCCATGTAGTTTTTAAAAGCGGCTAAGAACCCGTTATAGGACGTATAACCACAACTGTATGCAATCTCAGGCAAAGACAAGTCGTGTTGCTTGATTAGCATACAAGCATGCTCAATACGCTGCTTTATAAGAGTCTTTTTGAAGCCTTCGTCAAAAACTTTTTTTACAATCCTGTGCGTATGTGGGACTGACAGGCACAGTTCTGCTGCCAAATCTTCGATACCTATTTCTTCACTATACCTTTTTTGAAAGAATGCTTCCACAATTTTTTGTTGTTTGAAGCTATATTCATTTTCTGTTGTAATTTGAATATTTTGTTCTTCATGTAGAAGAACGTGTTCTTTGATGCGTTTTGCCAGCATCGTAAAAAAGACAGCCAATAACGCCTCATAAATATGTTCGTTTTGGATAGAAAATTCCTCTGCAAGAAGCTTCTGCACAATAGCTAACAAACCGGTATCCTTTATGATGAAATACTTGTTGACCGATTGGAAAATATTGCTGTAATATCCATATTCAGAAAAGCTTTTTTTGTTTCTGATATCATTATCATTTTGTACCAGACGGAAGCAAAAATTTGCCTTTTCAAGCGTATCACTGCAGTTCTTTGGATAATGGCTCGCTCCCGGTGTCAGCAGGCAAATATCTCCCGCATTGATATGTACATCTTTTCCGCCTATTTCCAGAACTGCGCTACCGTCTAATACGATGTGTATTTCACTGTCTATGTGAAAATGTGTAGTATCTTCCCATTTCTTCGTGGGCCATGAGTCTTGGAAATTTATATCTACAGAAAATAAGGCGTTGCCGAGAGTTGCTTCCAGTTTTGCCACAGTTATCACGCTCCTTACATCCAAATTATAGCCGATTTTTTGAAAAAAAACAATATAAATCACAAAAATCAATCATTTTTTTCACAAGAAACGAAGAAAATGCTCGTTGCAATGTTTTTTTGAGTTTTATATAATTAAATCAATACAATATTATAAATAATGTAAGGAGAATATATTATGAGATCTTTTGAAAAAAGTAACGCCCTCATCGAAAGAGAAAAGAAAGTTGCACCTTTAGCTGCACAGACTTTCAGTAAGAGCTACCGTTACTTCACACCTGGTGCCTCCCCCATGTATATCGAACGCGCTGAAGGCGCAAGAGTGTACGACGTTGACGGAAACGAGTTTATTGACTTCAACTGCTGTCTGGGCCCTGTCACTCTGGGTTTCAACTACCCCGCGGTGAACGACGCTGTCATCGAGCAGCTTAAAAAGGGTATTATCTTCTCCACTCAGGCCCCTGTGGAATGCGAACTGGCAGAAAAACTGGTAGAAATCATTCCTTGCGCAGAAATGGTTAAGTTTGTTAAGAACGGTAGCGATGCGACTACCGCTGCAATCAGACTCGCAAGAGCATACACCGGTCGCGAGCGTGTGGCAATGTGCGGCTATCACGGCATGCACGACTGGTCCATCGGCGCTTCTGCAAACAACAAGGGCGTCCCCATGGCCGTTCGTGAACTGACAAAAACCTTTAAGTACAATGATATTGACTCTTTGGAAAATTTACTGAGTGCACATCCCGGCGAATATGCCGCAGTTATCATGGAGCCTATTCAGTCCAATGGTACCACGAAGGAATATCTGCAGGCCGTTGTGGATACCGCTCATAAGCACGGCGCTATCGCTATTTTTGACGAAGTTGTCAGCGGCTTCCATTATGCAATTGGCGGTGCCAGCGAATACTACGGCGTAACTCCTGATATGGCATCCTATGGTAAGGGTTGTGCAAACGGCATGCCTCTTTCCTTTGTTGCTGGTAAGCGGGAATTGATCAGCCAGATTGAGCAAGGCGTATTCGTTTCCATGACCTTTGGCGGTGATGCAATCTCCCTTGCCGGCGCACTGGCTACTATCAAAGTGATGCAGGAAAACGATGTCATGGGTCATGCAAAAAGACTAGGCACTATGGTACTTGAAGGTCTGAAGACGCTGATTGCAAAGCACGGCGTTGAAAAGGCAGTTGGTGTCACCGGTCTTCCCGCTCACTGCGGTGTTTCATTCAATGATGCAGGTTCTTTGGATTATTTGGATTTCCATTCCATCTTTGCAAAATGCATGCTGGAAAATGGTATTCTCACCCAAGCACTCACCTTTATTTCTTTCTCTCATACAGAGGAGGATGTCCAGAAGTATCTTGCTGCAGCTGATTGCGCATTTGCCCAGATTAGAGTGGCGCTTGACAAGGACAGCGTGGAAGGCATCCTGCCCGAGGGCGCAAGAGTTAACCCTGTCTTCAAGAGAAACATTAAGTAAGCATATACAAAAAACCGCTCTGTTAAGCCGTTTTGGTAAACAGGGCGGTTTTTCTATTCTACTAAAAAATAAATATTCTATTACGCATCTAAGCAGGTATAAATAATATTTCTAAGTCTTGGATGGATATAAGGTTCCAGACTTTCCAGCATGTGTTGGGCATAGTACACTGCCAGTTCTGCTTCCGGGTCTATCAAGACATAAGCACCGGCTGCCCCGCCCCAACCAAACTCTCCATAAGAGCCAGGGGATCCGCTTTGCGCCCTATCAATCATGGTCCGCACACCAAGCCCGTAACCATAGCCCACTAAATCCGGCCAATCAAAGTCCTGCAGGCAGACGTCATCTAACTGATTCGTACGCATCAGCTCTATGGTGCCGCGGCTTAAGACTTTCTCTCCTGTCGGTGTTTTACCGTAATTACATAAACATTCAGCTAACTTTATAAAGTCTTCTACAGAAGAAATAATGCCCGCACCGCCGCTTTCGTGTTCATCACCTAAACGAAAAACATTTCGCGAAGAAATTTTCATCGTCTTCTTTTCTTCGGGCAGCAGCATATAAAGCGGTGCTAGCCTTGCCTCTGTATCGCCATTGGGCAGGTATGTTGTCTCTGTCATGCCGAGCGGCTCGAAAATATTTTTCTGGCAATATTCGCCTAATGTCTGACCACTTAAAACCTCTACCAAGGCACCCAAAACATCGTGAGAAAGTCCGTAATGGTAATGCGTATGCGGCTCAAATAAAAGCGGCTCTTCGGCTAAAGCCTGTGCTACTTTAAGTGTTGGGCATCTACCGCCCGTTGCTTGCTTCATTTCTGTAATCGGTTTGATGCGGATATCGTGCGTGATGCCGCTTCGCATACTAAACAAGTCTTCAATCAGAATCGGATTTTTTGCTTCCCGCACCACCCCGTTCTCGTTAACCCGCACTCTTTTAAATTCCGGAATATACTCATATAACGGATCCTTGAACAAAAATGCGCCTTGTTCATATAGCTGCAATGCCGCTGTACAAGTCACAAGCTTACTGGCTGAATACAGATTATACAGTGCATCTTCTTTCATTTTAATTTGATTTTCAATATCATAATAGCCGGATGTATGTCTGTAGACCGGTTGATGATGATAGTAAATCAGGCAATCGCAGCCCGGAACACCCAAAGACGGTAAACGGTCTAAAAATTTTGTTAATGCCGAAAAATTCATACTGCTCCCCCATGTAAAATACGGCAGGCATTTGCCTGCCGTATAATGTTTATTCTACTGTGATACTTATCTTTCCGTCTACTGCATCTGCCACCAGTTTGGAATGGCGAGGCACATCCCCTCGAATCACCATTTCTGCAATGGGATTCTGAATCAGTTTTTCGATGGTGCGGCGCAACGGGCGTGCGCCGAACTTAGGATTATAACCCTCCGCAAGAACCAATTCACGTGCCGCAGGCTTTGCTTCAAAGACGATATCACGATCAAACAGTTCTTCCGTTAAATCAAAGAGCATCAAATCGACAATCTTAGTCAGTTCTTCTTTGCCCAACTGATTAAAGATCACTGTCTCATCAATACGATTCAAAAATTCCGGTCGGAAAATTTCCTGCAAAGCACCTTGAACTTTGTTTTTGATGCTTTCATTCTCGGTTTTATTAAAGCCATAGCTACTGCTTTTTAAGTCAGAACCGGCATTAGACGTCATAATAATAATCGTATTTTCAAAGTTTACAATACGGCCGTGACTGTCCGCAACCCGACCGTCATCTAAAATCTGCAACAGAATATTAAATACATCCTGATGTGCTTTTTCGATTTCATCTAAAAGGATAATAGAATACGGCTTTCTGCGAACCTTTTCTGTCAACTGACCTGCTTCATCATAACCCACATATCCCGGCGGTGCACCAATCAACTTGGAAACCGTGTGTTTTTCCATGTATTCGGACATATCCACACGAATCATTGCTTCTTCATTATCAAACATAACCTTGGCAAGGGTTTTCGCCAGTTCAGTTTTACCGACACCGGTTGAACCTACAAAAATAAAGGAAACCGGTCTGCGGACCTTTGAAAGGCGTGCGCGATTGCGACGGATGGCTTGTGCTATCAGGCTGACCGCCTCATTCTGACCAATGACACGCTGATGGATGCGATTCTCTAAATTAAGCAATTTAGCACTTTCGGCTTCAGTGATGCTCTTGACAGGAATTTTAGTCCAGTCTTCAATTACGGCTGCCACATCTTCTGTCGTCAGCGCAATATCTATGCCTTCAGCATCCAGAGCATTAATTTTTTCAATCAACAGACATTCCTGTGCCTTAAGTTCTGCAGCACGCTGATAATTCTCGGTTGAATCACTGGAAACCGCATTATCCTTTTCCTTCTGAATCTGGCGAAGCTGATCTTTTAACTGCGTCAGTTTAACTAAGGCCTGGTTGCCCAGATTTACTTTTGAGCCAGCTTCATCAATAACGTCAAGGGCTTTATCCGGCAAAAACCGATCGGTAATATATCGCTCAGACATAAGAACTGCCTGTCTGATAACATCATCAGAAATGGTAACATGATGATATTTTTCATAATAATCACGAATACCCTTTAAAATTTCCACCGAATCATCCACCGTAGGCTCCTCCACCACAACCGGCTGGAAACGACGCTCTAATGCGGCATCCTTTTCAATATGCTTACGGTATTCATTCAGGGTGGTTGCGCCAATCACCTGCACATCTCCACGAGCCAGTGCAGGCTTTAAGATATTTGCTGCATTCATGGCACCTTCTGCATCACCGGCGCCTACAATATTATGCAGTTCATCAATGACTAAAATTACATTGCCGAGTTCTTTAGCTTCTTCAAGGATTTTCTTAAGACGTGCCTCAAATTGGCCACGGAACTGTGTGCCTGCCACAATAGAGGTAAAATCAAGCAAATAAATCTCTGTATTAAACAGCTTGGTAGGCACTCGCTTTTCAACAATACGAACAGCAAGACCTTCCGCAATTGCAGTTTTACCTACACCCGGCTCGCCTAAGAGAACGGGATTGTTTTTGGAGCGGCGATTCAAAATCTGAACCACACGATTAATCTCAGATTCACGACCAATGATACGATCAATCAGATTATTCTTTGCTTTTGTTGTCAGATTCGTACCATAGGTATCTAAAATACGTTTCTTTTCCTTTTTCTTTTGTTTGGTCGCCGTTTGTGTGCCGCCTCTTCCCTCCGGATTATCCTGCCCATCTCCGGCTTGTGCACTGCCACCAAAAAAGTTCGGAAGATTGCCCATCATCATTAAAGGCGAAGTAAATTCATCCCCATCTTCACCGGCATCCATTGCCATCTGATTCATGAATTCATTCATATCATCACTTAAAGCATCTGCCTGTTCAGGGGTTATACCCATATCCTTTAAAACGTCATCCACTGGTGCCAGACCTAATTTCCTGACACATTGCAGGCAATAGCCGTCCGTTGCTTCAGTTTTGTTAATCGGGTCAATTTTTTTTATAAAAACAACTGCCGTATTTTTTTTGCAATTCACGCATAACATGGTTATCAACTCGCTTTAATTCTATAAATATATGCTTACGCATACTGTATTCATTATAACATAAAAATTCTAATATAAAAAGCCTTTTATTAAAAAATTTACAAAGTAGAAATATTTTTATAAATAACTCTTGAAAAATGTATAATTATGCTGTATAATGATAGTGTTTGAATTTAAATAACAAATTTTAGGAGGAAAACCAAATGAAAATCTCAAAAATTTTAACACTGGTTCTGGCTCTTGCCATGACCACAGCAATGTTTGCCGGTTGTGCCGGTGGCGATGACAAAGTATTAACAATGGCTACAAACGCAGAATTTCCGCCTTTTGAGTTCTTAGAAGGCGAAGAAATTGTTGGCGCTGACGTTGATATGGCTAAGGCTCTCGCTGAAAAGCTGGGGATGACTCTGGAAATCACAAACATTGACTTTGATGCTGCTTTAACAGGTGCTTCTACCGGTAAGTACGATGTAGCTGTTGCCGGCATCACCGCAAACGACGACAGACGTAAGAACATGGATTTCTCTAATGACTACTACACCGCTTCTCAGGCTATCATTGTTATGGCTGACAGCGAAATCAAAGTTGCAGCTGATCTGGAAGGTAAGACCATTTCCTGTCAGGAAGGTACCACCGGTGAACAGTATCTTTTGGATAACGAATATGCAATTCAGTCTTTTAAAACCGGTGCAGAAGCTATCTCCGCTCTTACAACAGCTAAGGTTGACGCAGTTGTTATTGACAACGCT
>SVKI01000003.1 GCA_015068555.1 Oscillospiraceae bacterium | reverse complement strand
ATATGCGGATATGGCGGAATTGGCAGACGCGCTAGCTTCAGGTGCTAGTGGGAGCAATCTCGTGGAGGTTCAAGTCCTCTTATCCGCACCAAAGCAATATAATCCGAACCAGATCTCCCTTGTGGCAGACGCGTTCGGATTATTTGTTCCTATGATACAACCTAATAAGATAGGAGGAGGCAATAATGAAAACAAAAGAAAGATTTAATGCGGTGTTAAAGGGAGAGGTTCCCGACAGATTGCCTGTTGTTACTCATCATCTTATGCCGTATTCCCTCCAAAACTATTTGGGAGGAATAAGCCAGAAAGAGTTTTTTAAAAAATTTGGAATAGATGAGATTGCATGGGTGGGTTATCTCAAGGTTGATGAATCCAAGGATTGGCATGTAGAAACGGAAGATATACCGGATCAGAAATATAAAAGCACAAGATATAACATTGATACCCCTAAGGGCAGACTTACAATGGTTATACAGAAAAATGACTACACCCAGTGGGTGACAGAGTATCCTATAAAAGAGGATGCGGATATTGAAAAGCTGGATTATTTCCCAAGACATTATGCAGACGTTGAAAAAATCAATGCTCAAAACAGCGAGGATGTAATTTTAAGAGGAACCATTCCAGGCTTTGATATCTTCGGTCAGCCCGGTTGCTGGCAGGACGCGGCCTGTCTGTACGGAATCGAAAATCTCATTATGAAAACATACGACGACCCTCAATGGGTACGTGAGCTGCTGGAGAGAATGATGGCCTATAAGCTCGAATATGTTGAAAGTATAAAGGGCGCAGAGTATGATATTATTGAGCTGGGAGGCGGAGATGCTTCCTCAACGGTGATTTCGCCAGGCATTTTAGACGAGTTTGTAGCACCCTATGATGCAAAAATTATTGAAGCGGCACATAAAAACGGACAAAAAATTGTGTATCATACCTGTGGCGGAATGATGCCCATTCTGGAAAATCTTCTTTCCATGAAGCCGGATGCTCTGGAAACCTTTACCCCTCCTGAGATGGGAGGAGATACAGACCTGGCAAAGGCAAAGAAGATAATTGACGGCAGAGCCTGCATGATAGGCGGCTTCGACCAGGGACACTATTTCACAGGTTGTACCCCGGAAGAAACGAGAGCGGCGGTGCGCAGATGTTTTGAGGCGGCAGGTGAAGGCGGAGGCTACGTTCTATCCCCCTCTGACCACTTCTTTGAAGCCCAAGAGGATTTGATAATGGCTTTTGCAGATGAAGCAAGAAAATGTACATATTAATTTGATTTAAGCAAATTATGAGGCGAGTCATAATTGCGCGCAAAGAGTAGAGAAACAGTTGAATGACACATGTAACAGTGACCGCTTCTTAAAACGCCTTTCCGTTTTAAGAAGCAGTCACTTTTGTTATGCGTACACCTGTAACAGAACTGAAATTACATTGCGTTTTGTAAAAAACAGCATAAATATTGAAAAAAGTTGATCTATATGGTATAATAAACACAATGTTAGTTTGAAATCCTAACGGATTTCATTCCGATGTGTTTATTGTACCGGTGTGTAGCAAGCCGATTCGCGGCTTGCACTTATGGTATAATGTAGGGCAGGGGCTTGTTCCTGCCGAAAAAGACGGAACGAGCAGGCCCGTCCCCTACAAGTTGTGGCACATTGAACGAAACGAGCACTGTTTTTATAAAGGATGTCGAAAAATGGCGAAAAGGAGAAATGCTATGAACAGAGAAAAATTGAAGTATAACTTGGTATGTTTAATATCGTTTCTTTTAATGCCAATTTGTGCAAGTGCTAATATGGTTTGGCCATCTTTATATATTGCTGAGGGTATGAGAAGTTGGTATGTTATATTAATTGGTCTTGTAATAGAGATAGTATTTGTAAAATATTTACTAAAAGAAACATATTTGAAATCAGCTTTGATTGCTTTTGTTATGAATTTAGTGTCTACGGTTTTAGGGGTTGTTGCAATACCTTTAAGTGGGTTTTTTGGTGAAATTTTGATGATTCCTTTTGGTACAGGTACATTCCATCCTATGAAAATCGTGGTTCAGATAACTTCTGTCACCCTATCTGAATAGGGAAGAGATTTTTTGTGAAAATAAAATTTTAGGGGATAATTTAACTCAAAATGAAAAAAATATAAAAAAAGTATTGATTTTTTTTAAAATACATGTTATTATAATAAAAACAATAACTATTATTAAAAAGGAGATATAAAGATGAAGTACGTATGCGATATTTGTGGTTGGGAATATGATGAAAATGAGGGCTACGCAGATGGCGGCATCGCGCCGGGCGTAAAATTTGAAGACCTGCCGGATGATTTTGTTTGTCCGCTGTGTGGTGTTTCAAAAGACAACTTTAGTCCTGCAGAATAAGGGAGAGAGCCGAAATGGAAAATTACACAATCTGTAACTGCAAAAAGGTTTCTTATTGGGATATTGAAGATGCTCTGCAAAAGAACAGTGATTTTCATGATGTGCTGGAGGCTTTTGAAGGCGTTAAGGCCATTACACAGTGTTCGACCGGTTGTGGCGGCTGCCATGATAAGGTTTTAGATGTTATTTCTGAAATCATGATGGGCGGCGAGAAAAAGGACCACAGCCTTAAAACACATTGCAACCTATAATAAAAAGTGCACTCCTTGCGGGTGCACTTTTTATTATACAGCGTTTATTGTTTTTCTGCCAAATATCTTTGCATAGCCAGAAAGGTTTTCTCACTGATGACATGCTCCATTCGACAGGCATCCTCAGTGGCTGTTTCGTTGTCAACGCCTAAGGAAACGAGCATTTTCGTTAAAACGGTGTGCCGATTAAAAATGTTTTCTGCCGTTGTTTTGCCTTCTTCTGTCAGAGAAATAGTGCCGTCAGGGGAAACGGTGATATATCCCTGTTGTTTTAACAAACCCACAGCGCGGCTTACGCTGGGCTTAGAGTAGTTCATGTGCTCAGCTACATCGATTGAACGCACCCCGTGCTTTTTTTGACACAGAACGTAAATCGATTCCAGATACATTTCGCCTGATTCCTTCACGTGCGCTCAACTCCCTTTCTGTAGATAGATTCAGATGCACATATTGTATCATAATCTGCCTGAAAAATCAAGTTGAAAAAATTTGAAAAAAAGGGATTGACAAATATTTGTAATGGTGTTATACTATTTTATGGTTAGCAAAAGCTAACTGATTTTTTTCACGGTCCGGTTAGCCGTTGCTAATCGACGGATGTTATATGGTAAAGAAGGTGACATGCATGACATTGAGAGATGCGGATGAAGGAAAGGAATATATTATAAGGCGAATTGAAGTTGACGATGATGAACTTTCTTCCTTTCTCTTTTCCCTTGGGTGTTACAGCGGAGAAGCAGTTACAGTCATTCAGCATATAAAGGGAGGATGTATTGTGGCTATTAAAGATGGCAGGTATAATATTGACAATCAGCTTGCAGAGGCAATTGTTATATAATCAATGTATTTAGAAGAAGTATGTTGTTTATTTTTTACACATTGGTTAGCAAAAGCTAACTGAAGGCGTGCTGTAAATAATTCTAAAACTAACGAAATAAGGAGGAGACATATGAGAATTGCTTTAACAGGAAATCCTAACTCAGGCAAGACGACTATGTATAATGCTTTGACCGGTTGCAACGAAAAGGTTGGTAACTGGTCGGGTGTCACTGTGGACAAAAAAGAACATACAATTAAAAAAACATATGCGGGAGCGGAACAGCTGATTGCGGTTGATCTTCCCGGTGCTTATTCGATGTCACCCTTTACGAGTGAAGAAAGCATTACGAGTTCTTATGTGAAGAATGAAAACCCAGATGTTATTATCAATATTGTGGATGCAGAGAACCTAAGCCGTAGTTTATTTTTCACTACACAGCTTCTGGAGCTCGGAATTCCGGTTGTTGTTGCTTTGAATAAAACCGATCTTAACAAAAAGAAAGGCAACAAGATTGATGCCGAGGCTCTTTCTGCAAAGCTTGGTTGCCCGGTTGTTCAAACGGTTTCTACTTCTATGCAAGGGCTAAAAACGCTTGTTGATGTTGCAGTTGCAAGTGTTGGGAAAGTGCAGACCGCACCATACATACAGAAGGTTGCTGAACTTACAGATAAGGCCAATGCGGAGCTTGCCGATCGGAAGCGATTTGATTTCGTTAATCAGATTGTGGGAGAGGTAGAGTCGCGAAAGGTTCTTACGAAGGACAAAAACTTTGGCGATACATTAGATGCTGTTCTGACAAATAAATGGCTTGGGATTCCGATTTTTGCTGTTGTGATGTTCTTTGTGTTTTATATCTCTCAAAGTACGCTCGGCACATGGATTGCTGATGGTTATGAGTTTGAGAACGGCAACAGCATCCCGGGTCTTGTTCCGTTGCTTGAAATGTTTCAGAGTTGGTTGGGCGGGTTTTTTGAAAATGCCAGTCCGTTGCTCTCTGCCATTTTAATTGATGGCGTTATCGGCGGCGTGATTGCGGTTGTAGGCTTTTTGCCACTCATTATGATTATGTATTTTCTCATCGCCTTGCTTGAGGACTGCGGATATATGTCTCGTGTTGCCGTAGTTTTAGACCCGATTTTTAAAAGAGTAGGCCTTTCCGGAAAATCTGTTATTCCCTTTGTTATTACGATTGGTTGCGCCGTGCCCGGTGTTATGGCAAGTCGCACGATTCGTACGGAACGGGAACGCAGAGCAACGGCCATGTTAGCACCTTTTATGCCCTGCGGGGCCAAAATTCCCGTTATTGCTCTTTTTGCGGGCGCTTTTTTTGAGGATGCCTGGTGGGTGAGCGCATTGATGTATTTTTCCGGTATAGCACTTATTTTTCTTGGCGCGTTGCTGGTTAATAAAGTGACGGGTTATAAAGCAAAGAAATCGTTTTTCATTATTGAACTTCCGGAATACAAGATCCCTTCCTTTTGGGGAGCTTTTAAGTCGATGTGTAGTCGCGGATGGGCGTATATAGTAAAGGCTACAACCATCATACTGCTTTGTAACATGGCGGTGCAACTGATGCAAAGCTTCACATGGAACCTTTCTGTTGCCGAGGTAGCGGATCAGTCTATCCTTGCAACAATCGCAACGCCGTTTGCATATCTTCTTGTCCCGATCGTGGGTGTCCTTTCGTGGCAACTTGCAGCTGCAGCAATCACCGGTTTTATTGCGAAGGAGAATGTAGTTGGTACATTAGCGGTCTGCTTTGTTGGTCTTGACAATCTCATTAACATGGATGAACTTGCGATGATTGAAGGTTCCGGAGTTGAAATTGCGGGCATTATAGCGATTACTAAGGCCGCCGCCCTTGCATACCTTATGTTCAATCTGTTTACGCCGCCTTGCTTTGCAGCAATTGGTGCAATGAATGCTGAAATAAGAGATAAAAAGTGGATGTTTGGCGGCGTGATGTTGCAACTTTGCACAGGGTATACAGTTGCCTTTATAGTCTATCAACTTGGCACTTTGCTTACGACAGGAACGGTAGGCGCAGGATTTATACCGGGCCTTGTAGCTGTGGCAATTATGGGTGCTTGTATTTTGTACCTTGTAAAACGAGCGGACAAAAAGCAAAAGACAAAAACGGCATGGAGGATGAACGCATAAATGGAAAATGTGTTGTTGACCCTGATTTTGATGGCGTTAGCAGCAGGGGCAATTGCGTACATATACAAAGTAAAAAAGAAGGGGCAGGCCTGCATCGGCTGCCCGCACGCTGGTCACTGCACGCAGGCACACTGCCAGGGAAAAGAGAAGGATGGGGAGAAAACCGTCTAAATAAAAAAATATTTACTTTTTGACTTTGCTGTGGTACGATACATTAGGAACTGAATTTGGAAAGGAAATTGATATAGCTATATGGATATTAACACGGAGACAAACAGGAAAGAGAAAATGTCAAAAACCAGGCGGATTTATTTTGCGCGCCTGTTTGGACGCAGTATCGTGCTTGCAGCAGCCATTTTTTTGGTCATATTCTATCCCTCGGCCTTTGATGTTTTAGAAGGTTTCCGTTTTTTTGCTGAGTTTTCTGTTTTGCATCTTTTGTGGCTTATCTGGATTATTGATATGGTGCTACAGCTGATGCCGGTTAAAGCACATATTTCCATTGGTTCGCAAAAGCAGTTCTTGGTGCGTTTTCGTCCGATTAAAGAGGCGTTTAACTATCAAAAATTAAAACAACATGTTATCACAACAACGCGCTCTGCTTATAAGGTCTTCATTTTATGGGGGCTGTTGACGGCCGCCATCGGCGTTTTGTATGGATTTGGCTTACTTGATACGGTTTCTGTTTTTTTAATTTCGGTTTTCTTTTATGTAGCAGATTTGATTTGCGTGCTGATTTGGTGTCCGTTCCGGCTCATTATGAAAAACAAGTGCTGTACCACTTGTCGGATTTTTAACTGGGACCATTTAATGATGTTTACGCCCTTTTTATTTCTCAGAGGGTTTTACACGCAGACGCTTTTGGCGCTTTCTTTTGTTGTGTGGCTTATATGGGAGCTTTGTATTATGATGTATCCGGAGCGTTTTTCAGAAATAACCAATTTAGCGCTCAGGTGTTCTGAATGTACCGATAAGCTCTGCACCCAATATTGCCGTAAACTGAGAAACGGTAAACAAGACAAGAAAGAAAAAGCAGAAGAGCAGGGATAATTTTTATATCATAGTTATCAGTAAACAGGAGCAGTGAAGCCGTCACTGCTCCTGTTTTATATTATCTGGTGTTTGGATTGTGCATAGGCTAGTCGCAAAATGCATATACATGCCGGATCATTTTCTATATTCTTAGTTTGACTAATGATGTAATATATGATAGAATTTTGTAGAAAACGAGTGCTTTATGCAGAATATGCTCTTTGGGTATATGCTCTGCGCATAAGCAAAAAGCGGTGAATGAGATGCAAACGATTTTTATAGTGAACCCAAAAGCAGGTAAGGGAAATAAAATACAAACGCTGACTGAGGCTATTTTGAGCGCAGCTAATGAAATAGGTGCTGATGTACGAACCTATATAACCAAAGAGATTGGCGATGCACAAATTTATGTGCAGAATTACTGTAATAATATGGGTCCGGCGCGGTTTATCGCCTGTGGCGGTGACGGAACATTGAATGAAGTGGTTAACGGTGCGATGGCTCATCCTGAGGCCGAGGTTGGCGTGCTGCCGATGGGCACGGGGAATGACTTTTGCCGAAATTTTGAAGACAGGCGCTTGTTTAGCAGTATTGTGCACCAAATTAAGGGAAGTTGTGTGCTTTGTGATGCCATCCGGTATCAAACAACGTATCAAGGTAGAAAAAAAGAGGGATATGGCGTCAATATGTTTAATATTGGCTTTGATTGCAATGTGGCCGATATGACAGCCGAAATGAAGAAAAAGCCTTTTATTTCAGGTTCGTTCGCCTATTTTATCTCTATTTTACTGATGTTGATTCAAAAGAAAGGCGCAACCTTGTATATTGAAATGGACGGGGAGACCGTACAGGACGGCAGATTGCTTCTTACATCAGTTGCCAACGGTCAATATTGCGGCGGCGGTATCCAAAGCAATCCGCAGGCCTCGGTTTTTAGCGGCAGTATGAATGTCAACATCATTCAAAATGTAACGCGGTTAAAAGTGATGAACCTTTTGCCTCATTATATGAAGGGCACCATCATGCAGGCACGAGGTGCCGATGAATATGTTATTTCAAAAGATTGCAAGCGGCTTTTGGTTAAGCCTGCATCGGGCAGTATGCGCATTTGTGTTGATGGGGAGATTATGGACGCGGGAAACGTGACTTTTGAAATTGTACCCCGGGCTTTTCGCTTTGTTGTGCCGAAAAAAGAGGAAAATGAGCAGGAATAAGGAATAGGAGGCTTGGCATGGAGTCAAAGTCAAGAAATTTGTTTCATATTATACTGCCGGGCATGGAGGCTTTTCTGGCCAGTTGTTTTTTCTGCGGTATGCTGGACAGACCGCGCAACAAGCATGTACATCCTTGCTATGAATTGATCTGTATAGAAAATGGGGAGGAAATGAGTTTTACTATCGTGCCGCCTTTGTTTGAACATGTTATGGCAGATGCACCGACCGATAAGGTTTCCTCTATATTATTTTCTTTCTTGCAAGAGGAAATAAAAGATATTTGCATGCGTTTAAAAAGTATTTCAGAACCTGTTACGATTCGTGATAATTTTGAAGGGTTAGAACGCATCCGGTCCGTTAAACAACTTGCCTTGCATCCGGTTCCGGGAGCGAGAGAACAAATAGCGGCTGAACTGCGGCTTTTGTTTATAGGTCTTGCCAGAAATGTATGGATGCAGGAAGAGGAATATGAGGATGTGCAGACGTTAGAAGAAGAGCGTCTGGCGCATCTGGAGGAATATTTTAACATTAAACTCAAAGATGCCGATTGCAGTAAGCAACAGTTGGCAGAGCAATTGGGCGTTTGCGAGCGACAGCTGACACGAATTTTAAAAGAAACCTACCAAAGCAGTTTTTCTACTATTCTACTTCGTTCACGCATGAACCTGGCTCAGGCTATGGTGGAGCAAGGGAAAAAATCGATTGAGGAAATTGCTGAATCGGTCGGTTATACATCCCCTCAATCATTTAAAAGGGCATATCGTAAATTTTTTGGACATTTGCCTGTTAAAAAACAAATAAAGACATAAGGCCGCAGAATCTGTCCTTCTGTGGTCTTGTTTTTTTTGCCCTGTTCGCGCTATAATATAGCTGTGTTGATATTTTTATGTACACAACACAGATAAACAGTGAAGGGAGGGGCCTTATGAAACAGGATATATTCTCAATGGATGGTAAGGTCGTCGTATTTACGGGCGGCTGCGGCAAATTGGGAAAGACAATGGTCAAGGCACTTTTAGAATATGGTGCATCTGTTGCCGTTCCTGCCAGAACAGACAGGTTTGACGAGAGCTATAACACATACCGGGAAAATGGTAAGCTGGCATTTATCGAGTCAGATTTGAGCGATACAGAGAGCACGCGCCATGCTTTTAAAGAAACAGAAAGAATCTTCGGTGGTATTGATGTGCTTGTCAACTGCGCGGCCTATGGTGGCGGAACAGGCGGCAAAAGCTGCGAGTTTCGTTTGGACAAGGTGAGTGACGAGGTGTGGAATGAAAGCATCGATGGTACGCTGAGTGTTATTTTCCGGTGCACAAGGGAGGTCATTCCGTTCTTTGATAAAAGGGGCGGTGGTAACATTGTGAACTTTGGCTCTATGTATGGCATGGTAGCGCCGTATTTTGACATTTATGGTGATGATATTCCTTGGAATCCGCCCTCTTATGGCGCAGGTAAAGCAGGGGTGATTCAGTTTACCCGCTATTGTGCTGCGGCCTTGGCACGACGAAACATCAGAGTTAACAGCTTAACGCCGGGCGCATTCCCGGAGGTTAATGAAAATAATGCTGCGTTTATTTCACGCTTGTCGGAAAAAATGATGCTGAAAAGAACAGGAAAGCCGGAAGAATTAAACGGTACACTTTTGTTGCTTTGTTCAGACGCATCAACCTTTATGACCGGCACCAACATTGTGGTTGATGGCGGCGCAACGCAGTGGTAAAAAACACATAGATAATGAAAAGAAGGAAGGTTACTTATGTTATTTGATGATACTTTTTTATACGGTTCTCAATATTGGCGTCCTCCCAATCCGCCGGAGGACCAGCATGAATTTCACCTGACTCGTATTAAGAACGAGCTGGGTTTTAATGTGGTGAAAATTCGCCTGCAGTGGAACTGGTTAGAAAGAGAGCGCGGCGTTTTATATCTTGATGAAGTGGAAAAAATGTTTAACCTATGTGACGAGCTGGGTCTTGGTGTCGTGGCAGAAATCAATCTGGAAACAGCGCCCTACTGGCTGGAGGAACGACATCCGGAAACACGCTATGTCAATGCCAAGGGTCAGGCTCTGGAACTGGGTGCCTACGATTCTACGCAGGGTGGCGGCTATCCGGGTCTTTGTTTCCATAACGATGTGGTTTGCCATGAAGCCGAGCGTTTTTTAAAGCTTTTGGTTTCGGCCATTCGCGGTCATAAGTCCCTGCTGGCCTACGACTGTTGGAATGAGCCGCATTTAGAGCCTGCCTGGCAGTGTAACTATTGGGCAGACACAGGTGAAAAACTGTATTGCTATTGTGAGGGTAGCCGCCAGGTATTTCGCAATTGGCTTAAGGGAAAATATGGCGATATTGAAACATTAAATCGCACCTGGGCAAGAGCCTATACCGATTTTGCACAGCTACAGCCTCCTAACCGTCACGGTAACTATGCCGACTGGATGGATTGGATGCGTTTTTGGTTTGATGCCTTGGCGGAAAACATGCGTTTTCGTTATAATGTCATCAAAGCAGCAGATCCAGATAGAATGGTGCTCAGTCATTCCGGTGCGGTTCCGCCGTTTTTGCCAAGAGCGACAGCCTTTATTCATAACTGGAAACTGGCTGAGGGTGTAGATGCCTGGGGTACTTCCTTTGCGCCGAAGGCACCGGATTGGCGTTTGGCAGATATGGGTGGCGTCCTGGATGCAACAAGAAGTGCGGCCCGTGGCAAGCCCTGGTGGGTGGCAGAGATGTCAGGTGGCTGTTTATATAACAGAGGCTTTAATCGAAAAATGCCTTACACACGTCCGAAGGATGTTCGTTCATGGAACTGGATTTCTGCTGTTAGCGGAGCAAAAGGCATCAGCTATTGGTGTTATCTGATAGAAACAACAGGTCCTGAAGCAGGAGGATTTGGTCTGATTCCCTTTAATGGTGAAATGTCAGACCGTGCCCGTGAAGCATCTAAACAGGCGGCGCTCCTTTACAGCGTGCAGCCGGTGATTAAAGAATATAATCCCAAGCCGCAAGTAGCTGTTTTATATGACCCGGATAACTCGACGCTTTTATGGGCTATGGAAAATACGGATGAACTTTATAGCCAATCCTTCTCCGGCTATGCACAGGCTATTTTTGAATGTGATGTTTGTGCGCGCTACCTCACATATGATACCTTTGATGATATTCAGGAAAAGGTGTTGATTGTGCCTATGTGCCTGAGTTTGCGTGCCGATGTGGCAGAAAAAATCCGCAAATTTGTGGCAGAAGGTGGTGTCCTGATTTGTGATAGTCGTATGGGCGCCTTTGATGAACGGGGCTATTGGCAGCCGATTATGCCTTCCTTTGGATTGCATGAGGTGGCGGGCTTGCGTGAAGAGGAAAGCTATTCGTCTGACCCGTCATTTAAGCCGGCACGCAATGACCGTTGGCCGGATGAGATTTATAACGGGCCCGTTCTGCATCTGACCCAACCGATTGAGGGAGACCTTGCAACATCGGAATTTTTGTCACCTTTGCGTCTTGAGGGGGCAGAATCGGCCGGCAACTGGGAAGGGCTTGATATAGCAGCCCACAACTACTACGGAAAAGGTGAAGTCTGGTACTATGGCACCTATGTCGGACTCTCTATCCGTCGAGGTAATCAGGATGCTTTAAAGGCTATTAAAGAAATTATTCGCCGGCATACCTCTCCGGAAGTTTGCGGCGATAGCCTGCGTCCCCGATTGATGGAAGGTGCGGGCCGGAAGCTTCTGTGCGTGTTTAACGATGACCCCTATCAGGAACACACAGATACCATTGTGCTTCCTGTCGGAACGAAGCGCGCAGTCTCTTTATTCAGCAAAGAGGAAGCAGAAATACGAAGCGGCTCCATTACTGTCACTTTAGAAGGCGATGATGCACAGGTTTACGAATTATTTGAATAAAAGATGAGGCTGTAGCTAAATGCTACAGCCTCATCTTTTTTTGTTGAAAAGTCATGAAAAATGTATTGAAATCATCAGAATCCTGTGTTATAATAGAAAAGGATATGCGTTTTTGTGACTGGTATTGAGCAAAAATATGTTTGCTAAAGCATAAAAACAAATGTGTTATGAATAAAATGAATTCAGTTAAGGGGTGTATGTTTCTTGTTAGAGCAAATCAATGTGGTTGATGTTATCAGGCTTTTTCTGCGTAATTGGTGGAAAATTGCAGCGACGGCCGTTTTGGGTGCTGTGCTGGCCCTTGTCATCACGGTGTATGGCATGACGCCGATTTACACATCCAGAGGTTCTTTATATGTAAACAATAACAACACGACAATCAGCCAGAACGTGAATCTAAATGACCTGGCGACAGCGCAGCAGCTGGCCTATACATATGTAGAGCTGTTGTCATCGGATACGTTTATGTCCCAGGTTCTCAGTTATAGCCAACTGCCCTATACAGCAGCGCAACTTAAGGGTATGATCTCTCTGGCGCCTCTTAATGAAACAGAAATTATTGAAATTAAGGCAATTTCTTATTATCCGGAACATTCGCAGGCAATCGTTGATTCTGTGCTGAAAAACGCACAGGATGAAATCATGCGTGTTATTCAGGCAAGTAGTATCACTATTGTGGATAAGGCAACGCTGCCCCGGAATCCTTCCTCTCCCTCCAGAACGAAAAACACCATGTTAGGGTTTATAATCGGTGCAATTTTATCCATGCTGGTATTGTTTGTGATAGAGGTGTTTGACACTCGAATTAAAACAGAAAACGACTTAATGATGGTGAAGGGACTTCCGCTTTTAGGCGTTATTCCCAATATTGAAGTATCAAATGCAGAGGAGAATAAAAATGGCAATTCTAAGTAACCTAAAGGAACGCATATTTCACCGGAATGTAACAGAAGATAGTGATTCCGTACAGAATATCATTAATCCTGATACGCCTTTTCGCGTGATTGAAGCCTATAAAACAGCAAGAACCAATTTAATGTTTACCTTAGCCGGAGAAAGCGGTTGCAAAAGAATCATCGTGACCAGTCCCATCTCCCGGGAGGGTAAATCGACAACCGCTATCAATCTTGCCATAACTTTTGCACAAACCGGAGCGCGCGTTATTGTGATTGATGCCGATTTGCGTCGTCCTCGTTTGCATATTTACTTAGAGCAGAAAAATGATGTGGGCATGGCACAGTATTTAGGCGGATTTAAATCGGATTATCACGAAGTTGTACGCCATATTCCCCATTATAATTTAGATTGTATCACGGGCGGCCCTGTTCCGCCAAACCCCTCAGAACTTTTGATTTCCTCGGCCATGGGTAAATTGCTTGATGGTTTATCGGAGGAATATGATTATATTATTGTGGATTCCCCACCGGTTAACCTGGTAACTGACTCTGTTTCCATTGCAGAACACATGTCAGGTGCTCTTTTGGTGGTGCGTCAGAATTATACGACAAGTGAATCTTTAAATCAGGCTATTTCGGCATTAGAATTTGGTAAAATCAAAATCTTAGGCTATGTGCTGAACGCTTCAGAGAATTTAAGACGCGGCACATATAAAAAGTCGTACTATAAGTCCGGCTATTATAAATAAGCCGTTTTTATGGCCGGCAAGTTCACCAGAAAGCGAGGTCTTTGTGTATGATTGACTTTCATGCCCATGTTTTACCCGGTCTGGATGATGGAGCTGAAGATGTACAGGAGGCAATCTCTCTCCTGCTTTCGCAAAAAGAGCAAGGGGTAGAGACTGTCATTGCTACGCCTCACTATATGGGGAAAATGACAATTCAAGAATTTTTAGACAGGCGTCAAACATCGTTAGAGCGCCTCTTATTAAAAATGCCCGAGGCGGCTCCGCGTGTGATTCCCGCAGCCGAAGTCGGGCTTTTTTATGGAATTTCGGGCGTGGAAAACATAGAAGCACTATGCGTTGCGGGCACGCCTTATATGCTGATTGAGATGCCCCAGGCAGAGTGGAGCAGTTGGGTGTTCGAAGAATTGCAGCACCTCACCGCAAAAGGAATCAGGCCGATTATCGCACATCTTGACCGCTACATGCATCTTTCAAAAGAAGTAAAAAAATTGCTGGGTATGCCCGTGATTCTGCAGGTGAATGCGGGTGCTATATGCAACTTAAGAGGCAGGCGGTGTGTGAGCAAGCTGCTAAAAGCCGGTAAATCCTTTATTCTGGGTTCTGACTGCCACCATACAATTAAAAGACCCTGTCGATTGCAGGAAGCCTGCCATGTGATTGAAAAAAAATGGGGGAAGATCTTGCTTTGTGAGATATTGAAAAAAGGAGAAACATTGCTTCATAGCGAGTCAATGATTGATAGGATATAAGGTATGGTGAAAAAAGTTTTTTTGTGGATATGCACAATTGGTTGGGCAATGATGATATTTTGGTTATCGGCGCAACCGGCAACAGAATCGGCAGGCATGAGCCTCGTTTTGACTGAAAAAATACTGTCTCTTTTCCCCGGGTTTGATGGTTTAGGGGTCGCTGCACGACGAGAAATTGTGGAGGTTTTGCATGTCGTGGTACGCAAGCTGGCCCATTTTGGATTGTACGCCATGCTGGGTATATGGATCTCATTGTTGTGCCGGGAATATGATTTTTCTTTGCGCCGGATGTTTTTGCATGCTTTGTTATGGGGAGCCATGTACGCTGTTTCGGACGAATGTCATCAGCTTTTTGTAGCCGGACGCAGTGGCTCTGTGACAGACGTTTTACTCGATTCTTTTGGCGTGGCGACGGGTGCTTTTTTAGTATTATGTTTACCATGGTATAAAAAGCGAAAGAACGATATGCAAAATTGGTTTTAGAAGGCATAAAAATGCAGAAGAGGGCAAAGGCATGAACTATGAAGAAACAATAGAATACCTGGCAGATTGTGCTCGTTTGGGCAGTCGGCCGGGACTCGAAAGTGTACGCGAATTGCTCAGACGGTTGGGCAATCCGCAGCATACACTTTTTTTTGTACATATAGCCGGAACGAACGGTAAAGGTTCAACGGCTAGTTTTATTGCAAATGGTTTAAAAGAGGCGGGATACCGAACGGGTTTCTTTGCCTCACCTTTTGTTTATGATGTAACGGAGACCCTTTGCATCAACAGTGAGCCAATCAGTCGGGAGGCGGTTGCCGAAACGGTCAGCCTTGTGCGTGAGGCAGCAGATGCCATGCCCGGGGCGGGCTATATGCATCCTACAGAATTTGAAATTTTAACGGCGGCAGCGTTTGTATATTTTAAAGAAAAAAAGTGTGATATAGCCGTGGTCGAATGCGGTATGGGCGGTCGGCTTGATGCAACCAATGTGATGGATAAAAAGCTTGCCGTTTTGACAAGGATAGATATTGACCACACGGCTTTTCTGGGCAACAGTCTGACAGAAATTGCAAAAGAAAAGTGCGGCATTTTGCGAAAACATGTGCCGCTTGTTGTGTATCCCGGTCAGGCCGGAGAAGCAATGGAAGAAATCAAAAAACAAGCCGATGCATATGAATGCGCGCTGCACATACCCGCGGAAAATTCCGCTCTGCTGTTAGAAGAAAATTTGCAGGGCAGCCGGTTTTCGTATAAGCAGCACCGGAATCTGCACATAACACTTTGCGGCAGGCATCAGATGTATAATGCTATCACGGCAATTGAAGCGCTGGAAGCGCTGCAAGAATTCGGTTTTACCATGACGGAAGAATCTCTTGCCATTGGCTTGGAACAAACGAAGTGGAACGGTCGATTTGAGGTGCTTTCACAAGAGCCGCCTGTTATTTTAGACGGTGCCCACAATAAAAACGGCGCAGAAGCCTTTTGCGAGACAATGCAAAAGACAATGCCGAATCGCGATAGTATCGGCGTGGTTGGCATGCTGGCGGATAAAGATTATCGCTATTGCCTTTCTATGTTTGGAAGGGTTTGCAGCCAATTGATTGTGACAGAGGTACCAAACATAAGAAGTGCGCGGATGGAAGAGTTGTTATCAACAGCAAAAGAATTGGGGCTACGGGCAGAAGGATGCAGGCATCCCAAGGAGGCTGTCGAAAAAGCCTTTTTGATGCGAAAGGGTGAGCAGGGTATTTTTTGCGTGGGTTCATTATATGCTTTGGCAGAGTTTAAAAGTGCATGCCTTGAAGCTTTATCAGGAAAACGGACGGAAGCAGACTAAGTTCTGTGCTTTTATGCGATAATAATCGCATGCAATTGTTTTCAATGGCAAATGGGGGAGATACGTTCATTCGCCAAGGGAGGACATGGAAATCGACAGCTTGCCGCTTGGTTTTAAAATTATTTTATTCACCATTTTGCTTGCATTTGAAAAGTAATATTTGATGGTGATAAAGAATCAGGAATAACCAATTTTTTTGTAAATAAACTTCATCTTTCTTACATAAAAATTCCTTGGGTTGTACACAATAAGCTTGTAATTTAAACCCAAAGGAGCAAAAATTTATATGAAAGCCACAGGCATTGTGAGACGAATCGACGACCTTGGCCGCGTTGTGATACCGAAGGAAATACGCAGAACAATGAGAATCCGCGAAGGGGACCCGCTGGAGATTTATACGGACAGAGACGGTGAAGTTATTTTCAAAAAATATTCCCCGATTGGTGAGCTGGGAGATTTTGCGGCAGAATACGCCGAAACCTTGTCAAAAACCAGCGGGCATCCCACCTGTATAACAGATAAAGACAATATCATTGCTGTTTCCGGCGTTCCTAAACGAGAACTGTCGGAGAAGAAAATCAGCGTCGATATTGAGCGGGTGATGGAAGATAAAGCTACTTTTGTGATGAAAAGTGGTGAAAGAAGAAAAATCAGCGTGCTTGAAGAGACAGAAAAGTATACAGCCGGCGTTGTGGCACCAATTATCTCGGAAGGTGACACCATTGGTTCGGTTGTGTTTTTCTCCCATGAGGAAACGCCGCAAATGGGAGAAGTGGAAGAAAAACTGGCTCAATCGGCAGCCGGCTTTTTAGGAAGGCATATGGAACAGTGATATTAAAATAGGCTGTAGCATTTTGCTACAGCCTATTTTAATAAAAAAACAACTTGACAGGAGAAATTTTTTGTGTTACTATATAACTGTATTAATACACATAGTACAGTAGGACGGTGATGACATGATACAAATTGATTACCGCAGCCCGAAAGCTATTTATGAGCAAGTGCGTGACGAAATGAAAAAGCTGATTATGAAAGGCGTTTTGCAGGAAGACGAGCGAATCCCTTCCGTCAGGGAGATTGCCGGCATGCTGGCAATTAACCCTAATACCATTCAGCGTGCTTACCGCGAGCTTGAAAATGAGGGGTTTATTTATTCTGTTAAAGGTCGCGGAAATTTTGTTTCACCACGGCAGGAGGCAGAGCAGAGTGAGAGACTTGCAGAGCTTTTACAAACATTTAAGGCCTGCTCGGCAGAACTTATGTATCTGGGCATGCAAAAGGATGAGCTGATTGCGCAGATAGGAAAAGGAGGAGAAGAGTTATGATAGAAATTCAAAAAGTGACCAAACGGTTTGATGACCACACGGCCCTTCGCGATGTGAGTCTATCCGTTCAGCGCGGAACGGTGTTCGGCCTTGTGGGACCGAACGGTTCAGGCAAGACCACTTTGATTAAGTGTCTGTGCGGCGTTTATCGAACAAATGGCGGCACCATTACGGTGGACGGTCAAACCGTGTATGACAATCCGGCCATTAAAGAAAAGATAGCATACATACCGGATGATTTATACTTTCCGGCAACCTACACGCCGCGTGATATGGCGAAATTTTATAGCACTATGTTTCCCTCTTTTTCCTGGGAGAAATATAAAGAACTGGGTGCGCTTTTCGGACTCGATGAGAAAAAAAGGGTGGCACGCTTTTCAAAGGGTATGCAAAAGCAGGTGGCGTTCTGGATTTGCATGAGCTGTTGCCCGGAGGTGATTATCCTGGATGAACCGGTTGACGGACTTGACCCTGTGATGCGCAAAAAGGTTTGGAGTGTTATTTTACAGGAAGTTGAAACAAGAGCAGTAACCGTCTTGATTTCCAGCCATAATCTGCGCGAGCTTGAAGACGTGTGCGATTATGTGTGCATTTTGCATGAAGGAGAGGTGATTCTGCAAAAAGCATTATCCGACATGAAGTCTGATACATTTAAATTGCAACTGGCCTTTGCAGAGGAATTCCCTGCAGAGCTTGAGGCTTCTCTTTCTGTTTTAAATCATACGGAAAGCGGCAGGGTGCATCTGCTTATCTTGCGTGGCGAAAAGGAGTCAATATTGGAAGCAGTACACCGGTTTAATCCGATTTTAGCTGATTTGATTCCACTGACATTGGAAGAAGTTTTCATTTATGAGTTGGGAGGTAAGGGATATGACTTTAAAAACATCCTTCATTAAAACGGGAATTCTTCGTTTTCAATTAAAACGCTTTTGGTGGGTTTCGGCGTTTTATACCTTGCTTTTGTTTTTTGTATCGCCGTTTCGCATTTTGTGCAGGGATAAAGAGAGCCTGTTAGAGCGGGCAGAACGCTTTCCGGATACAATCAGCAGCCTGCTTTTAAACGATGGAGGCATGTTTGTGTTGCTGGTTGCCGCGGCGGTTCTTTTGGCGTTGTGCATGGTTCGCTATTTGCAAAATGTACGAAGTGCAACCCTTTTGCACGCGTTGCCGGTAACGCGCACGGAATTATATGTTACTTCCCTTCTTAGCGGTTTTATTTTAATGGCAATACCGATTTTAGTGAATGCACTTATATTAATGGGTATGAATTTGTGGGGCGATTATGCCAAAATCTTGCCTCTTCCCATCATCGCCGACTGGGTTGGCGGTCAGCTTTTATCGGGTGCGGCAATTTTGAGCTTTTCGTTTTTTGTTGGAATTTTGACAGGCAGCTCGATAGCACAGCTTGTGTTTATCTTTGTCTTTTGCTTTTTGCCGGTTGGTTTGACGGCCCTTTGCTCATATCTTTTAGACGGATGGCTGTTTGGCTACACATCAAACGGCGCAGATGAAGTTTTGGAATTTTTATTACAAATCACTCCAATCTACTATCCCCAGTTTGTAAATAGTGAGCCGATTTGGTGGATTCCCGTTTTGGCAGGCATTTACATTCTGTTATTTCTTGGACTGGGCTTATGGCTGTATCATAAGCGTGATGCAGAGCGCGCAGGCGATGTGACGGCGTTTGATTTTATGCGTCCCCTGTTTTTGTATGGTGTCAGCATTTGCACGATGCTGGTTGGTAGTGCTTTTGTGCGTTCTGTCGGTTCACTGGACGGTGCACCGCATGTATTGTTGGCATTGTTCTTTGCCCTTTTGGGCTATGCAGTGGCGAAGGCTTTGCTTTTAAAGAGCCTCAGAATCTGGCGTTACTATAAAGGCTTCGTGGTTTTAGGCGTAATACTCCTCTTGGCTTATTCAGCCATTGACTTTAACCTGTTTGGTTATGGCACACATGTACCGGAAACGGCAAACATTCAAAAAGTCTATGCGGGCTATTTCTATACATACAACTGGGAAAAAGAGTGGGAGTCAAATGGTTCTCATGCCGTTCGCCTGACGGACGCAGAGAGTATACAGGCTGTACAAAAACTGCACGAGACGGCAATCGCCGGTGGTAATATAACACGCAAAGAGGCGCTAAAGCAAGGAAAAGTGCAGGTCTACTACGGTTACCAAACCACAGGCGGAGAATGCATCAACCGTGTGTACTATGTGGAGCCTGAGGCGCTCTATGACCTGTTCAGCACAAAGGCAGCCAAAGACAATATGTATCCTAACATTCGCCTGCATCCGGAGAATATTAAATATCTGGAATGGACGAACAAAGACAATAAACAAATTTACGGCGCAGAAAAAGAAGAACTGCTTGCATGCATCAGGAACGATTTAGAGGTCTTGCGTTTTGAAGAGATTAGCGCACACGACTATAGACTTCGCGAGGCTGCCGGTTATGTTACGGTAACAGAAGATAAGATTGTGGAGACAGAGGTCAGGCCGGAGGAGCGGAATTATTCGCTGGTTGTATGCGTTGACAGGGGAGAAGGCGACCACCAAATATGGTTTGGATTTAACCAGAACTTCACCCAAACAATTCAATGGCTACAAGCACACGGCTATATTGAGTAACCCGGTATTTTGTGACAATTTTAAATGATATTTTACAACCGCCTGCAAATGGCGGTTGTTTGTTTAACCTGTCAAAATCGTGAAAAAATATGTCGCTTTTTAAACTATCGCTTTACTTTTTGCCCCTGTTGTGTTACAATAGTGCAAATGAATAAAATAATGTGTTAAGGAGTAGAAGTATGGAAATTTCATCATTGCAAAAAGCCAGATATGCGTACACGCCGAAGCTGCCGCAAATGCTGAGAAACGGCATTGCAGAAATCAGCGTCTCAGAAGGTGCTGAAACAAAAAGTGTAGCAGATTGCGAAAAAATTCAGGCTTTGTTCCCCAATACCTATGGTAAGAAAGAAATTGTGTTCCAGAAGGGTCAGAACACATCCGAAGCTAAGAAGCAGGTTGTGGGCGTTATCCTTTCCGGCGGTCAGGCTCCGGGCGGACACAATGTTATCTGCGGTTTATACGATGCATTAAAATCGACCAATCCCGAAAATGTACTGTACGGTTTTAAAAATGGTCCGATTGGTCTCATTGAAGATGATTATCTGGTTTTTGACGATGCCTATATTGATGAATATAGAAATACAGGCGGTTTTGATATTATTGGTTCCGGCAGAACCAAGCTTGAAACCAACGAGCAGTTTGCTATTGTAGCTGAGGTTTGCAAAAAGCATGGCATCACGGCAATTGTTATTATCGGTGGTGATGATTCTAACACAAACGCGGCTGTTTTGGCTGAATATTTTGCAGCAAACAACACCGGTGTTCAGGTAATCGGTTGCCCGAAAACCATTGACGGGGACTTAAAGAACGAAGATATTGAATGTTCCTTTGGTTTTGATACAGCAACTAAAACATACAGTGAATTAATTGGTAACATTGAAAGAGATGCAAACTCTGCTAAAAAATATTGGCATTTTGTAAAGGTTATGGGTCGTTCCGCTTCTCATGTAGCGCTGGAATGTGCTCTTGAAACACAGCCAAACATCTGCCTGATTTCCGAAGAAGTGGCTGCTAAAAAAATGTCTCTTTCTCAAATTGCTGATTTTATTGCTGATTCTGTAGCTACAAGATCGGCAAACGGCATGAACTTCGGTGTTGCCATTATCCCTGAAGGTGTTGTGGAATTTGTTCCCGAATTTGCCGTTTTAATTGCTGAAATCAATGAGCTTTTAGCAGGCTCTAAAGCAGATGCATTCAATGCCCTTCCGACCTGGGAAGAAAAATATGCCTTCATTGAAAACGGCCTGACCAAGGCTTCTATGGAAGTGTTTGCAATTCTGCCCCAGGGCATTCAGCAGCAGCTGTTCTTAGAAAGAGACCCCCACGGCAACGTGCAGGTTTCTTTGATTGAATCTGAAAAGCTGTTCTCTGCACTGGTTGCAGATAAACTGGCTGCAAGAAAGAAGGCAGGCACTTATAAGGGTAAATTCTCGCCCATTCACCATTTCTTTGGTTATGAAGGCAGATGTGCATTCCCGTCTAACTTTGATGCTGACTATTGCTATTCTTTAGGCTACAATGCATTCATGCTAATTCAGTATGGTTACAATGGCTATCTATCCAAGATCTCCAATCTTTCTAAGCCTGCTTCTGAATGGATTGCAGGTGGTATGCCGATTACCAAGATGATGAACATCGAAAGACGCCACGGCGAAGATAAGCCGGTTATCAAAAAGGCACTTGTGGAGCTTGACGGCAAGCCGTTTAAGTATTTTGAAGCACGGAGAGAGGCGTGGGCAGTGGAAACTGCTTATGTATACCCGGGCGCTATTCAGTACTACGGTCCGGCAGAGGTATGTGACCTGACGACGAGAACACTGGCTTTAGAGCAAGAATAATACAAAAGGCTGTAGCAAAAGCTACAGCCTTTTTTGTATAACGTAAACCACGCTAAGTCTGCGTGGTTCCAAAAAGGTTAACCGATGAACCCAAAATCATAGTAAAATGATGTAAAAACTTTCATGTGTAATATGTATGGCAAGTTTGGCCAAAACCTCCTCTCTTGCTCAGCCTGTGCAAGGGGAGGGGGACCAAGCGTAGCTTGGTGGAGGGGTTGTAGAAAATGCGCTGCATTTTCGTAGTAGATGCCCTGCCGGGCTGGCCTACTTTTGTGAGACAATACCCCTTCGGGGCACGCGAAGTAGCAAAAACGCGGGACATGAGGTAGGGACTTCTGCGTTGCAGAAGTCCCTACGTCAGTTCTTCTTTCTGCAGGTGGAACGCAAGTGACAACTGAGAAAGAAGTTCTACTATACATTTTTTAGGAAGTTCTTTTGCAGGTGTATCCACCTGACAAAAGAACGACTGGATTAAGCGCATTCTGTCGGCGTCCTAGACTTGACACAATGCCTTACTCCATGTCTCCCCCGCACCCCATGAAGCGACCGGGGCTCTGCCCCCCGGACCCCTCCGCATAGCGGCACAATACACACAACCCATTTATGGGTAGTAAGTAACAGTTGCATGGCTGGCAGGCCAATATAAAACGCACTTGTGCGTCGCCGGTAGCATTAGGGCTATGCCCGAAAATGACCCCCCGTATACGGGGGATAGTTATTATTTTACAATGGAGAATTTTATACTATTGTTATGGGCGAGGTGGATTTGACAGCGGTATGATTTTGGAGTATAATAAAACCTCGTTCTGCTACATGAATATGAAGGGGGACAGACTATGAACGCAGAACCAAGACAACATTATGTGTATGTACTCCGTTGCGCCGACAATAGCTTATACACCGGCTGGACAACCCATTTAGAAGAACGTATCGACACGCACAATAGCGGAAAAGGTGCGAAATATACCCGTTCAAGACGGCCGGTTACGCTTCTGTACAGTGAGTCGTACAGTGAAAAGTCAGAAGCCTTAAAGCGGGAAGCGGAAATTAAAAAAATGAGTCGATTAAAGAAGGAAGAGTTGATTCAAAAGGCACCGGAGTGCAAAGAAAAATTAAGATGATTTTCCCTGAAAAACGGAGGGTAAAATTATCTTAATTTTTTTTGAACGAAAGACGGAAAAACTTGACAAAAAAGTGAATACAGTATATAATTTAATATCATCCTATAGATACCGATACATAGGTCGGAAAGGAACTTGGTTATGAATCAGAATAACGGACTTTATATTGTTTTTTCATTTATTGTTGCCTTAATTATGGCTTTTGCCGCAACGCCGCTTGCTAAACGGCTCGCCTTTAAAATTGGTGCGGTTGATGTGCCCAAAGACGGCCGTCGCATGCATAAAGAACCAAAAGCGCGTTTGGGTGGCCTGGGTATTTTTTACGGGTTTTTAGTCAGCGTTTTGTGCTTTGGCAACTTCATGTTGCCAAACGGCAGCGTTAACTGGAATCTGGTTGGTATTTTAATCGGCAGCTTAATCGTGGTTGTTTTGGGCATGTTTGATGATGTCAAGCCCAGACCGGCCATGCTTAAGTTTATCATTCAAATTGTGGCGGCTTTAATTCCCGTCCTCTTGGGCGTTCGCGTGTTTGCCGTTCGCAATCCCTTTACCGGCGTTTTGTTTTCGATTCCCGAATGGCTTTCGATTGCAGGCAGCGTGTTCTGGATTGTGGGTGTGACCAATGCTGTAAACCTGATTGACGGGTTAGATGGTTTGGCGGCCGGTGTTTCTTCCATTGCGGCGGTAGCACTTTTATCCATCCTTTTAATTGAGCACAGCACGTCCATCACCTTGCTTGTTATGGCGGCGGCCTTAGCAGGTGCCTGCTTTGGTTTTTTACCGTATAACTTTAACCCAGCCAAACTCTTTATGGGAGATACGGGTGCTACATTCTTAGGGTTTATTTTAGCGTGTATATCCATCCAGGGTCCCTTTAAAACCTATGTGGCTTTCGCAGTGCCGTTTTTGGTGCTGGGCTTACCCATTTTTGATACGCTTTTTGCCATCATTCGCAGAATTATTAAGGGGCAGCCGATTATGGCGCCGGACAGGGGGCATTTGCATCACAGATTGATTGACCGCGGTTTTTCCCATAAAAGTACGGTTATCATTCTGTATGGTTTATCGGCAATCCTTGCTATCAGCGCGATTGTTATGCTGATTACCGATGTTTCCCGCGCGCTGATTTTAATTGCCTCTATTGTTTTGTTTGGGCTTTTTGCTTTCACTTTAATTAGTCGGAATGAAGAAGGAGAGACCGAAGAGGTAGCACAAGAAACGGAGAAAAAAGAACAGTAAGATAAAAGGCTTAACACTTTTGTTGTTAAGCCTTTCTTCCATACATAAGAGAAGGATTATGCGAGCGTTTCTGTGAGTTTTTCTGCGACAGAAGCCTTTCTATTACCTTGCCGATGCAGAACGGCAGATTGGAGAATATCATGCAAAAGATAAAGGTTATGACGGTTTTTGGTACAAGACCCGAAGCCATTAAAATGGCACCCCTTGTGAAGGAACTGGAAAAATATGATGCAATTGAATCAATTGTATGCGTTACGGCGCAGCACAGACAGATGCTTGACCAGGTGCTTCGTCGCTTTGACATTACGCCTGATTATGATTTAGACATCATGCAGGACAGACAAACGCTTTCTTCTATCTTATCCCGCGCCCTGAACGGTTTAGAAGGCGTGATGAAGGAGACGCAGCCGGATATCGTACTGGTGCATGGTGACACATCAACAACCTTTGCAGGTGCTCTGGCAGCCTTTTATTGCAAAGTAAAAGTAGGGCATGTAGAAGCCGGCCTACGCACATACGACAAGTTTTCTCCCTATCCCGAGGAAATGAACCGTAAGCTGACAACAGCGCTGACCGACCTTTATTTTGCGCCTACAGAGAACAATAAAAACAATCTGCTCAAGGAGTTAGTGCCTGAGGAACAGATTTTTGTCACCGGCAACACCGTGATTGATGCGGTGCACCACACCGTAACGCCGGATTATCAGTTTCAGACCAAGGAATTGCAGGAGATTGATTTTTCGAAGGGTCGCGTGATTTTGTTAACGGCGCACCGCCGTGAAAACCTGGGCGAACCCTTATATAACATCCTGGGTGCTGTGAGAAAAATGGTAGACGACCATGAAGATGTGCAGGTGATTTACCCTGTGCACTTAAACCCTGTTGTGCAGCAGACGGCGCAGGAGGTGCTGGGCGGACATGAACGGATTCACCTGATTGCACCGGTTGATGTGGAAGAACTGCATAACCTGATGAACAAATGTTATTTCGTTATGACAGATTCCGGCGGCTTGCAGGAAGAGGCACCTTCGCTCGGTAAACCCGTATTGGTATTGAGAAGCGAAACCGAACGCCCCGAAGCTGTGTATGCAGGTACGGTTAAAATTGCCGGCACCGATGGTGATGTGGTGCTTCGCCTTGCCAATGAACTGCTTGATGACCGGGCAACCTACGATGCCATGAGTCACGCAGTGAACCCGTATGGTGACGGTTTGGCATCAGAGCGTATTGCAAAAGCCATTTTATATGCTTTTGGCAAAAGCGAAGAACGCCCCGATGATTTTCGCTAAACAGGCATAACGCATAGAGGGCAGAATGCGAGGTTGATGACAATAAAAAAAATAGATAAAACGGTCATAAAAGAGACAAAATATATAGCATGCTGGGTAGTTTTGCTGAGTGTGCTCATGCAGGCCATTTTTTTGGTGGCCGGTTGGTGGAAGCTGACGGTGCTTTGGGGAAATCTTTTGGGTGGCTTTGTAGCTGTTTTGAATTTTTTCCTTATGGGTCTCACCGTGCAGCGTGCGGTCACAAAAGAGAAGAAGGAAGCTGCCGTTAGCATGAAGGTATCTCAGCTATACAGGAACATGCTTCTTTTGGTGATCGTTATGCTTGGTTTTTTGGTGCCTTGTTTTCATGAATGGTCTGTGGTTGTTCCCTTGTTCTTTCCGCGAATTGCCATAGCGCTCAGAGCATTTTTTGAAAACAAAAAAACTAAGAGCCCGGCAGAGTGATTAGAGGTGATATTGGATTGAGAAAAAAGAGTGTTCGCTTTATGGCGGTAGATATTTGCTATATAGCGATGATGATTATACCGATATTGGTGGCCATCGTTCTTAAAATTATGACAGCAGTGCCGACAGAAGGTATCGCCATCACAGGTGCGCAAATTTATTTCACATTGCCTTTGCCTATTCAGGATTTGCCTATAACAGAGGCACAGATTAATTCGTGGATGGTTATTATATCGGTTACAGGCCTTTGTCTGTATTTAACTCACGGCATGTGCACAAAAAAACTTTTGATCAGGCAACATATTGCTGAATGGATTGTTGAAAAAGTAGACCGTTTAGTGGAAGATGGCATGGGGTCATATTTTGCCGGTTTTTCGCCTTTTATAGCGGCAATGCTCGGTCTGTCTGCTTTTTCAAGCTTGCTATCGTTGTGCGGTTTGTTTCCGCCAACATCTGATCTTAATGTCGTGGCGGGTTGGGCTGTTTTGGTGTTTGTGCTTATTACGTTTTATAAATGTAAGGCAGGACCCCTTGAGTACATTAAGAGTTTTGCAAATCCCGTGGCTATGGCCCCGCTCAATATTATCAGCGAACTGGCAACGCCCTTATCCATGGCGTTTCGTCATTATGGAAATGTGCTTTCGGGAACTGTTATTTCCGTTTTGATAGCGGCAGGTATGCAAGGACTATCACGATTGGTGCTGGGCTGGATTCCCGGCGCTTTAGGAGACTTCCCCTTATTTAGAATTGGTTTGCCCGCGGTGCTTTCGGTCTATTTTGACATTTTTAGTGGCTGTTTACAAGCCTATATTTTTGCGATGCTTACGATGATGTATGTTTCGGGTGGATTCCCGTATGAGGCATATATGGAACGAAAAAACAAAAGAAATAAAAAGAAAAATTTGGAGGTAATGTAACATGTTAGAACTTGCAATTGGTATTATTTTAGGTGGTTGTGCGCTTGGTGCCGGTGTGGCTATGGTGGCCGGTATCGGTCCCGGTATTGGTGAAGGTAACGCCGTTGCTAAGGCTTGCGAAGCCATTGGACGTCAACCTGAAAGCAAAGGTGCTGTTACAAGCACTATGTTGATGGGTTGTGCCATTGCGGAAACAACAGGTCTTTATGCCTTGGTTGTTGCTATTTTATTGATTTTCGTGGCTCCGAATCTTTTTGTTAACACCTTGATGCGGGCGCTGGGTTAATATTTTCATTTGTAAATAGAAAGGCTAAGTGAAGAAGCATGCAGAATTTAGAAGTCATTTCGGTAAATCTGTGGAATATTTTAATTTCGCTTGCCAATCTTGTCATTTTGTTTTGGGCCGTAAAAAAATTCTTATTTAAGCCTGTTAGAAAGATCCTGGCTGAACGTGAATCCGAAATCAACCGAGATTATGAACAGGCAGAGCAAGCCAAACTTTCAGCCCGGGCCGATGAAAAAGCATGGCATGAGCAGATGGAGGATGCCAAAGCACAGGCAGATTCCATCCTGCAGGATGCGACAGAGCACGCCAGAAGGCGTGAAAGTAGCATTTTGGCAAAAGCGCAGGATGAAGCCGAAAGTATTATGCAAAATGCAAGAGTAGAGGCAGAACTTGAGCGTAAGAAAGCAGCTGATGATATCCGCCGTGAAATCGTAGAGGTTTCCGGCTTGCTGACAGAAAAATTACTGAATCGTGAAATGAACACAGAAGACCACAGAAGTATGATTGATTCCTTTATCTCGGAAATAGATGGAGGAGGCGCTGATGAATAAGGAATATGGAACAGCCCTTTTTTCTTTAGCGCGGGAAAACGAATGCGAGCAGCAATATGCCGAGGCCTTACAAACGGTGCAGGCTGTTTTTGAGGAAAATCCGGGATATTTTGAACTCTTGAATGCTCCCAACATTCCCATGAGCGAACGCCTTGCGGTTATTGAGAAAGCATTTGCTGGCGCCGTACCCGAGCAGATTATTGCATTTTTGCAATTGTTATGTAAAAACGGCCGCATCATGAAGTTGTATGGCTGCATCGAGGCCTATCAGAATCTCTATAGCGTTTGGGCGGGTAGCTCGAAAGCGACCGTAACCAGTGCCATAGCACTGAATGATCGGGAGAAAGAGGCGCTTATACGGGCACTTGAGAAAAAATGCGGTCATGCAGTTACAGCGGATTTTTGTATAGAAAAAGACCTGATGGGCGGTGTTGTCGTCGAGATTGACGGCAAGATTATGGACGGCAGTTTGCGTCGCCGCTTGCACGATATAAAGGAAGTGATGCATAATGAGTAGAAGTGCAGAAGAAATCAGCAATATTATAAAAGAACAAATTAAAAACTACGAATCTCAGATTGAAATGAAGGAAACCGGCACGGTCATCCTGGTTGGTGACGGCATAGCCAGAGTATATGGTTTGAAGGAATGCATGGCAAGTGAATTGCTTGAATTTGAAGATGGCAGCTTTGGCATGGCACAAAATCTGGAAAGTGAAACGGTTTCTGTAGCACTTTTATCCAACCGTAACAACATCCATGAAGGCTCTTCTGTTCGCAGAACCGGCAAGGTGCTGGCTGTACCCGTCGGAGAAGCGTTATTGGGTCGTGTGGTGGATGCGTTGGGTCAACCCATCGACGGTAAGGGTGAGGTTGCAACAAAAGAGACAAGACCTATCGAGTCAGAGGCACCCGGCATCATTGAAAGAAAAAGTGTTTCCGTGCCCTTGCAAACAGGTATTAAGGCCATTGACAGTATGATTCCCATCGGCCGCGGGCAGCGTGAGCTGATTATCGGCGACCGCCAGACAGGTAAAACAGAAATTGTTATCGACACGATTATCAACCAAAAAGATACTGGCGTCATCTGTATTTATGTGGCCATTGGTCAAAAAAATACGGCCGTGGTTCAGCTTGCCAATCAGCTTGCTAAAGCGGGTGCCATGGCGTATACTATTATTGTTTCTGCCTCGGCATCTGAAACGGCACCGCTTCAATATGTGGCGCCCTATTCGGGTTGCGCTATGGCGGAATACTTCAGAGAGCAGGGCAAGGATGTTTTGATTATTTATGATGATTTATCCAAGCATGCGGTGGCCTACCGTGCGCTTTCCTTGCTGATTCGCAGACCGCCGGGTCGTGAAGCCTATCCCGGTGATGTATTCTACTTGCATTCCCGCCTTTTGGAGCGTGCGGCTTGCGTGGCACCGGAATACGGCGGTGGCTCTATCACGGCACTGCCGATTATTGAAACACAGGCAGGCGACGTTTCGGCTTACATTCCGACCAATGTTATTTCCATCACAGACGGTCAAATCTTTTTGGAAACAGAGCTTTTCCACGCTGGTGTTATGCCGGCTATTAACCCCGGTATTTCCGTCAGCCGTGTGGGTGGTTCGGCACAGATTAAGGCCATGAAAAAAGTGGCAGGTGAACTGAAGCTTTTGTATTCGCAGTATAGAGAATTGCAGGCGTTTTCGCAGTTTGGCAGTGACCTGGATGCAGACACCAAGGCTCGTCTTGCCTTGGGTGAGCGCATTGTGGAGGTGCTGAAGCAAAAACGCAATGCACCTGTGCGGGTGGGCTGCCAGGTGGCCATCATTTATGCCGTTATTAACGGATATTTAAATGAAGTACCCGTCAATAAGGTGGCAGCGTATGAACAGCATCTGTACGAGGTGCTGGAAGGAAAATATGCCGATTTACTGGCGCGCTTTGAACAGGGCTATTATGAAGATGAAGATGTGGAAACACTTAAACAGGCACTTGGCGATATGCAGAGGTGGCAGTGATGGGTGCAGATACTAAAAAACTCAGAACCCGTATAAAAAGTGTGCAATCCACCCTGCACACAACTAAGGCAATGGGACTTGTGGCTTCTTCAAAAATTAAGAAGGCCACGGAGTCGATGCATAAAGGCAGGGAGTATGCAAAAGCCTTATCGCTCATGGTTGAACAGCTTTCGCAATCGGCCGAGTGTGCCAAAAGTCCCTACATGCAAAAGCGTGAGGCAGAGCGGGTTAAGTTAATTGTGATTGCGGGTGACAGAGGATTAGCCGGTGGCTATAATGCCAACATCTTTCGTTTTGTGCGCCAGTTTTCAGATGTCATCTATATTCCTATCGGCAAACGCGCGCATGACCGTTTTGGAGGCACCTTTTATTCGGCCGAGCATTTTTCGTATAAAGAAGCCATTGAGCTATCAAAAACGCTTTGTAACGAGTTTGCCGAAGGGGCATATGATGCGCTGGGCATCGTCAGCACAAAATATGTGTCGATGATGGCGCAGGAACCCACTCTCACATGGGTTCTGCCCCTTGAAAAAAAGGAAGGAACAGCCTCTTGTTCGGCCGTATTTGAGCCGGATGAGTTAACAGTTTTAAACGCTGCCATTCCGGAATATGTGGCCGGAATATTGACGCATTGTGTGAAGGAAAGCTTTGCCAGCGAAGTGGCAGCACGGCGTATGGCCATGGATTCTGCCGGTAAAAATGCACAGATGATGATTGATGACTTAAGCCTTGCCTATAATCGTGCAAGACAGGGTGCCATCACACAGGAAATTACGGAAATTATCGCAGGCAGCGGTGAATAAGGAGGTTATGAATATGCCGAATCAACATACAGGTGTTGTTGCACAGGTTATGGGTCCTGTTGTCGATGTTCGTTTTCCCGAGGGAGAGTTACCTGCTATCTATCATGCATTAACCATGCAAAACGGGGAAAAACAGCTGACCGTTGAGGTTGCGCAACACATAGGCGATAACACAGTTCGTTGCATAGCTATGTCATCAACGGACGGTCTAAAACGCGGAACAGAGGTGTTAGACACACAAAAAGCCATCAGTGTGCCGGTTGGCGAACAAACCTTGGGAAGAATTTTTAATGTGCTGGGTGATGTTGTGGATAACAAGTCGGCGCCCGAAGGTGTTGAGCGCTGGAATATTCACCGTCCTGCGCCTTCTTATGACGAGCTTTCAACATCAGCTGAAATTTTAGAAACCGGTATCAAGGTTGTTGATTTAATTTGTCCTTTCTCCAAGGGTGGTAAAATCGGCTTATTTGGCGGCGCCGGTGTAGGCAAAACCGTTTTGATTATGGAGCTTATCAATAACATTGCCAAGCAGCATGGTGGCTTATCGGTGTTTACGGGCGTGGGTGAGCGAACCCGTGAAGGAAACGACTTATATAATGAAATGATGGAATCGGGCGTTTTGGGTAAAACCACCTTGGTTTATGGACAGATGAACGAGCCTCCGGGTGCCAGAATGCGTGTGGCACTTTCCGGCCTTACCATGGCAGAATACTTCAGAGATGAAGCGCACCAGGATGTGCTTTTGTTTATTGATAACATTTTCCGCTTCACGCAGGCGGGTAGTGAGGTTTCGGCGCTTTTGGGTCGTATGCCTTCGGCCGTTGGTTATCAGCCGACCCTGGCTACGGAAATGGGTACCTTGCAGGAGCGTATCACCTCAACAAAAAGTGGCTCGATTACCTCTATTCAGGCAGTTTATGTGCCGGCCGATGACTTAACAGATCCGGCTCCTGCCACGACTTTTACGCATCTGGATGCCACAACCGTTTTATCCCGTAGCATTGCGTCACAGGGTATTTACCCGGCGGTAGACCCGCTTGAATCCACAAGCCGCATCTTGTCGCCTGAGATTTTAGGTGAGGAGCATTACAGTGTGGCCAAAGAAGTGCAGCGCATTTTGCAGCGGTATCAGGAACTGATGGACATCATTGCCATTATGGGTATGGATGAACTTTCAGACGAAGATAAGTTGTTGGTGCAAAGAGCGAGAAAGCTGCAAAGATTTTTATCGCAGCCGTTTACAGTATCCGAAAAATTTACCGGTTTTGCCGGCACATATGTACCGCTTCATGAAACCATACGCGGTTTTAAAGAAATCATTGAAGGTAAGCATGATGATTTGCCGGAGTCGGCCTTCCTTTTTGTAGGCACCATTGACGAGGCTGTGGCAAAGGCGAAGAAGGTGGCACAATGAACACCTACGAGCTTTTGATATCCTCGCCCGATGGGCAGATTTTTAAAGGTGAGGTATGCGCATTGTCTGTGCGCGGAGTGGAAGGAGAACTGGCCGTTATGGCCGGTCACATTCCCCTTGTCACACCGATTGTTGCCTGCACGTGTAAAATAGAACAAGCAGACGGAACAATTTTACAGGGCACAACAGAAGGAGGCCTCCTCACGGTGGGGAAGGAAACCGTCACTTTGCTCTCCGGCAGTTTTGCATGGATAGAAGAGTAAGAAAGAGACTGTAGCAGTTGCTACAGTCTCTTTTATGTATACAAGGTTTCTAAAATAATCTGCGCCCATAGTTACCTGATGAGGTGGGTGAGTTGGCCGCTCTGTTTAAACTGTTGTTCATACGGCTGCGCGGACGGGTACGCTGGTTGTAGATGGTGACAAATTTAATGGAGAATAAGTCGCACACGATGTAGCGATTGGTCTCGGCTTCGTAGAGGGTGACGAAGTTGTTGCCAACGGCATATAAAAGGCCCTCTTTTTCCGTCAGATTGGATGTGCCGATTAAAAATTCAATCACGACATAGTAGCCGATGTTGGCAGCGAGTACCGCCTGAAAAGAATCCTGGTAAGCTTGCTCTATCGATTGTGCCTCCATGGTAGGAGAATCGGGCAGGGTGATGGGGATTCTCTCGTCGCTGTCGGATAAGGCGGGGTGCAGACGCATGCCGGAATCGGCGGCGTTTTGCGTGTTCATAGAATCAGATGACATTTCGTTATAGCTTCGGGCGTTGACTTCATGAGAAATTTGTGCATCCATGTTTAACATCCTTTCTGTTTTGATGAGATCAGGTTTCAAAATAGGCATCGGTGGGATTGTAGAAGCAGTGGTTCACGACCCGTACGATAAAGATGCCTACACGGCTGGGAAAATTTTGTCGGCAGGTCGGCATGTATGGATTAAAAAACCAAAGTGCCTGACCAAGTGGCGGTAACCTGTTTCCGGCAATGGCCCAGTCGGCGATGGAATAGTGAATGGCTTCGGGGCGCATGTTATATATATTTTGCGGATTATACACACCGCCGACAATCTCCTTTGTGCATGTAAATTGGTTTTCCTGAAAAATAATGTTTCGAATGCTACCCTGGCCAACACGAGCATATTCACCACCGGGTGCCCGAACACGATTCATAACCACGCTGGCAACCGCACGCATGCCGTTATCGCCTTCACCCCCTGCTTCGCATTGTACGAGCCTTGCCAATAGCTCTCTGTCTGAAAAAGCCAATGTTTTACGCTCCTTTTTATAGTTTACCTGTTCGTCGGCAGTTTGTTATCAGTGTATGAGAAAAAATGAAAAAAATGACAATCTGCTTATCCGATAATATCTAAAACATCATCTTCAAACGCCTCACCCATGCGGTCTATATTAACATAGTTATCAGGTACGTCACCCAATAAAACCGTTTGAAAAACAGGTAAAACAGTGGTGATTTCGCGATTGATTTTCGAAGTAGGTAAAACGATTCCCACATTTGTTTTGGCCTGCAAAAAAACCTCCAGACGGGTTTGATTGATGCCGCTTTCAACAAAGTTACTTTTAAATTCAACGAGAGTGTTACCATATGTATCGAGGCGGATGGGCAGCGAAGGACCTAAGCCTGAAAACAGTTCGTAACCCGTAAGCGTGCCCATTGGTATCTGTAAGGTTGTTTCGTGATTCTTTTCCAGGGCTTCCTGAATTTTGGAAGTGGCAAGGGCACGAAGACGATTGATGCCCGCAAGATTTGCCTGCAGACTGCTGACAGAGCCGTCGTCTAAATGCGAAATGCTTATAAAATCGCTGTCATGCGTGTTAACAAATAGATCCGAAACAGCACGAGCGGTGATTTGTTCAGCAAGGATTTTGGCATGACTTTCTGCAAGGGATATCATAAGCGGTTGAATCATATTGACATAATACATAAACAAATAAAAACAAAGTGCCACAACAGTAAGCAGGATGAGGCAGGCAGAAATCTTTTTATTTTTTGGCCGACGAGAGCCAAGAGAAACATATCGTTTTGCGCCCAAACGCATGAAAACACCGCCTTTTTAGTGGGTTACTGCTTATATTCTATGCTAAAAGTGGGGCGTCGGTGCGTGTTTTTAAATGATTTCTTCGTGAAATGTTACAGTATTTTACGATAAATCATGATGTTTTCCTAATTTTTTATAGAAAAAATCACAAAATTAAAAAAATTTGTGTAAAAACGCACAAAAATTGGCAAAAATAGCATTGACAAACATGTATAAGAAGGTTATAATAAAAGTACATGAAAAAATTTTTTGGAGGTTGTAAAAATGAATAAGTCAGAATTAGTGGCTGCTATTGCCGCAAAGGCAGAGGTTTCTAAGAAAGATGCTGAAAAAATGCTGGGTGCTTTCACCGCTACCATTACTGAAGAACTGAAGAAGGGTGAAAAAATTTCTTTAATCGGTTTCGGCACTTTTGAAACCAGAAAACGCGCAGCTCGCGAAGGCAAGAACCCGCAGACCGGCGCAGCTATCAAAATTGCTGCATCTGTTGTTCCCGCTTTCAAAGCAGGCAGAGGCCTGAAAGAAGCCGTAGCAAAATAAGTTTCTACATAAAAAATACCGATAGACCATTGGTCTATCGGTATTTTTTATGCGCGTTTGACGATTTATGATTCCTCTTTCACACGACTTAAAATCACAACCGAGGTAAGAATCAGCAAAATGCCAGAAAGAGCACTTATAGTCAGCTTTTCGTGATATAATAAAACGCTCACGATCGTGGCCGTCATAGGCTCAATGGCAGAGAGTGCCGATGCCACGCCGGCCGGCAGCTTACGCATGCTGAGTGTGTAGAAAAAGTAGGGGAGTGCACCGGAAAAAAGACCGATTCCCAAACCCCAGAGAATCGACTGCGACGGAACATCGGCAAGTACGGAAAAGGCTGCTCCGGGTTGGCAGATAAAAATAGCAAACACACCACCGAAGAGGAAGCTGTAAGCCGTTGTGGTTAATGACTCGTTTCCGCGGCGCGTGCTGATTTTAGTTAAGATGGTATACATACAATAGAAAAAGCCGGACAAAAGGCCATATAAAATACCTAAAAAGTTAAAACGAAGGCCGCCGATAATGCCGGTCACAAGACCGCAGCCTGCAAAAGCTAAAAGCGCGGCAATGAGTTTTGAAATGGAAAACCGTTCTCCTAAAAAAAGGACTGATATCAGCATGACCATAATCGGCGCTGTATACATTAAGGTAACAGCCGTAGACAGCGAAGTGAGTTGTATAGAGGAAAAGTAAAAGGCGCCGGAGGCGATGGTGCAAATACCGCAAAGAGCAAATAGCGGAAGCTCTTTTGCTGAGGTGCGTATCTTTTTCTTATCTGTTATGCAGATGATTAAAAACAAAATAACAGCGGCAACCAGGCTGCGAATGGTAGCCGATTGAAGAGCGCTAAAGCCCAGTAACTTCAGCTGATTAGAAAACACGCCGGAAGAACCCCAGGAAATACCGGCGATGACAACAAATAAAATGGAGAGTTTATCCATGATGCAGCCTCCTTGTGGCCAGTTAAACTTGCATAATAATGAAGAAAGCACTCGCTTAATGCAAGTGCTTTCTTTGTTGGAGCTGTCTAGCAGAGTTGAACTGCCGACCTCTTCCTTACCAAGGAAGTGCTCTACCTACTGAGCTAAGACAGCATCCATACCATACCCTGTTATTATAGCACAGATTTTTCATTTGTCAAGTACTTTTTTCGATATTTTATTAAATTTGTTTGTTACAGAAAGAATAATTTTGTGCATGGTTTGGCAGGCATCGCGCATATCTGTGTAAAAATGACAGTTTTGTAAACAAAGGCTGTTTTTCTTTGACAATTCTTTGGATTTCTTTTATAATAATATGTATGGATTTATCAAGCAGGAGGAAACATATGGCAGACCATGTATATAAGCTGAGTGAGGTGCCCAAAGGACAGCGTTGGCAATATTTTTTGGATTATTATAAAATTCCCACAATTGTGGGTTTGGCGTTACTTATCGCGATTATTTCCATTTTAAAATCGACAGTGTTTGCCCCGAAAAATGACTTATGCATTTTACTTGCGTCAAAGGCGTATGTTGACCATGAAGTAACACGGCAGATTATGGATGATATGAGCCGGATGCCGATTGATTATGACGGCGACGGCGAGGTTTTGGTTTCTTTGGATTTTGTCCATTTAGACCCGGAGGCACAGCAACAGGATCCGGAATATTTCCAGGCGCAACAAATGAAGTTGATGGCGATTTTGTCAACGGCGCAGTCAGCCTTGCAAATTGTTGACGAAGAAGCCTATCAATATTTATTAGAGGAGGAACTTATCGGCGCCTATGGCGAACTTTCCGAGACCCATGGTCATGAGGCGTCAGATATGATAAAAATTCCGCTTACATCTCTTGCACCGTTCCGCTCCTATGCAGAGGAACTGCCTGATGGCTTATTTATGACCCTGCGGCCAAAGGATGCTATGCAGATACATGAAAGCGAAAAGAAGCAGGAGAAGTATAACTATCAGATTAAGGTGTTAGAAACGATGATGGAAGAGTAGTGGTTTATTCATCTCTGTGTTAAGCAACAGAACGGAGGGAGACATTTGATTAAACGATATGCGCCCTTTTTAAAGGGCTATGGAATCTATGCGATATTAGCACCGATAACTGTTATTTTGGAAGTGCTTTTAGAGATAAGGATTCCGTTTTATATGTCTAAAATTATTGATGTTGGAGTGGCAAATCGGGACATTCCGTATATTTTGCAAACGGGCGGCATGATGGTTTTAATGGCTGTTTTATCCCTCTTATTTGGTGCCCTTTCCGGCATGTTTGCCTCAAAAGGAGCCATGGGCTTTGGTAAGGGAATTCGTCGGGCCGTGTTTTATAAAATTCAGGAATTTTCTTTTGCTAATGTAGACCGTTTTAACACGGCCTCGCTCATAACGAGACTGACGACGGACGTAACAAGCGTGCAAATGACTTTTATGATGCTGATTCGAGTTTTTGTTCGTTCGCCGTTTATGCTGGTGAGTGCAACCATTATGGCGTCCCGCGTGAATCCGCGCCTGGTCGTTATTTTTTTGGTAGCTATTCCGGTTTTGGCAACGGCACTCATTGTGATTATGTGTATGGCCTTTCCGCGCTTTAAAAGAATGCTCACCTGCTATGACAGAATGAACGGCTCGGTGCAGGAGAATTTAATTGCCATGCGCGTGGTTAAGGCGTTTGTTCGTGAGGATTATGAAAATGGCAAATTTGCTGATGATGCCGAAGCCCTACGTGCAGCACAACTTAAGGCGGAAAAAATTGTCATCTGCAACATGCCGATTATGCAGCTTGTGATTTACGTCTGTATTATTTCGGTGCTCTGGTTTGGCGGCAATATGGTTATCAGCCAAACAATGGGAACCGGCGAACTGATGAGCTTTATCAGCTATGTAACGCAGATTTTAATGTCTTTAATGATGCTTTCCATGATTTTTATCAATTTGGTTATGACCCGTGCATCCATTGCCCGCATCAACGAAGTGCTGGATGAAACACTCGATATTCCTGATGTCGAATCAACCGTACAGGTGGAAGGGGCTTCGGTGGAGTTTTGCGATGTTTCGTTCTCCTATCACAAGGACCCTAATAATCTGGTGTTACGCGATATCAATTTATCCATTGAGCCGGGAGAGACGGTTGGCATTATCGGTGGTACGGGTTCATCTAAAACCAGCTTGGTTCAGCTGATTCCTCGCCTGTATGATGTGCAGTCCGGCAAGGTATTGGTGGGCGGACGCGATGTCAGAGACTATAGGCTTGAAGAATTACGGCGCGCCGTTTCAATGGTATTGCAGAAAAACGTGTTGTTTTCGGGCACCATCATGGAGAATTTAAAATGGGGAGACCCTGATGCAACAGAGGAAGAGGTATATAAGGCTTGCCGTGCAGCGCAAGCACACGATTTTATCATGAGCTTTCCTGAGGGTTATCAAACCTATTTGGGTCAGGGCGGTGTGAATGTATCAGGCGGTCAGAAACAAAGGCTGTGTATTGCCCGCGCCCTACTTAAAAAACCGCAGATTATTATTTTAGATGATAGTACCAGTGCCGTTGACACAACAACGGATGCCAAAATCAGAAAAGTTCTGCGTGAGGAACTGGCCGGCACCACCACCATTATCATCGCACAACGCATATCCTCCGTTTGCGATGCGGATAAAATCGTGGTGATGGAAGATGGTCGGATTGATGCTATCGGCACACATGACGAGCTACTCGCAAGCAATGCGGTGTACCGAGAGGTATATGAATCGCAGCAAAGGGGGGCGGAATAATGGCAAGAAGACCAGGGCCGGTAAAAAGACCGAAAGACGCTAAAAAAACATTATTTCGCATTCTGCGCTATATGGGTGCCTATAAATGGCAACTGGCAGGCGTTGTTTTATGCATTATCATCAGTTCTTTGGCCAATGTGGTGGGCAATTACTTTTTAAAGCCTGTTATCAATGATTATATTGTCCCTTTAATTGGTCAAAAGCATGTTGATTACAGCGGCTTGATTCGTATGCTGTGCATCATGGGCGTGATTTACCTCTTTGGTGCTGCATCGACTTATCTCTATCAACGCATTATGTTGTCAGTTTCTACGAAAACGTTGAAAAATGTGAGAACAGACCTGTTTTCGGCGATGCAAAAACTTCCGATTAAGTTTTTCGATACCCATACCCATGGTGAGCTCATGAGCCGTTTCACCAATGATACGGATTCAATGCGTGAGATGATGGGACACGGCATTCCGCAGTTCATTTCTTCCTTCATCAGTGTAGCCGGTGTTTTCATTATGATGGTTGTACTCAGCCCGCTACTTACCGTGCTGGTGCTTTTTATGCTGGTTATTATGCTGTTTGTTGTAAAAAAGGTTGGTGCCAAAAGCGGATTTTACTTTAAAAATCAGGCTAAAGCCTTAGGCGAAATCAATGGCTATATTGAGGAAATGATAGAAGGGCAGAAGGTTGTTAAGGTGTTCTCGCGTGAGGAGACCATCAAACAGGATTTTGATGTACTGAATGAGCAACTGTGCCGGGCGGCCACCAATGCCCATTCTTTTGCTAATATCTTAATGCCCATCATGGGTAATCTGGGGTATCTGCACTACGCATTGACGGCAGCAGCCGGCGGTATGCTTGTGATTTTTGGTGCGGCCGATCTGGGTACGGTTGCTTCATTTTTACAATATACCCGCTCTTTCTCTCAGCCGATTACGCAGATATCGCAGCAGTTTAACAGCATTTTAACGGCTATGGCAGGTGCAGAGCGTATTTTTGCGGTAATTGATGAAGAACCCGAGCAGGATAACGGAACGGTGACCTTAGTGTATGCACAAAAAAAGGCTGACGGAAGCCTGACAGAGTCAAAAGAACGCACTGGCATCTGGGCCTGGAAGAAGCCGCATGAAGATGGAAACGCAACTTATATTGAGGTGCGCGGTGATGTTCGTTTTGACGATGTGACCTTCGGGTATGAGCCCAATAAAACAGTGTTAAAAAATATTAATTTATATGCAAAGCCCGGCCAAAAGATTGCATTTGTTGGTTCTACGGGTGCCGGTAAAACGACGATAACCAACCTGATAAATCGATTTTATGATGTGCCGGAAGGCAAGATTACCTATGACGGTATTCCCATTACGGAAATCAAAAAGCCGGATTTACGCCGTTCCCTTTCCATGGTGCTGCAGGATGCGCATTTGTTTACAGGCACAGTGCGAGACAACATTCGCTACGGCAGATTAGATGCGGCGGATGAAGAGGTAGAGGCGTCTGCGCGTCTTGCCAATGCCCATTCCTTCATTATGCATCTGCCACAGGGATATGACACGGTGCTGACCGCAGACGGCGGTAACCTAAGTCAAGGACAAAGACAGCTTTTATCGATTGCAAGAGCGGCGGTTGCAGATCCGCCTGTGCTTATCTTAGATGAAGCCACCAGCTCGATTGATACCAGGACAGAGGCGCAGATAGAAAAAGGCATGGATACCTTAATGGCAGGTCGTACCGTGTTTGTGATTGCACACAGGCTTTCAACCGTTCGTAATTCTAATGCGATTATGGTACTGGAAAATGGTGAAATAATTGAGCGGGGCGATCACGAAAGTCTGCTTTCGGAAAAAGGAAAATATTATCAGCTCTATACGGGGATGTTTGAGCTTTCATAAGGCAAAAATAGGCTGTAGCAAAATGCTACAGCCTATTTTTGTATATCGAAAACCACGCGATAGTCGCGTGGTTCAATAAAGGTTAACCGATGAACAGAAAATCCTCCAATGTGTTATAATGAGCTCGACCTGCCAGTCGAAACTAAAAAACACATTGGAGGATTTATCTATGAAAAAAGAAGCCATAGACACAAATAGTTTAGCACATACCAAATGGGATTGCAAGTACCATATAGTGTTTGCACCAAAATACAGACGTAAAGTATTTTTTGAAAATAAACGTCTTGAAATAAGGGAAATATTACGCCAATTATGCCAATGGAAAGGGGTAGAAATCATAGAGGGAGAAGTATGTCCAGACCATATTCATATGCTTGTTAGTATCCCTCCCAAAATGAGCGTTTCGGGTTTTATGGGTTACTTGAAAGGGAAAAGTGCATTACTCATATTTCAAAAGTGGGGGAACATGAAGTTTGCCTACCGAAACCGCGAGTTTTGGTGTAAGGGATACTACGTTGATACCGCGGGGAAGAACACAAAAGCGATAAAGAAATATATAGAAGAACAACTAAAAAGAGATAAGGAAAGTGATCAACTAAGTATGTTCGACCCGCGGGACCCATTTATGGGTAGTAAGTAATAGTTGCATGGCTGGCAGGCCAATATAAAACGCACTTGTGCGTCGCCAGTAGTATTAGGGCTATGCCCGAAAATGAAAAACCCCCCGTTATACGGGGGGATATTTATTATAAAAAGCAACCTGACGGTATAAAGCAGGCATAACGGGAGAAAAAAGGCATAGGATAGGTAGTGTGATAAAAAAACAGGAGGAATAGCACATGAAGCGTTTGCTTTCTTTATGCCTGGTGTTGTGTTTTATCTGTTCAGCCATGCCCGTTTGGGCGGAGGAGGGCGGGGAACTCAGTTTAACGGCGCCCTCGGTTATTTTAATAGAGGCAGGCACCGGTCAGATACTGTATGAAAAAAATTGCCACGATCAAAGACCGCCGGCTTCTGTCACCAAAATTATGACGATGCTACTCGTGGTAGAGGCGATTGATGAGGGACGAATCTCTCAGGATGAAATGGTGCGTTGCTCTGAATTTGCGGCCTCTATGGGCGGCTCTCAGGTGTATTTAGAACCGGGAGAGGAAATGAGCGTGCGCGATATGCTAAAGGCAGTGGCAGTCGCTTCCGGCAACGATGCAGCAGTCGCTTTGGCAGAACACATAGCGGGCAGTCATGAGGGATTTGTGAAAATGATGAACGAACGGGCTGCTGCTTTGGGGATGCATGATACGAACTTTGTCAACTGCAACGGCCTTGACGACCCGGCGCATCTCACCAGCGCACATGACATTGCCTTAATGAGCCGTGAGCTTGTGCGGCATCCGCTGGTATTAGAATTTACGGGAATCTGGATGGACAGCTTGCGTGAGGGCGCTTTTGGACTGGTCAACACGAATAAGCTAATTCGATTTTACGAGGGTGCAAACGGACTTAAAACAGGGTCTACCAGCGTGGCTAAATATTGCCTCAGCGCTTCAGCAGTGCGAAACGGCATGAATCTGATTGCTGTTGTGCTTGCCTCTGAAACCTCGAAAGACAGATTCTCGGATGCCACCAAATTGCTGGACTATGGGTTTGCCAATTATGCCGTGGCAGACAGCCTCCTGACGCAGGCGGAACTGACGCCGCCGGCCGTGCTTAAAGGCTGCTCGGATACCGTGCAAATTGGCATAGGGGAAGATTTTCACCTTTTGGTAAGCAAAGCCAAATTGAACCAGATAGAAAAACAAATGGAAGTGCCGGAGACAGTTCCGGCGCCGGTCCGTCAGGGTGATGTTCTTGGCAAGGTCATATTTAAAGCCGATGGAGAAGTGATCGGAGAAACAGAACTTATCGCGCTGGAAACCGTTGAAAGGCAGGGCGTTTGGGGTATGTATCAAAAGCTTGTTACACAGCTGTTTTTCGGCAGAAAATAAATATTTTGGCATAAAACATGCGGCAATGGGGCACATTGTTAGAAAAGACCTTTTTGCGTGAAAGGAAGAAGACCGCATGTATCGTGTGCAAAGGAAAAAAAGTAGATGGTTTTTATATTCGTTGCTTTTTCTGGGAGCTTTTGCGGTTGGTTTGGGGATTGGCTTCGGCGTCATCAAAATGCAAACTGCCCGGCAAACAGAAATCATACAGAGTATAGAGCAGGAATCGTATCCTTTACAAGAAGAAATAATTGAAGATGTGCCCGCCGCCGTGACAACGCTTGTGCCACTGCCAACACAACCGCCGCAGACAGAATATTTTGTAGCAGAGCAAGCAGGGGATATTTGCGTTTTTACAGTGGAAGCAGATGGCGAAAAACGATTCAGCTATAAGCTGCCCATAGCGGTAAAGGATTTGCGTCCTGAGGATTATCGCATGTTTTGTGAAGGAATTTTTGTAAAAAGCAAGCAGGAGCTGTTAGAGTTAACAGAAGATTTCAGTTCATAAAAAGCGCTATGCCGAGCATCCATCGGGATGCTCGGCATAGCGCTTTTAATCAGCAAAGAATGCCGCCGTTCGGGCTGACCACCTGTCCGGTCATAAAGGTGTTGTTTTGTGAGGATAAGAAAAAGACGGTTTCGGCCACTTCCTGAGCGGTGCCTAATCTTCCGAGCGGTGTTTCCTCACACAAGACGGCGCGTGTTTCCTCGTCAAGCTGTTGATTCATATCCGTATCAATCACGCCGGGTGCCACGCAGTTTACCAGTATGCCCGAAGGGCCCAATTCTTTGGCAAGAGATTTTGTAAAACCAATCACAGCAGCCTTGGTAGTGGAGTATGCTACCTCGCAGGAGGCGCCTGTAAGACCCCAAATGGAGGACAGGTTAATAATATGCCCCTCTTTTTTATGTATCATGGGTGGTAGCAGAGCTTGTGTCAGCGTCATCATGGAAAGAATGTTGATATTAAAAATACGCTCTAAGTCATCTTCGGTTGTGTCACATAGCATTTTATAAAGGGCTGTGCCGGCGTTGTTGATTAAAACATCTACGCCACCGTGCTGAGACAGAACACGTTCTGCCAGATTCTTGACCTCTTGCGGCTTTGCAAGGTCTGCCTGCATGGTAAAAGCCTGTCCGCCATTTGTTTGTATCTGCCGGCAAAGCGCCAAAGCCTCTTCTTCGTGTTTATTATAATGCACGATAACATCATATTGGTCTTTGGCAAACCGCATTGCGCAAGCGGCACCAATGCCGCGCGAGGCACCAGTTATGAGTGTCGTTTTTCTTTGCATGGTCATTCCTCCACCAGTTGATTGGGTGTATTTGCAAGGTATCACGAAACGGCAATGAATTCCACTGCCGTTTCGTGATGCTTTCTGTTTGTTTATTATACTTTACCGTAAAAGATTTCGTGGAAAACAGTTTTGGTTTTGCGTGCTTTATCCCTGTATTTATAAGTCTGATACAACATTTCGCCGGCCTGCGCCTTGTTTACCGGAGCAGCAGGACGAAAGGTGTTATCTTCATAGCCGCGAATGATGCCATAAGATTCAAGATTTGTGATGGCTTGTGCGGCCCATCCGGGAATGTCACCTGCATCGCTAAAATCCAGTGCATTTCTGGCGGGATACTGAAGCTTAAGACCATTATCTAAAATTTTGGCGGCCTCAGCTCGTGTGAGGGCTTCAAAGGGATGCAGGTACAACTTCCCGCCTTGTGGACTGCCGCTGATTAAGCCAGCCTCATAGGCGGCAATGGCCTGACGCAACATATAATCGGGAACACCGGCATCTGCAAAGGGGCTATCGGCTGTGCTGTCTTTTGTTTTAATGCCGAAAATGCTGTTGGTCAAAATGATGAAATCGATTCGTGTTAGTTGCTTATCAGGATAAAAATAAAAGTGGCCGCCAATCTCTTCGCCAACAATGATGCCTTCTGCACCTAACATGCCGGCAGAATAAGCGCCCCAATGCCGCAACATATCTTCATATTGCAAAGGCTTTTGCGTGGGTGTTGGAGCAGGTGTTTCGGTAGGATTTGGCGCTTCCGTAGGGGTGGGTGCTTCCGTAGGGGTGGGTGCTTCCGTAGGTGCGGACGTCTCTGTCGGCGCTTCGGAAGGTGCTTCGGTGGGCACAGGTGCTTCTGACGGCTGTGCGGTGTCTTCTGCTGCAGGCGGCTCGGAAGCCGGCGCTGCCCCTTCGCCTATCGTGATAACGACCGCCGCCGGATACGGAGAGGAGGCATTTCCATACTGTGCATTCCATGTGAAAATGGCTTCCCCTTTATAGTTTTTAGCCGGAACAAAGCGCAAATTATTTAACGCAGAAGTTTGTATGGTGTCGTTCTTTTGCACAGTTTTACCGGCAAGCTGCAAGGTTCCGCTTTTTGCGTTGGGAACCTGCGTCAGCGTTATGGAAGTGAGAGAACTGCCCTTTGGTGGGTTCACGCTTTCCACAAAATCGCCGGCCGATAAAGTTAAAACCGTGTTGAGCGGTGTGCTTTTTCTGAAATCGTTGGCAATTAATGTCGTATTATCACGAGCTGCCGAAACAACAGCACCCGAACAGATATACACAACAAAAAGAGCTACGCTGAGAAATTTTTTCATGGTAAACCTCCATATTTCAAGATATGGATAGTTTACAAAGGGACATGAAAATCTATGTTGCTAAAAAGTTGGTTAGCTTGCTAAAAACCTTATCGGCTAACGGAAATTCCCTTTTCAAACGTGAGCTTTCCGAAAAACTGCGAGCAGTGGAAATCAGGCTTTTCAAGATAGATTTCGTTCCAGCAGGCATAGTGTTCAATTTCGGTATGCTCGCCGCATTTGTAAAAATTGGCTCTGCAATTTTCGGTTATTTTTTCAAAATGGGTTAAGATAAAGCTAAAAGGAATTTTATAGTAAAGCTCCCAGTTTTTGCTCGTAATCACGCTTTTAATTTCGAACAATTCCGTGGGTACATCAACGGCATGGGTATCATAGCGGTCGTTGTTATAATGCAGATAGAGCGTACCCAAAGGATTGATTTCAAAATTAAAATAATGAGTGTCTGTTTCGTCGGGTGAGAAAAAGATTTCCATGCAACTATCCTCGCACACATCGCTGTCGCGGTCTGTTCTGCGCGCTAAGAGAGGACGTTCATCGGTTTTAAAATGAACATAGATGGCTTCGTCATTATAGAGTAATTGAAGCTCAGTGTCAAATGGGCTTTCAGTGCCTTTAAAGGGTCCGAAATTAACCTTGGCAATATTAGCCTGGTTAAAGCTTTCTTCCGTGATGGGGCCGTCAATTTTTTTAATGATGTAGGTTTTCATAAGGCTTCTCCTATTTATGTTATATTTGCATATTCCGACGGCGTTATGCCAAAATGCTGTTTGAAACTACGGGAAAAATAATGTACATTGCTGTAGCCAAGTATCTGTGCAATTTCGGTAAATGTATAACTGCCGGAACGGATATATTCTTTTGCCAGCATCAGTTTTTGCCGATTTATGTAGTGATTTAACGATTCGCCGGTGCACTTTTTAAAAAGAGCGGATAAGTAGGTTTCTGAAACAGGCAGGGCATCGGCGATCTCAGAAACAGTCAGCCGTTTGTGCAGATGTTTTTTGACATAATCTTCCGCTTTGAGAACAATGCTGTTCTCAAGCATGGGTCTGGATTCAGTTTGTGCACGAGTGACGATTTGCTCAACCTGGCCCGAGCGCAACAGGCGAATGATTATTTCCTTCAAATGGCAGAGAATCAGATCCTCGGCAAAAATGCGACTGCTGTCCCGCTCTTCTAACATGTTTCGAAAGAGGGTGCGCGTTTCGTGGTCAGCCTTAAAAACTTTGCCGTGGAAGAAAGAAGGGTCAGAAAATGACATGGAAAAGCTGACGGTCATGTAAAAAACGCGCATATCCGGCTCGGCGTATTGCCTGTGATGTTGGTTAGGTAAAAACAGCATAATCTCACCTTGGCGTTGAGTGAAATCCTCGCCGTCTACCAAATTGTGCAATTCGCCCCGTTCCACGAACGTGAGTTCCCAGAAATCGTGGGTTTCGCCACGCATGGAAAAACCACGCTCTTTTTCATGGTGAAGCAGAGTGAATATTTCGGTTGGTTCAATCAGCGGCAGGATGCTGACGAGTCGTTCTTTTTGCGTAACCGGATAGGTTTGTGTACCTGAAGGGGCGCAGACAGAAAGCTCGGTTTCGCCTAACAGGGGCAGGACATAATAATAGATGCCGGGATTTAAAATCACGGTTTTATCCAGTAAAAAAGTTTGTAATTGTTCAGGACTTTTACCACAGAATAAGATGGCGGTTCCGTCGGTTCTTTCCAACGCGGTTTTTTGAGAATCGTGTTTATATAAAATGCGGAAACTGGTTTGCGAAAGTCTTCGGCTTTTAATTAAAGGTATGCTTAAAAGAGCCGAAGCGTCCGTAATGCTTCCGCGGCACAAACATCCCAAATCACCTAATGTTTTGTCGGTGAGGTTAATCAGCATGGTTCTCCCTCCCTCTCACTTTATTATAAAAAAAAATATGGTAAATGTAAAGAAAATTATAAAAAGATTTAAGTTTTTTATAAAGACAAACCATAAAAAAGAACTGCCCGATTTTGGCCTGGAAATTGAAAAAGTGAGCTATGAAGACGGCCATAAGGTGTATTTTGCAAACGGCGGTTGGATTATCGCCCGTTTTTCGGGTACAGAGCCGTTGATTCATGTGTTCTGTGAAATGGAAACCATGGAAGAGGCAAAACGTATGACGGATATCTGGGTTCAGCCTTTAGGATTATAAAAAAAAGAGTCGCAAATATGCCAAGTGTTTCTAAGGACATAAAACCCCTTGTGTAATACCCCTTCGGGGCACGCGAGGGAGCTGTCAAATCTTTGATTTGACTGAGGGATTGTGATTAACAACCCTTCCGTCAAAACCTACGGTTTTGCCACCTTCCCTTGCACAGGGAAGGCTTTATTACTGTCCTTAAGAACACGAAGCATTTTGCGACTCTTTTTATATTGCCTGATTCATATTTAACGAATACCGTAATTTTCGATGATATAATCCATATCCTTATCGCCTCTGCCGGATAGGTTGATTAAAACAGAGCCCTTATCCATTCTTTGCGCCAGCTTCATGCCGTAGGCAACGGCGTGAGAGCTTTCAATGGCGGGAATGATGCCTTCCATGCGGGAGAGCTTGTAAAAAGCATCGATGGTTTCTTCGTCATCAATCACATCGTAGGTTACGCGACCGATTTCCTGCAAAAATGCATGTTCCGGGCCGGAAGATGGATAGTCAAGACCGCTGGCAACAGAGTAAACCGGCGCGGGTTCGCCGTTTTCATCCTTCAGCATAATGCTGTTAAAGCCGTGCATGATGCCTTCAGTGCCATATTTTAAGCTGGCAGCATGGTCGCCAAGCTTCGGTCCTTTGCCTAAAGGCTCAATGCCGTAAATGTCAACAGGGTCATTTAAGAAGCCGGCAAAGAGACCGGCAGCATTGCTTCCGCCGCCAACGCAGGCCACAATGGCATCAGGCAGGTGCCCCGTCATTTCGACAAACTGTTCTCTTGCCTCAATACCTACAACACTCTGGAAATCACGCACCATCATGGGGAAGGGGTGGGGGCCTAACACGGAGCCGATGCAATAGATGCAATCTTTATATTCCCTTGCATAGGCCTCAAAGGCAGCATCTACAGCTTCTTTTAAGGTGGCAAGGCCATGTGTTACTTCTACAACGTTAGCACCCAAAATCTTCATTCGGGCTACATTGGGCGCTTGCTTTTTAATATCAACCGAGCCCATGTAAATGTCACATTCCAGGCCAAAGTAAGCAGCAGCGGTAGCCAAAGCTACACCGTGTTGGCCGGCACCTGTCTCGGCGATAACCTTTTTCTTACCCATGTATTTTGCAAGCAGCGCTTCGCCCATGCAGTGGTTGAGCTTGTGTGCACCGGAATGGTTTAAGTCTTCACGCTTAGCGTACAGCTGCACTTTACCGCCTAAATAATCAGACAGTCTCTCCAGGTGTGTAACAGGGGTGGGTCTGCCTTGGAATTCCTTGCGGATGCGGCGCAACTCTGCAATGAACTTTCTGGATTGGCAAATGGAGTAGTAGGCTTCGGTGATTTCTGCCATGGCTTTTTTTAATTCATCGGGGATATAGCATCCGCCATATTTGCCAAAATAACCCTTTTCATCAGGATAGTGTTTAAAATAGGTTTCAAAATCAATGTTATTATATTGCATCGTGATAGCCTCCTATATATTCAATCTGTTTATTTTCTTTGTGTAAAAGTCGCCATCGTTTTGCCAGCGTAATCATGGCCCTTCCTCCCCTGTCACCCTAAGCAGGAGCAATAAAAAAGCCCCTGACAGAATTTGTTACCTGTCAAGGACGAATAATATCTTATCCGCGGTGCCACCTTGCTTCATGGCGTAAGCCGTGCTCTTGGCGGAGTACCAACATACTCCCGGCTGCTGACGCGAGCCTGACGTCAGTGCATTTAACACTGCCCTCAACAGTCCATATTACGCAGAGAGCCTTTGTGGAACTCACACCGTAATCCACTCGCTCTAAAAGACCGGTTCTGCCTTTTTTCTGTCTCAACGGTTTTGGGTATGAAATTAACATCATTATACCATTGTGTTTTCGCTTTGTCAAGTGCACAAATATAAAAAATGATTTGTTTTTTTATATGGTATGTTCTTGTAATTCCTTCTTATATATGCTATACTGAAATACAAAGGCTTTCTGCATGCACGAAAACATACCGTATAGGGCGTGATACAAGGCTTTTTATGTAAAAGGTGTACAACAGTATTCGGAAAATAAAAAAAGAAAACAGCTGATAAGAGCGGTTGACATTTTCTGCGGCTATGATATAATGGGCATAGAGAGGTATATTGTGATGGGTAAGTTGCTGTGCACCTTTGTCCTTTGTTAGACGATTTTGTTGTATTCAACATAATATACTATAAAGCAATTTTAGCATCTTAAATGTTGTAGGAGTTTTTAAGCCTCTTGACAAAAAAGGAGAAGACCATTATGAATGAAAAAATCAGCTTCTATGCTCCGCCTTTTTCAACCATTAAAACATATCGCGAGATGGTAGATGCCGCGGTGGAATACGGTGTTTCCAGTCTGGAAGGTTTTTCGATTTTGGATTTTGATCCGCCAAGTGTGGAGCTTGCTAAAGAAATCAGAGAATATGCTGACAGTAAAAATATTATTTTTTCTTGCTTTTCGGTATATATTAACCTTGTAGGCGAAGATAGAAAAGAAAAGTTGGAGAAACTAAAAAAATATGCCGATATGGCAAAAGTTTTGGGTTCGCCGTATCTGCATCACACCATTGCCTGCGAGTTTTCTGACCCGAACAAGGTTTTGCCGTATAAAGAAGCTTTTTTTGATTATGGTATTGAGGCAGTCAGAAATATTTACGATTATGCGGCTTCCATCGGCCTGAGAACGATTTACGAAGAGCAGGGTTATTTATTTAACGGCATCAAAGGTTATGAAAGAATGCTAAACGCCGTGAACAGAGATGTTGGCGTGGTGGCAGATGTGGCAAATATTTACCAGGCGGGTGATACGATCACGGACTTTGTTAAAGCCTTTGCCGGTCGTTTTGTGCATGCGCATATTAAAGATATTACGCTGACAGAGACAAACCCTGGCGGCGGCTTGAAAACTCTGCAGGGAACCTATATGAATGAGGTTCCCATAGGAGAAGGTATCGTGCCCATTAAAGAAGTGATTGATCTTTTAAAAACAAGCGGATATAATGGCTATTATGGCATTGAATATACGGCACAGGGAGATCATTCTCCCTTGGTTAATAAAGCATTATCTTTGATTGATTCCTGGCTATAATTCCTGATGAACAGAAGAAAGGGAGATATTGTATGGACATTTTTACTATTCTAAGCCTGATAGGTGGCTTGGCGCTGTTTCTTTACGGCATGGATTTAATGGGAGACAGCCTGAAAAAGTTAGCCGGCGGCAAGCTTGAATCCATCCTGGCAAGCCTGACATCAGCCAGATGGAAGGGCTTTCTGCTTGGTTTGGTTGTAACGGCGATTATCCAGTCTTCATCGGCCACCACGGTTATGTTGGTAGGCTTTGTGAATTCCGGTATCATGAAATTAAGCCAAACTATCAGCATTATCATGGGTGCCAACATCGGTACGACGGTGACGGCCTGGCTTTTGAGTACAGCAGATATCAAAGGCACAGCCACCTTAATTAAGCTGTTTAAGCCGGAATCATTTACACCCATTTTGGCGGCCATCGGCGTGGTTATGTGCATGATGGCTAAAGATGATAAAAAAAGAAATACGGCAACTATTTTAATCGGATTTGCCGTTTTAATGTTTGGTATGGAAACCATGAGTGCATCGGTAGAAGGTTTGCGCGATAATGAGACGTTTATTAAATTGCTGACTATGTTCTCAAATCCTGTAGCAGGCATTTTGGCCGGTACGATTTTTACGGCCATTATCCAGTCTTCTTCGGCTTCTGTCGGCGTGTTGCAGGCATTGTCTCTTTCTTGTGTGATTCCATTTTCTACGGCACTTCCCGTTATTTTGGGGCAGAATATAGGTACAACCATTACGCCGATTATTTCATCCATCAGCGGTAACACGGATTCAAAACGCGTGGCACTTACCTGCTTATATATTAAAATGATTGGTGTTATCGTTATTGCCGGCTTGTTCTATTTGCTGCATTACTTCCTGGATTTTGGCTTTATGACGATGCGTGCAAGTGCCTTTGATATAGCCGTTGTGCATACCTTATTTAATATCCTGTCGACCATCATTTTAATTCCGTTCAGTTCCTTGTTTGAAAAATTGGCCATTAAAACAATTAACGGTAAAAAGGATGAGCAGGAACGCGATGTATTTGCGACCTTGGACGAACGCTTCCTGAACATGCCGGGATTTGCGGTTGAAAAATGTAAAGAACTCGTGTATGATATGGCAAACATTGCGATGGATACCTTTAAAAAATCTACGGCCTTGATGGAAGACTTTAACCATGCGCAGTTTAAAGAAGTGGAAGAATTAGAAGCGAGCATTGATAAATATGAGGATAAAACAAGCTCTTATTTAGTTAAAATTGCGGCTAATCAAATGTCGTCTAAAGACAGTAAAGAAGTTACAGAGCTTTTGCATTGCATTGGTGACATTGAACGAATTTCTGACCATGCCTTAAACATTGCAGAAGCGGCCAAAGAAATTTACGATAAAAAGATTACCTTCTCTGAAAAAGCGACGGCGGACCTTCGTGTTATCACAGAAGCGGTCAGCGAAATCCTATCTCTTTCCATACAGGCATTGGCGCATAACGATTTGGAAGCTGCTAAAAGTGTTGAGCCGCTTGAGCAGGTTATTGACCGCTTGAAACGTGTGATTAAAAATGGCCATATTTCCAGATTGCGCCAGGGCGATTGTACGATGGAGCTGGGTTTTATCCTGTCTGACCTGTTGACGAATTACGAAAGAATATCTGACCATTGCTCCAACATCGCGGTGTGCGTGATAGAACTCGCGCATGATTCCTTTGGAGCACATGAATATTTAAGCCACGTCAAAGAAGATGGTGAAGAATTCAGCAGCATGTATGCTTCGTATAAGCAAAAGTATTACGTTGAATAATTAAAAAGTTGCATATGGGAAGCCCTGTATGCAACTTTTTTTAAAGCATAATTCTTTATAAAATCTTCATATTAAAGACAAAATCTTTATAAAATATTTATATTAAATATAGTACAATTTTATATGAATACTTTCATATCGCTTTGACTTGAAATAAAAGTTAAGGACCGTCAAGCAGGCTATACGTGAAGTGTCAGAAAAAGGATATCGAAGGGCAAATCGTATGCCGGCACAGACGGGCGATTGCCAAGCGGCCTGCTGTAGGGAACTGGGCTAATTGATGATAAATATATAAGGGGATAAACAACATGAAGTTAAAAGGAGCAGACATTATTGTCAGAACCTTGATAGAACAAAATATAGATACGGTGTTTGGCTATCCCGGTGGGCAGATTCTGGATGTTTATGATTCTCTTTACAAGTATCGTGATGAAATCAACCATGTGCTTACCATGCATGAACAGGGTGCAGCCCATGCGGCAGATGGCTATGCAAGAGCCACCGGCAGGGTAGGAGTTGTGATGGCAACCTCCGGCCCGGGTGCAACCAATTTAGTTACCGGTATTGCAACGGCTTATCTTGACTCGGTGCCGATGGTTGCAATCTGTGGTAATGTACCGAGTGACCAGCTCGGTACGGACAGTTTTCAGGAAATTGATATAACAGGTATTACCTTGCCGATCACAAAGCATAATTACATTGTGGGTTCTGTGGAAAGTCTTGCTGACACCATCCGGGAGGCTTTCTGTATTGCGCAGTCAGGTCGTCCCGGACCTGTGCTGATTGATGTGCCAAAGGATATTCAGGTGGCCATGTGTGACTATGAACCAAAGGAGCCTGTGGTGCCTGCCGAAAAGCTCGTTTGCAAGGATGTAAGTGCGGCCGTTGATTGCATCAAAGAGTCTAAAAGGCCGTTTATTTACTATGGCGGCGGTGCAATAGCGGCCGGTGCTGAAAAAGAAATTTTAGAATTGGCTGAGCGGATTGATGCACCCATAGGTTGTTCTTTGATGGGCATTTCAGGCGTGCCCGGTTCTCATTCGCGTTTTCTGGGCATGCAGGGTATGCACGGGCATTATGCTTCCTCTGTCTCCATGCAACACGCTGACTGTATTATTGCACTGGGGGTTCGTTTTAATGACCGTGTAACAGGCAATGTTGGTAAATTTGCGACGCGTACAAGCATCATCCATGTGGATGTGGACAGTGCAGAATTTTCTAAAACGGTTCGCCCCACCTACGCATTAAAGGGTGATGTAAAAATGGTGGTGCAGGCATTGCTTGATAAGCTGGAGAAAAAATCCTGCCCCGAATGGTGGAAAAAAATCAAGCGCAATCTCGAAAAACAAAATCAGCAAGCAGATATGCGCCCAGGAATGACGCCTTGCAACATTTTAACCATGCTGGGTACTTATCTAAAGCCCGACACCCCTGTTGTGACCGATGTTGGCCAGCATCAGATGTGGACGGCTCAATATGTTCAGTTTGAAAAAACCAGACGCTTTATCACAAGTGGCGGTTTAGGCACCATGGGCTTTGGTATTGGTGCCGCTATCGGTGCACAAATGGGAACGAGTACCCGAGCGGTGTTGGTAACCGGAGACGGTAGCTTTAGTATGTGCATGCAAGAGCTTGCTACAGCGGTTTCAAACCGTGTACCAGTTGTGATACTGATGATGAATAACGGTGTTTTAGGCATGGTGCGCCAATGGCAAACCCTGTTTTTTGATAAGCATTATTCAAATACGGAATTAAACAGAACGATTGATTATGTGGCGTTTGCCCGCGCCTTGGGCGCAGAAGGCATGCGTGTTCAGAATCTGCAGGAACTTCAAATGGCCTTTGATAAGGCCTTTTCCTCGAGCGGTCCTTTTCTGATTGACTGTCTTGTAGATAAAAATGAATTAGTGTTTCCTATGTTGCCACCGGGCGGTTCAATGGATGACTTGATTACGGGAGCAGGTGAGTTAGATGTCTAAATATACGATTGCGGTTTTAGTAAAAAACCAGTTTGGTGTTTTAAACAGGGTGACGAGCATGTTCCGTCGTCGCCAGTTTAACATCAATTCTCTAACGGTTAGCGAAACAGAATCAGATGCCTATTCGCGCATCACCGTTACCTATAACGGCGAGCCGGAGCTGCATAATCAGATTGTGAATCAGCTATATAAATTACCGGTGGTTTGCAAGGTAAAAGAGCTTGATGTGGATGAATCGGTGAGCTGTGAAGTGATGCTTATTAAGGTGAAAAATGACCCTGCGACCCGGGAGGACATCCGCACAGCGGCCGACGCCTATAAGGCGGAAACTGTGGATTATACCCATGAATCTATTATCATGCGCATCACAGGTGACAGCCGTCGCATTGATGCCTTCATTGCGCTCATGCGGGAATATACGATTTTAGAACTTTGCAGAACCGGGGTTGTATCACTAGAGCGGGGCAGTAAAACCATTTCAGAAATATAAAAGGTTTTGTCAGCAGAAACATATAGAAGAAGGTGGCATATGGTATGGACAGTAAGCTGGCTTTAGTGGCAGACGGTGACGAACGTATGCGCAATCTGTTGCAAATTACGCTGAAAGCTCACGATTATAAATGCATAACAACCAATAGTGGCGAAAGCGCCACCATTTTAGCCCGGTCTAACACGCCCTCGATTGTACTGACAGAGCTTTCATTTGCTGATATTGACGGAACGGAGGTTATTCGTACAATAAGAAGCTTTTCTAATGTGCCTATCATTGTAATTAGCGACAGAAAGGACGACCATGACAAAGTAATGGCGCTGGATACAGGAGCAGATGATTATCTGATAAAACCCTTTTCTGTTGAAGAACTGCTTGCCAGGATGCGCGTTATGGAACGGCGTGTGGTGCACAAACAGCCACAGGTGATGCATGCTTCTGTTTTTGAAAACGGAGATTTGACAATTGACTACGGAGCCGGGTGCGTGTATGTAAGATGTAAGGAATTGCATTTCACACCCATTGAATACAGGCTTATTTGCATGCTTTCCCAACATGTGGGAAAGGTGTTGACCGCCACAGACATTACGCGTGAAATTTGGGGTAACAGTTTTGATCATACAATGATGACCTTGCGGACATTTGTGGCATCCGTCAGGAAAAAGATCAGGCAAGCAGGCAGTGAGGAGGCCTGCATTTGTACGCACACAGGCGTAGGGTACAGGATGGTGCGTATAACGAAGTAAAAAATGTGGCAATGACCACTTAAAAAAGGAGAATGAGATATGTTAAAAGGAATTTCCCCCATTCTTTCGCCGGAACTTTTAAAGGTTTTGTGTGAAATGGGACACAGTGACACAATCGTAATCGGTGACGGTAATTTTCCGGCCGAGACAATGGGAAAAGATGCTATTGTTATTCGCGCTGATGGCCATGGCGTGCCGGAACTATTAGATGCCATTTTGCAACTGTTTCCCCTTGACGAGTATGTGGATAAGCCGGTTTCTCTCATGCAGGTGATGCCGGGAGATAATGCAGAAACGCCGATTTGGGATGAATATAAAAAGATTGTGGCCAGGTATGACAAAAGAGGAGCAGAGGCTTTTGTTGAGGTTGAGCGCTTTGCGTTTTATGAAAAAGCAAAAAAGGCCTATGCTATCGTAGCATCCGGAGAAACGGCTATCTATGCAAACATTATACTGCAAAAGGGCGTTGTTAAATAGAACCGGACAGATGGAAGTTTTATAAAATATTAAGAATGAAAGGGGTCGTAAAACAACTTAGAGTTGCTTTTCAGCCCCTTTCTGTTTAGTTATTTCTCTTTTCCTGCTTTTGGCGATATAAAAGATAGTTATAAAATTCTATCATACCAATTTTATGCTCAAGACTTAAATCGGAAATGTTTAGCTCTTCACCCTTTTTCGGGAGCATTTCTTTTAACCTCTTCGTTTCCTGAATTTCGCTTTCGCACATTTTCAAATTCTGAAAGGGCTTATGGTCGATTAAATAATCTGACATGACATGAAAAACATCGGCAATATGGGCAATCATTTGCTTATCCGGTTGGCGTTTGCCGATTTCGTAGTTAGCAAGGCAACTGCGTGAGATACCTAATCGAAGTGCCAGTTCTTCCTGTGACATACCTGCCTCCAAACGAAGCATTTTTAGTTTTAAACAGAAATTTTGATTGTAGTTTTTGTACATTTTTTTCACTTCCTCCTTAATATCTTGTTCTTTAATTAGATTATACAACAAAAATCCAAATAAATCAAGTTATTTTCACAAAAAATACAAATAAATTGGACCTTTTGTGAAAAATGTCATATTTTTCTTGGTTTTTTGGGAAATGTACACAGAGTATTATTGAAGTTTCTATTGCATTTTAAGTGCATTTATGGTATAATGATTTCAAGCTTTGCTTGAAATCGTCGATATAAATCTCGTTCCTCGATTTTCGATATGTGCTGTTGCACTCGATATGCCTGACGGCTCGATATGTCGCTTGTGCGACGAGATTTATATCATATCGAGTTTGACCGAAGGGAAAACATATCGATTTTACGAAGTAAAAATATCGAGCAAACTTTAGTTTGCATATCGACAAAAAATAAGTGGCATCTAAATCGTGCACGAATTTTAGAATGAACGCATACCGAACAAAATTTAATAGGTTGCGTTCATTGCACCATAAATTTCCTTGAATTAATTTTAAACGGTAAATTTATGGTATAATATTTTTAATCAAACAGACTTTGTATGAGGAGCTAATAATGGAATATGGAAGAAGTAAACGAAAGAACTTCTTCAAATAACTATAAGAACAGTGCAACCGGGCGTAAATTATGGCATTGCCAAGTAAAATGGTAAGCCAATTAGCTTATAAAGTTTAAAAGTAAAAACCATTTTATTTACAAATTAAAAAAAGAAAGAGGTAAAACTATGAATTTCCCACTTGCTGACAAACCTATTCGTATTGGTATCCTCGGTATGACAGAGGGTAATGCACATCCATTCTCATGGAGTGCCATGATTAATTGCTACGATCATGATGAAATGTGCAAATGGACAAATGAACTATATCCGACCATTCCGCAGTATCTTGCAAAGCAGCCAAAAGAAACATTCGGTATCCCCGGTGTTAAGGTTACGCACGTTTGTTTTACAGGATATGAAGACAGAGCAATGGCAGAAAACTGTGCTCGTGCATCCTTTATCCCCAATGTTGTTACAAATCCTGAGGAAATGATTGGCGAGGTTGATGCTATTATTTGTGCAACAGATATTGGTTCGGAACATGTCGAGCGTTGCCGTCCGTTTATTGAAGCAGGACTTCCAATCTTTATCGATAAGCCCCTTGCCGACAATGAAGAAGACCTCCGCACAATTGTAAAATGGTATGATAACGGAGCGCATATACAGTCTTCATCATCTATGCGTTATGTAAAATCATATGAACCTTTTTACAAGAATCACTATGAACTAGGTAACATCCGTTACATTGTAAGTCCTATGGCTAAATATTGGGAAACCTATGGTATGCATGCAATTGAAGCTATGCATCCTCTTCTTGGTCAAGGTTTTGAATGGGTTGAAAACCTTGGAGACCATGACCGTGCAATGGTACATCTTCGCCACAAAAATGGTTGCGATGTAAGTATTCCTATGGGATATGGATTTGCATCTAATGGATTGACAATTATGGCGCAATACGGAAGCCGTGTACTGAGCGATAGTGACTCATACTATGCATTCAAAAAACAGCTTGATGTATTTGTTCATTATCTGCGCACAGGTGAAGAAGAACATCCCTTCTCTGATACTATTGAAATGGCAAAAATTCTTATCGCAGGTCTGAAAAGCCGTGATGAAGGTGGCCGCCGTGTATATCTCAACGAAATTAAAGAAAGATAACGTGAGGTGTTGAGCATGAACAAAACTCTTGAACGCTTTTCCCTTGAAGGAAAGAAAGCGCTTATCATTTGTCCTGAAAACCCATACAGTCGCGAAATTGCACAAGGACTTAAGAGTGCAGGTGCTGAAATTTGGGTGGCAGGCGAGACGGTAGTTGACCTTGGTGTTGATATTGCAGGTAGCTTTACATATACACATGGTTCGAGTGAATCGGCAGCAAATCTTGAACGTGAAGTGCGCGCTAAGATGGGCACACTTGATATAGTTATTGAAAATGGTCTCTACACACCGGTTAAAGGTTGGAAACAATCTTATACGGAAATATATGAACAGCTTTCAAAAACTGAGCTGGGTCTTATGCTCACCGTACAGAGTCTTGGGCGTATCCTTGCAGAGCAGGGACACGGCAGCGTAATTTTAGTTGCTGATTATGGTGCGCTTGTAGGATACGATCCTGTTAACTATAAAAACTGTCCCGATGAAAAAGACAATGATTTTTCTTTTGTTAAAGGCTTTATATATGGCGGCGTTGTTAACTATGCCGGCCAAGCCTCAAACTATCTAGCAGAAAATGGTTGTCGTTGCAATGCTGTGGCATTTGCTCCTCTTGACGGAAGCTGTTGCGAGGAATTTAAAACAGCATTCACACGTCATAATCAGGTGAAACGTCTTGCAAACGCAGACGACATTGCATCTGCAATTATATTTTTAGCATCCGATGCATCTGCGTTCATCACCGGTATTACAATGCCGGTAGATGGCGGATATATTGCGAAATGAGGTGGCTTAGATGAATACATTTGATTTGTTATCTATGAAGGGAAAAAATGTCCTTATTACAGGAGGACGTGCCATGTATGGCCTTGGTGCCACTCTTGCCCTGGCAGACGCTGGTGCTAACATCTACCTTGCAAGCCACACGATTGAATCTGCACAACCCTTTATTGAAGAACTTCGCCAGACAAAGGGTGTAAATGCAAAAGCTATTGCCTTTGATCTTGATAATATTTCGAGTATAGAGAATCTTGTTAAAACGGTAATTGAAGATGCGGGAAGAATTGATGCGTTTGTTCATTGCAGTCGTATTATCCCTGCCGGCGGTACGGGTACCGGTTGGGATGAAGACCCCATACATCTTGAACAAAATGTTCGTGTTAATTCTGCAGGCTCGCTTTATATTCTGCAGCTTGTTGGCGAGCAAATGGCAAAGCAAAAAAGCGGTTCAATTGTTGTGTTCGGTTCAATGATGGGGCTTATCGCTGTTGAAAAGCACAACTATGACGGCAACCCGCAAATGCTACCCGGTGCGTATGGACATTCATATTCTGTTGATAAATCGGGGCTTTCTGCCTGGGTACGCCACGCGGCAAGCTACTATGGCCAGTACGGTGTCCGCATCAATGCAGTATGCCCGGGAGGTCTGCAATCTGACCGTACCAACCCCGTATTTGCAGAGGAGTATTCAAAACACACTCAACTTGGACGCCTTGCTAACGGCGATGACGTTAAAGGTTTAATACTTCTTCTTGCTTCGGATGCATCTGCGTATCTTACAGGTCTTAGTATCCCTGTAGATGGTGGGTATACCTCCATTTAGTATCTGATTATTAGAAGTAAGTTAATACTTAAAAAGCTGCGGTTGAAAGATTTCAACCGCAGCTTTTCTGCCTAATAAGAATAAACCTGAATATAGTACATTATGATGTATATAAGAATTATCTCAATATCTACTTTTTTACAACATCATAATTGATTTTATTTTTTATGTATGATATAATTGGCATATGCAGAATTTTATTTTATAAAATTCTTAAAAGCCTGACGGCTTTCTGCAGTCTTTCAGCCTGCGTATGCCAATTGACGGCGTCGTAAAAATGCCCTTGCAAGCAAGCATTTTTACTCCTGGTAGAATTGGAGTGCATTTTTCCTGTCACCTAATTATATAATCGGCATATGCAGAATTTTATTTTATAAAATTCTTAAAAGCCTGACGGCTTTCTGCAGTCTTTCAGCCTGCGTATGCCAATTGACGGCGTCGTAAAAATGCCCTTGCAAGCAAGCATTTTTACTCCTGGTAGAATTGGAGTGTATTTTTCCTGTCACCTAATTATATCGCCTAAAAGCTTGGTATCTGAATTGTTCACTGATTGTAAAGTTTGATATGTTAGGGACAAAAAAGGCTTCCCCTCAAGGGGAAGCCTTTCGGGATTACATTTTATGGATTGAGTTTATCGGCACTTTTTAAAAGTGCCGATAAAAGATGCCGATAAACTAATAAATTTTTTGTCCCTAACTTGACAAAATCATATATTAAGAAGATATGGTTGAAGAATATTACTGCGGAGGTGCAGCTTTGAAAAAGATTGATATATTAGGTGTTATGGTAGACCATGTAACCATGGATGAAGCCCTGGAGCGAGCCATTTCCTGCATTAAGCAGGAAGGGGTTGGCACGGTTTTTACGCCCAATTCAGAAATCATCATGGTTGCGTATCAGGATGCTGAATTCTGTAGCATCTTGAATACGGCAGATTTAATCATCGCGGATGGAATTGGCGTTGTATATGCTTCCAGAATCTTAAAGGCACCCCTGCCGGAACGCGTCGCAGGCTTTGACCTGTCTTGCCGTTTGCTTGAAAAAGCTGCAGAAGAAGGATATAGCGTATACTTTTTCGGCGGAAAACCGGGCGTTGCAGAGCTTGCCGTGCAAAAGCTTGAAGAGCAGTATCCCACACTTCGGGTTTGCGGCACGCAGGATGGCTATTTTGATGCGGAAAAAGAAAAGCGCATCATTGCCGATATACAGGAAAAAAAGCCGGATATACTATTCGTTTGCCTGGGTGCACCCAAACAGGAAAAATGGATTGCCCAGCATAAGGATGAGCTTTCTGCAGGACTTGTTTTAGGTGTTGGCGGAAGCTTAGATGTCTGGGCCGGAACCGTAGAGCGCGCACCACTTAAATATCAGAAGGCTGGCCTTGAGTGGTTCTATCGGCTTATGAAACAGCCCTCTCGCTTTATCAGAATGCTGGCGCTGCCAAAATTCGGTTTAACCGTTTTATTTAAGGGCAAACGTGTAAAAGGGGGACGATGAAATGGAAACGTTCAAATCAGGATTTATCAGTATTGTCGGACGCCCCAACGTAGGCAAATCGACCTTATTAAACCGTATGATCGGGCAAAAAATTGCTATTATTTCAGATAAACCGCAAACAACGCGGAACAATATTTTAGGTGTTTTAACCCGGGATGATATGCAAATGGTGTTTGTGGACACACCGGGCATCCACCGTCCGTTCACCAAACTGGGTGAAACGATGATGAAGTCAGCCGGTAGTGCCATGCGTGACGCAGATGCAGTTTTATTTTTAGTCGAGCCAAAGGCAGAACCCGGAAAAACAGAACTTAAAATCCTGGAAGACTTAAAGCAGACAGGGATACCGGTTATCTTGGTCATAAACAAAATTGATACGGTAAAAAAGGAAATGCTTCTGCCTGTCATTTCCGTCTATCAGCAGGCCTATACATTTGCTTCAGTGTACCTGATTTCTGCTAAGCAGAATGATGGTGTGGAGGCGTTGCTTTCTGAACTATCAAGCTATCTTGTAGAAGGCCCCATGTACTTTCCGGAGGATTCTGTAACCGACCAGCCGGAGCGGCAGATTGTGGCTGAGCTTGTGCGCGAAAAGCTCTTGTATCTTTTAGAGCAAGAGGTGCCTCATGGCATTGCCATTGAAGTTTTTTCCATGAAGGAAAAACCTGCAATTGTGGACATAGAGGTGAATATTTACTGTGAAAAGCAAAGTCACAAAGGCATTGTTATCGGTAAAAAAGGCTCTGTTTTAAAAGAGGCAGGCACGCTTGCCCGTGCCGACATTGAAGAAATGCTAGGCAAAAAAGTGCTTTTAAAATTATGGGTCAAGGTGAAAGATGACTGGCGCAACAAAGAAGGCGCCCTGCGCAATTTTGGTTATACAGGCGAATAAAAAATATTCCTGTTTTGAGAATTTTTTCATGGTATATTAAAAAGGCCTACAGTTAAACTAATAGCAGTTTAACAAATGGAGGCCATGCCCATGCTGGAGAAATTGAGTTGGGAACTGTTTTGCAAAACCGGTACAATTGATGATTATTTATTATATAAAGAATGTTCAAATTTGAAGGAAAATTGTGGTGAATATGGAACTAATCAAAACGACGGGTGTGGTAATCAGACGAACACAGGTCAAGGACAATGACCTGATTCTCACCCTTTTTACAAAGGATTTCGGCGTTATTAAGGTATCCGCGCGTGGTGCACGCGGTTTCAGAAACAAACTGGCCGCGGGGACCGCTCTTTTTGCGTACAGCGAATTCGTTTTATATCCCGGTCGTGACATGTATAAGATGAACAGCTGTGAACTGATTGAGAGTTTTTACAGCCTAACAACCAACATTGAGCGATTGGCGTTTGCTACATATGTTGCGGATTTAACGGGCTATACCGTTCAGGAAGAGCAGGATGCAGACACAGAAAGGCTTCTGTCTCTGTTTTTAAATACCTTTTATCTATTTGCCAGATGGGGCGGAGATTTGCGCCTGGTGAAATGTGTTTTTGAACTTAAGTTGCTTGTCTTTCTGGGACTTATGCCATGCCTTACAGAGTGCATGAGTTGCGGCGGGGAGGCCGGATACTATCTTTCTCCTGAATCGGGCGGCCTGGTTTGTGCAAATTGTGCCGGGCAGCTTGAAGATGCAAAACCGATTTCTGCCAGCTGCTTAGAAGCTATGCATTACGTGTTTAACCATGATGATAAAAAGGCTTTTGCCTTCAGAGTTTCGCCTACTGTTTTAGAAGAACTGGAGGGTCATGTGGCAGCACTGTTATCGGAATATATCGACCACGACTTTTTCTCTTTGGATTATCTGAACACCGTTTTGGGAAAATAAACCGTGAACCTGCGAGCAATGAGAAGGGAACAAAATTATGAATTTAGATAAAATTTTGAAAGAAGTGCAAAAACCGGCGCGGTATATTGGTACAGAATATAACAGCGTACATAAAGATTTGGCGGGCATTAACATTCGCTTTGCCTTTTGTTTTCCCGATGTGTATGAAGTGGGGATGTCGCATCTGGGTATTAAAATTTTATACCATCTTTTAAATAATCAGCCGGATATTTATTGCGAGCGTGTGTTTGCACCGTGGATTGACATGGAAGAAAAAATGCGTGAAGCCAATATCCCGCTTTTTTCTATGGAAACGAAAAGTGATATCAAAGAATTTGATTTTGTAGGCTTTACCCTGCAATATGAAATGAGTTACTCCAACATTATCAATATGTTGGATTTATCTGCTATTCCCGCCCTCCGCGAGGAGAGAAGTGAGGATATGCCGTTTATTTGCGCCGGCGGTCCCTGTGCGTTTAATCCGGAGCCCCTTGCCGATATCGTTGACTTTTTTATGATTGGCGAAGGTGAAGAGGTTATGCTTGAAGTGATGGATGCGTATCGTGCCTGGAAGGGAACAGGAAACACAAAGGTCGGCTTTTTAGAAGAGATTGCAAAAATTGAGGGCGTTTATGTGCCGCAATTTTATACGGTTACCTACAAAGAAGACGGTACGATTGACAAAATGGAGCCCAATCGCGAAGGTGTGCCGGTACGCGTGAAAAAAAGAATTATTCAGGATATGGATGCGGTGTTTTATCCCGATAATATCATCGTTCCCTATATGGAGACGATACACGACCGTATCACATTAGAATTATTCCGCGGCTGTATCCGCGGCTGTCGTTTCTGCCAGGCGGGTATCATTTATCGCCCGGTGCGAGAAAGAAGTCCGGAGCGGCTTTTGGAGTTAGCACAAAAACTGATTGATAACACCGGCTATGAAGAAATCTCTATGTCCAGTTTATCAACCAGTGATTATACAGGTTTAAAAGAATTAACCGAGGGACTTTTAGATTTGACGGTCAGCAAAAAAATTAATTTAAGCCTGCCGTCTTTGCGTATTGACAGTTTCTCTATGGAATTAATGCAGAAGGTGCAAAAGGTCAGAAAAAGCGGTTTAACCTTTGCGCCGGAGGCCGGTTCCCAGCGTCTGCGTGATGTGATCAATAAGGGCGTGACGGAGGAGGATTTGCTACGCTCGGTTTCCATGGCCTTTGCCGGCGGTTACGGCGGCGTGAAGCTTTACTTTATGATTGGTTTGCCGACGGAAACGAAAGATGATGTAGAGCAAATTGCGCATCTTGCACACAAGGTCGTAGAGGCCTATCGGGCTACGCCCAAGCATCTGCGGAATAAGGGCCTGCGTGTGACGGTTTCTGCTTCTTCCTTTGTACCTAAGCCGTTTACCCCGTTCCAGTGGGCGCCCCAGGATGATATTGAAACCCTACGCGATAAGCAGCATTGGATTAAAGACCAGATTCATGACCGCGCTATTTCGTATAACTGGCATGAGGCAAAACTCAGCGTGTTAGAAGGCGTTTTTGCCCGTGGTGACAGGCGCTTAAGCCGTGTTCTCATTCGTGCGCAAAAGCTGGGTGCACGCTTTGATGCGTGGCATGAATGCTTTGATTATGATTTGTGGATGGAGGCTTTCCGTCAGGAGGGCATTGACCCCGATTTTTATAATAAGCGGGAAAGAAGCTATGAAGAAAAGCTGCCTTGGGAAGTTATTGATCCCGGCGTAACGAGGGAGTTTTTGCAAAGAGAAAATGAACGTGCCAAGCGTGGCGAGTTGACCAAAAACTGTCGCGAATCATGTGGCGGATGTGGTGTAACCCAAAGCTGGGGAGGTGGCATTTGTGGTTAAATACAGATTTTGTTATTCCAAATACGGCGAGGCAAAATATGTTTCGCATTTGGATTTGATTCGTCTATTTTCGCGCGTGTTTAAGCGTGCAGGAGTGCCGCTTACCTATTCCGAAGGATTTAACCCGCATGCAAAGCTTGCCATCGGGTTACCGCTTTCTGTGGGCGTTACCAGCGAATGTGAGTACATGGATGTCGAGACAGACAGACAGCTTACAAAGGCCGATTTTGAAGCTCTTAATCGCAATATGCCTATAGGTCTGCACTTTAACAGTATGGGCGAACGAATCGTCACGATGAAAAAGCTTGCCGACATTTGCTATGCGGCGTATCGCGTGACGGTTTCTTGCTCACCGCTGTCATCAGAGGGTGTTAAGGAATTTTGTGAACGTGAGAGCGTGATTGTTGAAAAAACAACCAAGCGCAAAACAGAGGAAACGGATATTCTGCCGGATATTGCAGAACTTAAGTTAGAAGGCGTAACCGATGACGGTGTGATTTTATATATGGTGCTCTCTGCCGGACCGTCGGCTAACTTAAAACCGGACTTGGTGCTTACCGCGATGAGCCAATACATAGAAGACTTTACGGTTTTGGATTATGATATTCACAGAGTGGCTATTTTAGGAAGTAACGGAAAACCGATGTTGTAAAGAAAAAACGCTCCGCCGTATGCCATGTGTTTCTAAGGACATAAAACCCCTTGATTTCACTGAAATCAAGGGGTTTTTTAGGCTCCCTTGTGTAATACCCCTTCGGGGCACGCGAGGGAGCTGTCAAATCTTTGATTTGACTGAGGGATTGTGGTTAACAACCCTTCCGTCAAAACCTGCGGTTTTGCCACCTTCCCTTACACAGGGAAGGCTTTATTACTGTCCTTAAGAGTACACCTCATAAGGCGAAGCTTTTTTTCTTTACACAAACATACCAACTGCAAATTTTACAATACTGCTGCCGAAAATCATAATCAGGCCGGCAACGATGACGCCGAGCAGGATGGTCGGCAGTGCCTTCTTTAAACGAAGGTCTAAAAGGGCAGCAATGAGTGATCCCGTCCATGCACCTGTACCGGGGAGGGGAATCGCAACAAACAGGAACAATCCCCAAACCTCATAGCGCAGAACCTTTTCAGAATTTTTTTCAACCTTATTTTTCATCCATTCGCCGAGCGGACGGAATAGCTTTGTGTGGAGAAAAAAGTTCACAATCGGGCGCGCTAAAAGGATAATAAACGGAACCGGCAGCATATTGCCTAAGACGGCTAGTGAAAATAATATCCATGGATTCATGTCCATGATAACACCCAACGGAACGGCGCCGCGCAGCTCGATTACCGGAATCATGGAAACCAAAAAGACAATAACTTCATCGGAGATGTTCATGTTTTGGAAAAAACTAACCAGCGTATCTGCCATAACTTACTCCTTTATAATCTAACGATTTCTATGCCGTTTACGGCATCTTCCACTAATTTATCAATATCTAGGTTTCTTTCAGACAGTTCAATTTTATCCAACCTCGGTTTTGTGTTCGGGTGCTTGGGTGTGAAGATTGTGCAACAATCCTCGTAAGGTAGGATAGAGGTTTCAAAGGTGCCGATTTGCCGTGCTATGGTCACAATTTCTTCCTTGTCCATACCAATTACCGGGCGGAAAACGGGCATGCCGGCAACGGCATCTGTAACGGCCAGAGCTTCAACCGTCTGGCTTGCTACCTGACCGATGCTTTCACCGGTGACAAGGGCGCGGGCACCTGTTTTGCGGGCCACTTGCTCAGCCATGCGCATCATCAGACGTCGCATGATGATGGTCAGCTGTTCTTCAGGGCAATTCTTTTTGATGGCAAGCTGTGCTTCGGTAAAGGGTACGATATGCACGTCAAAACGCGGATTGTAAGCAGACAGGATTTTGGCAAGAGAGAGCACCTTATCGCGGGCACGTTCGCCTGTATACGGATAAGAGAAGAAGTGAACAGCGTTCAGTCTCACGCCACGTTTGGCGGTCATATAACCGGCTACGGGGCTGTCAATACCGCCGGAAAGCAGGAGAGTGGCCTTAGAATTTGAGCCCAGCGGCATACCGCCGGCGCCTTTTACGCGGCCACAGTATACATAGGCATTCTGTTCGCGTACTTCTATCATAACCACTTCTTCGGGGTTTACAACATCAACGGTTAAATTAGAGAAACAATCATGAAGATAACCGCCAACCTCTCTTGCAATCTCCGGGGAAGTGAGCGGAAACTTTTTATCGGCTCGTTTTGCTTCTGCCTTAAAACGACGGATGCCGGAAAGAACCGGTGCCAAGGCTTCGGCGGCACCTTTTTTCATCGCCTCAATGTCTTTGGGCAAAACAAAGGCACGGGTTAAAGACGTGATACCGAATACCTTTGTCAGGCGGTCAATAATTTCATCGATGATTTCTGGGTCATCAGGTTCCACGTAAATCGTGGCCTGTGCGCGGTGAATACTGCCTTTAAAGGAATCGGGCAGGGCGGCTTTTATATTCTTCACCAAGGCTTCCTCAAAAATCGGGCGATTTAACCCTTTTAAGATAATTTCACCATATTTAATCAAAACTAACTGTTGTAACATAAGTTCCTCCATTATCGGATTTTTTTTGCTTCATATACAATGCGTTGTGTAGTGCTATCAGGCGCTTTATCTGTATAATCGTCATAGCAGTTAAGCAACTCAAAGCCATATTTTTCTAACGTATTCTTTAATTCGACATGTGCGTAGAAGCGCTGCGTGTGCACTTCGCCAAGTCGCTGATATAAGCCGTTTTTCTGCTCACAGAAAAAGGTCAGATATAAATTGCAGAGCTTCGTTTTGGGGTCAAAGTCATTTTCCCATATATAAAAAACATCATCTGTTTCATAGGTGTAGGTTTCTTGCCCCAATATTGTGTTAAATTTATATTCTGAGTTGACATCGAAGATAAACAAGCCGCCCGGATTTAAATAATTTGCGCATAGGCAGAATGTTTTTTCTAAAGCATCGGGTGCCGTTAAGTAATTGATGCTGTCTAAAACAGAGACGATGGCATCCACCGTTCCATAGAGCTCAAACTCTTCCATAGGTTGGTGGAGGTAAAGAATCTTTTCGGCGCCTTCCTTTTCTCTTGCAACAGAGAGCATTTCTGCAGAACTGTCAGCGCCCAGCATATCGTAGCCCCGCCTTGCAAGCTCGAGGGTGAGGGTGCCGGTCCCGCAGGCTAAATCTAAAACAAGCTGCGGCGACAGTTGATTCTTTTTGAACAGCCATTCAATAAAATCAGCGGTTTTTTTATAGTCGACATCAAAGGTCAGGTTGTCATACAAGGAGGCGAAGCCTCCATAGCTTTCGTTCATTTTGTTTCTCTTTTCTTAATAGTTTCCCAATATCCTCGAGCGGCCTGCTCGTTTTTATTATCACCTGGTATGTAATACACTTTGTGTTTAATTGTATCGGGCAGATATTGCTGGTTTACATAATGATTAGGGAAATCATGCGGATACTGGTAGGTGAGTCCGCGCCCCAATTTTTTGGCACCACCATAGTGTGCATCCTTCAAATGTGCCGGCACATCGCCTGTATCTGAATGGGCGATATCAACCATGGCGGCATCAATTGCGGTTAAAACAGAATTGGATTTTGGCGCGGTTGCAAGTACTAAAACGGCTTCGGTCAGTGGCAGTCGTGCTTCAGGCAAACCCAGTTGCAACGCGCAATCAACGCAAGACTTCACAATTGTGATGGCCTGGGGATAGGCAAGGCCGATATCTTCTGCAGCTGTAGCCATAATGCGGCGGCAGGCGATTAATAAATCACCGCCTGAAAGCAAGCGGGCCAGATAATGAACGGCGGCATCCGGGTCGCTGCCACGGATGGATTTTTGCAGGGCACTGATAACATCGTAATGACTGTCGCCGTCTTTGTCGTGGCGGAATGCTTTTTTTTGCGTGCATTGCTCGGCAAGTTCCAATGTTATGTGCTGCGTGCCGTCTTTACTGAGCGGTGCAGACTGTGCACACAATTCTAAAGAATTCAAAGATTTTCGAACATCGCCTGCTGAACAGGCAGCAATATGCGAAAGAGCCATCTCGTCAGCGGAAATGGAAATGCCGGTTTCTTCAGAGAGAATGGAAAGGGCGCGAGTAAGTGCCTGCTCAATATCACGCTCTTCGACAGGTTTAAATTCAAATACCGTTGAGCGTGATAAAATGGCATTGTAAATATAAAAATAGGGATTTTCGGTCGTGCTTGCAATCAATGTGACAGAACCGTTTTCGATAAACTCCAGCAGGGACTGTTGCTGTTTTTTGTTAAAATTTTGAATCTCATCTAAATATAAAAGCACACCGTCTTGCGCTTCCATATCGCCTAATCCGGCGGTTATGGCTTTGATATCCTGCACAGAAGCGTTTGTGGCGTTGAGCTTATATAAAGTTTTGCCCGATAAGCGCGCCGCAATGTTGGCGACCGTTGTTTTTCCGGTTCCAGACGGGCCATAAAAGATCATATTGGGGATGTTGCCGGAGCTGATCAGCCGATGCAGAACCTGACCGGGTTCTAACAGGTGTTTTTGCCCGACGCAATCCGTCAGTTGTTGCGGACGGATTCTGTCTGCCAGGGGTTTTGCCATGTTATCACCACCTTTTTGGGATAAATAAAAGCTGTAAAAAACCCGATCGGATTTTTTACAGCTCTAAACCCTCGCGGGCAATATGCAGTTACGTGCAATTTCTTTTACTGTTTTTTCTTTAATGCAATGACTATTTTACGGTAGGGTTCTTCGCCGATACTGTAGGTATCTACGTTAGGATTGCTCTGCAGGGTAGAGTGGATAATTCTGCGTTCGTTGGAGCTCATAGGCTCTAATGTAATTTTCTTCTTTTGCTCGGAAATGGAAGAAGCTAAGTTTTCTGCTAAACGAACTAAAGTTGCGCGACGCTTTTCACGGTAATTTTCGGTATCTAAGATAACCTTGACATATTCGCCGTCACCACGGTTAACAGCCAGGCTTACCAAGTGCTCTAAAGCATCTAAGGTATCACCGTGCTTGCCGATGATAATACCCATATTGTCACCGGAGAGATTTACCATCATCATTTTATCCTCACGGGTGATGTCGATTTCAATCTTCATACCCATGCAGGCAAATACATCGGTTAAGAAATCAATCGCACGGGCTTCCGGTGTTACATTGGAAGTAACCTCAACAACGGCATCTTTAGCGCCGATACCAAAGATTCCCTTTGAACCTTCTTCGATTACATTTACAGTTACATCGTCTTTGCTGACGCGCAGTTCAGCCAGCGCCAAAGCAACGGCTTCCTGAACAGTTTTTGCTGACTTTTTAATGGTTTTACTCATTTTTTTCTCCTCTCTGCCTCGCGTTCTCTGAAGTGCTTAGGTGCAGCTTCAGCAATCGGCTGGGGCGGGAAGTATTTTGTCATGATATATTGTTGTACAATTTGAATGATGTTGGAAATAATCCAGTAAAAACCTAAACCTGCCGGCAGTGATACGGAGAAGAAAACCGTCATCAACGGGAAGAAATAGGTCATCATTTTCATGCTGCTCCCTGCATCGTTTGCAGTGTTTTTAGACTGACCGTTTAATTTGTTGGTTATAAAGGTCTGTAAATAGGTGGTCAAACCCGCTAAAACAGGAATGAGCAATAACGGAGACAGAACATTGATGTTCGGAATCTGTGACAGATTCAAACCGAAGAATGAAAAGTCAATTTGCATAATGTCGACATTGGGGAAGTGTGCTGCTAATGCTTCAGCATGCTTTGACATTTCAGCTGCGATACCGATTTCATCATGAAGCTGAACCGTTGAACCCAGGGATGTTAAAAACGTGTGCACTTCACTTATGGAGGGCAGGCCGTGTTTGCCCAACTGCACCACATAAGAAAGCGGACTACGAATGATATTGTACAGCGCAATTAAAAGGGGAAACTGAATGAGAAGTGGTAAACAACCGCCCATGGGATTTATGTTGTTTTCCTGATATAGCTTCATGGTTTCCTGATTGAGCTTTTCTTTGTCATACTGATATTTTTTCTGCAATTCCTGCATGCGCGGTTGAATGCGCTGCATTTGCATCATTGATTTTTGTTGCTTGATGGTCAGAGGCAACAAAATGGCTTTTGTAATGATGGTAAAGACAACCAATGTCCAACCGTAATTACTTAATAACAAATAGATATAGCGGAATAGATATCCTAAAGGAATATTGATAATATCAAAAATTCGCAAATCCTTTGCCTCCTTTAATGACAATGGACACAATCGAGTTATTCGACAGGGTCATAGCCTCCCTTATGGAAGGGATGACATTTCAAAATGCGCCTAAACGCAAGAAAAGAACCATGGAGAGCCCCCTTTTTACTGATGGCCTCAATGGCGTATTGTGAACAGGTTGGATAAAATCTACAACTCGGTTTTTTGAGCGGTGAAACATAGCGCTGATAGAGCCGTATAAAAAAAATCAGCAGGCGTTTCATTGCGATTCCTCCCGCGCAGGGCCTTCCTGTGATGCCCCGTCTTGCTTTATAAGCAGGCGGGCATGCTTTAACAGATGATACAGGGCAACCTTGGTTTCACTCAGAGAATCGGCTAAAAGGCAACCTTCTTTTGCAACGATAATCAGGTCATACCCGATTGCGATGTTTGGTTCAAGTAAACGATAGCTTTCTTTTATAAGCCGTCGCACACGGTTGCGCTTAACGGCCTTTGCCAGCTTTTTGCCGGCCTTGATGCCCAAACGATTTGTTTCCATGTGGTTCGGCAGGAAATGCAGGGTAAAATTTTTGTGGTATGTTCTTTTTCCTTTTTTGTAAACCTGCAAAAACTGCTCATTTCGATTTAAACTGATGGTTTGTTTCATGCGCGGTATAAGCCTGAAGTATGAAATAAAGTCGCTAAAAGCGAAAGCTCTCAGCGACCGATTTTCATAACTATGCAGACAGAACCTTTCTGCCTTTTAGTCTTCTTCTGGCCAATACCTTTCTGCCGGAACGTGTACTCATTCTGTTTCTAAAACCATGATCTTTTTTACGTTTTCTCTTATTGGGTTGATATGTTCTAAGCAAGTGCTCCACCTCCTAAATGCATACCACTTTTCATATTCCTTACTATTATATCTTGCAAAAAGGAACTTGTCAATAGTTTTATGAAGAAAAAAGTTGTAATTTTACTTTTTTTATGTTAGAATAGGTATGAATCACCGCGTAGATGGGTGAATGGACCTGCTTTGCGGCAGGAATATAGTTTTGCCGGAGTGGCAGATAGGAGATTATAGTATGCAAATCGATTTAACTTGTCCCGTTGAGAGCAGAGGCGTCACCGTTAAAACCAGTTCGCAAACAGGTGAGCCGTATGCACTGTTTAAGTTGTTTAATTTAAGCGACCAGGTCATTCAGACTGTTTCCATGGTCGTACATGTATATGATTCGTATGGCGGCGAAATGGGCCAGCTTCCTGTGAAAATTACAGAGCTTGACGCGCAACCAAAAGAATTTTTTGCAGGTAATAAGGCCATTTCTTTAGCCGAATATCCCGAAGCGAAGCACTTTGTAGTTGAATTTAACGAAGTTGAATTTGCAGAAGGTGAGCCGTACATAAAGGGCAGCAACATTGTGGAAATTAAAATTACGGAACCAGATTATGACGAGCAAATGCGCCTGATTACCGCGGCCGGTGAGGATGCCTGCTGTTATGCTAAGGATGAGGCAGGCTATTGGCTTTGCGTTTGCGGCAGACCCAATTTGCACGTGATGGATTCCTGTATTCGTTGCGGTCGTGAAAAATCAGCGGTTTTGGCAGAGTTCTCTTCTCGTGACGCACTGACGCGCACCTTAGAAGAGCAGGAAAGAATCCGCCAGGAGGAAGAAGCAGCAAGACTTGCAGAAGAAGCGCGCATCAAGGCTGAAAAGATTAAGAAAGCGAAAAAAACAGCACTGATTTCAGCTTGTATAGTTGTAGCTCTTATCCTTTTATTCTTTATCGGAAAGCTGATTTTTAATGGTGTTTCTGTTTTACTGGGTAACAGCGCAGCCAAGAATAACGATGCTTATAAAGCATATGGTTATTATGCTATGGCGGGGAATGAGGAGAAACTGGCAAGTGTATCTGAAGCGGTTTGCGGTAACACGGCTGCCAACACAATGCAGCTTGGCGTTATGACTGCAGATGCAGAAAATTTATATTATATTGACTCTATGTACAATATATATAAAGAAAATAAAGAAACCGGCGAAAGAACCGGAATAGGCGAAGGCGCCGGCGTATATCTGAATGTTTCTCAAGGCTGGTTGTATTACATTGACGCAAGCACAGGTCAGGCTATTCGCAGAACCAGCGTAGATGGGGCCACAACCGAGACAGTTTTTGAAACCACAGACAGTGGTCTTGTTTGCATGGCTTTAGTCGGTAATGAACTGTACTTTACACTACAGGAAACCAGAAGCGACATGACGCCGGAACTGCAGGAACAAATTGCGCAGACAGGCAATGTTAATGCGATGTACCAGTTCCGCTTATACCGCCAGAAGATAGGCGCTAAAAAACCGACGTTAGTTTCTGATTTTGATATCACGCAATTCTGTTGCTATAAAGGAAAAATTTACTATATTGACCAGATGGACAGTTCCCTTTATGTTTTGGAAAGAGATGGAAAAACCACGAAAAAGTTAGTCAGCGGTCCTATTTATTCCTTTGGCTTTAATGGTGATTCGCTGTACTACATCGACGGCACAACAAATGAAGAAAACGGTCAGCCCAAACTTTCGATTGAAAAAGCAAGCCTGACAGACGGTGCTCATCAGGGAACGGTTATGAACGATTCTATGGCATTGCGATTTGGATTTGAAGGCGATGACATGTACTACCTGGCTTTCCATGAAACCAACAGCACACTGCGCAAAAAGACGGCCGAGGAAGACATTCCTGTTGTGGAGGGTTGTCAGCTGTTTAATATGATAGACGGTTATACCCTGTATGTTGACATAACCGGCCAGTTTATGAAAACAACAACTGATAAAAGCGGTTATGAGGTGATTGTGCCCGTAACAGAGGTAACACTTCCCGAAGAAGAAGCTGTTCTGCCGACAGAGTAAAAGTTCAGTCAAAAAAACCCTCTGCAATTTCATACGAAAAATTGCAGAGGGTTTTGTATAATGATCGCAAAAGCCGGGTATACTGTTACTGACCTCACAAAATACATGCAACCTTCTTACAAAAAGAAGGCGTAGTTACGGCAGGGGATGAATTCTGCTGCCTGACAAAAAAGCCATGGCAAAAGGCCATGGCTTTTTTATGTACATTAAAACAACACGAATTTGTTACAATCAGCGTTTTAAGTCTTTGCGATTTTCGCGCAGAGTTTCAACGGTGCCGATTAACTGCTCTTCAATGGTACGCAGAACATTATCCGCATATTGGGCTGCACCGATTCTGATTTCGCGGGCATTGTCCTGTGCGCTTTCAATTACCTGGTTGGCATTTTCGTACGCCTGTTTGGTAATTTCATGCTCGTTAACCATTGCCTTAATTTTTTCTTCTGTGTTTTTGATGATGGCTGCAGCTTCTTTTTGTGCATCAGCAATGATGCGCTGACGTTCATCTTTCACCCATTTTGCCTGCTTCATTTCTTCAGGGTACTTGATGCGAGCTTCTTGCAGCAGGTCTAAAAGCGTGTCTTTATCGATGATGCCGCGACCAACGAAAGGAATTGTAAAGCTATGCTCTATTTTATCCTCTAACGCCTCGATAATTTCCAGAATTTCCATGATTACCGCCCCTTTTCAATCTTTAGTTTAGGAAGATTCTTGCAAACCCCGGCCAGCAAGAGTACAAGAAAAATGAATGCTATATATGTGCGCCGGGATTTCATTTTATAATTTAAAGTGGAATTACGCATCCACTTATAAACCCTGTTTACAAAGTGAGCAACATAATGTGTGCTCTGCCATATCGCTTTTCGCGAATGGTGTGAAAGGTGTTTTCCGGCATGGCGGGCACATCACCGTCAAACTCGCAATAAATAACGCCGCCATCAGTTAGGAGATTACGCCGGGCAATACTATTTAAGATGTTGGGGATAAACCCTTCTGCATATGGTGGGTCAAGAAAAATCAAATCGTAGCTTTCTTCCGTTTGGTTTAAAAACACTGCATAATCAGACTGTACCAAGCAGGAACGCTCGCCCATGTGGGTTTTTTCAACATTCTGAGCCGCTACAGCAAGTGAGCGAGGCGACGCATCAACAAAGGTAACCTGCTCGGCGCCACGACTGAGCGCTTCAATACCTAAAGCGCCGGTGCCGGCAAATAAATCGAGGGCAGAGCAACCGATGACACGGTCACCCAACATGCTGAAAACAGCCTCTTTTACCCGGTCGTGCGTGGGTCTTATGGAAAGGCCCTCGGGACAAAACAGCTTAGTGCCCCGAGCGGAACCTGCAATGACTCTCATGTAACCACCTAACTATGCCTATACATACAAAGACATATTATTATACATATATATTTTACATAAAATAATTTAATTGTCAAGATTTTTAATAAAAATTTTTGTTAAATGTAACACGATTGTTAAACAAGGCATTCATTTTTTCGTACAGGGCTTGTTTTTCCTCTCGGGTACAGGTCAGTCTCTCTTCGACAAAATCTTGCGCCGCGCGGGTGGTTTCCTGCAAAAGAGGCATGTCGGAATAGATGTTGACGATTTTAAAGTCGGGCAGGCCGTGCTGACGGGTTCCGAAAAATTCACCGGGACCACGTTGTTTTAAATCCTCTTCGGCAATTTTGAAGCCGTCGCTTTGCTCCTGCATCACTAAAAGTCGTTCTTTTGCGGCCTCATGCTTGCTTTGGTTGATTAAAATACAATAGGATTTATGCTCGCCACGGCCAATTCTGCCACGCAACTGGTGCAGCTGTGACAAGCCGAAGCGTTCGGCATTTTCTATCAGCATAATGGTGGCGTTAGGAACATCCACGCCAACTTCAATCACGGTGGTGGCAACTAAAAGTTGCAGTTCACCATTTTTAAACTGTGCCATAACGGCGTCTTTTTCAGCATTTTTCATTTTACCATGCAACAAACCGATACTATATCCGGGGAAAACTGATTCCTGCAATTTTTTTGCATAGTCGGTTGCGGCCTGTAGTTCCAATGCCTCATTTTCCTCAATCAGCGGGCAAACGATGTAGGCCTGCCGGCCGGCATCCAGTTCTTTTTGAATAAAGGTATAAATCCTTTTCCGATATTGTTCTGTAACGGCAAAGGTGTCTATTTTCTGCCGGCCGGGTGGCAGTTCATCAATCAGCGAAACATCTAAATCGCCGTATACGATCAGCGCCAAAGTACGCGGGATAGGCGTTGCACTCATAACCAAAACATGGGGATTTTCGCCTTTCTGCGAAAGCAGGTGGCGCTGGTTGACGCCAAAGCGATGCTGTTCATCCGTGATGGCAAGACCCAAAGAGTGAAATGTAACCTTTTCGCTGAAAAGTGCATGGGTTCCGACAGCTACATGCGATTCACCGGAAGCTAAACGCTCCACTGCTGCGGCACGCGCAGAGGCAGACATGGAGCCTAAAAGCAGCTCAATTTTGATGCCGTGATTTGCATAAAAAACTGACAAACTCTTATAATGCTGGGTGGCTAAAATTTCTGTGGGTGCCATGAAAGCAGCCTGAAAACCGCTTTTGACAGCCGTGTATATAGCGGCGGCGGCAACGGCCGTTTTGCCGGAGCCTACATCGCCGCAGACAAGTCGATTCATTACGGTAGAGCTGTAAAGGTCAGCCGTGATTTCGCGAATGACCCGTTCCTGTGCGTTTGTGAGCGCATAGGGAAGAGACTGAATAAAGGGCAGAGGAGAGGCGGACATGCTGGCGGTCGAGGCTCTCTTGCCGTTTTTTTTCAATGTTAAAAGAGCTGACTGAAACAAAAAGAGCTCTTCAAAAGCCAGCCGGCGGCGAGCGGATTCATAGCCGGTGCGGTCTGTGGGGAAGTGGATGTTTTGTAAGGCGGTTTCCAAATCGCAAAGGCCGTAGGCTTCTCTCACCTTCTGTGGCAGGGTATCGGTTATTTGCCCTTGTAAAAGGGATAGGGCCTGCTCCGTACAAGAGGCAAAAAAACCATCACTTAATCCCTCGGTTAAAGGATAGATGGGGAAGATGCGACCGGTTTGCTTTTGTGCCCCGGGCACTTCAAACAAAGGGGTTTGCATCTGGCGTTTGGGGGAAAGACGCACCTTGCCGTAAAAAATATAGGTTTCCCCTTTTTTTAGCTTTTGCTCGATAAAACGGTTATTAAACCAAACTAGGTCTAAAAAACCGGTTCCGTCAGAAACACGAGCCGTATGAACACGCATGTTTTTTCTGATGACAGAAGTTTTGACAGCCGAAAAAACGACCGCTTTAATGCAGGTCGTTTCTTCGTGTTGCAAGTCTATAATCCTCTTGCAGGTTTTTCTGTTTTCGTATGTACGGGGATAGTGTGAAAGCAAATCCCCTAAGGTAGCAATGTGCAACCGGGAAAAGACAGCAGCCCGTTTTTCGCCAACGCCAGGGAGCTGCCGGATGCTTGCAAGCATGCCATTTGTTGCCATGGCACACACCTTCCTTGCCTTATTCTACAGAGACAATGTAATAATACAGAGGTTGTTTGCCGTTATGAACCAAAATGTCGCAATCACTATAGGTTTCTTCCACAAACTCACGAATGGCTTCCGCCTCTTCGTCTGTTACATCTTCGCCGTAGAAAATGTTAATGATGCTGCTCTCATCATCTACCATGGTATCTAAAAGTTTTTTTACCACAGCAGCAGGTTCATCACCGGCGGCCACAATGTTTTTGCCTGTTAAGCCTATAATTTTACCCTCCGGCATGGTCTCTTCGCCAAATTTAAATTCACGCACGGCGTAGGTCACATTACCGGTCTTAACGGCTTCAGCCGCTTCTTTCATAGTTTCAACATTTTGGGCGCCTTCGGCAGTTTCGTCAAAGGCCAGAAGAGCCGAAATACCTTCCGGCACAGAGCGGGTAGGAATTACATACACCTGTTTATCCGTCAGGTCAACAACCTGTTCGGCTGCCATAATGATGTTTTTGTTATTCGGCAGAATGTATACGGCTTCGGCGTTGATTTGGTTCACGGCCTCTAAAATATCTTCCGTGCTGGGGTTCATGGTCTGGCCGCCTTTGATAAGACCTGTCACACCCATATCGGTAAATAAAGCTTCAAGACCTTCACCTGCCACAACGGCGGCAAAACCAAAGGGAGCCGGCGGCTCGGCAGGGCTTTCGGCCTTCGGCTCTGCGGAAAGCTCATTATGCTGATATTTCATGTTATCAATTTTAATATTAATCAGGGCGCCCAGTTTTAAAGCCTCTTCAATCACATAGCCGGGGTTGTTGGTGTGGATATGCACCTTGATAATGGTTTCATCATCCACTACCACCATCGAGTCACCCTTTTTTTGAATGTTATCGGCGAACAGCTTGCTGGAGGCTTTGGGGTTGTTCTTTTCAATGATAAACTCCGTGCAGTAAGCAAATTTAATGTCGGCATCTGCCACCTTGGCACCCGATGCCTTAGGAGCCGGCATAACTTCACCGTTTTTCAGCTCAACTACGGTGCCGTTTTCAAGGTAATAAAGAGCGCCTTCCAGTAGGTATAAGATACCCTGACCGCCAGAGTCAACCACCCCGGCCGCCTTTAATGCAGGCAGAATTTCCGGTGTTTTATCCAGGCTGGTCTGCGCAGCCGCAATCACCTGCTTTAATAAGGCGGCAAGATTGTCGGTTGTTTCAACAACCTCCATACCATGCTGTGCGCCGTCACGCGAAACGGAAAGCATGGTGCCTTCTACCGGCTTCATAACAGCGCGATAAGCAGTGGCTACGCCCTCTGTAAAGGCTTCGGCTATATCCTTACAATCAGCCAGCTTACATTCTTTTAAGCGCTTGGCCATGCCACGGAACAACTGGGAGAGAATAACACCCGAGTTACCGCGCGCGCCACGCAAAGAAGCAGAAGCAATCAGATTCATAACCTCGCCAACGGTTTCAAAATCGCGGCCGGCAAGCTCTGCGGCGGCTGCAGAAACAGTCATCGACATATTAGAACCGGTATCTCCATCCGGCACAGGGAATACATTTAAATCGTTTAATATATTTTTGTTATTGACAAGCTTGTTAGCTGCAGAAGTAAAGGCAAGGCTTAACCCCGCTGCATCAATTGTATAATTCAAATTGTACACCTCCGATTAATCCACGCGGATTCCTTCCACGTTAACAGTTACACGACCCACACGGAACCCGGTCATGTCCTCCACGCTGTAGCGAACGCTACTGATGATGCTGTCAGAGATGACTTTGATATTCACTCCGTATTCTACAATAATATGCAAATCAATGCTGATTTTATCTTCTTCTGTGGAGACTTTAATGCCTTTTGTAATGGTGTCCCATTTTAAAAGACTGGCAATGCCGTCGCTTGCATTTTTATAGGCCATGCCAACTACACCGTAGCAACCGGTTGCAACCGTGCCGGCAATGTGTGCGATTACAGTGTTGCTCATAACAATGGCGCCACGCTCGTTTTCTGTTTTAATAGCCATATGATACCCTCCTTGATAGTTAGAGTCATGTCAATTTTCTTGCATTGTATCTTATAGTATACCATACTTTTTTGCAAATTACTATAGTTATTTTGTATAAAATGGAAATATTTTATATCTAACCAATTTGTCAGGCCCCAAAAGAAAACAATTTGTTAATTTAATTAAGAAAATATTTGTGCTCTGAGGAAAAATATGATATACTATACTGGGTTTATACTATCGATTGTGAAAAATCCGGGAGGAGAGAAAGGCAGTGCGGTTTATACATTGTGCAGATTTACATTTAGATACGCCCTTTTCGGGACTTGCCGACAGTCGCAGTGCCGAAATCAGACAGGCAGAGCTGAGAAGCACCTTTTTGGCCATTATTGAACGAGCCAAACAAACAGATGCACTCATTATTGCCGGTGATTTGTTTGACCAGGAATCTTTAGAGCCGGAGACGGTGCGTACACTCGTGAAGGGCTTTGCTTCTTTGGGCGAAATTCCTGTCTTTATTGCAGCAGGCAATCATGACCCGCTGACAGAAGCGTCTTATTACCGATTGGCACCGCTTCCGGCCAATGTGCATGTTTTTGGCACAGAACCCACGCGTTTTTCTGTCGCAGATTGTGAGATTTGCGGCATCTCGTTTGCCGGTGCACAGCAGGAAGAAGCCTTACCGCTTCCGTCGGCAGGGTCACAGGAACGGCCGTTTATCTGTGTGATGCATGGGAATGTAGGTGGCCATGATTATAACCCTATATCACGGGAACAGGTGGCAGAATCCGGTATTTCCTATCTGGCACTAGGTCATGTGCATAGCTATAGCCGGGAAATGATTCAAAAAACACTGTGCGTGTACCCGGGCTGCCCGGAAGGACGTGGCTTTGATGAATGGGGCAGTAAAGGTGTGGTAGAGGCCGTGGTCACAAGAGAAGGCGCTAAGGCAAGCTTTGTACCCCTGTGTCGCAGAGAACACCAGGTGCATGAGGTGGATGTGACAGGCCTTACAACGAACGAGGAAATAACAGCGATGCTGTGCGATAAAATAACAGAAGAAAAAGATTTATATAAATTTGTGCTAACCGGTGAAACGGAAGCAGTTCCTCACTGTGATGTGATTAAAGCGGGTCTTGCGCCGTGCTTTTTTGCTAAAATTTACGACAAAACGAAAAGACCTTTGGATATTGCGGCCTTGTTAGCGGAACCGGGCGTGCGTGGCATGTTTGTGCAAAAAATAATGGAAGAACAGGCATTGCACGATGAGGCGCTCTGCCGGAAGGCATTAGAACTGGGGCTTATGGCCTTGTCGGGAGAGAAGGTGAAGCTATCGTGAGGATACAAAAGCTGGAAATTGATGCCTTTGGCGGCCTGGTGGATTACGAGCTTTTGTTGACAGACGGCTTGTGTTACCTGTACGGTGAAAATGAAACCGGAAAAAGTACGATTTGTGCCTTTATTTCGGCGATGTTGTATGGTCTGCAGGGGAAAGGCGCATCTGATGAAAGAAAGCGCTATATGCCCTGGAGCGGTCGGGCGATGGGTGGTAGCATGCACTTTACCGCAGACGGAAAGGGATATTTGCTTAAGCGCGCCTTTGGCAAAACGGCAAAAGGCGATAAGTGCCATTTATATGATGCGGCCACCTGGCAGGAACTACCCCTACCCGTCGGAAGCATCGGCGAACACTTTTTGGGTGTTGGTGCAGAGGGCTTTCGTAAAACCCTGTACATCAGCCAGATGGGGGCAGGCTTTACCAAAAGCAATGAGGATGAGATTTTATCCCGTCTGTCCAATTTAGAGCAAACCGGCGAGGAAGATATCTTTTTGCAAACGGCCTTATCGGAACTGGAAGGCGCAGCCTTCGGCCTGGTATCAAAAACCGGTCGCGGCGGTGCGCTTACGCAAAAAGCAGCAGAGATAGATGCACTATGTGCTGAACTTGAAGAAGCTAAAAAACTGCATAATTCTTTTAAAGATTTGCTTTTACAAATTAAAACTTTGACGGCCGATTTAGAGCGGGATAAACAGCACATTGAGGAACTATCATCAAAAAAAGAAGTCGCCGCTTTATACGCACAATATGTACAAAGGGAAGCAGTCAGAAAGCAAAAGCAGGAAGCTGCCGAACGGCTCGAAAAAGAAGTGCAGACACAGCTTTCTATGGAACAGGTACTGGCAGAAAAAAAAGCTGAAGCAGAAGCCTTGCAACCGGCCGTGCAATCGGGCATATCGGCGGTGATGGAGCTGGCACAAAAGGAAGCGGCCATACAAGCCGCGCAGGCAGAAGAGAAGGCCTGTGAACAGCTGAAAAACGAGGTTTATGCCTTAGAGCAAGAGGTTGACGCGCTAAGCGTTCAAAAAAACAGCGGTGCATATGCGTGGCTGATAGCCGGTATATTTCTGTTGTGTGGCGGCATAGTTCTGAGTCTCCTTTGGTCAAAACTTTTTCTCATAATATCGCCGGTTGCGTTTGTGTTGTTGTTTTTATTTGGTAAAGGTATGAGAAAAAAGAGCGAGAGACAGAAAATGCGAGAGGAAGCAGAACGTCGTTATCGGGAAAAACAAGTCCTGTTAGAAGAACGCATTAAAAGCGGTGTTTTCGAGAGACAGCAAACTCTTCGCAACGATATGAAGGCCCTTTTAGATGCGGCCGGTGCCTCTTCAGCGGATGAACTTTCGCAAAAGATTAAAGATGGAACAGTTTTAGCCAGCGAGATAGAGCATCTTGCAAAAGAGATAGAGAAGCAAAAGGAAACGGTAAATGAGCTACGCCTGTGTTGCGAAGGCGAAGCACCGGCCGCGGAAGAGCCGGTGCCGGATCCCGGCATAGATGCAGAAACCGTGCAAAAGCAGATAGAGAACCTGCAAACAAAAGCCTTGGAGAATGAAAGGCAGTTGGCGCGTTTGCAGGCGCAATACGAAAACGGATTCGGCAACAGCCGCAGCGTTGCTACGATAGACGAGGAACTGATCAGAGCGCGGGAAAGCTATGAAGAGATGCAGTTTTCTCATCAGGCCGTACAGCTTGCCTATCGCTTGCTTACCTCCTGTCAGGAAACCTTGCAAAATGAGTTTACACCTAAGCTTAATGAGCAGCTGAGCCGCTATATCAGCCTTTTGACAGGTGACCGATACACGCAAACAAAGGTTTCGGATACATATACAATGACCATGAAGGAAAAAATGGATTCGAGCTTCGTAGAATCTTCTCATGTGAGCGGTGGCACCTATGATTTGATTTATTTTGCGCTCCGGCTTGCGGTGTTGCAAACGCTGTTTGGCAAAATTCCGCTTTTGATTTTGGATGATGCCTTTATACAGTTTGATGAAGAACGCCGGGAAAAAGCGTTTGCTATACTTGCAGAAGAAGCAGAAGGACAAGTGTTATATTTTTCCTGCCATAAGCCGCGCGCATCCCGGCAGGCAGAACAGACAATATATTTAAAAAGCTATCAGTCGAGAAAGATGACAGAGAAAGGATTGGATGACCATGAAAACATACAATAAGGAAACCATTTGCATTCAGGGCGGTTATCAGCCCAAAAACGGCGAACCCCGCGTATTGCCGATTTATCAGAGCACCACGTACAAATACGATTCGTCAGAACATTTGGGTGATTTGTTTGATTTAAAAGCGGCCGGCCATATGTACACCCGCATTTCTAACCCCACAGTGGAAGCCGTGGAGAGCAAAATTGCTGATTTAGAAGGCGGTGTAGGTGCCGTTTGCCTCGCTTCAGGTCAGACTGCAAATCTGTTTGCACTTTTAAATATTGCCAAAAGCGGCGATAATTTTATCAGTATTTCCTCCATTTATGGCGGAACGGTGAATCTGTTTGCCGTAACCATGCGTAAAATGGGCATTGAAGTGCGTTTTGTAACGCCCGGTGCAACAGATGAGGAAATCGAAAAGTTGTTTGATGCAAACACCCGCGCCGTGTTTGGTGAAACAGTTGCCAACCCCGCGCTTGACATTTTAGATATAGAACGCTACGCAACAATCGCCCATAAGCACGATGTACCCTTGATTGTGGATAACACCTTCCCCACGCCGATTTTGTGCAATCCCTTTAAATTTGGTGCAGACATTGTGACACATTCTACCACCAAATACATGGATGGACATGCGCAGGTGGTCGGTGGCGTTGTCATTGACAGCGGCAACTTTGACTGGGAAAAAAGTGGTAAGTACAGCGAACTGACAGAGCCCGACGATTCCTATCACGGCGTGGTGTACACCCGTGATTTCGGCAAGGCAGCCTATATTACCAAGCTGCGCGTGCAACTGCTTCGTGATGTGGGTGCGGCGCCCAGTCCCATGTCGGCGTATCTTTTGAACTTAGGCCTTGAAACCCTGCATTTAAGAATGGCACGCCATTGCGAAAATGCGCAAAAAGTGGCTGAATATCTGGAGAAGCACGAGAAGGTATCCTGGGTGAATTATCCCATGCTGAAGGGCAACAGCCAGTATGAACTCGCTCAAAAATACCTGCCTGACGGTGTTTGCGGCGTTATTTCCTTTGGTGTAGCCGGCGGACGCGAAGCGGCCGTTCGCTTTATGGACAGCTTAAAGATGGCCGCCATCGTTGTTCACGTTGCCGATGCAAGAACCTGCGTTTTGCATCCGGCCAGCACCACGCACAGACAGCTCACCGAGCAACAACTGATTGATGCAGGCATTGGTGCTGATTTAATTCGTATGAGTGTGGGCATTGAACATGCCGATGATATCATTGCAGATATTGAGCAGGCATTAGAGCAAGCCTGAGGAAACTACAAAGCCTGTGTGACGAAAAGCAGGGAATGATAAAAAGAATTGAATTTTTTACACTTTTTTGATATAATATAATAATTATAGTATTATATGATTCTTTGCGTATGCTTCGCTTCGTTGCACAAAACTTGTTTTTGGCGAAGCAAACCGGAGGTAACTATGAACCAAGTAACGATAAACAGAGCCATCACGCTGCCTATGATTGTAACGCGCGGCCTGGTGGTTTTCCCTAAAACGCTCATGCATTTTGACATGGTGCGCGAAAAGTCAATTAAAGCATTGGAACAGGCCATGAAGGAGAATCAGTTGGCCTTTTTAGCCATGCAGCATGATATGGCAACGGAAGACCCGACACCTGCCGAGGTAGACCGCATCGGCACAGTTTGCCGCGTGAAGCAGATTGTTAAAATGCCCAATGGCATGGTGCGTGTGTTGGTTGAAGGTATGTATCGGGCGCAAGTGGTAGAATATACGGCCATCAAGCCATTTATATCGGTCACCGTAGAAGAACTGAAATATTGCTATGATGAAGAAGCAGATAACGCACGGCTGGAAGCCTTGCGCAGACGGGTGATTGCAGAATTTCAGCGCTACAGTACGGGCAATCACAAAATCAATCCCGAAGTGATTGCCTCTTTGGAAGATATTAAAAGCCACGAGGAACTGACGGATACCGTTGCATCTAACCTGCAGCTTCGTCTTGCGGATAAGCAGGCGCTTTTGTCCATTGTAGACCTGCCGAAGCGAATGGAGAAGCTGATTCTGATTTTGTGCAGTGAAACAGAAATTTTAAATTTGGATAATGCCATCAGTCAAAAGGTTAAACAGCAGATGGATGACAACCAAAAGGAATATTTCCTACGCGAACAGATGAAGGTGATTCAGGAAGAACTGGGTGATAAAGACGGCATCGGCTTAGAACTGAAGGAGTATCGGGACAAGTTACAAAGTCTTTCGGTGCCTGATGAGGTAATGGAAAAATGCGAAAAGGAAATGAACCGTTTGCAGAAAATGCAGTTCGGTAATCCTGAAGCAGGTGTCATCCGCACCTATCTGAGTTGGGTATGTGATTTACCATGGACGAAGTCGACGGAGGAAAATCTGGACCTTTCCCGCGCTGAGAAAATTTTAGAACGTGACCATTTTGGTCTTGCTAAAGTGAAAGAAAGAATTTTGGAATACCTGGCTGTCAAGAAAATTACCGGCACCATGGCCGGCCCGATTCTTTGCCTGGTTGGCCCGCCCGGTGTGGGTAAAACTTCGATAGCTCGCAGCATAGCCGAAAGCTTAGGCAGAAACTATGTGCGTATTTCGCTGGGCGGTATCCGTGATGAGGCTGATATTCGCGGCCACAGAAAAACCTATATTGGCTCTATGCCGGGTCGTATCATACAGGGTATGAAGCAGGCAGGCAGCCAGAATCCCTTGATGCTCTTTGATGAAATTGATAAAATGGGCGCTGATTATAAAGGTGACCCGTCGGCGGCTCTTTTAGAAGTGTTAGACAGTGAGCAAAACAGCCGTTTTCGCGACCACTTTTTAGAACTGGAATATGACCTTTCACAGGTGTTGTTTGTTGCAACGGCAAATACATTGGATACTGTGCCCAAGCCACTTTTAGACCGTATGGAGATTATTGAACTGACGGGCTATACGGCAGAAGAAAAAATGCAGATAGCCATGCGCCATTTGTTGCCCAAACAAAGGGAAAAGCACGGACTCACAACCAAGAATTTTAAACTTTCAGCAGCGGCCTTGCGCGATATGATTGCGTTTTATACGCGTGAATCCGGCGTGCGCGGTTTAGAGAGAAAGATTGCTGATGTTTGCCGCAAGGCAGACCTTGCCATAGCGCGTGACGGAGCGGAAATCGTGAAGGTAACTGAAAAAAATCTCACGCAATATTTAGGCAAAAAGCTGTTTTCTTATGAAACCGTGGGCAAGCAAAACGAAGTTGGTGTTGTGGTGGGCCTTGCCTGGACGCAGGTAGGCGGTGACACGCTTTCTGTTGAAGTGAACACGATGCCCGGCTCGGGTAAAATGGAATTAACGGGCCAACTGGGCGATGTGATGAAGGAGTCGGCCAAGGCGGCGATGAGCTATGTGCGTGCAAACGCAGAGACTCTTTGTATAGCACCTGATTTTTACGAAAAACTGGATATACACATTCATGTGCCCGAGGGCGCAACACCCAAGGACGGACCTTCTGCCGGCATCACCATGGCAACTGCCCTGGTGTCAGCTTTATCGGGCAGAGCCGTTAACCGTGAGGTTGCCATGACCGGTGAAATTACGCTTCGCGGCCGCGTGCTTCCCATTGGCGGCCTGAAGGAAAAAACACTGGCCGCCTATAGAGCCGGTGTAAAAACTGTATTGATTCCGTGGGAGAATCAAAAAGATGTAGAGGAGCTGGAAGCCGTTGTAAAAGAACATGTGCGCATCATTCCCGTCCGCACAATGGACGAGGTGTTGCAACATGCTTTGGTGGGAAATAAAGAAGTATGAAAACGATACTTGTCATGATGATGAATCCGGCCTTTGACATAACGCTTGAGGTGGATAGCTTTTTGCCCGGTGCTACAAACAGAGTGCTTAAAAAAAATCAGCATGCCGCAGGCAAAGGGATGAATGTAGCCCTTGTGGCGCGCCGCTTTTATGAAGACGTTACAGTATTGGGTTTTTGCCCGGAGGCCGATAAAAAGCCTTATGAAGAGGCGCTTCTACAGGCGGGCATAGATAGGGAGCTGTTACCGGTTTCAGGTCGGGTTCGCTCTAATATAAAAATTTACGATCGCCAAAGGGGCGTTACGACAGAGTTAAACGAAGCGGGCTTTTCCGTTTCGAAAGAAAGCTGCAGTTTGTTATTAGAACGCTATGCTGCTCGGCTTGATGACGCTTGTGTTGTTGTTTTAACCGGCAGCTTGCCGAAATGTGCACCTCAGGATTTTTATGCAACCTGTGCTTACCTTGCGGCCCAAAAGGGCGTACCAGTCGTTTTAGATGCCGAGGGTGACCCTTTTTTGCATGGCCTAAAGGCCGGGGTATATGCGGTGAAGCCAAATGAAGAGGAACTTTCGAAATTTGCGGGAAAAACGCTTAAAAGAGAAGCAGAGATACTGGAAGCGATGAGCCGCCTTAAAAAGGCAGGTGTTTCTTTGGCGGTGGCTTCTTTTGGAAAAAAAGGTGCCTGCTTTATGCAAGAAAATGCGACAATCTTCACGTCATGCCCTAAGGTAGAGGTGAAAAGCACCGTAGGCGCCGGCGATTCCATGGTGGCGCTTATTGCCTGCGGTATTGCAGAGGCACAACCGCTTTCCCAAATGGCAGCCCTTGCAACAGCAGCCGGCAGCGTGACGGCCTCCTGCGAGGGGACAGACTTATGCGATAAGGAGACAGTGATAGAAAAAAGCCGAGAGGTGACGCTTAGATATGTCGACCAAATTAAATAAACACAATGTAAACCTAATGATATCTGCTGTGAAAAAAACGCAGTATCCCAACACCGCGATGCCGGAGATTGCACTGGCTGGCAGAAGTAATGTAGGAAAATCGTCTATGATTAACAAGGTACTCAATCGAAAAAGTCTGGCGCGTGTCAGCGGCACGCCCGGCAAAACGGTGACGATTAATTTTTATAATGTAGATAATCAGCTGATGCTGGTGGATCTGCCGGGCTACGGATATGCGGCACGCTCCAAAAAAGAAGTGGAATCCTGGGGCGCAATGATTGATGGTTATCTAACCAGCCGGCCGCAACTGTGCCAGGTGGTGCAGCTTGTCGATTCGCGGCATAAGCCCAGCGCCGAGGATGTGGCCATGCAGGAATGGATTAAAGAATGCTGCGCCTACTCTGTGGTGTTTGCCACAAAAAGTGATAAGTTGAGCAAGAAGCAATTAGAAGAAAATTTAGAAATGATTGCAGAAACCCTCGACCTTCGAGATGGAGATATTTTAATTCCCTTTTCAGTTAAAGACAACGAAAGTGTCGAAAACTTCTGGGAGTATGTAGAAGGTTGTGTGTTAGACGACGAAGGGGAGACGGAATGAGTTTAAAACAAAAACTTTGCTATCCTTTATGTGAATATACTATGGTGAATGCGCTGTATAAAAGACAGGGTTTTCTTTGTGATGCACATAGACCGAAAGCAGGTGGTTTGCCTCGAGCGAGACGGGAGAAAACCGAATCATAAAAATAAAATTTTGGAGGCAAACAATATGAAAAAAATGTTAGAACTTTTAGAAAAAGATGCAACCTTAACGGCTGAACAGTTAGCTGTTATGCTGGATAAAGACCCGCAAAGCGTGGCAAATGACATTAAAGAATATGAAAAAAAGCACATTATTGTGGGTTATAAAACCATTATTAACTGGGAAAAAACCGAGTTCGAGCCGGTGAGTGCCATTATTGAGCTCCGCATCACACCGCAAAGAGGCGAAGGCTTTGATGAGGTAGCAAAGCGCATATATCAATATGAAGAGGTGTCCTCTGTTTACTTAATGTCAGGCGGATTTGATCTGGCTCTTATCATCGAGGGTAAAACTATGAAGGAAGTGGCACTTTTTGTGGCTGAAAAGCTGGCTCCCATGGACCAGGTTGTCAGCACGGCTACCCATTTTGTGCTGAAAAAATACAAGGTTGACGGGGTGATTATCACCGAACAGCAGAAAGATACGCGTGAGGTGATTTCACTATGAATTATGAATTGTTTTTATCTGAAAAGGCAAAATCTATAAAGCCTTCCGGCATCCGTAAGTTTTTCGATATTGTCAGCGAAATGAAGGATGCGATTTCGTTAGGTGTCGGTGAACCCGACTTTGTAACACCTTGGCATATCAGGGATGAGGCAATTTATTCGCTGGAAAAAGGCAGAACCTATTATACCTCTAATGCTGGGTTGCCGGAGCTGCGCCGTGAACTCAGCTTATACATGGAACGCAAAATTTCAGTCAGCTATGACCCAATGAAGGAAATCTTGATTACGGTTGGCGGCAGTGAAGCCATTGACCTTTGTATTAGAGCCTTAGTGAATCCGGGCGATGAGGTGCTTGTGCCGGAGCCGAGCTTTGTGTGCTACAAGCCCTGCGCCGTTTTAGCAGGCGGCGTGCCTGTTCCTATTGTGACAAAAAATGAAGACCGCTTTAAGCTGACGCCTAGCGCCTTAAAGGCGGCCATTACACCTAAAACAAAATTGCTTGTTTTGCCTTATCCTAACAATCCTACAGGCGGTATAATGACGCGTGAGGAATTAGAGGAGATAGCTAAAATTCTGCGTGAGAGCAATGTATTTGTACTTTCAGATGAGATCTATGGCGAGCTTACCTATGGCAGAGAGCATGTCTCGATTGCCTCATTGCCGGGCATGCGTGAACGCACGATTGTGGTCAACGGTTTTTCGAAAAGCTATGCTATGACCGGATGGAGACTCGGCTGGGCGGCTGCACCAAAAGAAATTATGGAGCAGATGCTTAAAATTCATCAGTATGCCATTATGTGTTCCCCCACGGCCAGCCAATATGCGGCGATTGAAGCAGTGAAAAATGGGGATGAAGACATTGCCAGAATGCGAGAGGAATATAACTTCAGGCGGAAGGTTATTGTAGATGGGTTCCGTAAAATAGGCCTTTCCTGCTTTGAACCGGAGGGCGCATTTTACGTATTTCCTTCGGTTGAATCGTTGGGTCTTTCTTCTGATGAATTTGCAGAAAAACTGCTTCGCAAAGAGCAAATTGCGGTGGTTCCGGGTACAGCCTTCGGAGATAGCGGTGAAGGATTTATTCGATGTTCGTATGCCTACAGTATTGCAAATATCAACGAGGCATTAGAAAGAATTGATCGTTTCGTAAACGGAAAGGAAGAATAGAGGCATGTCGATGAACATTGTGTTGGTAGAACCGGAAATTCCGCAAAATACGGGTAACATCGCCCGTACCTGCCGCGCGACGGGAACAGTGCTGCACATTATAAAGCCCATGGGTTTTACAATTGATGATAAAAAGCTAAAAAGAGCGGGTCTTGACTATTGGCATGAGTTAGACATTCGCTATTATGAAAATCTGGACGACTTTTTTAAAAAGTGCCCCGGAACTTACTATTTCTGTTCCACCAAGGCCCAAAAAAGGCATTCAGATGTGGCCTTTAAGGATGGGGATTACCTGTTCTTTGGAAAGGAAACCAAGGGTTTGCCGGAGGATTTGTTACATAAGCACTATGAGCAGGCCATCCGGATTCCCATGCTTTCTGATATCCGGTCTCTTAATCTTTCTAATTCAGCGGCCATTGTGCTTTATGAAGCCCTGCGGCAACTGAACTATATGGATATGGAAACCTGCGGTCACCTGACGCAATATGCTGACTGACAAAAGGAGATAGAGTATGGCGGAGAAAAAGACATTTGAAAAAACTATGGCAGAACTTGAATCTGTGGTCGAAGAGTTAGAAAATGGAAGTCCGGAACTTGCGCGTGCTTTGGAGCTGTATGAAAAAGGCGTCAAGCTGACGCGTGACTGTCAGAAAATTTTAGATCAGGCAGAACAAAAGGTGACAAAGGTGCAGATACATGATGACGGAGAAATAACGGAAGAAGAATTTTAATTTGCGTTAGCTTTTGTCTTGCTTACAAGAATATGCCGTGCACCGATGCGGTACACGACTAAAAGTGTCAGGAGGTAGAAAATGGATTTTTTAACAGCATTTGAAGCGAAAATCAATTTGGTCAACCAGTCCCTGCAAAAGTATTTTGTTAAACAGGAGAACCACCAGGCATCCATTTATAATGCCATGGAGTATAGTCTGTTTTCAGGTGGAAAACGAATCAGACCTGTTCTTTGTCTGGCAGCGGCTGAACTGTTTGGCGGTGGCGAGGAGGTTTTACCTTTTGCCTGCGCTTTGGAGATGATTCATACATATTCCTTGATTCATGACGATTTACCCTGTATGGATGATGATGATTTGCGCCGCGGCAAACCGACTAATCATGTGGTGTTTGGTGAGGGATTGGCCGTTTTAGCGGGCGATGCACTTCTTAACGGTGCGGCTGAAACAGTTCTTCAAAACAGCCAAGTATCGCCGGCGCAGACCTTAGAGGCCATGAAGGTGCTCTTTTCCTGTTCGGGAACAGAGGGTATGATTGGCGGTCAGGTGATTGATTTAGAAAGTGAAGGCAAGGCTGTTGATGCGGTGACGCTGATGGCTATGCATGTTCACAAAACAGGCGCACTCATTATCGCAGCGGCTAAAATGGGCGCCATTATCAGCGGTGCTACGCGTGAAGATATTTTGAATATGGAAAACTTTGCGCGCTATGTGGGCGTTGCCTTCCAGATTAAAGATGATATTTTAGATGTAGAGAGCACGACAGATGTGTTGGGCAAGCCTGTGGGAAGCGACAACTTGAATGAAAAAACGACCTTTGTAACGCTTTACGGCTTAGAACAATCGAAGAAAATGCTGGAAGATTATACGCAAAAAGCCATTGAAGTGCTGGCACCCTATGGTGAAGCGGCAGAATTTCTGCGTGAATTTGCACTCTTTTTGTTGCATCGCGACAGATAGGGCGCGAAAGATAGAAAAGGAGAATGGTGATAGATTTGTCATTGATTATGCAACTACTGGCTAACCGTGCTCTGATAACCGCAATTCTGGGTTGGTTCATTGCGCAGGTCTTAAAGGTCATTATCGTACGGATTCAGAGTAAGAAGTTTGATTTTTCCCGCATGATTGGGTCTGGCGGAATGCCCAGTTCGCACTCTTCCTTTGTCACGGCGCTGACCACTGCGATTGCATATGAATGTGGTGTTTCCTCGCCATATTTTGCGATTTGTGTTGTACTTTCGTTTGTGGTTATGTACGATGCTTCAGGTGTGAGACGGGAAACCGGCAGACAGGCAGAAATTTTAAACGATTTGATGGAAAGCCTCAATACAGGCAATACGCAGATGGCAGGCAAACAGCTCAAGGAACTCATCGGTCACTCACCTTTAGAAGTAACAGCCGGTGCCGTGTTGGGTGTTGTGATTGGCCTTTTGATGTATCTAATATGAAGAAAACGAGAGATTTCGTGCGTGCGAAAGAGGTAAACAGAGGTTTGCTATCGTTCAGACAATAGGAAATCGTCTTTGCCCGTTATTTGAATATTGCGAATTTTATAAAATATGCTACAATATGATGTAGAGTAATAAAGACCGAAAGGTTATTAAGGTGGTGCAGTATCCTAGTCAGATCTGCTCATTCCCAGGACAGGCCTAAAAATCTGTTGAAGGGCACATCAATGAAGTTTCTGGTGCTTGCTTTCGACGCCCAGTCGGGGGTTGGTGCTGGGAGTTAAGGCTTAGGGGCGGCCTGCAATGGCATGCGGATCCCGACCCCTTTGCCGTGGAGACCTGCTCTTGTGCCTTAAGGCGCTCCGGACGCAGCTTTTGCTGTTAAGGACGTTAGGAGGTACGAAGCAGGATTAAACCTGCCAAGCGGTGTGAATTTGCCTATGGGCAAAGGAGTGCTGCGGGCAGTGTAGCCTGCCTTGAGTGGCATTGGCGGATAGCGGATCAGATGCAAAACCCTCGGCCAAGGGTTCGGCATTATTGCTGCTTGAAATTTCTGCTGCAAAAGAGGCTAAGAATGAGCGTGACTGTTTGGGAAAACCTCTAGGCTGTTCCTTTGGAGACAGACCGGGGATTGCAGTACGGCTTAAGTGGTGATTCGGTTCTGTGCAGGGTGACCTCACAGGCGGGGCATGAAAGGGAAACCGCTGATTTGGCGACATTTCAGCTGCTTTGCGGGAAATCCTACCGAACCTAAACCGTAAAATTAACCCGGCTTGTCACCACCTTTTTTTCGGTTTAAAATTGTAGGAGTCATCATGAAAGAGGAAGACAAGAAAAAGAAAATTAAAATAAGAAGTAATAATGTAGGAAACAGAAAGGTAAGCTATAAGTGGGTTGTGACCATCATCATCTGGAGCTTTTGCATTTCATCTGTGATGCAGATGATTCAAGCCGGGCTGATGAGCCATGTGACGCTTTTGGTGGCTTGTCTTATGCTGTTTTCTTTTGTTTTAATCGGTGTTATTTTTGATATAATCGGCGTGGCGGTGACTGCGGCGAGTGAGGTGCCTTTTCATTCCCTGGCTGCGCGTCGGGTGCGCGGTGCAAAAGAGGCAATCCGCCTGATTCGTAATGCCGATAAGGTTGGTAGCTTTTGTAATGATGTGATTGGTGATATTGTGGGCATTGTATCAGGTAGTGCCACAACGGCAATTGTTGTGATGCTGAACGCTTTTTCAAGCGGCGACTATGAATTTATCCTGTCGATTTGTCTTGCCGGCCTTGTGGCAGCGATGACCATCGGCGGCAAAGCCGTTGGCAAAGGCATCGCCATGATGTATTGCAACACGATTATTTTTACGGTTGGTAAGCTTGTGAGTTTTGTGGCCCCCATTAAACGGGAAAGTAAGAAAAAATAACAATCATTAAAAATCATAAGGCAGAATAAAAAGCAAGTTGTTTTTACAATGTGAGAATAGGAAGCGTAGAAGGGTATGGTAGAGAGAAAAGAAATTACAATAGAGGCGCAATCTGTGTTTGCCCGCTATATACAAAATGAAAATAACTCCACCTATAATTTTACCAATATGTTTATGTGGGCCGACGGAAGCGGTATTACCTATGCAGAGACAGATGGTTGTTTAGCTCTTTTTTTTGAGTTTGGGCGTCAGCCGGTTTCGGTTTCTTTTCCGGTGGGTGGGGGTGACACTAAGTCCGCGGTTTCTCATCTGGCAGCGTATATTGAGGAGCAGGGGCTAAGACCTGTTTTTCGTAATCTTTCCAAAGACATGTGCCGGCAGATGGAGGAACTGTTTCCGGGTCAGTTTGAATTTGTGGAAGACAGAAGTGCAGCAGATTATATCTATGAAACAGAGAGCCTGATTTTATTAAGCGGAAAGAAATTGCATCAAAAACGTAATCATTTTAATTATTTTAAAAATCATTATGCCTATGAATACCGCACATTAACGCAAGCCGATATGGAAGATTGCTTGCAGCTTTATAAAAACTGGGAAGATGAAAAAGAATCGGGGAATCGACTTGCCGGAGCAAGACAGGCAACAGAACGGTTACTGCATCATTTTGACAGCTTACCGGTGCGTGGCGGCGGCTTATTCGTGGCTGATAAACTGGTGGCCTTCTCCATCGGAGAGCGCGTTTCAAACGATACAGCGCTGATTCATTTAGAGTTTGCGACAGACCTGCGCGGAGCCTTTAATGTGATTAACAGTGAATTCTGTGCACATGAGTGGTCAGATTGTGCCTATATAAACAGGGAAGAGGATATGGGCATTCCGGGCTTACGACAAGCCAAAATGGCGTATCGACCGATACGGCTTTTAGAAAAATACAATGCCGTTTTGAAGGAATCGTTTATTCTATAAGTAGCAATTTTTTTCTTGGTACATAGAATGTATCAAGGAGGATGCTATGAAGCAATGCGGAATGTTAGCGGCTTTATGCCGGAATCTTGACCGGGCAGAAGAAGAACTTAATGATTTGTGCAAAAAAGTCACATGTAAAAAGAAAAGACCCTGTAAACAATCGTTTGAACCGCCCGAAAAATCGGCTTGTGATAAGCCGGAATGTTGCAGAAAATGATGAAAAAGAGTCTGCCTATGCGGACTCTTTTTTGCTGTTCCCTCTATCAACGCATCAGACGATGGGAAAGCTCCAATTCGACAAAATAAAACACGGGATGGTCGAAAAAATCTGAGGTGTTCTATATTGACTTTATAGAACGGCCGTGTTATAATTGGCATATGCGAATTTTTGCTTTGCAAAACTCCTTGCGAGTTTACAACTCGCTTGCAGTCTTTCAGCCTGCATATGCCAATTGACGGCGTCGTAAAAATGCCCTTGCAAGCAAGCATTTTTACTCCTGGTAGAATGAATTGCATCTTTCCTGTCAGCTAATTATATAAATGCGGTAAATGACAAAGGGGTACCCCTTTGTAGTATGTAGGTATACATACTACAAGTGTCTTTAGCTATCGTTTTGGAGAATTACAATCTCTGCTTGCAGAGGTGTTTACATATACATTTTTATATTAAGAAAGGAAGTAAAAGATGAAGAAAATTTTATCATTACTGGTTTGTGCAATAATGATCTTGGGCACAATGAGTTTTTCAGTTTTTGCAGAAGGTGCAGTTGCATCTGTTGACGGTACTACTTACACAGATATTCAATCTGCATTAGATGCTGCTACTACGGGCGACGAAATCGTTCTTTTAGCGGACGTAGAAGGCGACATCAGCGTTCCTGCAAATGTTACATTCAATGGTAACGGCAAAACCGTAAACGGCGGAATTATCGCTTTAGGTGACATTACTTTTGCAGATCACACAAAGGCTACTAATTTTAGTGTTACTTATAGCGGTACAGAAATCAACATCGGCGTAGGTGCTTGTCTCGAACTTACAGGCACAGGCAGATTGGCTATCGGCCATGGTTGCACATTCAATATTGAAGGCGACATCGACAATGCGAAAACAGAAGATGTTGCAACACTTACGCCTTCTCTTATTATGCCCGGTGCATCCTTTACCGGTGCAGGCGTAACCTTTAATGTGACGAATGCGTACATCAAGGTTCCCAGTTCTTACAGCAGCAGCAGTAGCTCTGCAAGCAGCACATTTACTTTCAATATCAAAAACAGTATCTGGGCTGGGGCAGGAAAGCTTGCATTTGAATCACAGTCCACAGCTGCAACAGTTAATTTTAATCTTATAGACAGCGTACTTACCACAGGAAGCCATCTGGTATTTGGTGTATCCAGAGGCGAAGTTGTTATCGATAACTCCAATGTTAATGTTGGTACATCCAGACAGATTGAAAACCAGAGCACAATGACCATTAAGAACGGTTCTGTAGTGAACGGTGCGGTTGCAACAAGCTCCAATGCAAAGAATCCCGGTACAATCATCGTTGAGAATGCAACGTATGCGGTTACCGGCGACTTCTCCGGTTCTGACCTTGGAACAGGTACCCTTATCGTAAAAAATGGCGCTAAGGTTAGCGCAGGTTCTATCACAAAGGCTAATATCGTAATTGATGCAGACAGTCTCAACAATGTTAAGATAGACGCTGACCTTACAAAGCTTACCGGAACCATCAGCTCCCGCAGCAGCAATTTTGATGTTGAAATTCAAGAAGGAGAGATTGTTTCTGTTGCGAAACGTGTTGCTCAGGTTGGCGACGTAAAATACGAAAACATCGTGGATGCATTTAAAGCTGCAACTGATGGCTGCACAATTGAGATACTTTCCGACATTGTTATCAGCGATAAGTGGGACTGCCGTGATTATGTAGCCAACGGCTCTCATTCTCAGTTTAAAGAGTCTGTAACGATTAACGGTAACGGACATACAATTAAGTTTACCGGTACAATCAACGACAATAACTGGAACACTATCTTCAGATTTGAAGAAAACGCAACAGTTAATGACCTCGTAATTGACATTACAGAAGCAACAGGCACACTGAGAGTTATCACAGCTAAGAAGAGCCTTACTGTTGATAAACTTACAATCAAGGGTACCTCAAAATATGGTATCATCTTTGGTGAAGGTGCAGGAGCAGAAGAATTAGCTAACACAGAAATCAAAATTACGAATTCTGACCTCTCCGGTACAAGAAGAGCGATTTCCGATAACGAGAAAGGTGAGGACGTTAAGTCTGTAACCGTTACAGGCAATACGCTTAACGCAAACGTTTATTTAAGCGCTTTTGAAAGCATTGTTTTCAATAACAATACAGCAACAGGCGAAGTAGATCTTCGTACCTACACAAAAGACGATACACTTAATGTTACTGCAAAAGACAACACGCTTAATACAGAGAAAAAAAACTATATCGAAGGAAACGGTAACATTGACGCACAGTATGATTTTACTGTTCCCGCAAAAGGTTCCAACTCTTATGCATTTGTAGGGGAAGCTGACGGCTACGTTCGCGTATGGGGCGAAGGCGGCGGTAACGCTAAGCAAAGCTATGTTCTCAAGCTTTACTCCGATAGTGACCTGATGGCTACAACCAAACTTAATAATGTAAACGGAATTATTGACGGCGATGTCTATGTTACATGGAACTTCTACTATCCCGAATCCAACGACGAATATTGGACAACAACATGGGAAGCAGGACATCCCAATGTCAACGCTCAACCCACGCACGTTGAGCTTCACATTGACGACAAGCTTGTTGCAACGACAGTGGCACAGATGAACGCTCCTGACAACCTCAACCCTGTAAAATGGGAAGAGCTCGGCGGTGTATATCCCGTAGCTACAATTGGAAATGTTACATACACAACACTCCAGAGTGCTTTTGCTGCAGCTCAGGCAGGCGATACAATCAAGCTGATTGAAAATGTTTCCACAAGCAAAGCAATCAATGTTGCAAACAATGTAACACTTGAGTTAAACGGCAAAACAATCACAGGTACAGACAATGCAACCGGCAGCTACGGTTTATTCAACATTCAGGCCGGTAAAGAATTTACCGTTAACGATACCGCTGGCGGAGGTAAAATTACCTTGACAGCTACCAACAACCGTGGTTGGGGCGGATATTCTTCCGTTATATCGAATCAGCGCGGTAAGCTTATCGTAAACGGCGGTGAAATCGAACACCTGGGCGGTACAGATATGGCGTATGCAATCGATAACCTTACAAACGGTAAGGGCACATACGCAGAAACCATCATCAAGGGCGGTACAATCAAGTCAACATACCGTGCAGTTCGTCAGTTCTTAAATGGCACAGAAGCTCAGAACATTCTGACAGTAGACGGCGGTACCATCACAGGTGCTAACAAATCCATCTGGATGCAGGATCCCAGCAAGAATGCAAACACAGGTAAACTTACCGTTGCTGACGGTGCTACTTTAAACGGCGATGTATATCTGACCGTTACACAAGGTTCTACAGAATGGCCTGTTGACATAAGCATTGCAGCAACTGCAGTAAACGGCGAAGTTCTTACATCAAATGTTCCTGACGGCTACAAACTTATGTTAGTAGACGGCGTTTATTCTGTTGAAACGCAGGAAACACTGGCAGATGCTATCGCAGTTGAATTTGAAAAGGCAACAGAAGCTGAAGGCGAAAAGGTTTATAACATCAATTTGACAGCTAATGGCGACATTATCAACCGCCTGAATTCTGTTGACCTGACCTTTGTACTGACGCAGGTAAATGGCGATATGGATTTTGAAATTGTAGAATCCAATAAAGAAGTTGATATTAACGCTGTTGACCACAGCCCGGTTCGTTATGAATTCCACTATAACGGCAAAACCAATGTATCAAGCGATACATCTGCAACCATCACCATCGGTCAGGTTAAATTCACCGGCTACGGCGAATTTGAGTTTGCAGTAGACAACTCAGTTGGTACACAAAACGTTGTCCACACAACCAAACTGTTTGACAATATCGTGGATACGTTTGTTCCCGGCGGCGAGCTGGACGGTAAAAAAGTGGGCAAGTTTGATGTAACAACCAATTCTATTTCGGATACAATTGCTGTTCCTGACAGAGATTTAACCATTACGGTTGATTTCCCGAACGCAGTTGCTGATCAGGCAATTGCATATCAGGAAATGAAGGTTGTAATCTCCGGTGGCGACCTTGCAGAGGACATCACAATTTACCTTGGTAATGATGCAGTTGCAAATGACGATCTTAGTATTTTTGGTAAAGTAGATGCTAAATATGTTGCAACCTATGCTGACAATGCATACACGGTGAAAGTAACAGATGCATTGACTGTGAACAGAACCTACACCGTAACCGTATCCGGTGAGGGTTACAGAACCGCTCGTTACGCTGTGAACATGGCTACGGATAAGGAGCTGTACTTCTGGAACAACGTGATGGATAAGGCAACCGATGTAGAGAAGGGTGAATACAGCACCACCACAACCTTCTTAGCAGGCGATATCCTGGCAGATAATCACATCAACATTTATGACCTTTCTGCTGTGGTTTCTCACTTTGCTGAAAACGCAGATGATACAACCAAGGCATGGGAATATGTTGAATATGACTTAAACCGTGACGGCGTTGTAGATTCTAAAGACGTGGCATATGTGCTCGTTTCCTGGAATAAATAATTAACCATAAAATGATAAAAGGCAGACAAAGCTTGCTTTGTCTGCCTTTTTGTGTCAACGAAAACCACGTCGTGCTTCAATAAGGGTTAACCGATGAACCCAAAATCATATTTATGGGTAGTAAGTAACAGTTGCATGGCTGGCAGGCCAATTTAAAACGCTCGTCTTGTCGAAAAAATCAGTCGTGTTCTATATTGACTTTATAGAACAGTCGTGCTATAATTGGCATATATGGATTTTTGCTTTGCAAAACTCCTGCGAGTTTACAACTCGCTTGCAGTCTTTCAGCCTGCGTATGCCAATTGACGGCGTCGTAAAAATGCCCTTGCAAGCAAGCATTTT
>SVKI01000025.1 GCA_015068555.1 Oscillospiraceae bacterium | reverse complement strand
TCAAGTGGTAGGAGAATTGAACTAATCCACAGTATCTAAAACAGTATAGCATATATCCATAAAAAATGGATATTTAACTATATTTATATAATACAAGGAGAAATATATGAAGATTATATCGGCCATTGATTCCTTTTAAGGAAGCCTGAGCACGCTAAAGGCGGCGCAGGCAATAGAGCGTGGCATTGATGCTGTGTTTTTCATTCAGAACGGCCCCATAAGTCTGGATGAATCCATGCAGCATACAGAGGAATTTTTAGAAAATTTTGCCCACAGGCTGATGCGTTTTTATCAAACCGTAAAGAAGTGATACGATGCATATCATTGTTTGTATAGATGAAAAAGGCGGTATGGCCTTTAACAAACGGAGGCAAACCCGTGATAAAGCCGTGCAGGAGAAGATTCTATCGCTCATACAGGATCACACCCTGTGGATGCGTGCCTATTCACGCGAATTGTTTCCAGATGTAGAGAACATCCAAATTACTGAAGATTACCTGGGTAGAGCACAGAAGCATGACTATGTATTTATTGAGCAGGAAGCTTTCTTGCCTCAAAAGGCAGATAGCCTGCTTGTGTTTAGGTGGAACAGGGTATATCCTGCAGATGTGTACCTGGGTTTTGAGCCTGAAAAGCAGGGTTTTATCTTGCAAAATACCTGTGAATTTTCCGGTACATCACATCAAAAAATCACGCTTTGTATATATGAGCGGGAGGTGGAGGAACAATGAAAAAGATAGCAGTTATCCTGCTTGCTGTTTTAGGGTTGCTTCTTACCACCGCATGCGAGGTTCGGTTTGACGATTCGGCATATATAGATACCATGCCACTGATCAGGCAGGGAGAAATACCGGTCTATAGCGGTCGGCCTTACATAGCCATTAACGGAAACATACCCTTATTTAATGAAGAGGAAATCACAGAAAGTTCTTTTGAATATTATAGTCCTTTAGATAATTTGGGCAGATGCGGCAGTTGTGTGGCTTCTATCGGGCAGGATTTAATGCCGCAAAAGCCAAGGGAGAGTATCAGCTCGGTTAAGCCAACCGGTTGGCAGAATAAGCAATATGACCACATTGACGGTAAAAGTCTGTATAACAGATGCCATTTAATCGGTTTTCAGCTGACAGCAGAAAATGCAAATCAAAAGAATTTGATCACCGGTACACGATATTTAAATACGGAGGGGATGCTCCCCTTTGAAAATATGGTTGCAGATTATATTAAGGAAACAGGCAACCATGTGATGTATCGGGTGACGCCTCACTTTGTTGGGGATAACCTTTTAGCAAGCGGCGTTTATATGGAAGGCTACTCTGTGGAAGATGAGGGAGCAGGCATTTGCTTTTTCGTGTATTGCTACAATGTGCAGCCGGGTATATTCCTGCGGTATGAAGACGGTGCAAATTGGGAGATAGAAGAAGGAACATATGCGCCTTCTGAAAAAGAAGGTGATGCAAGCTATGTTTTAAATGTATCCAGTAAAAAATTTCATCTGCCGTCGTGCAACGGTGTGCGCGATATGAACGAGAAAAACAAAGTACTCAGCCACGAAAGCAGAGAGCTTTTGATAGAAGAAGGCTTTGTGCCTTGTGGCACATGCAAACCTTAAAAAATAAATGTAAGAAAAGTATTGCATAATTATGCAAAATATTGTATAATTATGTACGGCAAATATAAAAAAGGGAAAGAAGGACACAAGAACATGGATTTACAGTCGATCATTAAGCTCGATGAGCAATATTATATGAACACCTTCGGCAAGCGTACGCCGGTGTGTTTTGAGCGGGGTGAAGGCATCACCTTGTATGACACAGAGGGCAACGCCTACACCGACTTTTTTGGCGGCATTGCCGTCAATGCGTTAGGCTATGGCCATCCTGGTCTGACAAGTGCGCTGACTGAACAGGTACAAAAGCTTTTACATACATCTAATTTATATTATGTAAAAAATCAATCTTTACTGGCAGAAAAACTGATTCAGCACTCTGTAGCAGATAAAGTGTTTTTTGCTAACTGCGGTGCTGAAGCAAATGAAAGTGCTATCAAGCTTGCCAAAATGTATTTTTACAAAAAGAATCAGCCGGAAAAAAGCGAGATCATTACGCTTCAAAACTCCTTCCATGGCAGAACGCTTGCCTGCGTAGCTGCAACAGGACAGGAAAAATATCAAAAGCCATATGCACCCTTAACGCCCGGCTTTAAGCATGTGCCCCTAAACGATTTTGAGGCGCTTAAGCAGGCTGTTGATGAAAAAACAGCAGCCATTATGGTGGAGCTCGTGCAGGGTGAATCGGGCGTGCATCCCATGACAAAGGAATATGCCTTAGATCTTGCGGCCTTGTGTAAAGAAAAAGACATTTTATTGATTGTGGATGAAGTGCAAACCGGCATGGGTCGTACAGGTACCTGGTTCTGCTATGAAAATTATAATATTGAGCCGGATATTTTCACCTTGGCAAAGGGCTTGGGCGGCGGCGTGCCCATCGGTGCGGTTTGCGCCAAAGCAGAAGTGGCAGCATCGTTTTCACCGGGTGACCACGGCGGCACCTTTGGCGGTGGCCCGCTTGCAACTTGTGCAGGCCTTGCCGTGTGTGAAGCCTTTGAAAAAGAGAATCTGCCGGAAAACAGCCGTGAAGTTGGTAACTATTTAAAACAAAAGTTTGTGAACATGGCAGAGAACTTCCCAACGATTATATGCGTGCGTGGTATGGGCCTTATGTTAGGCGTTGTGTTCTCTGAACCGATTGCCAAGAAGTTGCAGCAGGCAATGTTTGAAAGAAAATATTTAGTGGGTGCTGTGGGTGATAATGTGCTCAGAATTCTCCCGCCGCTGATTATTACAAGAAGTGATGCAGATGATTTTTGTAAGGTGCTTGCATCAGCCTTGAAGAGTCTGTGAGAAAGGAGTTGGTATCATGAAACATTTATTGTCATTACATGATTGGTCAGCCGATGAGATGAAGGAATGCCTTTCTCTTGCGGCTAAGCTGAAGAAGCAGCAACAAGAAGGAATTCCACATCACATTTTACAGGGAAAAACCCTGGGTATGATATTTACAAAATCCTCCACGCGAACACGCGTATCCTTTGAAGTGGGTATGTATCAGTTGGGTGGTCAGGCACTATTTTTAAGTGCCAATGATATACAGCTGGGTCGCGGCGAAAGCATTTATGACACCGCAAAGGTTCTTTCCCGCTTTTTAGACGGCATTATGATTCGTACCTTTAAGCAAGAGGATGTAGAGGATTTGGCAAAGTACGGCTCCATTCCGATTATTAACGGTTTGACAGACCTGCTTCATCCCTGCCAGATTTTAGCCGACTTATTGACTATTCAGGAGCATCAGGGCGAACTGAAGGGCAAAAAGTTAGCCTATGTGGGTGATGGAAACAATGTGGCACACTCCCTGCTTTACGGTTGTGCCAAAATGGGCATGGAGGTTGCGGTGGCAACTCCTGAAAACTACACCTGCGATGAAAAAGTAGTGAAAGAAGCGAAGGAAGATGCGGCGGCAAACGGCGGCAAGGTTCTTATCACCACAGATGCTAAAGAGGCAGCCAAAAATGCCAATGTGATTTATACAGATACCTGGATCAGCATGGGTCAGGAAGACCAAAAGGCAGAAAAGGTGAAATCCTTTGCACCGTATCAGGTTAATGATGAATTATTCGGCCTGGCACATAAAGACGCCATCTTCTTGCACTGTTTACCTGCATATCGCGGCATGGAAGTTACGGAGTCTGTGATTGACGGACCGCGTTCAGCTGTTTTTGATGAGGCAGAAAACCGCCTGCATGCACAAAAAGCTGTGATGGCAATGTTGATGGGCTAAGCAGAGAGTAACAAGACAGGAGATGATGAGATGTTTTCAGTACGTAAGGCAACATTAGAAGATACCGACAGTATTTTGCAGATAACCAAACAGGCTTTCTTAAAATACATTGAGATGGCTAAAATTCCCGATACAGCGGCCCTGCATGAGACGCGGGAACAGGTAGAGTATGATATCCAGCATAAGATGGTTTATGTAGCTTACATTGATGATGAGGTCGTGGGTAGTGTGCGTGCAGAGCGTATCAATGACGAGGTGGCTTATCTTTCCCGATTTGGTGTGAGCGATAGCTATCAGAATTTGGGTATCGGTAAATCCATTATGGGTGTGTTTGACAAAGAAATGAGAAGACACGGCATTAAACGCGTTGTGTTACACACGGCGTCAAAGGCATTTCCGCTGATGCGTTTTTACTATGGTCGTGGATTTTATGTGCATTCTACAACGCATTGCAAAGGGTATATTCGTGCACTATTGTGTAAAGACTATGACTAAGGAAATATAAAAAGGAGCTATAGTAAAATGGAATTCCATTTTACTATAGCTCCTTTTTATTGTGTGAGACCCATATGATATGCTTTTTTTGTAAGCCGTTATATTATATTACATAAGAAGACAGGCTAATGGAAGGGGAAGGTTTCGTGGTCTGTATACACGTGAAGTGTAACACCGTCTTTTACGCCGACGAAGTAGGCAAAATAAAGACCCTGGCTTTCCCTGTCAATCACCGCGTTGCGATAGGTTTCTAAAAGGTCTTTTTGTTCAGCGGAAAGAGAGGTTGCAAGTGCCTGAAAGGCCAAACTCTCCATATCGCATTGCTTTTTATATCTTGCGTCCAGTTTTTTCTTATCTGAAAGCATCATGCGCAGTTTATCGCGCAAGAAACGCTTTGTTTTTTCATCAAAAGAAAACATAACCATCTCTCCTATATTCAATGGTTACAATTGTATATAGCGGATTTTATTTTGTCAATACATTGTCACGAATCGTGACAAAAGGACTGTTTTTATATCTGATTTTGTGGAATTTTGTGACGCTTATTTTGTTTGTTCATAAATTATTTACATTTCGTTCCTTGTAATTGTTAAGAAAATGTTGTATAATAGGCAAGGATTTAATAATTTTGTAATAATTTATATAAAAATACATAGACTATTGATAGAGATTGACAAGCAAGAGGTGATTCGGTGGGTAGTAACCATACACAGACCGTGGTTAAACGCATAGCCAAGGCATTGGCAGAATATTATGCTGCCATCATTAAAAGATGCAGCTGCAAACAAAAAACTGTTGCCCTAAAAAGAGAGTGGAAGAAGTTTTTATTACATGCAGCAGCCAAATTGGATATTGTAACGAACCAACTAAAAAAGAAATTTTGCTATATGATGAAGCTTTCCTCCCGGTGTGTTATCCGGATGATAGAACAGGTAAAGACCCTGTATGCACATATGTCCGAGCGAACTAAGCAGCGACTGGGAGCCGCAGTGGCTTCAACTTGTGTGGTTTTAGCTGTTGCCGTGATTCTGCTTTCTGTCTGCAGCCTTTCTTATTCTGTTTCGATAGGCGGCATGGAGCTTGGCTTGGTACAGAATAAAGCCGCTTACGAATCAGCACTGCAGGCGGTTTATGCAGAACTTAGCGACGGAAGCTATGAAGGAATTCAGTTTGATGCAGAGCCGGCGTATGCCTTGCGTCTGATAGCAAAAGGAGACTATACACCGCAGGAGAAACTGGTAGAACGAATTAAAGCAACAAGTGGTGATATGTTGCCTGCTTATGGCGTGTATGCAAATGGAAAAATCGTCTTTTCGCTTCCAAATGAAGAGATGGCACAATCGGTGCTTGACACATATAAAGAAAGCTTTTTGGCAGATAAGGAAGATGCGGTAGCTTCTTTCTGCGCAGATGTGCAGGTTGCCTATCGCTTTGTACCCAAGACTTCGTTAAAAACCGCTGAAAGTGCCTTGGAATTGTTGCAAAAAGGTAAGGTAGAGGACTACACCATGGCAGAAGGTGAAAGTTTGCAAGCGGTGGCAGCCCGGTATCAGGTTTCAATGGAAGAAATCATTGCATCAAACGCCATTAAAAATGTTGAGAATCCGGAAATAAGTAAACTCAAAATTTACACCGGCGAACCCGTTTTGGCGGTTAAAACAGTTGCCTTATGTAAGGAAACTGAGAGCATTCCGTTTAAAACAGAAGAAAGAACAGATGCAACCCAATATGCCGGCAACAGTACCATTTCTCAAAAGGGAATTGACGGAGAGCGCGAAGTGCAGTCTTATGTAACAGAGATTAACGGTGTGGAAACAGAACGCGAAATCATTTCGGAAAACGTTCTTTTTGCCGCTGTTAATGAAATTGTCGTCAAAGGAACAAAGGAACCGCCCAAACCCTATGGAACAGGCGATTTTGCCGTTCCTACCGGGGCGGGAACACTGACCTCGCGTTTTGGTTCCCGTTGGGGTCGAAATCATAATGGTATTGATATTGCAGCCCCGGTCGGCACAGAAATCTATGCGGCTGATAACGGTACTGTTATTTATTCAGAATATAATAATGGCGGCTATGGATATATGCTGCAGATTGACCATGGTAACGGATTGGTTACCTACTATGCCCATTGTAGCGAGTTGCTTGTGCCGAGCGGTCATGTGGTGGCCAAAGGTGACTTAATTGCGCGCGTGGGTAACACGGGTCGCAGTACGGGTGCACATTTACATTTTGAAGTGCGAGCCGATGGAGACCCCATTGATCCTATGTTGTATATAGATACAAAGGAAGAGTAGAGTCAAACAGGGGATATAAAAAAGTCCCGAACGCAAAAGGCTTTATGAGATTTTTCTCATAAAGCCTTTTGTTATAAACAAACCTCACCTCTCGGCGTACTATCGTACGTCTCCGGGTAACCCCTGCGGATTCGGTTTGTCCATTCGGAATCTTTTTTTCTACTCTCTTCCTTGTTATAGCAAAAAGAGTCTGTAGCGTTTCTACAGACTCTTTTAATATTAGATGTATTTTTACTTCCAGTCTTCCCAGCGAATCTCTACATCCTTGTCATTTAAGTAGTAGTTATGCGTAATGGTGGCTTCTAACACGTTGACATAATGCCATGCCTGCTCATCCAGGTCATTAAAGGGGTTAAACTCAAGAGAGCGTACATACGATTCAGAGGGGTTGCGTCCCAGTAATTTGTTCATCACCGTCATAACCTCTGCGCGGGTGATTTGATTTTCAGGACGATAGGTTCCGTCTTCATAACCATCTAACAGGCCGCTCGCCTGTAGGGCAAGGACATCTTCATAGGCCCAATGTGTTTCTGCTACATCGGGGAAGGGGATTACAGAATCATCTGCGCCGTCTAAATGTGCAAATCTGCGAATCATGGCAGCAAATTCAGCCCTTGTCAGATTTTTACCCGGCTTGAATTCGCCGTCCGGATATCCGGTAACGACCTCTTTATCTGCCATGTATTCAATTTCTAAGCAAGACCAACGTGTGGTATCCACATCGGGGAACATGGTACCGGTAACGGTGAAGGGTTCTTCATACTTGTGATTCTTAACGCGGTACATAATAGTGGTTACTTCTTCACGGGTAATTTGCCCGTCAGGTCGTACGCTTCCGTCAGGATAGCCTTTAATATAACCGATGTGCGTTGGATGTTCTTGACCGAAAATATCTATTGTGTATCTTCGGCTTACATCGATGGTGGTAACTCCGCCGCCACCACCGCCACCGCCACCGCCGGAGCTGACATAGGTGATTTCTTTACTGTTATACTTATAGGTTCCAATGTCGCCGTAAACAGGCTTTTCGCAGGCCTGTGGCTGACCTAACTGGCAACGATAGCACATACCGTCGGCGCTCTTTGCGCAAGAAGCATAAACAGCTTTAATGGTTATCGGTCCCGTCTTTGAGGTGGGGTTATAAAGCTTAATGGCTTCGCCCAGTGTTATTGCGCTTCCGTCAGTACCGATTGCCATGAATCTATCAGCGTTTTGGTCTGTTGGGTCGCTACCGTCTAACGTGTAGTACAAAATAACCTGCTCTTCATATGCACCATACGGGTCAGGCTTATATTCGTTGACTACCCAAAGCTCCTGCTCTGCATCAAAAACGACTTTTCCCTGCGTTTGTGGGTCAGCTTCGAGATTTGTTATAGGTGCATTGTAGCCGATGAAGTAGATGGTTTCATCCAGGGTCACCGAACTGATGGGTACACCGTTTTCGTCACAGGCATCGGCCTTGATCCGCACGTATTCCATGGAGCTGTTGGTCATAATCGGTCGATTGCCGTCAAAGACATCATAATTTGTCCACTGTGTGGGATTCTGACTGTCCTTGTACTTAATCTGATACTGATATTTTACATGATATCCGGGTTTTCTCTCCGTTAATTCAAGGAAAATACCTTTTGCATAATCACCGGAGGAAAGCTCCTTGGCCGGAATATGGCTTGTGTTATAAGGTGCACAAATCTCTACGCCACTTTCGTTGATGCTATCATCGATGACATAGTAGTGAACGACGGTGTCACTTCTCTCGCCGGTTGCGTGGTTGATCACATAAGCCCTGACAGAAGCGGTTTCGGCAATATCGAAATACTCTCTATCGTAGGGAATGTCTCTGGAGAGACCACGCGTCCAATACATAATTTCGTAATCGTAGTACGCATCGTCACCGACACTTAAATCAGGGATGCGAACCGGATCTTGCGTGTCGTAGCATATGTGGTTCTGAATAGTTGTTTTATAGGTGCCGGAGGGAAGCACAATCGTAGGCGGAAGGGGCTTGAAGGTATATACATAGCTCACTAACTGACTATAGGTGTAACCGGTTTGTTGTGTACCGATACGCGTGCGCAGCTGCAGGTTTGTATATCCCTTTAAGCGAATAGCATCATCGCCATCAGGTGGGTAAATCATCCAGCCCTGATTCGGGTCTTGGGCGTTGTTGTCATCATTGCCAAAACGATACTCAATCACAGCGGTATCGTTTTTATTTAGGTGCTGAGCATGAACAAGCAGCACATGATTCTCATCATCTTGCAGGATTTCCGGATACATACCCTGTTTTTTATCGGCAAAGGGTGGTGCAACTTTGTTGCCGCTTACGGCATCATATAAAAATACTTTTTCCGGACTTTTAATTCCGTTCAGTTCTGCAGACAGTCGCAACGTGATACTACCCTGCAACGGACCGCTTGTACCGGTTACCTGCACCGGCGTAATCGGCTGCATGCCGTCTTTGTCAATAGTGGGCAGGCCGGTTGTGGGATTGATGTAAAATTCGCCGTTATCCTCCGGTGCTGTGAAGGTGACGGTAAAGGTATCACCGTTTTCATCAGCTATTTTATAGGTGATCGTGGCGCCGGGCACAGCCGTTACGGGAATGGCGGGCAGAGAACCATCGGGACTGTTTAAAATAGCCGAGGGAGCAGCCTCCGGTGCCTCGGGCGTTACCACATACACAAAGGTACCAACATCACTTCTCACGCCTTGTTTATTGACGGCCACGGCCATAATCACGGTTTCGCCTTTGATTTCAATGTCTTTGGTGAGAGGATCTTTTGGGTCATATTTTGTGGCAATCGGATTACCGTTTGCATCCTCTTCGTCGGGCCAGGGGGACAGGATAGGCGGTTCGCCGTTGTAGCTGATGGTGTAATAAATCTCCATGTCGGAAGGAACAGGCACAAACTGCGTAGAAAATCCTTCCTGCTTGCCGTTTTCGTGGATGTAATAACGACCCGGGAGTAAGGTTGTCAGCGGTTGTGCCGGACGGTTTTTAACCAACGTGTAAGCGTGTGTTACCACGCTGGAATACTGGCCTGTTCCGTCGCCGTAATCTGCATATACAACGGCCTTGATGGTCGTGTAATCTTCTTTAATGGTTACATTACTGTGGATGGAAGCACCGCCACCAACATTGTTTGTTATAGTGGGGATACCATCATCTACGGTGTAATACACCCGGTAGGTAATGCCGTCAGCATCTCTTTGGTCTGTGGAAATATCAATGCTTAACGAGTTGGTAAACTGTGTACTCGTTTGTGAAAAAATCGGCGGCTTCGGCTTGATGATATATTCAAAACGGTATAAGTCTCCATAGGTGGTTTCGTTACCGTCCTGATATCTGATTTTAGCGTAAATAACAGAATTCCTGTCAACCTCAATGGGTTCGGCCACGGTGCTGTCGTCGCAGTAGACGGAAAAGTCATCTTCTGCGGGCTCAAAACCGTCAACATGTGCACCATTCTTGATGTAGTACACGATGTCAAGATTCGGGTCCTGGGCGCTGAGTGTTACGTCAACCGGCCCGTCATATACACCACCCGGATAGAAGGCATCAATTCTATCTTCCTGGTAGCTGTCAAAGAGATAATAGAAAGAGGTGTTATCTGCGTAGATGAGTTCACCTTTTTCATCGTATAAGGGCTGTCCGTTTTCGTCAACTAAGTAGGCAGTTGCCGTAATCACGGTATCCTGTGAAACGGTGATGGGGTTGGTGTAGGTGACACCAAAATCACGCGGGTCTCTGCCGTCGGTTGTGTAGAGAACAACGGCGCGGGGATTGGGTGTTACACCGTCATCTAATGGTGAATAGAGAACTACTTCCTGCGGGGTTGTATGACGTACATCATCATAATAGTCTTTTGCGACTACCTCATTGGGCTTGATACCCAAACGATAGGAGGTAATATCACTGCATTCGGCACCGCGCTTTGCAATCATGTAAAGAGTTCGCTGCTCATCAATTAAAATCTTAGCATCCTGCGCAGGTAATAAGCGCCAGCCAACCTCCGGGTCGATTTTCTGCTGCTCTGCAAGAGGCATGGTATCAGCCGGCAGGTCGGCTTCCGTTAATTTTTTGTTGAAGGTGTAGTAGAAAGACTTGATGCCAAAGTTTCCGTCATATTCATCAGCGCCTTCACTGGGATATACATAAAACGGCTCATCGTCGTAATACTCTGCAATGATGGGCTTCACAGGGTCAATCGCGTTATCTGTTGCCGGGTTATCTTCAGCCCACAGATATGGCCAATCCGGTACAATGGTATAGGTTGCAGACCCGATGTTGCTGACAGGGGGATTTAGTTTTTCGGATTCTGTAAGCTTTTCTGTTCGTTCAGCCCAAAAAGATATTGTACTTGTTACCTGCAATGTGATAGGACCGTTTTGCACAATCACACCGCTTCCGTTAGGATTGGGAACGGAATACACATAGGGATAGGGGTCATCACCAATGGTATAGTAAATCGTGCAATCATCTTCATCGCTTGTGAGTTCTACATTTACCACATCTTTATATCGGCCACCGACGGGACTTGCGATAGGCGTTGCCGGATTCGGCTTTTCTACAATGTTAATATAGTGGAAACCGCCATGCAGGGGCGAAACAGAGAAGTTGGGAACAAAGTCTTGATCGCTTACCTTGGGGTCATGCTTTGCGTATAAAGTCAGCGGGAATTTGATATCGTCTAGCGGTGCGTTCTGGCTGGTGCTGACAGGTTCTATATAGACCTGCGTCGGGCCAACACGTTTGGGAATTAAGGGCAAAGCACAAAGCTCATACCAGGAGTCGTCCGACTTATTGGGGAAGTGGATGCCGTTTGCAAAAATAATGGTCTGCACATAATGGTAACCGGTAGAACTCTGAACATATTCCGGCTTTTTATACGTCCACAAGCCGTCGCCCAAAGGTGTTGTTTCGGTCGAACCGTTTACGGTTTCATCCTTTGATTCTGAAATGTAGGCACCCGGCGTGTCGTAACGTAGGGGGTTCGTCGGATCGGCCACATCGAAAAAGTTGGGGTCAAAGTAAATACGCACGCGGTAGCCGCTCAAATCAAACTGCGGTTCACGGTGACGAACAGATTCAACAGCGTCTTTTGCTACATAATATAAACCGTTTTCGTCAATTCTGTCAAAGTGACTTTTTTCACGGATGTAGGCGCGGTAAAGCTTTTCATTTTCGGGAGATAGACTTGCCTCATAGGTTGCAGAGTCAATCACCAGAATATCAAGGCCGGCTTTTTCGTTATACTTTTCAAGCAGGGCTTGTTTTAAGGCTTCTTTGCGAGCAACTGTTGTGGTAACAGAAGAAACAGCGTTGTTATACTCTATCAGTTCTAACTTAAGATCTCTGACGGCAGAGTTGATTTTGCTCAGATAGTAATATTCATATTCATAGACATATGTAAATCCGTAATCGTAAACCTTGTTATCATACACAGCATCAAACACAGTATCAAGGCTATAGGCAGCCGGATTGAATTTTTCCAAATATCGATCGATTATAAATACATCATTTTCAAAATCAGCGGCGGTCAGGTCGGAAAGGTTTTCAAATGATAGATAGGAACTATATCTGGAGTTTTTGAATTCGTCTTCGATGACGTCGCGCTTTTGAGTATCGGTTTCCGTCCACCATGAAGAAATTCTGTCACGAGCGTGAATCACGGCAGCCTTAGATTCGGCAATGACTTCCTCGGCATATACATTGACCTTGCCGTCAATGGCGGCCTGAATTTCTGCTTTAATTTCATCGGTTTCTTCCTGAGAACCGGGTTTTATGTAATCGCCCATATTCGGGTCATTTACGGCAAAATAAATGTTCGAGGTTTCACCCTTGTATAACACGCTTCGATCAGTTGAGCCCGCATAGTCGGCACCTTGTGCATGCAAATACACCTGGCGGGTGGTTCTTACGTCATCACGAGGTGCTGCGAAAGCGGGTATGGCAGGCAGTGCAGTCACAAGTGCCAGGGCAAAGCTTAATATCCGTTTTTTCATCATAGTTGTAGCTCCTTTGCGTTGATTATAAATATGCTGTAAATCGCATTAGGTTTTTTAAAGTAAGAGAAATTTCCTCATACAAGCATATAAGCAAGCGACTTATATGCTTGTATGAGGGGGAAGAGAAGTCTTCCCCACTTACCTTATTCCATGCCGCTATATCTGTGCAGGAAGGTTACGACTTGTGCTCTGGTACAACCAGCATCGGGGCTGAAGGCCGTTTCTGAAGTGCCGGAGGTGATGCCCTTTTCAACAGCCCACAAAACAGCATTATAGTAGTAGGCGTCTTCAGCCACATCGGTAAAGGGATTTACGGCATCAGACAAATCAGTATTGCCGGCAGTACGCTGCAGGAAGGTTACGACTTGTGCTCTGGTACAACCAGCATCGGGGCTGAAGGTTGTTTCGGATGTGCCTGCGGTGATACCCTTTTCAACAGCCCACAAAACAGCATTATAGTAGTAGGCGTCTTCAGCTACATCGGTAAAGGGATTCAGGCTACCCTGCGGTTCGGGACTGCCGGAAAGACGCCACAAGAAGGTGGCAACCTGCGCTCTGGTACAACCTGCATCGGGGCTAAAGGTTGTTTCTGAAGTGCCTGCGGTGATGCCCTTGTTAACGGCCCAGATAACCGGGATGTTGTAATAAGCGTCGGTTGCGACATCAGAAAAGATACCGTTGCCGGTTGAAGGCGTAGCAGGGGTTTGGGTTGATCCGCCCAGGCTTCCGCCACCTAAACTTCCACCACCAAGACCTCCGCCGCTGTTGCCACCGGTGCCACCACCGCCACCGCCGCCGCCTTCGCCTTCGTCGGTAGTGGCGTGTGCTGCATTAGAAAAAGCACCGGTTCCTACGGCGTTTACGGCTGCTACGGCAGCATAGTAGGTTGTATCGTCAGACAGAGAAGAAATGGTTGTTTCTGTCGTAGAGGCGTTATCAATGGAAACGCTTTTATTTAAATTATCAGCACTCTTTCCATATTTCACAACATAGCCTGTAACGCTATCATCTGCGGGCTTTGTCCATTTTACAGTGATGGATTTCTCGCCGCCGGAGACAGTGGGTTTAGACATTTTGGCGGGTGCAACCGCTTCATCTTCGATGTTGGCATAGACTAAAAAGTCATCGCCATAGGCACCTGCTTCGATTTTGCCGTCGCGATCAAAGTCAGCCTCGATGGTATAACTTTCTTCGCCAGCCTCAATTGCAGCGGCCAGTCTTAAGAATTCGGCTTTGTCTTTTCCGTCAACGACACCATCAGCAACCAGTTCACCGGGAACGACATCTGTGTTATCCAGATCTAAAATAGCCGTACCGTCTTTTAACAGTTCATCAAAGACAATGGTTTCATGATAGGTCGTGTAGCCGGGACCGCCAATTTCAACTGTATAGGTTTGCCCTTTAATTAAGGTAGTTTCTACAATCATTGTGGGAACAGCCGAACCGGAACTTTCCTTAATGGGGACATAGAAATTAACAGGGTATTCATCACTATCGGATGAAATGCGAATAGACATACCGGACTGACTGCTTTTTTCACCGGTTAAAATAGGGAAGGTTTCCACTAAATTCATCTTTAATGAAACCTGAATGTCAATCGGGTCGGCGCCCTGTGTAGCAGCGTTTAGTGAAATCCCGTTAGCGTTCTCGGGTTCTGCCGGGACGGTCTGCTGAATTTCAGGGAAATTTTCTGCTACATAGGAAACGGAGTTTTGGGTTTGCAGGGAAAGCCCCATGCTTTCGCCCGGTTCTCCCGCAAAGGTAATCACAAACAGAGGTGTATCTTCTTCTGCCTTAAGTGTGGCAAGGGGTGCGCCGATTCTAACGGCCGTTGTTACTACCTCGCCGCTTGCTTTTTCGATAGCCTGCAGGCTTTCGGCTTCGATGCCGGGGACATTTTCTACTAAATATTGAATAGATTTATAGGTCATATTGCCTGTCGGCTTAAACGTGAATTGCGCCATGTTAATGGATTTATCAATGCCGCGGAGACTGACTAAAATTTTAGCTTCACCCGGCAGGATGGGTGCTGCCTGAGTCGTTTCAGTTATGTTTTTCAAAACGACGGTGACGGCTTCTTCAGCCATTACACTGTTCCAGGGGAGCAGGGTAACGAGCATAGCGGTGATCACAAGAGTGCTTAAGAATTTTTTGATAAGCTGTTTCAATGTTCATTCCTCCTATTGTTTTAATGTAAAATGGATCTGTTAAATTTATTTTTTTAATTCCTGTGCCTTTGTTTTCATCATTTCGTATAAAAAGTGCATCTGCGTCTCGCTGAACGCACGATCGTCCCACAGCACGTAGTCCAGGATAGTAGAAGAAATCATAAAGACAACGGGGGCCCAATCATCGGGGGTGCCGGAGAGAGTCTCGCACAGTTGCGCAAGATATTCTTTGTAATTTTCCTGTTCCTCCAAAGCTTTTTCGCGAATGCGGTCGCCATATACAGGGCTTGCAGTCATTTGAAAAATCAAACGCATTTCCTGCTTATGTTTATCAATTTCGTCCAAAAATAGTGCAAACATGTTTTCCAAATCGCCAATGTGCGAAAAAACAAAATCAAAAATGCTTGCAGTTACCTTGCTTAGACCATACTTTACGGCGTTTATGTAGACATCGTCTTTCCCGTCAAACCAATAGTAAAGGCTGCCGGAGGAAATGCCCATCGCCTTGCACAGGTCACGGATGGAGGTATTTTCCAAACCACTATCGACCAAATAGCGAAATGCAGTTCCTAAAAATTCTTCCTGAATATTACGTATAACCTGTTCTCTCAAAAATAATCACATCCTTAATCGTTAAGATACCTGATAACCATACCCCACGAGAGAGTAAGTTTTGTCATGTATAGCCAAAATTATAATTTTTTGGACAGTTGTTATAGTTATGGGTAAAAAAAAGAGAAACCATAACCATACACGAATATTATATCATAGAAGGCTTCTTATGTCAATGTAAATGTGTCTTAAATACGAGAAATTAGCGGAATTTTAATCATTAAAATTCGGTGAGGAAGACTCGAACTACAGCTCCGTTTTTGACGAGCGGGTTGTATATAATAAAAAACAGGTGTTTGACTCTGCCTTTTTGTCAAACACCCGTAATCTGTTTATTTTGTTGTTTCTGCTTCTACAAGCCTTGCGGCACCGTAACGCTCACGGAGTGCATTTTTCTGAATTTTGCCGGTGGCATTGCGGGGAATATCGGCCAGAATAATGGTTTTAGGACGCTTATATCTGGGTAGGGCCATGCAATATTCATGGAATTCTTCTTCAGTTGCGCTCATGCCATCTTTTAACTGGATGATAGCGGCCGTGATTTCGCCAAGGCGTTCATCGGGAAGACCAATCACGCCCACATCGCTTACCTTATCATGTGCACGCAGGAAGTCTTCAATCTGTACCGGGTAAATATTTTCTCCGCCGGTGATGATGACATCCTTCTTGCGGTCTACCAGATAGATAAAGCCTTCCTCATCCTGCTTGGCCATATCGCCAGTGTAAAGCCAGCCGTCAGCCGTCAGAATTTCGCGTGTTGCTTCGGGGTTTTTGTAGTAGCATTTCATAACACCGTCGCCGCGCAAACAAAGCTCGCCCACCTCGCCCTGCGTAACTTCGTTTCCTTCTTCGTTCACAATTTTGATTTCCCATTTATAGCCGGGAATGCCGATGGCACCCACCTTGTGAATATTTTCTACACCCAGATGTACAGCGCCCGGTCCGATGGATTCACTTAAACCATAGTTTGTATCATACTCGTGGTTCGGGAACACCTCTTTCCATCGCTTGATTAAAGAAGGCGGAACAGGTTGCGCACCGATGTGCATCAGACGCCATTGAGACAGGCGATAATCACTGAGGTTGAGTTCACCTCGTTCAATCGCATCCAATATATCTTGTGCCCAGGGCACCAATAACCAAACGATGGTCGCCTTCTCATCAGAAACGGTTTGCAAAATCCATTCCGGTTTAATACCGCGCAGAATAACGGCTTTAGAACCGGAGAGCAGAGAACCAAACCAATGCATTTTGGCGCCTGTGTGATACAGGGGAGGAATGCAAAGGAATACATCGTCGCGGGTCTGAGAATGATGTTTCTGTTCTACCTCGCAGGAAGCCACCAGGGCTTTATGGCGGTGCAAAATGGCCTTCGGGAATCCGGTTGTACCGGAAGAGAAGTAGATAGCACCGTCATCTTCATCTGTGATTTCGATTGCCGGCGCATGGGAAGAGCAGTAAGTGATCATCTCCTCATAGTTGTCTGCAAAGGCAGGTGTATCTTTGCCTACATAGAAGTAATGCGCAATGTCTAATTCGGGTAAAACGGTTTCCAGTCGTTCTGTAAATTCAGGGCCAAACACCAAAACAGAAATATCAGCAAGATCTGCACAATATGATATTTCTTCTGCTGAAAAACGGAAGTTCATCGGCACGGCAATGGCTCCGGATTTTAAAATTCCGAAATAGATGGGCAGCCAATCAATACAGTTCATCATTAAAATGGCAACCTTATCACCCTTTTTGATGCCGCGGCTTAATAGCAGGTTTGCAAAGCGGTTGGCGGCAATGTCAAATTCACGCCAGGTGAGTTCTCGTCTGTAGCAATCACCACAGGTGCTTTCGATTAAGCTATATTCGCGCCAGGAAATATTTTTATCCGGCTGGTTAGCGGGATTCACCTCGACAAGACTGACATCTCCCGGATGCAGGCGTGCATTTCTTTCTAAAAAATCAATAATAGGCATAGTATCACCTCATACGTTATGTATCGTTATTCTTCTGTATCTCCGAGTGCTTCTTTAGCAGAAACCAAAACCTTGCTTTCGTAGCAGGAGAACATGGGGTCTACCTCTTCGGCGGGCAGCTTCTTTGTGAACAGGCTAACAACCGGCACAATGATCAGGCCGGCAACCATTGCCACTGCACCACAGTTGATTGGAGATTGCAAAACAGCAGGGAAGGCACCTCTTGCAATCATGTTTAAAAGCATGATGCCGGAGCCAAAGATAAAGCAAGCCCATACGGATGCTTTAGAGATTTTTTTGCTGTAAAGACCGAATAAAAACGGAGCTAAGAAGGCACCGGCCAGGGCACCCCAGGAGATGCCCATCATGTCGGCAATGTAGCCAAGCTTATCCTTATTAATTGCGATATAAGCAGAAACAACCACAAATACCACAATGAATATACGCATAACAAGCACTTGCTTTTTTTCATCCATATTTTTCACAATATGGCCTTTGATTAAATCCAGAGTGAGTGTGGAACTGGAGGTTAATACTAAGGAAGAAAGGGTCGACATGGACGCTGAAAGCACCAGAACAATCACAATGCCGATTAAAACATCAGGCAGATTCTCAATCATTTTGGGAATGATAGCATCATAACCACCGGCCGGCATACCGTCGGCACCAACCAAGATGCCGGAAATCCGACCGAATCCGCCGAGGAAATAGCAACCACCAGCGACAATCACGGCAAAAACAGTAGAAATAATGGTGCCTTTTGCAATGTGTTTTTCACTTTTGATGGCATAGAATTTTTGCACCATCTGTGGCAGACCCCAGGTGCCCAACGAGGTTAAAACTATCACGCATAGAAGGCTAAACGGATCGGGGCCGAAGAAGGAAGCATATGCACCGGGAACCTCGTGCGGTACGCTTGCAAGTTTGGTTAAAGCAGCCATAAAACCGCCGTGGCCGGATAAAACTGCGGCAATTACAGCTATGATGCCGCCAATCATAATAATTCCCTGAATAAAGTCGTTAATAGCGGTTGCCATGTAGCCACCGGCAATGACATATACGCCGGTTAAAAGAGCCATGATAACGACGCAAACGGTGTAAGAAACACCGGGAAATGCCATTTCAAACAAGCGGGAAAGACCGTTGTATAGTGAGGCTGTATAGGGAATTAAAAAGATGAATACAATGAGCGAAGCTACAACCTTTAAAGCAGGACTCATGTAGCGTTTTCCAAAATATTCCGGCATGGTGGCGGTGCCAAGGTGTTGAGTTTGTAAACGAGTGCGTCGGCCTAAAATAACCCAGGCCATTAAAGAGCCGATAAACGCATTGCCAAGACCAATCCAGGTGGAAGCTACACCGAACTTCCAGCCAAACTGGCCGGCATAACCCACAAAAATAACGGCGGAAAAATAGGAGGTGCCATACGCAAAAGCCGTGAGCCATGGGCCAACACTTCTGCCACCTAACACAAAACCGGAAACATCAGTTGCATGCTTTCTGCAATAGAAGCCAACACCTATCATACTTCCAAAAAACAAAACCAACATAATAATTTTTACTGCCATTTTTACCATCCTTTCTTTATACATATTTTGTTTTTTGAGGACGGAAGGCAATAAAAAACCGTCCCCCGAAAGAATCAGAGGACGGAAAAATCCGTGTTACCACCTCAGTTCGCAAGTGCTTCACAACACCTGCCTCATCGAGTAGCGCAGAGAAAAAAACAAACCTCCGCAGTACCCAGCGCAATAACGGGCGCACCCGTCAAGGGTTACTTTTATTTCTCCCTTGCAGCTCCCGGACTGTATTCAGTCAACTTCAAGGCTCCGGCTCGCACCACCCGCCGTTTCTCTCAACCCCATCCATAGCCTACTTGGTTCCGTTCATCGCTTTTAAAACATTGTAGCATAGAAATTGCCGTTTGTCAACAATTTTTCCCGAAAAACGACGCAACAAACTACAAGGTAAAAAAGCAGGAGAAAGGCATGTGTTCTAGAGCCGAATTACCTCGACAACGGTTGCCTTTTGGTTTTCTACCGTAAAGCGAATGTCAAAGCCTGCATAAGCCATACTATATATGCGGCTGGGTTCATCATGATAGGCAGGGCGGGGGTCTTCAGCCAGACACTCTATGGCCGCGGACTGCTTTTCAATGGGAAGACGACGTAACAGCTCCTCGGGAAACTCTACCTCAAGGCTAAAATCCTGCATATCTTCTGCATAGCCTGCAGTTGCCTCGGGGTGACAATCCGAAAAGGGAAGATATGGCTTAATATCATAAATCGGCGTGTTATCTAAAAGATCTATGCCGGAAACAAGCAAAACGTCTCCCTCGTTTTGTGTTTTTTCGACGCCTAAAAGACGAACCGAAGAAAGACCGATGGGATTAGGACGAAACGGAGAACGACTTGCAAATACACCAACACGGCGATTACCACCCAAACGGGGCGGTCGAACCGTGGGAGACCAGTCTTCCCGATGGGCCTTAGAAAAATCAAACAAAAGCCAAAGGTGAGAAAAACCGGTGATTTCCCGCAGTGCATCGGGGTTGCGATAATCAGGCATAAACACGATGCGACCCGTCAGAGAAGAGGCACGGCCACTTTGGCGGGGAATGCCGAATTTTTCTTTAAAGTCTGTTTGAATGTGCGCAATAGGTCGTATCATTAAATTTTCTTTCATGCTTCCATACCTTTCTCGTGTCATAGCATCTTCATTGACAGCGTATTGTAATCACAGTATAGCACAGCCCAGAAGGGAAGTAAACCATTATAAAAGAAAAATTATCAAAAAAGGCTTGACAACACGGATGCAAGTTATATGACAGATCCAGCGCTGACAACCGTATCCCGGCCGCATGCGGATCTGGGAGCGGTAGCGTTCCATTCTCTTATCTCTAAGATTAAAGAAGAACCGGTCGAGAATGTTTTTTTACAGCATGCATTGGTCAAGCGCCAATCAGTATAAGGTATACAATAATTTTGTTATAATTAAGGAGTGTTTTACATGTTGAAAATTGGTGTTATCGGTTGTGGCGGTATTGCAAACACAAAGCACATGCCCTCTTTAGCCAAAACCTCCTCTCTTGCTCAGCCTGTGCAAGGGGAGGGGGACCAAGCGTAGCTTGGTGGAGGGGTTGTAGAAAATGCGCTGCATTTTCGTAGTAGATGCCCTGCCGGGCTGGCCTAC
>SVKI01000024.1 GCA_015068555.1 Oscillospiraceae bacterium | reverse complement strand
AGTTGCGGTTGGCAGACCTTTCGACGAGCCTATAGGCTCGGCCAGCATATTGCCCTAAGGGGGCAGTGCAAGCCACCGGCACGGCCGGTGGTTATGACTGTTAGATTATAGCACATCAGCCTGGGTGGGTTGGTTATATTCTTCTGCTTGTGCTATAGTAAAATCGGGGCAAGGTGTCTGTGCCGTAGCTGTAATTTGCTCCGATTGGGGAATTGTATGAAAGATCGCCGCAAAAAGCTCCCTGATGTGGCTGACTTCTACGATTTGAATATCATCATGGCAAAACAGGTTTTTCTTGTTTTCGGCCGGTATATAAACGGTTTTAACACCTGCTTCTGCAGCTGCATGGATTTTGGACGAAACGCCGCCGACAGGTTTTACCTTTCCGTGGATGGAAAGCTCGCCGGTCATGGCAATGTGATTGCTTACAGGTTGGCCTGTAATGGCGGAATACACAGCTGTGACGATTGCACATCCGGCTGAAGGTCCGTCAATAGGCGTGCCGCCCGGAAAGTTAATATGAAGATGATATTGGCTGATGTCAATGCAAAAATACCGTTGCAAAACCGTCAGCATATTTTGAACAGAGGCGCGGGCAGAACTGTTTCGAATCAGCTTTTGGCCTCTGCCTTCTAATTCGGTGCTTTCCACGATACCGGTAACACGCAGGCTCCCTGTCCCGCCGGGGGCAGGTGAGGCCGTTGCCTCAACGTCAATTAAAGCGCCCTGCCCAAAACCGGAAACCGCCAGGCCATTCACCAGGCCAATCACACTTTCATCAGCGACATGCGGCTCGTAACGGGGGGCGTAGCGACCGGATTCGGCCACCCAGTTAACATCCTCTTCTATAATGGAAAATCTGTTTTCAAGCATGGCAACACTGCCTGCGGTTTGCATTAGATTAACGGCGTCGCGACCGTTTTGTGCATACTGACAGAGGGCGTTGAGAGCGCTTTTGTCTATTGTAAAGCCACCTCTTTGCGCCGCATTTAAAGCAATGGTGCGTATATGTGATGCGGAAAGAGGCGAAAAAAAGATTTCTACACAGCGAGAGCGCAGTGCCGGCGGCAACTCATCGGGGCTTCGTGTGGTCGCACCGACCAAGCGGAAATCAGCGGGCAGACCTTTTTGAAAGATTTCGTGCACATGGGGAGGAATATCCTTATTGCCGGACGCATAATAGGCGCTCTCCAAAAAAACCATGCGGTCTTCTAAAACTTTGAGCAGCTTATTCATCTGCACGGGATGCAGTTCGCCAATCTCATCCAAAAATAAAATGCCACCATGTGCTTTGGTGACAGCGCCCGGCTTTGGTTGCGGTACGCCGGCAGGACCATAGGCACCGGCGCCCTGATAGATGGGGTCATGAACGGAACCGATTAAAGGGTCGGCAATACCCCGCTCATCAAAACGAAGAATAGTCGCATCCATTTCAACAAACTGAGCCCCATCGCGAAACGGAGAGCGGTCAGATGCAATGGCCTCCTGCAAAACGGCGCGGGCCGCAGCCGTTTTACCGATGCCAGGTGGCCCGTAGATGATAACATGCTGCGGATTGGGGCCGCAAATGGCAGCGCGCAATGCCCGGATGCCATCCTCCTGACCAATCACCTCGTCAAGACGAGCGGGTCTGGTTTTTTCAGAGAGTGGCTTTGTTAGGTGAATTTGCTTGAGGCGCCGGAGTTTATCCAGTTCACGGGCTGAATCACTCTCTAAGCCGCTTTTTCCATTGTGCTGACTACGCAACATGTTGAAAAAGTAAATCCCCATAACAAGGGTTAAAAAAAGCTGTAAAATAATTAAAATGGTGTTAAACAAGCCTTCCGCCTCCTGTTTATAATCAACGAAAGGATTAAAAAATCCTTTCCATTCCTTCATCGTGTAACAGACCACACGATTATTATAAACAAAAACGGATAATTTATTGCCTGTCAGCTTGTTTTTTTCAGTTTGGCAAAAGATCCCATTAAGCTTTTGGTGCCGTGTTCGTCAAAGGCAATCTCCAATTGTACATCATTGCCTGTAGGTGTTACAGAAACAATCATGCCGCGACCAAATTTTTTATGTTCCACCACATCGCCCGGTTTAAATGAAGAAGAAATATTTTTTTGCTGTTGCCTGTCGGCAGAAAGCGCCTGAATCAGTTGCGCATTGTCGGTAAAGGAATATTGTTTTTTAGGTTTTGATTCAAGCTCAAGTTTTTCGGTCTCTTTAACAATGGCATTGATATATTCCATCGGAATTTCTTCTAAAAAGCGAGAGGGCAGCGTGTATCCGGAAGTGCCATATACATTGCGGCGGCTTGCGTGAGACAGCGTGAGATTTTTTTTGGCACGTGTGATGCCCACATAGCAAAGGCGGCGCTCTTCTTCAATTTCTTCGTCGGTTTGTGAGCGTTGGCTGGGGAAGAGACCTTCCTCCATACCGCACAAAAACACCTGTGGAAATTCAAGACCTTTAGCACTGTGCAAGGTCATCAGCACAACGCTGTCGACGGTCTGATCGTAGTTATCCACATCGGCCACAAGAGCAGTCAGCTCTAAATAGCCGGCTAGTGAAGGTTCTTCGGCGGCTCGCTCGTATTCAACGGCCGCATTAATAAATTCATCTAAGTTTTCAAGGCGGGTTTGATTCTCCACAGAATCATCGGCCTCAAGCATAGCACGGTAACCGCTTTCTGTCAACACGGCTTCGGCTGTGAGAGATGGCAAGCGGTCCTGGCTTTCGGCCTGTAATTTGCGAATCAGCGAAACAAAGGAAAGCAGTCTTTCAGATGCTCGCAAAAGCTCAGGTTCTGAAGCAGACTTTTCCATGACAGAAAACATGGAAATGCCCTGTTCTTCGGCAACACGAGCCACCTTTTCAAGGGTGGTGACGCCGATTTTTCGTGCCGGTTCATTCACAACGCGAATCAGGCTGATGTTGTCATTGGGATTTTGTATCAGGCGCAGGTACGCCAGGGCATCTTTCACTTCTTTGCGGTCATAAAAGCGCAGACCGGCCAATACACGGTAGGGAATGCCGCAGGCACTGAGAGTTGTTTCGATCACGCGCGACTGGGCGTTGGTTCGATATAAAATCGCGCAATCGGCATAGGTTGAACCGTTTTTTACAGCGGTTTTGATTTGCGAAGCAATAAAATCTGCTTCGTCATATTCATTATCGGCGCGATACAGGTCAATTTGCCCGCCGTCGCCGTTTTCGGTCCACAGATTTTTTCCTTTTCTGCCACGGTTATTTGCAATCACGCTGTTTGCTGCGTTTAAAATGGTTTGCGTCGAGCGGTAGTTTTGCTCTAATTTAATGGTTTTGGCACCGGGAAAGTCTTTTTCGAAATTTAAGATGTTTTGAATGTTGGCACCTCTAAACTTATAGATGCTCTGGTCATCATCGCCGACCACGCAGATGTTTTCATAGCCTTGTGCCAACAAACTCACAAGCATGGATTGAGAGTTGTTTGTATCCTGATATTCATCGACGAACACATAGCGGAATTTTTTTTGATACTGACGAAGGATTTCCGATTCCTGTGATAACAGTTTAACGGTTTGCATAATAATGTCATCAAAATCCAGGGCGTTTGCTTCCCTTAGCTGTTTTTGATACAGAGCATAGGCTTTGCCAATCAGCTGTTTGCGGTAATTATCCTCATGCATCGAAAGATATTCCTGCGGGCCGAAAAGTTCATCCTTTGCAGTGGATATCTCATAGAGGACAGAGCGAATGGGCAGCATTTTTTCATCAATATTTAAAGACTTCAAACAACGCTTCATCAGCGTCTTTTGGTCAGACGCATCATAAATAATAAAGTTTTTGTCATAGCCTTCGCCAAGCTTATCAATATCGCGACGCAAAATACGCATACACAGAGAGTGAAAGGTGCCAATCCACATCTGTGAGGCGTTTTCCCCGATCAGGTGTTCAATTCTTTCCTTCATCTCGTTGGCGGCCTTGTTGGTAAAGGTAATAGCCAGAATCTGCCAGGGTGCCGCCAGCTTCTGATCTAAAATATGGGCAATTTTATTCACAACCACGGTTGTCTTGCCGCTGCCGGCCCCGGCTAAGATCAACAGGGGACCCTCGGTGGTGAGAATGGCTTCTCTTTGTTCTTTATTAAAACGATCCAGTTGTATCATAATTCGTCAACAATTCCTTTCATAACAGACATAGCCCGGGCGGATATCTTACGGTAGCGTTCGCGCTTGTTACGCTCCCGTTCATCCAATGAATCAATAATACCAAAATTAATATTCATGGGTTGAAAATTCTTTCCGGCAAAGGTAGAAATATAGTGTGAGAGCGCACCCGTGGCTGTTTTCGAGGGAAAAATAACAGGGGGCATGCCCTGTAAATAGCGGGCGGCATTAAGACCTGCCACAATGCCGGAGGATGCGGATTCCACATAGCCTTCAACACCGGTCATCTGGCCGGCAAAATATAGGCCGGGCCGTTTGATAACGCCGTAGGTTGCATCTAAAAATCCGGGCGCATGCAGATAGGTATTTCGATGCATAACGCCGTAGCGAACAAATTCGGCGTTCTCCAATCCGGGAATCATGGAAAAGACCCGCTTCTGCTCGCCGAACTTAAGATGCGTTTGAAATCCGACCAAATTATATAGCGTACCGGCTGCGTTATCCTGCCGGAGCTGCACCACAGCGTGATAGCGTTCGCCTGTTTCGGGGTGTTCCAGGCCTACGGGCTTTAACGGTCCAAAGGTGAGAGCTTCTTTGCCGCGGGCGGCCATCACCTCAACAGGCATGCAGCCTTCAAACACGCGGTTATTCTCAAAATCCTTAAGCTCGGCAGTTTCAGCTCCGAGCAAAGCCTCGTAAAAGGCTTCATATTCCTCGCGATTCATGGGGCAGTTTAGGTAGTCGGCTGTTCCCTTATCATAGCGCGCCTTGCGAAAGACCTTGTTCATGTCAATCGATTCGGCCGTAACAATGGGTGCTGCGGCGTCGTAAAAATAAAGCTCATCACCACCGCAAAGCTCTGCGATTTTTTCGGCCAGCGGCGCCGAGGTCAGGGGGCCTGTAGCAATAACAATACAATCGGCGTCAGGAATGTTTGTGACCTCCTCATGAATAATGTGAATGTTTTCACAGCCTGTTATCTGCTCGGTAATCGCTTCTGAAAAGGTGGTGCGGTCAACGGCCAAAGCACCGCCCGCCGGCACACGCGTGCGGTCAGCGGCGCGCATAATCACAGAATCCAACAGACGCATTTCATCCTTTAAAAGTCCTGCTCCGTTTTCCGGCCCTTCTGCCCGCAGGGAGTTAGAGCACACCAACTCACCAAAAGTATCGAGCTTGTGCGCCGGGGTGCGTTTTTCAGGCTTCATTTCGTACAAATCTACATATATATTTTGTTTGGCAAGCTGCCAGGCGGCTTCACAGCCGGCAAGACCTGCGCCAATAACGATTGCTTTCTTCATTTGTTGCGTCTTTCCTTTCCCATGTGTCGACAGGTTTTTAAAGGTCTGCCGGTCAGCATATAAACACCATTAGTGTAACACATTCTGTCTTACATTGTCAACCAAAGGGGAGCGTTTTGGTCGGCAAAAATAAAAGAAAAAAAGGCTCTGTTCACGGCATCTAAAATAATGTTTCCGTGATCAGAGCCTATCTGTCTACAATGTTTATCTGGGTTCAATGATGAGCTTAATCGCAGTACGAGCTTCGCCACCGATTTCCACTTCAGAAAAAGAGGGGATACAAATTAGGTCAGTTCCTGAGGGAGCCAAAAAACCGCGGGCGATTGCGATTGCTTTAATGGATTGATTTAATGCTCCTGCACCAACAGTTTGAATTTCGGCACGACCGTTCTCGCGAATAACGCCGGCAAGGGCGCCGGCTACGGAGTTAGGATTGGACTTTGTCGAAACTTTGAGCGCTTCCATGATACACCGCCTTTATTTTTATTCACAGGTAATATATTCGACAAAAATCTGCATTTTCCTTTTTTCTTTTACATTTTCCACATATTTCATAAGCGGTGTTGATTTTATTTGTGTAAAAGCAATAAAAATGGACAAAAAGAAGAGGATGAAAGTCCGTTTTATAGGACAGCTAAGTTGTTATACTTAATATACAAACTACAAAACAGGAGGCAAGCAAAATGGAAATATGCAAATGGTTATTACTCGTTTGGCTTTTTGGCAATTGTCCGCTGGTGGGCATTTTAACTCTGCTGCTCGTTCTGGCAACCGGCAGAAAGCTGTATAGAAGATAGGAGTAGATGTAAATGACAACAGGTATCATCATCGGTCTTTTACTTGTATGGGCAGGCGTTCGGTTTATCAATTATTGTCAGGTGGAGAGATATGACCGCAGCCGCGTAGACGGCAGTAAGATGCTGCGGGATAAAATTGAAAACAGATTAACCTCGTTTCAGGCAGAACGCAACATGCTTAAGGGGAAATATGATAAAGAAATCATATGATTTTGGTTGTATAAAACAGCTACCGTCAGTCAAGGGCAATCAGGGCGCACTCTCCGGGGATAAAAATAATGTTGAAGTATTTTAAAAGATATGGTACAATTAACATGTAAGGATTTGTGTTGCAAAAATGTTTTGCAGGCGTTTTGCAACGGGCAATAGGATTGTGCGGTTCGACCGACCTATAAAAATAACTCATTATGTTTTGCCGTGGCAAAACACCGGGGGGACAATATGAATACAGAGAAAGCAAGAAAGCGTCGCATTGGTGACCGGTATGATGGCTATAGGGTTAGAGAAAAGGACCCTATGTTTCATGTGATACCGCACATTATGCGTTCGCGCCTTGACAGTCAGGTGTTTTTTGAGGAAAAGATTGATATTTCCGGCATGCGCAGCTTTATTGTTGAGCACAGAAAGGAGATTCCCAATCTCTCTTTATATCACGTGATTGTGGCGGCCGTGATCAGAACCATTGTGGAAAAACCGAGACTCAACCGCTTTGTCAGCGGACGAAAGGTGTACGCAAGAAGCTATTTGCGCGCGTCTTTAGCCGTGAAAAAAGAGATGTCGGAAGACGGCGAGGAAGCACTGGTTATGCCTGAATTTGCTGTGACGGATACCTTAAAGGAGATTGCGGCGAAGTTTAACAATGAGATTATAGTTGCCAAACAAGAAGGAGAAAACAGCGGCAACGATACAGACCTCACGATTAAAATTTTGAACTTACTTCCGGGCTTTTTAATTAAGTTTTTTGTTTGGTCTATGCGGAATCTGGACGCCATCGGTATGATGCCTAAGGTGATTAACCGCGTGAGTCCGTTTCACTCCAGCTTGTTTGTAACAAATGTGGGTTCTATCGGTCTTGATTCGGTGTATCACCATTTATATGAATTTGGCACAACATCTATCTTTTTGGCAATCGGCAAAAAGGGCATGGAATACACAACCAGGAGTGATGGCTCTGTGGATACCAAACATTTTGTTCCGATTCGCTTTGTGCTGGATGAGAGAATTTGTGACGGCTACTATTATGCAACGGCCATTAAAACTTTTAAAAGATATATGAAAAATCCCGAGCTTTTACTTCAGCCACCAAGCCAAATTGGTGTTGATTTATAAAGCAGAATGGGTTGACTTTTTACGCGCGATATGGTAAAATAGTTTTAAATACTAGGTCATGCGGTATAAAACTTTAAATTACGACAAAATGTGCGCAGTACAATTATAACAGAGAGGAAGAATATCATGGATGAATTTAAAAATACAAATATCCCTGAGGAAGAAGAACCGTCAATTGTGACTCTTTTAGACGAAGAAGGCAAAGAGCATCAGTTTGAGCATGTTGATTCTTTCCCGTTTAACGGAGAGACCTATGTTGTGTTGATTCCTACGGAAGAGGAAATTGCCGAGGGTGAGGCAGATGAAGTGTTGTTTTTCACCTTGTTGACAGATGAGGAAGGCAGAGAATCTTTATCCTTGGTGGAGGACGAAGCAGAGCTTGATATGGTTTATGAAGAGTTTAAAACCAGAATGCAAGACGAATTCGATTTTGAGGACTAAACATGCAACAAGTGACATTAAAAGAAGAACTGATTAATTCTATCACCCATGGCTTAGGCGCACTTTTAGGGATTGGGGGAACGGCGGTGGCCATTGTCTGGGCGGCGCTGTTCGGGAATGCATACAGCGTGGTTTCGGCATCCATTTACGGGGCTACACTGATTGTGTTATACACGATGTCGACATTGTACCATGCCTTTACCAATCAGGCAGTCAAAAAAGTTTTTAGAGTGTTCGACCATTGCTCCATTTTTTTACTGATTGCCGGCACCTACACGCCCTTTACGCTGGTTACGCTTAACGGAGCCTTGGGTTGGACGTTGTTTGGCATTATCTGGGGTTTAACGGTTTTAGGTATTGTGCTCAATGCGGTAAGTCTTGAAAAATTTAAAGTGTTTTCTATGATTTGCTACATTGCGATGGGATGGCTGATTATTTTTGCTGCCAAGCCCACGGTTTTGGCGCTGGGCAAAGGGCCGATGCTATTGCTTTTAGCCGGTGGAATCCTATACACGGTAGGGGCGATTTTTTACGGACTTAAAAACATCCGCTACATGCATGGTGTGTGGCATTTGTTTGTACTGGGCGGTAGCGTTTTGCATTATTTTTGCATTCTTTTCTATGTTCTGCCAATCAGATAAGTCGCAATTAAAAAGAGGCTGCAGTAAAAAACTGCAGCCTCTTTTTCATTCTATACTTTAAATGGTTATGGCATTAGAGTGCGGTCAAGCGGCAGCATAAAGCCGTCTAAAGCCCGGCTCATGCAGTCACCGCCGATTAGGGTGTTATCTGTAACCAATATATTTACATAGATTCTTTCGTCGGTTTTGTACGGAAAGTTCAGCACCGGATAGGTATAGCAAGTGGCGCCTTTACCCACATAGTGCGAAAGGTCAAATCCGCAGGGGAGTTGCAGCTTGTTGTATTCTCTATACACGTCATCAAGCGGGTTGGGAATCACGACCTTCCGTTTCGTTTCACCACCCGGATCAACCTCCCAGCCGTATTGACGGATACAGTTTACGCGGTCTGTTGTGGTATACAGATTTTGTGTGCGGCCTGTCTTTTTTATTTCTGCAGTCACGGTGCGTGCCCATAGAAGCAGCAAAAGCCCCAGCAGAATGACAAGCAAAAATGGTATCACCTGTTTGTTTGCTTTTTTACGCAAATGAAACGGCACCGCCTTTCTACTCGGTATGTAATATCTTATGCGGGGTCTTGCAAACATATGAAAAAAATGGTATGATTAAAAGAAGGAGATGAACAAGATGTTTTGCAAGAGAGTCGAAGTGTTACTGTCTGCCCAAAAGGCAGACTATTATATGATATCTTCGCCTGAAAACTTATATTATTACAGCGGCTTTACCGGCGGAGAAGGCACGCTTTTAATCCATCAGGAAAAGCACCTTTTGTTCACGGATTCTCGCTATACGGTCCAGGCAAAAGAGGAAGCGCCGGATTTTGAGGTGATTGATGTTGCGGGGCAAAAGCCGATAGACTTTTTAGTGGCAGAAGCACCTGCACAGATAGGTTTTGAGGGAGATTTTATTTCTGCGTCGGCTTATCGCAACCTGATAGAGCGCCTGCCTGAAGCAGAATGGGTGACGATGGACGAAGAAATTCTTCGTCAGCGCTCGGTTAAAGATGCCGGCGAGCTTGAAAAAACGAGACGGGCCGCACAGCTTGCAGATGCTGCCTTTGCGGCAATTATCCCCATGCTTCGGCCCGGTGTGCGGGAGAAGGAGGTGGCGCTTTCGCTGGAGTGGGAGATGAGAAAAAACGGTGCGAAAAAGTCATCGTTTGATATGATTTGCGCTTCCGGTGTTCGCTCTGCCATGCCGCACGGTGTAGCGAGTGATAAGGTGATGGAAGCAGGCGACTTTGTCACCCTGGATTTTGGCTGTTTTGTTGACGGCTATACAAGTGATATGACGCGAACCGTGGTGCTGGGAAAAGCCTCGGCAAAGCAAAAAGAGGTGTATCAAACGGTTTTGCGTGCGCAAACGGAGGCGCTGGCCGGTCTATCTGCCGGCGTGACGGGTAAAGCGGCCGATAAAATAGCACGAGATATCATTAAAAACGCGGGATATGGAGACTGCTTCGGCCACGCACTGGGTCATGGAACAGGGCTTTTGATTCATGAGGCGCCCACGCTTTCACCGCGCTCGGAAACCGTGCTTGAGCCTGGCATGTTAGTCACTGTTGAACCCGGCATCTATATAGAAGGGTTTGGCGGCGTGCGCATTGAGGATTTGGTTATTATAACGCAGAACGGATATGAGAATCTAACGACATCGAAGAAGGAACTGCTTGAGCTATAAGCAGGGGGGAAGAACAATGATTGCAACAGTAAAAAGCTGCGGACTTTTAGGGATAGACGGTTATGTGGTTGAGGTGGAAACCGATATATCAAACGGTATGCCTGCCTTTGATGTGGTAGGCCTGCCTGATGCCGCGGTCAAAGAATCCAAAGAGCGCGTGCGTGCTGCTATGAAAAATTCCGAGCTTGATTTTCCGCAACGGCGCATCACGGTGAATCTGGCGCCGGCCAACATAAAAAAGGAAGGTCCGTTTTACGATCTGCCTATCTGCCTGGGTCTTTTGCGGGGTTCGGGGCAGTTGCCGGGCGAGGAGCCGGATGCGTACATGTTTTTGGGTGAGCTTTCCCTAAACGGCACCTTGCGGCCGGTGGCAGGGGCGCTTCCCATGGTGCTATGTGCCGCAAAAGCCGGCATCAAAAAGGTAATCCTGCCCAAAGAAAACGCACTCGAGGCCGCCGTGGTTGAGGGCATGGAGATTTATCCTGCCGGTAGTCTGGGTGAAATTGTGGCTCATTTTTTGCAGATTAAAAGGTTGGAAAGAGTTACGGTTGATGTGCATAAAATATTCGAGGAGCAGGCGTTTAGCTGCGCTGATTTTGCAGAGGTAAAGGGTCAGGAAAGTGTCAAAAGAGCCCTGGAGGTTGCCGCCGCAGGCGGACATAATGTTCTCTTGATCGGCTCCCCCGGTTCGGGTAAAACCATGCTGGCGCAACGACTGGCAGGCATCTTACCGAAACCGAGCCTTGAAGAAGCGCTGGAGATTACAAAAATCCATAGTATAGCGGGCGCCCTGCCGACGGACACGGCGCTGATTACGGCGCGGCCGTTTCGCAGCCCGCACCATACCATTTCGGCCGTAGGTCTTTCCGGTGGTGGCCGTATTCCGCGACCCGGAGAAGTGAGTCTTTCTCATAATGGTGTTTTGTTTTTAGATGAGTTACCGGAATTTAATAAAAGTGCATTGGAGGTACTGCGTCAGCCACTCGAGGATGGCTGCGTCACGATCTCCCGCGTGAATGCCACGCTGACCTATCCGTGCAACACTATGTTAGTAGCGGCGATGAACCCTTGCAAATGCGGCTATTACGGTGATGCACAAAGGGAGTGTACCTGTAGCGAGGCACAGATTCATCAGTATCTGTCAAAAATCAGCGGTCCGCTTTTAGACCGCATAGATTTGCATGTAGAGGTGCCTTCGGTGTCGTATCGGGATTTAGAGACAAAGGAGCCGGGTGAGCCCTCTGCCAACATCCGCGAGCGTGTGGAGGCGGCCAGGGAAAAACAACGCCTGCGCTTTAAAGAGGCAGGGATTTATTCAAATTCGCAGATGAGCACGGCCATGCTGCAGGAGTTTTGTCACCTGGGTGAAGCAGAAAGCGACTTGCTGGGCAAGGCTTTTGAACGGTTGGGTCTTTCGGCCAGAGCCTATAGCCGCATTTTAAAGGTTGCGCGAACGATTGCAGACTTAGCAGACAGCGAAACCATCGGGATTTCTCACCTGGCCGAGGCCATTCAATACAGAAGTCTGGACAGAAAGTACTGGTAAATTGACAGAGAATGTAAAAAATATGCCGAAATCCCTTGACCTTCAGGTCAAATTTCGATATAATAAAAAAGTTAAAGAAAAAGGTTTGTTATGCAAACGGGAGGTAAACCATGGTTAATGTTGCAATTATGGGTTACGGAGTTGTTGGCTCCGGCGTTTATGAAATCCTTAAGAAAAACGAAAAAAGTATTACTAAAAAAACCGGCGGCAAAACGCTTCGGGTAAAATATATTTTAGATTTGCGTGATTTTCCCGGTCATGAAGAGCCCGAACTGTTTACCAAGAATTTTGATGATATTGTAAACGATGCCGAGGTTGACATTGTTGTGGAGGTTATGGGCGGCATTCATCCGGCCTATGAATATTCCAAAGCGGCTCTTTTAGCCGGTAAGCATGTCATCACCTCGAATAAGGCTTTGGTGGCTGATCATGGCACAGAGCTGATGGCCATTGCTAAAGAAAAGAGCATTAACTATTTGTTTGAGGCTTCCGTTGGCGGCGGTATTCCCATCATCCGTCCGCTCAGCCAGTGCCTGCTCGCCAATGAACTGGAAGAAGTATACGGCATTTTAAACGGTACAACCAACTTTATCTTAACGAAAATGATTACCGACGGTGCTGATTTTGATGAAGCTTTAGCCGAGGCACAGCGCCTGGGCTATGCAGAAAAAAATCCAGAAGCCGATGTAGAAGGTCATGACGCCTGCCGTAAGATTGCCATTTTGGCTTCTCTTGCTTCCGGCAAATATGTAAACTGGAACAATATCGAAACCGAAGGCATTACTAAAATCACTCGTCAGGATGTAGCCTTTGCTGAAAAATTCCGCTCGGTTATCAAACTGATTGGCCACGCTAAAATCGTCGATGGTGAAAAGGTGTATGCAAGGGTTTCCCCCATGCTGGTGCCTAAGGACCATCAACTTTCTGAGGTTAACGGCGTGTTTAATGCCATCTTAGTAAAAGGCGATTCCATCGGCGATGTTATGTTCTACGGTCAGGGAGCCGGCAAATTGCCTACGGCAAGTGCTGTGGTTGCTGATGTGATTGATGCTGCCAAACATTTACATATCAATAAATTACTCACCTGGCAGGATGCCGGTGAAGACTTTATGGTTGACCCGGATACAGTTTCCGGTCGTTACTTTGTAAAAGCCAATGCGGCAGATGTTTCTGCTGATTTTGCCGGAGCAGAGCTTTTGGGTGAAGCAGACGGCGTTTGGTATTTTGTAACCGATACAATGACAGAAGGTGCCTTTAAACAGGCTTTGGCAAACCGTGGTTCATATATCCGCGTTTTGGAAGCATAAGGCACGTAGATATAAAAAAGATGCTATCCATTTCGGCGGTGCATCTTAGGGAGAAATCGCCCAAAAACCACGATTTGGGCACATAACTGTGTCAAAAAGTTTTGAAATCCGTCAAGGATTCCTTCAACTTTTTTCCTTGTTCTGTACTAAAAATCGAGATTTTTGTGGTGCAAAGCAGTTTTGGGTTAGGAATTTTTCGTCTTAGAGAAGACATAAAAAATGCAGGCATACTGACGTATGTCTGCATTTTTTTGCGTACTATTAGCGGAAAATAACAAGCCAAAACCGACTTCTCCCTAAGAAGCACCGCCGTTATGGGTGGCATCTTTTTTGTTTGTTCACGCTGCCAGACGACAGATGCTTTCATAGGCTTCACGCCAGGAAAAAACGCGGGTAATGTTATGTTCCTTTTCGTTAAAGGCGGCATTGTTAGGTCGATGGAATAAAAATTTTTCATAATTCCCACGCAACAGATTGTGCACACCGTCATCAATTAAAACATCGCCGTTAATCAAATGCTTGTGGTGCGCCACAATGATTTTGTCCCCTGTCAAAAAAGGGAAAAGCTCAAGGAGCCTTTTTACCTTGGCGTCGCTGGTTTCGTAGTTGGTGGCGGTTACAATGAACACCTCATGTCCGTCATCCAATAGTTTTTTCAGGTAGTGGCAACTACCCTCAATGGGCTGTAGTTGCTGCCAAAAGGATTTTTGGTAAATCGGTGCAAAAATCTGCTCGCTCGAAAGATCGGGATAGGCGGCCGTTATATCCCAGGTGGGAATATCCTCAACCCTCACATGCTTATTATATTGTTTATTCAGCTGTGCAATCCAGGGTGCAGATAAATCGGCAATCGTATCATCTGCATCGCATAAAATGGTTAATCTTGTCATCACGTATCCCTCCGTTTTCTTTAGAGTGTAAAATTAGTATAGCATGGAGAATGTACAAAAAAACGGACACAGAGAAAGGCGAGGATTTATCCTTATAAAAACTTGACAGAAGCCTGAAAATAAGGTACAATTAACTGTATTGAAAAAGTGTATTATGAAATTTATTTTTATATCGGGAGGCAAATCAAATGGCTTACACGTTAGCGCAAAAAATTATTAAGGAACATCTGGTAACCGGCGAAATGAAAGCCGGCAGTGAGATTTCTATTCGCATCGACCAGACTTTAACTCAGGACTCCACCGGCACGATGGCATATTTGCAGCTTGAGGCAATGGGTATCGATAAGGTAAAAACCAAACGTTCCGTGGCCTATATTGACCATAACACCATCCAGTCCGGCTTTGAAAATGCCGACGACCATAAATATATTCAAACTGTTGCTTCCAAGCACGGCATTTATTTCTCGCGCCCCGGTAACGGCATTTGCCATCAGGTGCAGCTTGAGCGTTTCGGCGTTCCCGGCATGACCCTGCTTGGTTCTGACAGCCACACACCCACAGGCGGCGGCTTGGGTATGCTTGCCATCGGTGCCGGCGGTGTGGATGTGGCCGTTGCGATGGGCGGCGGCGCTTATTACATCACCATGCCTCAAATTTTGAATGTAAAACTTACGGGCAAATTGCGCCCCTGGGCAACTGCGAAGGATGTAATTTTAACCGTTCTGCGCAAGCTCTCCGTTAAGGGTGGCGTGGGTAAGATTTTAGAATATACCGGCGAGGGCGTTAAAACCCTTTCTGTTCCCGAACGTGCAACCATCACCAATATGGGGGCAGAGCTTGGTGCTACCACCTCTATCTTCCCCAGCGATGAGGCAACGCTTGCCTTCTTGAAGGCACAGGGCAGAGAAGCTGATTATGTAGAACTGGCTCCCGATGTTGACTGCATATATGATGAAGAAATTACAATTGATTTGTCAGAAATTGAGCCTTTGGCGGCTATGCCTCACAGTCCTGACAATGTGATGGAAGTGAGCAAAATCGGCAAAATCAAGGTTGACCAGGTTGCCATCGGCAGCTGCACCAACTCATCCTATGCCGATATGATGAAGGTTGCCGCCGTGTTAAAGGGCAAAACCGTTCATCCGGATGTCAGCCTTGTTATTGCGCCGGGTTCCAAGCAGGTGCTGACCATGCTGGCACAAAACGGTGCACTGGCCGATATGGTTGCTGCCGGTGCAAGAATTTTAGAATCTGCCTGTGGTCCTTGTATCGGTATGGGTCAATCGCCGAAAACTGACGCCATTTCACTTCGTACCTTCAACCGTAACTTCTACGGTCGTAGCGGCACGACCTCCGCGCAGGTATATCTGGTTAGCCCGGAAACAGCAGCGGCCAGTGCCATCACAGGCGTTTTAACTGACCCGAGAGAATTGGGCGAGGCACCGGTTGTGGAAATGCCCAAAGCCTTCCTTGCAAATGATAACATGGTGGTTGCTCCGGCTGAGGATGGTTCGACCGTTGAGGTGGTACGTGGCCCCAACATTAAACCGTTCCCTGTAAACACAGCTCTTCCCGAGGTTGTTTCAGGTAAAACACTGCTGAAGGTAGAAGATAACATCACCACAGACCACATCATGCCGTCTAATGCAAAGCTTCTGCCCTTCCGTTCCAACGTTCCCTACCTGGCAGAATTCTGCTTAACACCGTGTGACCCCGAGTTCCCTGCCCGTGCAAAAGAAAATGGTGGTGGTTTTGTCATCGGTGGCTCTAACTATGGTCAGGGTTCTTCCCGCGAGCACGCAGCACTGGCTCCTTTATACTTAGGTGTCAAAGCGGTCATCGCAAAATCCTTTGCCAGAATTCACATGGCGAACCTGATTAATTCGGGCATTCTGCCGCTCGTATTTAAAAATGAGAGCGATTATGACACGGTGGATATGATGGATGAGCTGGCCATTGAAAACGCACCGCAGCAGATTGCCGCAGGTGAGGAAATTATTGTTACTAACTTGACAAAGGGCATCAAGTATGCTACAATTTTATCGGCTTCCGACCGTCAAAAGGAGATGCTTTATGCCGGCGGTTTAATCAATTTTATTAAATTGCAGAATCAATAAGGTTTGTTTTTGCAGTTTTTGAAAGGATGACTACGATGTCAGTAAATATTGAAGCAGCAAAGGAAAGATTTGTTGCAGTCATAGAGAAACAACTTGCCCGCATCGAAAAGATGAAGGCAGAAAAAGAATTTTTGGACTATAACAAGTTAGATACCATCATCATCGGCGTTTGCGGTGGTGACGGAATCGGCCCTGCTATCACAAAGGCAGCACAGAGAATTTTGGAGTACTTATTAAAGGATGAGATTGCATCCGGCAAAGTAACTATGAAAAACATCGATGGTTTAACCATTGAAAACCGCGTGAAGGCCGGCAAGGCTATTCCCGATGATGTTTTGGATGAACTTAAGGCCTGCCACGTTATTTTGAAGGGCCCCACCACAACACCCCGTGCCGGTGATCCCTGGCCGAACATTGAAAGTGCCAACGTGGCAATGCGCAAGGAGCTTGATTTGTTTGCCAATGTGCGCCCGGTTCGCGTGCCCGAGCAGGGTATTGACTGGACCTTCTTCCGCGAAAACACGGAAGGCGCTTATGCAGTTGGCAGCGAGGGTGTGCATGTGAATGACGATTTAGCCATTGACTTTACAGTTACCACACAGGAAGGCAGCGAAAGAATCGCTCGTGCTGCTTTTGAATATGCCAAGAAAAACGGCAAAACGAGAGTGACTGCGGTTACCAAGGCAAATGTCATCAAAACCACTGACGGTAAGTTTTTAAACATCTGCAAAGAAGTGGCTAAAGACTATCCCGGCATTGAACTGGACGACTGGTATATTGATATTATGACGGCAAAGCTCGTTGACGAGAAAAGAAGAACCCAGTTCCAGGTTTTGGTTCTGCCGAATCTTTATGGTGATATTTTAACCGATGAAGCGGCTGAATTCCAGGGCGGTGTTGGCACGGCCGGCAGCTCCAATCTTGGTAAGCGTTATGCGATGTTTGAGGCCATTCACGGTTCTGCGCCTCGTATGGTGACAGAGGGTCGTGATCAATATGCTGATCCTTGCAGCATCATTCGCGCAGCAGCCATGCTGCTTTCCCATATCGGATATCCTGAAAAAGCTGAAAAACTTGAAAAAGCGTTGGATATCTGCATGTACCAGGAGAAAAAACTGGTTATCACCGGTCGCGATACCGGTGCGACCGGCGAAGAATTTGCCGATTACGTTATGGAGACCATTGCGGCACTGTAAGAGGTTGTCATGATGAAAAGTGAAAAGAAAAGTGTTCCTTATGTCGTGATTAAACGCCTGCCACGCTACTACCGATATTTAGGCGAGTTGTTACGTCAGGGCGTAAAACGAATTTCTTCAAGCGAACTGAGCCAGAAAATGGGCGTTACGGCCTCTCAGATTCGACAGGATTTCAACTGCTTTGGAGGCTTTGGACAGCAAGGCTATGGTTATAATGTTGAGACTTTACGGAATGAAATCGGTGACATATTAGGCTTATCCAATGGCTATAAAACTATTATTATTGGTGCCGGCCATTTAGGACACGCCCTTGCGAATCATTCCGCTTTTGAAAAAAGAGGATTTTTGTTAACCGGTATCTTTGATATAGATCCGAAGACAATCGGCACGGTTATCAATCATGTTCCTGTAACACCTATGGAGAATCTGGAATCTTTTTGCCGGGAAAATGAGATAGACGTGGCTGTTTTGTCCGTACCGGATGAAGCTGTCAGCGAGGTATTACCCCGATTGATTAATCTCAAAATCAAGGGCATTTGGAATTTTACGCATGCTGAAATTAATGTACCTCCTCATATCGCCGTAGAAAACGTAAACCTTGGCTATAGTTTAATGACGCTTTCCTACGGAATCACACAACTACAAGAAGGGGAGAATTAATCTCCCCTTACTATATGCGCCCGTAGCTCAGTGGATAGAGCACCGGCCTCCGGAGCCGGGAGCGTAGGTTCGACTCCTATCGGGCGTGCCAAACAATTCATGACTTTTAGGAAGCATTGGATTTGCCGTTTTCTCTGTTCCCAGACTTTATGCATAGCAAAAGAAGATGGTAAAGCATCGTGTTGCATAAGAACTTGATCGTATTTGATTACATTTAAAAATAAGAAAGGAAAGAACAATGAAAACGATTTTTCCCAAAACCACTCATGGCATTGTCCACCGTGCCACGGAGACGAATTTTCGTTATCAAGCCTGGGGAACCGTTGCCCGTGACGAGAATGGCACTCTTTATACCGTTGCGTCGGGTTTCCGTGCCGGTCATGTCTGCCCCTTTGGCAAGACGGTTCTCTACATCAGCAAAAACGAAGGCAAGACATGGACTCCCCCTATTGTCATCAACGACACCTATATGGATGATCGCGATGCAGGTATTTTGTATATGGGCAACGGACGGATGTTGGTGAGTTGGTTCACCCATTCCGCACACGCATACAATACCCTATGGAGAGATGATATCCAACTCCATGCCGGACCTGAGGTGCGTGACGCCGCCTTGGGCATGATAAATGGTTATGATTATCTTCCTGACTCTGAGAAGGTAGCGGGCTCCTATATCCGTGTGTCTGAGGACTACGGCGTGACATGGAGCGAGACCATCTGCCTTCCTATTAGCGCTCCACACGGCCCTACCATGTGCCGAGATGGTTCCTTAATCTATTTGGGTGTCCAATACTACGAAGAGGATTGGATCCATACAAAAAATGGTGTGATCGATAACGCTTCGCTTTATCGTAGCACCGATGGGGGCTATACCTGGAAGTTGGAATCTAAAATTAAAGCTCCCGCATGGTTCACCGAAAAGCACTCTCTGTGTGAACCTCACGTGTTGGAAATGCCAAATGGAAATCTTCTTGGAGCCTTTCGTATTGAAGGAGTCAGCCCCTTTACCATTGCTCTTAGCATATCTGAGGACGGGGGTAAGACTTGGGGAGAGATGTATCCTACAGGTATCAGCGGATCTCCACCGCATTTGATGATGCACTCCTCGGGGGCACTTGTCTGCTCCTTTGCCAGACGTGAATTTCCCTGCGGCGAGCGGGCCATGGTCAGCTATGACTTTGGTAAGACCTGGGAGGACGAGTACGTGCTTCATAATCCCAAGGACGAAAGACTGTGGGACCTTGGATACCCCTCCACCGTGGAACTGGATGACGGAAGCCTCATGACGGTTTATTACCAGAGATATGAGGATGATACAAAATGCTCCATGTTGTATACCAAGTGGAATTTGGAAAAATAATGACCATACATACGCTTGTTGATTGGTTTGCGTCGGAAGTCACACCGAAGCAACTAACAATGCGCACAGAAAAAGATATCCGTGCAAAACTCCCGAAACCACCGCGGTTTCGGGAGTTTTGTTGTATAACGAAAACCATGCTAACTCCTGACCGGGTTAGGTTGACCGACAAAAAAATTTGGATTTGCCGGCAAAAAATATGGATGTATATATTGACAAAAATTATATTTTGTGATAAGCTACATTTAGTTATCTCTACTATATACTCTGCTGAGGTCAGGCGGTTTTCCATGCCGAACGAACCGCATAATATTGAGCATTGCAGAGAGCGACCTGCGTGTACCCCTTTCTTGTATATGTAATATACAAGAAAACAATCATTTGTTAACCATATGCGGAAGCATATTTAAATTAGGTAGAAAAAATTAAAGGAGGAAATAGGAATGAAGAAAAAAATTGCATTACTACTTGCCATGATGATGTCGCTGAGTGTTCTGGCCGGCTGCGCAGGTGGCGGAGGCGGAGAAGACGAAGATATCACCTTGAAATGGTATGCCCGTCTCTACCAGGGACCGGATGTTCCTGAGGTAACTAGGCTTGCCGGCGAAATGGCCAAGGAAAAATTCGGCGTGCCTGTGGACATCGTTGCCATGGAGGATTATGACACAAAAATCGGCGTTATCTTTGCCAGCGGTGAGGATTTTGACCTTTTGTACGTCTCTAGTGGAGCGGTTAACATTTTCAACAACGTGGCAGACGGCAACCTCTTAGAGCTGGATGCACTTCTGCCGGAGTACGCTCCCCAGCTTTGGGAAGAGGTTGGCGAGGATGTTTGGAACGGTGTAAGAATTAACGGCAAGATTTATGCCGTGCCCAACCAGCAGATTTTTGCTCGTGCACCGGGCTTCATGATCCCGACGCAGAACTTTGAAGCGCTGGGTATTGACCCGAACACAAGGTATGAAAAGCTGGCAGATTATGAGGAATATTTTAAATTAATTAAAGAAAAAACAGGCTCTTACGGTTATCTGGAACGCTCTTGGGGCGGCGACGGCGCAACCCGCGAAGGCTTTGAGCTGGTATTGGGCTCTAACCTGCCCGGCGCAATCCGTTTTAGAGATGAAAACCCTGTTGTTGTGAATCAGTATGAATCACAGGAGTTTATTGACTACATAAAGCTCCGCCGCAGATGGGTGGAGGAAGGACTGACAGCTCCCATGTCGGTTGTTGGTCTTGACCCAAACAAATATAAAGCGCCCGAGGGAGAGGTAATGCCCTGGCTGTTTTATGTGAATACGGATAAACCCGGTATGGTAGAAGATTATGAACGCCAGAACGGTTACGACGTGACTATGACCACAGAAACTGACCCCCTCATGACCAGCTACAGTCTGCTTGCTACTATGGCGGCCGTTAATTCCGATACACGGTATCCCGAAAAGAGCGTAGAGTTCTTAAACTTCATGAATACAGATAAGGAATTCTACAATTTATTAGTGAATGGTATCGAGGGTAAACACTATACCAAGCTTGATGGTGATTTCATTGAGCCCTCCAAGGACAATCCGTACGTTGAGCCTGCCTGGGCACTTGGTAACACCTTTAACGGTTACCTGTTGAAGGGACAGCCTGCTGATTTGGTTGAAGCAACAAAGAAAATTAATGCAACGGCCATGAGAAGCCCCATCTTAGGTTTCTCACCGGATCAGGAGCCGATCAGCGTTGAGATCGCAAACTGTAGGGCAGTTCTGGAAGAATATCTGGACGTTTTAGACATGGGTGTCGTAGAGCTTGAGCCCACCTACGCTGCATTTACTGAAAAGCTCAAGGCAGCCGGTGTTGATAAAATTATTGCAGAGCTCAATACACAGCTTGAAGCCTGGAAAGCAAGCAAATAAGACTTAGAGACTTTATGAGATGCAAGGAAAGGGATACAAATATGGCAAAACGTTTTTTATGCCTTCTCCTGACGCTTATACTCACTCTTTCGCTGATGCCGCTTGCGGCATCAGCGGAGGGGGATCCCTGGATGCAGTTTTATGTGAGTCCCACCGGCAGCGACGAGGCTGACGGCACCGAGGCGGCTCCCTTTAAAACCATCCCCCGTGCGCAGGAGGAAGTCAGAAAGTATAACCAAAGCATGAAAGGTGATATCGTCGTAAACCTCATGCCCGGTCATTACTTTCTTGAGGATCGACTGGAATTTGGCATAGCAGATTCCGGCTCGAATGGTTATGACGTCAGATGGCGGGGTACCGACCCCGACAATCTTCCTGTTATTTCCGGTGCCAAGCAGGTTACCGGTACATGGGAAGAGGGTGAGGACGGCATCTGGCACATTCAGGCAGAGAATCTGGATTTTGCAAGATCGCTGTTTGTTAACGACCGTCAGGCCACTCGTGCTAAGGGTAGCAGAAAAATTTATGGCGGCAAGCAATATTTAGGCGATACTATATACCACCGTCACTATCAAGAGAAAGATCCGGAGGCATT
>SVKI01000023.1 GCA_015068555.1 Oscillospiraceae bacterium | reverse complement strand
AATCATCCTTTCTGGTTTATTAACCAATAAAATATAATAAAAAATGCACCACCCATATTGCAGAGTGATGCACTAAAAACGCACATAACCCTGAATGATAGGCTGCTAGACACTAATCAATATACTTCTCTACAAAGCATTTCAGAGTAGTACGCTTTTAACATAGCGTACACTTCGTAGAGAAAAATATACTAATCCCAGTATATTGATTTTATAGTATCTAGCATAACTATTATAGTACATAGATGTCAAAATATCAATAGACAGCAATAAAAAACAATGTTTTATACAAAAATTTGTAAAAAATAGGTGGGCTGAAGCCCACCTATTTTTTTATTTCTTATTTAACTCATTCAACCTGCTTTTGAGTTCTTCTGCTGAACCTACCAAAGAAAACACAGCCTCATGAACTATTGCCTGCCAATCCTCCTTATCAAATCCCTCGATACGCTGTTTGACAACCTGACAGATACTATCCCATAATGTTACATCAGCACCATTACCAACAAAGCTATTTAATATACCTTTGTTAAAGTAAGCCTCATTATAAAGTTCTTGAACATTAGCAGGTAAAGCAGCATAATCTGGGAATATAAATGAATTTATTGTATATCCCGATTCACTAAACCTAAAGTCAACAAAAATATACTCAGTATTTATTCTTTATTTCAAAATACATCTGGCATTATGCCACATAGCATTGATTTGTTGCAGATATTGTTGAATATTACACGATATGGAATAGGTAAAATAGTATTAAATAAAGACTCTAAAAATGCTTGAAATTGGCTTTATATCAAGCAAAAATGAGATAACTGGCATTTTTGATGCCAGTTGCTTTAAAAATTAAGTGAAAATCAACCTCTAAAATGCCAGTCGATGCCAGTTTGAAGGTAAAAATGAGCAAAATGTTGAGATTTCAACCACAATTTGAATACCTATTTTGAAAATATAAAAATTAAACCCCTTGACAATAGGTAATACCTACTGTTAAGGGGTTTTTAAGTGTTGTTATTTCAACATTTTAGATTAACCAAAATATCTCTTCAAAAGACCTTCAAATGCTTTTCCGTGGCGAGCTTCGTCTTTAGCCATTTCGTGTACAGTGTCATGGATTGCATCGAGACCTAATTCCTTAGCCAGTTTTGCAATTTCCATTTTGCCGGCGGTTGCGCCGTTTTCAGCTTCTACACGAACAGCAAGGTTTTCTTTTGTGCTGTCAGAAACAACTTCGCCTAAAAGTTCAGCAAATTTTGCAGCATGTTCAGCCTCTTCATAAGCGGCCTTTTCCCAGTAGAGGCCGATTTCGGGATAGCCTTCACGATGCGCTACACGTGCCATTGCAAGATACATACCAACTTCGGTGCATTCGCCGGTGAAGTTGGCGCGCAGACCTTCGATAATTCTTTCATCTACGCCCTTGGCAACGCCGACTCTGTGTTCGTCAGCCCAGGTTCTTTCGCCTGCCTGTTCTACGAATTTAGAAGCAGGAGCCTGGCAAACGGGACATTTTTCGGGAGCGCTGTCACCCTCATGAACATAACCGCAGATTGTACATACAAATTTTTTCATCATATTGACCTCCAAAATATTCTAATTTTTTTATTTTTCTTGGCACAAAGTATAACTTTGGCTAAGTACATAACTTGTTTACTGTTTTTTGCGACAGTCACCACAAATTCCGTATAAATACAGGTGGTGCTGATCAACGGTACAGCCATCGCCAATGGCTTCGGCCAGCGCACTGTGATTCAAAAGAGCGGTATATACATCTGTTACCCGATTGCAACGGGAGCAGAAGTAGTGATTGTGCTCTTTGGTTACGGCCTCATAGCGGTCACCGTTTTCGCCAATGGAAAGCTTGCGAATGACGCCGTATTCTGTCAGCAGATTGAGGTTGCGATAAACCGTTGATAAACTTAGTGCCGGATTTTCTGTTTTAAGATCTGCATAAATCTGTTCTGCTGTGGGATGACTGTTTGCAGACCTTAAATAATTTAAGATTAGCTCACGCTGTTTACTATGTTTTCTCATAACACCACCACAAAACAAGAATAATTATCGTTTTCAATATTGATTATAAGAGATGATTTTTTATTTGTCAACACCTTTTTTTGAATTACATGCAAAAAGATGTATGAAGGACGAATGAACCGTTTTACTCTGAAACAAAAGAAACGGGAAAAATTAACAAAATATCTATTTATATTTTCTTGCCATTGTGGTATAATGAACGCATACCGAACAAAATTTAATAGGTTGCGTTCATTGCACCATAAATTTCCTTGAATTAATTTTAAACGGTAAATTTATGGTATAATGAACGCGTACCCAATAAAATTTTTAAGGATGCACTCATTATACAGATATGAAGTAATTAGACAGAGATATTTGTATTCTGCTCACAAAATGGTAAACACTATAAGGAGGCTTCTTTTGTTTGGATATATTCGAATCGACAAAGACGAGTTGAAAATTAAAGAATATAACCTCTTTAAATCCTATTATTGTGGCCTTTGTCAAACGCTTAAAAAAGAATATGGTTTTCCGGCACGATATTTTCTAAGCTATGATGTAACCTTTTTGGCTGTTTTGCTGTCGGCTCTACAGGATGATGCAGAATCAGAAGTTTGCTCCGGTCGTTGTCTTGCAAATCCGTTTATAACAAGGCCGATTATGAAGCGTAATGAAATCCTGCGTTATGCAGCCGGCGTGAATGTGCTTTTAGCCTGGTTTAAATTGCGTGACGATTGGCATGACCGCCGTAGCCTGCGTGCGCTTTTGGTGATGCCCTTTATGTATGGCAAGCAGAAAAAGAGCAAAAAACGCTTTCCCGCGCTTTATGAACATATCAAGGCATCGCTTTCGTCACTTTCTGTGCTGGAGAAAAATAAGACCGCGGAGATTGATTTACCGGCTTCGGCCTTTGGTAAGCTGATGACGTATATATTTGACACTCCCCTTTGCGGATCCGCTGAAAATCGACGTATCTTAGCGCATAGTGGGTATCTTTTGGGGCGTCTCATTTATATTTTAGATGCTTGGGAGGATCGGGAGCAGGATCAAAAAAACGGTTCTTATAACCCCTTCCTGTTACAGGAGATGAAGCAGGAAGATGTGAAGCTTATGCTGGATTATACCCTGGGTGAGCTGGCCAACGGCCTGCAGCTGTTGTCGTTTACCTGTAATCAGGAAATTATAGAAAACATTGTGTATCTGGGCCTTGCGCGAGCAGTGGATGCTGTGCTTTCGGGTCAGTGCAGAAAGAAGGAGAAACAACATGAAAGACCCATATGAAGTGCTGGGCGTTTCGAAAGATGCAAGTCGAGACGAAATTAAAAAGGCGTACAGAAACCTGGCCAAAAAATACCACCCCGATAATTATATGAATAATCCGCTTGCCGATTTAGCGGCAGAAAAGTTTAAAGAAATCAACGAAGCCTATGAACAGCTAACGGGCGATGGTGCGCAAACGAGCGGTTATACCGGCCACGGAGGCGGTGCGGGGAACTTTGCGCATATCCGGAATCTCATTAATATGAATCGCACGGACGAAGCCGAGCGTGAGCTCGATGTTATGACAAACCGTACGGCCGAATGGTTCTTTTTAAAAGGAAGCATTTTCATGCGGCGCGGCTGGCATGCACAGGGCCTTAATTTTATTCGTCAGGCTGTGAACATGGAGCCTAATAATCCGGAGTATAGAACGGTTTTAAGTCGCTATATGGCACAGGGTCAACAGTACCGCCGCGTGAGTCAGGATATGGGCTATGGCGTTTCGCCTTGCGATTGCTGTCAGGGTATGATTTGCGCCGATTGTTGTTGCGAATGCATGGGTGGAGACTTAATCAGATGTTGCTGATGGAGGCGAAAGAATGGCTAAGCGAATAACTTTTTCGGCTATTTCTATGGCGTTGACGGTAATCTGCCTGTACGGAGCCGCGTTTTTGCCAACAGGTCGTCTGGCGGCTTTGGCGCTTTCCTCCGTTTTTGTTACCATTTGTGTGTATCAGTACGGCTGGCGCTATGGCACGGTTGTTTTTTTGGGCGCTTCGGTTCTGGCGCTTTTATTCATTCCTAACAGAATGCTTACCGTTGTTTACATTTTATTTGCAGGGCACTACCCGATTATTAAACTGTTTATTGAACAGCTGGATAGGCTTTGGCTGGAGTGGGTGTTGAAATTTTTATATTTCAATCTGATGCTGATCGTGATGTATATTCTATTTAAGTTGTTTGTTGTGCCTTCGGTAGACAGTGTCGTGGTTTCACTGGTGCTTCACTATCTGGCTGTCGTGATTCTTGCACTAGAGGTTATATTTGCTTTTTTTGATTGGGCGCTGAGTCACATGCTGAGTTATTATGACACATTTCTAAGGAGGATTCATTATGAATAAAGGAATCAGTTTATGTCTTGTTATTCTTTTGTGTTTGCCGGTTCTGGCAGGATGCGCATTGCAGATTGAAGAACCCATGGCAACGCTGGCTCCGGGCATTACAAAGCCGGAAGGCGGCATTGTTTCCACAAATCCTAAGGTGGTGGAAGGCCGCATATTAAAGCTGGAAAAGGACGAAATCACCCTGGAGGTACAGGGCGTTAAGTGGAACATGGATTTAACAGAAGAAGCACAAAAGATGCTGAAAAGGTACGACGAATTGGGTATTGAAATCCGCAAGGGCACTTTTGTGATGGCCTATTATCGGGAGGATTTAGACAGAGACCGCGAGGTTACGCGTATTGAGCGGGTTGAATCCAACTAAGGCGTAAAGCAAAGGGGGTAATCGGCATGAAACTTGTAACGGCAACGCAGATGAAGGCATTAGAATCCATTGCCATAGAAGAATATGGTGTGAGCGGCACCCTGCTAATGGAAAATGCCGCCCGCAGTTTTGCAGATGTGCTTGAGCGGGAAACAGGCCTTGCAAACGGCAAAAAAATAGCGGTTTTTTGCGGCAAAGGCAACAACGGAGGCGATGGCTTTGCCATTGCGCGCCATCTATATAACCGCGGCGCATTGGTTACGGTTGTGGCCGGATTTGTGCCGGCAGAGCTTACAGGTGATGCTACCTTAAATTTTGATATTATCACACGCATGGGCATTCCGGTTTGCTCATCAGACATCGCCAGCGAACAGAATTTTTGCATAGTGATTGATGCTCTATATGGAACGGGTTTTCACGGAGAGCCAAAAGAAGAAGACCGCAGGCTGATTCATCAGATGAATCAAAGCCGGGCAACGGTCATTTCTGTTGATATGCCCAGCGGCACCTCGGCAGAGGATGGAAGTGCCGCTTCTTTTTGCGTCCGCGCTGATATGACGATTACCTTCGGTGTGGCAAAACTGGGGCAGTTTATCTATCCTGCAAAAGAGTTCGTGGGCCGGCTTTTTGTAACGGATATTTCCATTCCGCGCAGCGTTCTATCGACCTTCCCCACGCCCTATCGTGTACTGGATGGTAAGCTTTTATCGGCGTTGCCAAAACGGAGGGAAAATTCTCATAAAGGAAGCTATGGCAAGGTGCTTCTGTTTGCCGGCAGCACGGGTATGACGGGTGCGGCTGTCATGGCGGCAGAAGCCGTTTTAAAGACAGGCGCCGGCATGGCAACGGCAGCGATTCCTAAGCACATAGCGCAGGTTGTGGGTGCGCACTTTAAAGAAGTGATGACTCTGCCCCTGCCGGTTGAGGGGGATCAGCTTTCTAAATCGGCCGACTCTGTTTTGTGCGAAAAACTCAAAACCCAGGATGTTCTTTTAGCAGGCCCGGGTCTTGGTACGGGAGAAAACGCAAAAAAAGCGCTTATGGCGGCCATTAATTCGTGTGATAAGCCGTTGGTGCTTGATGCTGACGGCATAAATTTACTAAAAGGGCATATACATGTGATAAAGGAACGGACCGCGCCTACGGTGATTACGCCGCATCCTATGGAGTTTTCACGCATCAGCGGCCATTCTTTGGAACACATTAAAGAAAACAGAATTTCGGTGGCCACATCCTTCGCCCGAGAGTTTAAGCTGGTGCTGGTGTTGAAGGGTGCCGACACGGTTGTGGCTCATCCCGATGGACGCGTGTATATATGTGCGGTGGCAAATTCGGGATTGGCAAAGGCCGGCAGCGGCGATGTTTTGTCCGGTATCATTGCCTCCCTACTGGCGCAGGGCGCTTCCGCCGGAGATGCTGCGAATCTGGGCGTGTATATTCATAGCCTGGCCGGTCTGATGGCGCGGGAGCAAAAGGGAAGCTATGGTATGACGGCCGGCGATGTAGCAGCAGCCATACCCTCCGTGATGAAGGATTTGGAAGAACGGATGCAACCATAAGGGAGCAGATAGAAAGGATATACCAATATGACGACAGAAGAGAAACAAACACGTGCGTGGGCAGAGGTTGATGTATCCGCCCTTGTGCATAATTTTAAAGAACTAAAGGCGTTGGTACCCTCCGGCACAAAGATGCTTGCAACGGTAAAGGCCAATGCATATGGTCACGGCGCTACAGTTTGTGCTAAGGAATTGCTGGCTGCCGGCGCGGATTATCTTGCAGTGGCAACGGCAGATGAAGCGTTGTCTCTTCGTTCTGATGGCATCATGGCACCGATTCTCATATTAGGTCATACAGCAAATGAGAGAATGGAAGCACTGATAGAGCAAGACATTACAATGGCCATTTTTTCTCTTGAGCAGGCGAAGATCTTATCTTTGGCGGCACAAAAACTGCAAAAAACGGCGCAGGTGCACATTAAAATCAATACCGGTATGGAGCGCATCGGCTTTTCTCCTGAACAAGTGGCGGAGATTTCAGCTTGTTGCAAACAGCCGGGTCTTTTGGCAGAAGGCATCTTTACGCATTTAGCCTGCGCCGATGCAGAGGATTCCTCCAGTGTTCATAAGCAGTATGAGCGGTTTATGGGCGTGATACAAGAGCTTGGGCAAGCGGGCATTACCTTCCCGCTTCGTCATATATTAAACAGCGCGGGCATGTTTGATTTTCCCGAATATGCGTTGGACATGGTGCGCGCGGGGATTTCTTTATATGGCTACTACCCTTCCCGTTATGTTAAAAAAGAGCGGGCAAAGCTCATCCCGGTTATGAGCATTAAGGCAAAGGTTACACACTTACACAAGGTTGCTGCCGGCACGGGCATCAGCTATGGCTGGACCTATGCGGCACCCGAGGACCGATTGATTGCCACGGTCCCCATCGGCTATGCCGACGGCTATTTTCGTTTATATTCAAATCGCGCAACTATGCTTGCACAGGAAAAGCCTGTTCCTGTTGTGGGTAGAATTTGTATGGACCAATGTATGATTGATGTAAGTTCTGTCAATACTATTAATGTCGGCGACGAAATCATCATCATGGGAAAGAGGGGCGATGCGCAAATTACGGCAGATGATCTGGCGGAGCTTATCGGCACCATTTCGTACGAAATTCTGTGTGCAACGGGCGAACGATTGCCGCGCGTGTATATAAATAGCGGGAATTCGGATGTACTTAACGGGTAAAACTGAAGCGATGGAAAATTTTTTGCATTGACGCAGGATATAAAAGCCTATATAATAATAGGTGTAGTTGACAGATAAACCCGGACATCACACAGTATTTTATGACGAATGGGGGCATTCACATGTCACAACTAAAAAAAGTTCTGATAACCGTTCCCGAGCCGCTTTTAGAAGAGGTTGACCTGATTTGCAACAGCGAAAAGTCTAATCGTAGCAAATTCGTTCGCGAAGCAATGAAGTGTTACCTTGCTGAAAAGAGGAAGCAAAAATTAAAAGAGCAAATGACAAAAGGTTATCAGGAGATGGCAGACATCAATTTAGAGCTCGCCGGCGTGTATTTTGACCTGGAAGAAGAACAGTTTTCCGGGTATGAGGAAAAATTGGCGGAGTGTGAATCATGTGGTTGTTAAAAGAGGAGATATATTTTATGCGGATTTAAGCCCTGTTGTCGGTTCCGAACAAGGGGGTGTGCGACCGGTTTTGGTGGTGCAAAACGATGTGGGAAACAGGTTTAGCCCTACGGTGATTATTGCCGCCATTACCTCGCAAATCAATAAAGCAAAAATGCCCACGCATATTGAGATTTCGGCAGAAGAATATGGCCTTTCCAAGGATTCTGTGATTTTGCTGGAACAAATCAGAACCATTGATAAAAAAAGGCTCAGAGAGCGCATCGGTCACCTGGATGAGGAATTGATGAAAAGGGTAAACGATGCCATGACGGTTAGCTTTGGCCTAATTGAGTTATAACCCAATGTTAAATCGGTTGGCTGGAACCGCCGGTTAGATCACCTGCCCGGGCAGGCTTTGGGGAAACGACAAAAAGAACTGTGACTTGCGTCACAGTTCTTTTTATAAAAATTATTCCATTTTAATATTGCTCCCCGGCAAAAAAAATGATATAATCAATACATAAGTCTAATGAACTGTTAAGTGTATCATAATTATGCGGTTTTGCTTGCAAAACCGAGACCCCGAAAAATCTAAAAAAAGAGCGAAAACCATTAAAGACAAATAAATTTTAGTTGGCGCCGATTTTGCCGGATATCCGCTGAAAGAAGCCGTTGTTGCCCACCTTAAGGAAAAAGGCTGGACAGTCACCGGTAACGGCGTTAACGTGCTGGCTATGGGTGCTTTTTATGTGGCTCCTGCTATGGGCTGCGACATTGCAGATGCATATTTAGGTGCAGAGCTTGGTACAGGCTATGAATGGTGGAAAAACTTCTATGAATTCCACAAACTCTCCATCGACGAGTTGGAAGCCTTTGATTATGAAGAATATAAAAAGAACGGCTTTAAGGTAAATAAGCTTGGTGATTACCCCTTAAAACTGGAGAAAAAACCGGAATAATGTAAAAGCCCGCCGCAGCCGAAAGAGGTAAGCGACGGGCTTTTTCTTCACATAGCAAGTCACCACAAAAAAATCGGTATAAGGAGGCAGAAGCCCCGTGAAACTTGTAATTTTAGACAGGATCACTTTGGGAGAGGACCTTTGTATGGCGCGTGCAGAGGATTTCGGCACCGTGATTTCGTTTGACCAAACAGCGCCTGCTGAGGTGGAGAGTCATGTGGGCGATGCCGATGTGGTCCTTGTGAACAAGGTAAAGCTTGGTGCGCACAATCTGCATCAGGCGAAAAATTTAAAGCTGATTTTAGAGGCCGCAACAGGCTATGATAATATTGACCTTGCCTACTGCAGAGAGCGGGGGATTGCCGTTTGCAATGTGCCGGGCTATTCGGTTTACAGCGTGGCACAGGTAACGGTTTCCATGGTGCTTTCTTTGGTTAATCACCTGAAGACATACACGCGCTACACATCCGACGGCACCTATTCAAAGGGTGAAAGCGCCAACATCTTAACACCGGTGTATCACGAGCTTTTGGGTAAAACCTGGGGCATTGTGGGCTATGGCGGTATAGGAAGCAGGGTCGGCGCCATTGCCGAGGCGCTCGGTTGTCGGGTGCTTGCCTACAAACGCACGCCGATTGAGGGTGTGACCTGTACCGATATTGACACACTTTGCAAAGAAAGCGATATTATCTCTGTGCATATTCCGCTTTCTGACGAAACGCGTGGCTTAATCAGCCGCGAGCGCATTGAAAGCATGAAGCCGGGCGCTATTTTTGTGAACACGGCGCGCGGTGCTGTGGCCGATGAAGCCGCCCTCTGTGAAGCCGTTTTAAACAGCAGACTGGGTGGCCTGGGTCTGGATGTGTATGCGGTGGAGCCTTTTTCAACGGAAAGTCCTTTTTATGCCGTTAAAGAGCTTGACAATGTTTGCCTGACGCCCCACATGGCCTGGGGTGCCATTGAGGCAAGAGAGCGCTGCTTTAACGAAATGATTTTGAATATGGAAGCCTTTTTGGCAGGTACAATACGAAACAGAGTCGATTTGACGAAATAAAGAAGGGTGAAACATGGCAAATTTTAAAACCAATGCGATGCGAATGCTGGAGACGGCGGGTATTTCATATAACACCTATACCTATGAATCGGGCGGCGATTTTGACGGATGCTCGGTGGCGGCTAAAATCAACAAACCGCCGGAGCGGGTGTTTAAAACGCTGGTGACGGTAGCACCATCTAAAAATTATTATGTGTTTGTTTTGCCGGTGATGCGCGAGCTTGATTTAAAAGCGGCCGCCAAAGCCGTTTCTGAAAAATCGGTCGAGATGATTGCCGTGAAGGATATCAACAAGGTGACAGGTTATGTGCGTGGCGGGTGCTCTCCCATCGGTATGAAAAAGCCCTACGTCACGGTGCTTGATGAATCGGCGCTCAACTTTGACACGATTATTTTCAGCGCCGGAAAAATCGGATATCAGCTGGAGGTGGCGCCAACGGCACTGCTTTCTTTAATCGGCGCAAAAGCAGAAGCGATTACGCGGTAGGAAAGCTGACAGTTCCGCTCTTTTTACGTATGATTTTCCCGGCATGCGGGTATACTGCATATATACAGAAAGGAGCGGAGCAAGATGATTGAACAAGATACCGTTAAACTGTTGCGCGAATGTGATGCGGGTGTGAAGATGGGCGTGGCCTCCATTTCGGATGTGCTCGATGATGTGCAGGATGACAAAATGAAGGACTGCCTGCACAAAAGTAAACAAGTGCACGAAAAGCTTGAGCAGGAAATTGAGGGACTTTTGCATCAATACCATGATGACGGCAAAGAGCCGGCGCCGATTGCCAAAGGTATGTCGTGGGTGAAAACAAACGTGATGCTTGCTATGAATCATTCCGATGCAACGGTTGCAGACCTGATGACGGATGGCTGCAATATGGGTGTTAAATCGCTGAATAAATATTTAAATCAATATGAAGCGGCGGATGAGGTCTCCAAAGACATCACCAAGCGACTCATTCAGGTGGAGTCAGACCTGGCAGAAGACCTGCGCGCATATCTTTAATTCTTTTAAAAGGGTTGCAGCAAAATACTGCAACCTTTTTACATATAAAAAATTTTTAAAACCTCTTGACAAATCGGATAAAGAGGTGTAGAATGTATAAAAATACATAAAAATTCATTACAAAAGGAGGAGCAGACATGAAATTTAATAAGTTTTTTTACTTTTATTACTTTGTCAAGGGCTGCCCGTCTTTTGTGAATTCTGAGATATAAGCGTAAAGCTTTATTGAAGCAAAAAATGGACAGTCCGCATTCGTTATGCCGTAAGGCATCAATGAAGTGCGGTTTTTTTATTGCAAAAGAAGTAAGATTCTCTAAGGTTTTCAGGCTTTAGTTTGTTAGCATTTTGTGAGGTTCTTATTTAGAAGAGTAAGAAAGTTGAGGTAATCGCAATGAATTTTCACAGAAAGCTTCCCATTCCAAAAGATGTGAAGCAAGAATTTCCGCTCTCGGAGCGTATGATGCGCGTTAAGGAGGAGCGCGATGCCAATATTAAGGCGGTTTTTGACGGCGCATTGGATAAATTCATTCTCATCATCGGTCCTTGCTCGGCTGACCATAGCGAGCCGGTGTTGGAATACCTTTCAAGACTACGAAAAATAGCGGAAGAGGTGGATGATAAGATCATTATGATTCCGCGTATCTATACAAATAAGCCAAGAACCACAGGCCATGGCTACAAGGGCATGCTCCATCAGCCGGATCCGGATGCAAAGCCCGATATGTATAAGGGTATTGTTGCCATTCGTGAACTGCATCTGGCGGCTTTGCGTGATTATGACTTTTCCTGTGCTGATGAAATGCTATATCCTGAAAATTATCGCTACCTTTCTGATTTACTTTCGTATGTTGCCATTGGTGCGCGATCGGTCGAAAACCAACAACACAGGCTTACGGCGAGCGGCATAGAGGTTCCTGTTGGCATGAAGAATCCAACAGGAGGGGAGCTTAGTGTTATGATGAACTCGATTGTTGCCGCACAATCAAGCCACACCTTTATCTATCGTGGTTGGGAGGTTACAAGTGACGGTAATCCCTATGCTCATGCCATTCTGCGTGGGTATATTGATTATGCGGGCAGAAGCGCTTCGAACTACCATTACGAGGACCTTTTACGGGTGGAAGAATTATATGAAGAGTCGAATTTAAAGAATCCCTCGGTGATTGTGGATACCAATCACAATAATTCGGGCAAGAAATATCTTGAACAGGTGCGTATCGCCAAGGACATCGTTCACAGCCGCAATCAGAACAAGGATATTAAACGACTGGTCAAGGGTCTGATGATTGAGAGCTACTTAGAAGACGGCGCGCAGAGCGTGGGAGAGCATGTGTTTGGTAAATCTATAACTGACCCCTGTCTTGGTTGGGAGAAAACAAAAGAGCTTATTTATGATATTGCGGAGAAGCTGTAAAAAGAGAGCCATCCCCGCATGAGGAGGAACCGGGATGAACGAACTTATAAAGGCAAGAAAAATCATCAACGAAGTGGACCGGGAAATGGTGCGCCTGTTTGAAAGGCGCATGGATGCGGCAAAGCTGGTTGCGGCCTATAAACAGGAAAATGGAATCCCCATTGATGATTTTGGCAGAGAAAATGAAATCATTCAAAAAAATGTGGGCCTTATTCAGAATGAAGAGTATACAGCCTATTATGTCAATTTTTTGAAAAATACAATTAAGCTTTCCAAAGATATGCAGCATAAGCTGCTGGAGGGGATGAAGGTTGGATTCAGCGGTGTGCCCGGTGCCTTTGCAGGCCTTGCGGCGCAGAAGATTTTCCCCGATGCAACCTGCGTACCCTTTGCCGATTTTATGACGGCCTATAAGGCTTGTGAAAACGGAGAATGCGATTGTGTGGTTCTGCCCATTGAAAATAGCTATAACGGCGATGTGGGAAACGTTTTAGACCTTGCTTTTTTTGGCTCGCTTTACATAAATGGCGTGTATGAAGCGGAAATTATACAAAATCTTTTAGGCGTGCCGGGCGCAAAGGTAGATGATGTGCAAAAGGTTATCAGCCATCCCCAGGCGCTTGGCCAGTGTGCAGCCTTCATCGAAAAGCACGGCTTTAAAAAAGAGGAAGCCGCAAACACAGCTATAGCGGCTAAAGCCATTGCACAGATGGGCGATAAGTCTGTGGCGGCCATAGGCAGTGAAGAGGCAGCCGAAATTTTTGGACTCTCTGTCCTTGCGCCACACATCAACGAAAGTGGCACCAACACAACCCGATTTGCCGTGTTTTCCCGCGCACAAAGAACGCCGGCCGCGACAGATGACAGATTCATTATGCTGTTCACGGTTAAAAATGCGGCAGGTTCGCTGGGTACGGCGATTTCTATCATCGGTCAGCATGGATTTAACCTTCGTGCGCTGAAAAGCCGCCCGACGAAAGAACTTGTTTGGGATTATTTTTTCTATGTAGAGGGTGAGGGCAATATTAACAGCCCACAGGGCAAAGACATGCTTTGTGAACTCGAAGAGTGCTGCGCACATCTTAAAGTCGTGGGAACATTTGAAAAAGAAATACATATTTAAAGAGGCGAAGAAGATGATTATACCTGTTAAAACGCAGACCGGAAGCTACAACATATATGTTCAACGAGGCGCCCTGGAAACAGCCGGCACCTATCTTAATTTAAACCGCAAGGTTTTAATCGTGACCGATACCGGCGTTCCGGCGGCCTATGCGCAGAAGGTTGCTGCGCATTGTAAGGAAGCCTTCATTATAACCGTTAAGATGGGCGAAAAAACAAAAAGCATCGAGACGTTTACCTATCTGCTGAGCTGCCTGGTTGATCATAACTTTACAAGAAGTGACTGTATCGTTGCTGTCGGCGGTGGTGTTGTGGGCGATTTGGCCGGCTTTGTTGCCTCGTGCTTTATGCGTGGGATTGATTTTTATAATATCCCAACGACGTTTCTTTCACAGGTGGATTCTTCCATTGGCGGCAAAACAGCCGTTGACTTTATGGGGATAAAAAACATAGTGGGTGCTTTTTATCCGCCCAAGGCTGTAATCATTGACCCCGACACGCTTAAAACGTTGCCCAAAAGACAGGTCGCAAACGGTCTTGCTGAATCTGTTAAAATGGCATTGATACAAGATGCCGAACTCTTTGACATATTCGAAAAGGGCGATGTGTATGAGCAGATGGATACGATTATTCTTCGTTCTTTGCAAATTAAAAAATATGTTGTGGAGCAGGACGAGAAGGAAGCGGGGCTGAGAAAGATTTTAAATTTCGGGCATACGCTTGCCCATGGCATTGAAGCGGTCAATAGCCTTGATACATATTATCACGGCGAGTGCGTGGCCATGGGTATGCTTCCCATGTGTTCTGATGCCGTGCGGGAGAGGCTCATTCCTGTTTTGCAAAAACTTTCATTGCCGACTTCGTGCGATTACGAGAAGGAAGCGCTTCTTAGTGCCTGTCGGCATGATAAAAAAACATCGGGCGACCATATAACAGTGGTCTATGTGCCGGAGGTAGGAACGTTTGAACTTCGGGACATGCCCTTTAGTGAATTTGAAAAACAGGTCAGGGAGGTGCTGTAACATGAAAAATGTCTTTGGTAATCACATCACCATGACGGTATTTGGAGAAAGTCACGGCGCATCTATAGGAGCTGTGATAGATGGTCTTGCCCCCGGCCTTGCGGTCGATACGGCGTATATAGAAAAGCTTCTTTCCCTTCGCAGGCCGTCAGGGGCTATTTCGACAGCGCGACAGGAAGCTGATGAGTTTGTGATTGAAAGTGGCGTTCTTGAAGGGAAAACAACGGGCACACCCCTGTGCATACGTATTCCCAATCAGGATACGCGCTCTAAAGATTATTCTGAAACCAGATGGCTGGCACGTCCTTCTCATGCTGATTATACGGCCTATTGTAAATATCATGGCCATGAAGATTACAGAGGCGGCGGTCACTTCAGCGGTCGTATTACGGCGGCCTTGGTTGCCGTGGGCGGCATTTTAATGCCCGCTCTCCATAAAAAGGGCATTACAATCGGCACGCACATCAAAAAATGTGCAGGCATTTTGGATGCTGATTTTTCAAGTGAGATCTTGCAAGAGATAGAGAGTTTGTATGATAAAAAGTTCGCCGTGTTAGACGATGAGGCGGGCATGAAAATGGAGGAAGCCATCTGCCAGGCAAAATCAGAAGGCAACAGTGTGGGCGGCATTCTGGAAACCGCCGTTATTGGACTTGATGCCGGCCTTGGTGAGCCGATGTTTGATTCTGTGGAAAGCATGCTTTCCCATGCTTTGTTCTCAATTCCCGGAATTAAAGGGGTTGAATTCGGTGCCGGTTTTGCCATTGCGGAGATGACAGGCCGTGAGGCTAACGACAGTTTTTATGTGGAAGATGGCAAGGTGTGCACCAAAACCAATCACGCAGGGGGCATCAACGGTGGCCTCACAAACGGCATGCCGCTTGTGTTTCGATGTGCCGTAAGGCCGACGCCTACCCTTGGCATACCGCAGGAAACGTTTCATATGAAACAGGGTGAAAATGCCGTGCTCAAATCAAAGGGCAGACATGACCCCTGCATTGTGCACAGGGCGCGCATTGTGGTCGATTGCGTGACAGCCTTTACGCTGTGTGATATAGTAACGGGCAGATACGGAACAGATTGGTTGGCGAGATAAATGATGTACGGATGTATAGCAGAAAAATTAGGGCACAGTTTTTCAAAAGAGATTCATAACAGACTGTTTGATTACGACTATGAACTGCTGGAATTATCGCCCGATGAGCTGGATAGTTTCATGCGCGCAAAGCCGTTTAAGGCCATCAATGTCACCATTCCCTATAAGGAAGCTGTGATTCCTTATTTGGATGAGGTCAGCGAAGTGGCCCGAAAAATCGGTGCGGTGAATACCATTGTTCATGACAATGGATATTTAAAAGGCTATAACACCGATTTTTCCGGTCTATCGGCCCTGATTGAAAAAAACAGTATATCCTTGCAAGGTAAAAAGGTGCTGATTTTAGGGAGTGGCGGCACCTCCAAAACGGCCTTGGCCGTAGCGGAGAGTATGGAATGTCGGGCAGCGTATCGCGTCTCCAGAGATAAAAAAGAAGGATGCATTACCTATGCTGAGGCGGAACGGCTTCATAGAGATGCCGAGGTGATGATTAACACAACGCCTGTGGGTATGTACCCGAACCTATATTGTTCGCCGGTTGATTTAGAGGCCTATCCAAAGCTATGCGCTATCGTAGACGCTGTGTATAATCCCCTTCGTTCAAAGCTTGTATATGATGGGCAAAAAAAGGGTATACAAGCCGTAGGCGGCCTGTATATGCTTGTGGCACAGGCGGCTAAAGCGGCAGAAAAATTTCTCGGACAAGCGGTTTCGACTTCTGAGATTGACAGGGTGTACCGCGAGCTTTTGCTCCTTAAAACAAATGTGGTGTTAATCGGTATGCCGGGAAGCGGAAAAACAACTATTGGAAAACGTTTGGCAGAGGAACTCGGTGCCGATTTTATTGATACAGATGAAGAAATCGTAAAGCGGGAGCAAACAAGCATTCCCAAAATTTTTGCCGAGCTTGGTGAAGCCGGGTTCAGACGAATAGAATCAGAGGTTATCAGGTCGGTTTCTATGATGCAACATGCTGTGATTGCCACGGGTGGCGGGGCAGTGTTAAACAGTGTTAATATGGAGCTTTTGGGTGAGAATGGGCGCATCTATTTTATAGACAGACCCCTGGAGAGCTTGATTGCGACAGATGACAGACCCCTTTCAAGCAACCGTGCCGACCTTGAAAAACGATTTAAAGAACGATACGAAAAGTATTGTGCAAGCTGTGATGCACACATTTGCATAGGCGATGATGTAAACGAAAATATCAAGAAAATAAAAGAGGAATTTTGCCATGAAAATATTGGTTATTAACGGACCCAACATCAACATGCTCGGCATCAGAGAGCCGGAGGTTTACGGTAGGCAGACGTATGCTGAGCTGTGTGAAATGATTCAGGTGTATGCGGCAGAAAACGGCGTGACGGTAGAACTATATCAATCCAATCACGAAGGTGACCTTGTGGATACAATTCAGCAGGCCTACGGGGTTTTTGACGGGATTGTGATTAATCCTGCAGCTTATACGCACACGAGTGTGGCAATTTTAGACGCACTCAAGGCCTGCGGTATTCCCGCCGTTGAAGTGCATATTTCGGATGTAGAAAAGCGGGAAGCGTTCCGCCAGATAAGCTATGTGCGCGAGTATTGCGAAAAAACAATTTGCGGTCATGGCTTTGCCGGATACACAGAGGCCATTGATTATTTGATGAATCGACATCAGATGTAAAACGTGAAGAAGGAGTATGCAGGAAAATGAAACTGGATGCATCGAAGAAAATTTTGATTGTCGGCTTAGGTCTTTTGGGTGGATGCTATGCCATGGCGTTAAAGAAAAAAGGCTTTTATGTGACGGCTATCACCAAAGAGCCCGACGATCTTACATATGCCCTGTCACAAGGTATCATTGATAAGGGGAGCACGACGGTGGAAGCTGAACTTATCAAAGAAGCTGATATCATTGTTTTTGCACTGTACCCGCACACCTTTATAGAGTGGATTAAGGAAAACGGCGATTTGATTCAGGAAGGAACGGTTATCACTGATGTAACCGGTGTGAAGGGATGCTTGGTGTATGAAATACAGGCTCTCTTAAAGCCGGGTGTTGAATTTATTGCGGCGCACCCTATGGCAGGTCGCGAAGTGAGCGGTGTTAGAAACAGTGACGACAGTATTTTTAAAGAAGCAAACTACATTGTGGTGCCGACAGAGGCGAATACATTTGGCGCCATAGAATTGTGTAAGGAATTGGGTGAGATTTTAGGGTTTGCCCGCGTTTCCGTATTAAATCCGGAAAAGCATGATGAAATGATAGCGTTTTTGTCACAGTTGACACATTGCATCGCAGTATCGCTTATGTGCGCCAATGACAACCCGGGGCTTGTGCTTTACACGGGCGACTCGTTCCGTGACCTTACACGCATCGCAAGAATCAACGATGAGATGTGGAGCGAGCTTTTTTTGTCAAACAAGGACGCGCTTCTTAAAGAAATGGAAAAGTATAGAAAAACATTTGATAAGTTATATGATTGCATAAAACATAATGACAGAGAAGAAATGCGCAGTATGATGAGAATTTCGACAGAGAGACGCGGAGAATTTAATAAAAAAAGCTGATCAAAAGGCACAAAGCATGATATAGGATTTTCTGCATAGAATGAACTATATTTCATTCTATGGAGGCATCTATGAAAAGAAGGGTGTATAGCTGGCAATGGATAGGCTTTGTTTTCACAGTGATAGCAGGGGTGCTGCTGCATTTTCTGTTTGACTGGACAGGGAAAAGCGTGTTTGTCGCGCCGTTTTCAGCCGTGAATGAATCCATATGGGAACATTTAAAACTTTTGTTTTTCCCCATGATCATCTTTGCATGGGTTGAAAGCAGAACAATCGTGCAAGACTATGCTGATTTTTGGTGTATTAAGCTATGCGGTATCATAGCGGGGTTAGTGCTGATTCCTGTTTTATATTACACCATAAACGGAGCCTTGGGTGTGATGCCTGATTGGGTTAATATCACTATTTTTGTGATTGCGGCAGCGGTGATCTTTTATATAGAAACCAAACTGTTTTTAGCTAACCGCTCGGTGTGCCGCTCCTTTTTGCCTGCGCGGGCTATCTTACTTTTATTGGCGGCCACTTTTGTGGTGCTGACTTTTGTGAGCCCGCAACTTCCTATTTTTAAAGATCCGCAAAGCGGAACATATGGATATTTTGAAACAACCTGATATTAAAAAAGGAACTGTAGCAAAATGCTACAGCTCCTTTTTTGTTGTGTTAACGAACACCGTGGACTATGCCCGTGGTTCTAAACATTTTTTAGCTTTGCCCAAGTAAGCCTTCCTCTCGGGGAAAAGGCTCAATAGTCGCTTGAGCGGTGGTCGTGGAGTATGACTAATTCGCAAAAGCATATCGACCCATAAAGAGTATTTCGCCGCTTGTGTTATCACGAATTGCAAAGTAGAAGGGTTTATCAAACTTCAGCTCAATGGGTTCCGGCGGGCGTGCGGAACCTGCCATACCAATGGCAGTTACGGCTGCGGCTTCTGTACCTTTTTCATCAACCTTTATATAGGTTTTATGCAGCGTGTTTGTAAACCACATATTGCCCTGGTCAAACATCTTCTGAAACTCTGCATGATTTGGGTTAAAGGCCGTGGCGATGCCTAAATTCATCAGCATGTCGTTCAGGCCGGTCGAATACTCAATGCAAAACTTCGGCATGGAAAGTTTAATATAGGTGCTGCCAAAGGCTTCTTTGCTGAAGGCGGCAGATAATTCCTGCTCGATATTGATATCGTCTTCTGCCAACAATAGGTACATGCTCACATCCAGGTTATCATATCTGTCTGTGCCGAGGTATTCGCCATTATCTGCTATTTTGTCAACGCGGTTTTTATAGGGCAGTTCCAAAATTTTTGCAGAAGAAGTTTCGGCGTAAGCAAACCATTTCGTTTTGTTCATAAAATCTACGGTGTTTGTGGTGCCGTCAGCGCTGGTAAAGGTATCCGGCCTGGTGGCTGCGGTATGAAATTCGTCTTGCCATGCACCTTTAAAATAAATGGCGTTAATAAGCATAGCCCAAAAATCATCGGCATTTTCTATAATGGTTGGAATTTTTCCGTTTGTTTTATCGCTGACCCATCCGTTAATTTCTTTAACGGCATTTGCATTTTGTACGCTTTTAACTTCTGCATCGTAAAAATCTGCTACTGTCTTTTTATAATCTTTACTGAAATTCTGCGTGGTTTTATCCTTGTTCATCCAGATGGAATTTGCAATGTTCAGGCTTAGAATATCCGTCTGCGAATACCGTGCAATCAAATCCTTTGAAAGGGCGTTAAAATCATCAAGGTTTGTGATGCCGAGAGCCTTTAAGATTTCGGCTTGCGTTTCGCCTGACGCACCGTTGGCCGCAAGGGAAAGCGCCATTTTGATTGACATGGGGGAGAACATATAGTTTTTATCCTTTGGCATCTGTGCGTTTAGCTTGTCTGCAAAGGGTATGGCATCAGAAGCTTCTTCGGTATTAGCGGATTGTGCGGTATACACTCTGACTAAAGTCGCGATGGCTTGTTCTGTCGTATAGGTGGCTTTGGGTGCAAATCTGTTATTTTCAACACCTTCCATAATTGCCATATTGCAGATTCTTTGAATAGGCTCCATTGCCCAGTCCGATATATCTGCTGAATCGGTAAATTCATAATACAGCTCATGAGCTGCCCAATCGGGGTATGCAACCTGTATCAGGCGAAAGAGAATCGTTGCGGCTTCTTCACGAGTAAGCAAGTCATCAGGTGCAAAAACAACCCCTGTTTTTTTATGTTCTTTGCCCAAAATGATTCCGGCTTTATACAGCTTTAAGACATTTACATTATCTGTATCTCTTATCCCAAGGGGTCTTTGAGGGTTATCGGTGGAAAGCGTTACGCCGGAAGCTTCTATCATATTAGCTGCCAAATTGCAGAATTCTTCGCGCGTAATTGGCATACTGTAGCGATAGGTCTTTCCTTTTTCTGTAACATTCAATGCTTCTGCTTTTTTCACATCCCCTATTGCCCATTCGCTTGGAGGAGCGAGCGGTGTGCCGTCTGTTAAAGCGGCCGCGCCCACTGGCAGGAACATGATGATGGCTAAAATGATGGATAATGCTTTTTTCATTATATGTACCCCCTTATTCTGCAAGCTTGAAAGTTTGCGCTATGTCTGAAAGTTCTTTTTGCAAATCCTCTTTTGTGTTTTTGGGATATTCCCAGGATACGATATAAACCGCTCCGTTTGCTTCGTGGAGATGAAACCATAAGGTATCTCCGTCAAGCTCGGTTCCGCAGAGGGGATATCCGGTTAAGTCTTCGAAGATATAGTCGTCGTTTTCTCTTAGAAATTTACCCCTTGCGGATCCTTCGTCTGCGTTTTGATAGGTGGTCACTTTAATGTTAACATCATCTTTTTTGGTGTATTCCCATGTTTCTTCTAAGTGGCCGTCATCATAGTCTTTTTCATAGCGGTAGTGTCTGAAAGGAACGGTGAGCGAGTAGCCTTCGCCTTGGTGTGCTTCTTCCTTTCCGCCAATGGTTGTAAAGGTTTTGTCGCTCTTTGCTTCGGGCAAATATTTTGTTTTGGATACGCATCCTGTAACTGTGAGAAGGGTTATCAATACGAGCAATATTGCTGTTTTTTTCATGTGAATACCTCCTTTATATTATATAGACGAATTAATACAGGGAAAAGTTTCCTTTCAATCATATTTTTTTAGCCCTAAAAACAACAAAAATCCGCAGACATATCATGAACCTTGCAACATGAATTGCCGAAAACGGATTTTTAAAGCTATATCTAACTGTTTTTTAATAACGGCGTTATTAAATGGAACTTTCCTTTTCATATGATCACCTGTTCTTTTCTTGCAAAGCCATTGACCGCCTTTAATATAGGTTATGTAGCTACAGTATAACATACTCAAGAATTTTTTTCAATATGGGAATTAGATTTTGCGTTGTTCCTGAAGTAAATACCTTAGATTACGGCTATCTCCCGGGGAGAAATCTTTGAGGTAAGCAAGGATTTTTATAAAATAACTTGCCCTGTTGCGGATCGTATAAAATTATAGCGTGATTAACCATACCAACTACAGAAGAGATGGATATAAACGAAGGTACAACACAAGACCATTATTATCGGGCAAAGTCAATCATGATTTCTATGGATAGACGAAAAATCTATAGTTTTCATGCCACAAAATATGGCGCAAAGAAACAGGGGTAAAATCTCGCTTATGGCGGAGCGGGTGAGATTCGAACCCACGTGCCCGTTAAGGCAAACGCATTTCGAGCTGTTAGACAGTCTTTTTAGATAGAGTAAATTAGCGGAAGTTAGAAGAACTTAAAAAGCGATAAAAACCGCATAAAATCAAGGCTTTGAGGGGTTAAAAACCTTCAAAGCCTTTGCTGTTCTCTAAAATTTCGTATTGCCACTTTTTGATGCATTTTTTGGGTTTTCGCTAGAAAAGTGCTAGAAAAATGTTAGAAAAAATTGTGGATTGTTTTGGCGTTATTGAAAATTTTAATGGAGTGTAGTATAATTAAATAAAATACCTGATAAATTTTTATGGAGGTAGCATATGTTGAAATTTGGTTCAGAAAACAAAGAATGTGATAATTTTCCATTTGTAGTAGAAATAGATGATGCTGATAATGTATTGAAAATTTTGTTTGCTCTACCTAAAATTGGGGAAAAAGGCTCAAATGTTGAAGAGGATATGAAAGATGAAATAAAAGAACTTTTAAAAGAAACATATCC
>SVKI01000022.1 GCA_015068555.1 Oscillospiraceae bacterium | reverse complement strand
CCCGCCTTTTTCAACAGACGTGGGTTCGGTCCTCCACGAGATTTTACTCTCGCTTCAACCTGTCCATGGCTAGATCACCCGGTTTCGGGTAAATTACAACAAACTATACGCGCTTTTAACACTCGGTCTCCCTGCGGCTCCGTTCCTGAAGAACTTAACCTCGCTTGTTACAATTACTCGCCGGACCGTTCTACAAAAAGTACGATATCGCACTCATAAGGTGCTCTATCTGCTTGTAAACACAGGGTTTCAGATTCTATTTCACTCCCCTCCCGGGGTTCTTTTCACCTTTCCCTCACGGTACTATACGCTATCGGTCATCAGGTAGTATTTAGGCTTGGGGGGTGGGCCCCCCGGCTTCCCACGGGGTTACTCGTGTCCCGTGGTACTCTGGATACTGCCTTGTCTTCGTCGTTTTCGCTTACGGGGCTTTTACCCTCTTTGGCGGAACTTTCCAGCTCTCTTCTGCTAACAACTCAGAATCAATTATGCAGTCCGCAACCCCAAGGGTATTGCTACCCTTGGTTTGGCCTCTTTCCCTTTCGCTCGCCGCTACTAAGAAAATCGATGTTTCTTTCTCTTCCTCCGCCTACTTAGATGTTTCAGTTCAGCGGGTCTCCCTCCGTACAGCTATGAATTCACTGCACGGTGACTGGGTATTGCCCAGCCGGGTTGCCCCATTCGGAAATCTACGGATCAATACCTATTTGCGGTTCCCCGTAGCTTATCGCAGCTTGTCACGTCCTTCATCGGCTCCTGATGCCAAGGCATCCGCCCTGTGCTCTTATTAGCTTGACCTCGTCGACACTAACTTCGCTTAATCCGTTGTTTCCTTGCAGAAACAACTCCCTCGCTTCGCTGTGTCTCCTCTCCAAAACAAAACACGGTTTTGTTTTGGGTTAAGAAAAACTAACCTTTCGTGTCCTGGTTCTCTCATTGAATTACATGAGTCCTTAGAAATTGTATTCCCTTTTACGGAAAAACTTAAATTTCTACGCTTTGTTCAGTTTTCAAGGTACAATATGGTGTTTAACACACCTTTCAATCATTAACACTCAGTTAATAACTGAAAGCTTCATTAAACCATCTTATTCAATTACTAAACTTCTTGGAAATTTGAAATTAGCTTGGTTTTTTGTGACCCCGAAGTGTGCTTGCTGCACACGAGCGGGAAGAAAAAAACCGAGATAATTCAAATTTGGTGGGCTTAAGTGGACTCGAACCACCGACCTCACGCTTATCAGGCGTGCGCTCTAACCACCTGAGCTATAAGCCCACATCTAACGGCCAATGGCTCGTTTCTGCTTAATAGGAAATCCTCTGCCTCACGCCGACCTGTGATATTATAGCACAGACAAAAGGCATTGTCAACACTAATTTTAATTTTTCGGTGAAAAACTTGCTCCTTTTTTTGAGAGAGCATCCATTATTATAGCACGGCACACCATTTTTTGTCAATACCTTTTTTGAATAACGAGAAAATTCTCTTAAATTTCGTGGTTTTGCTTACTGTAAGCAGTTGACAAGTTTCTGTCAATATATTATAATAATAAGAACGTTATATACTATAAAATATAATGTAAACTATAAAGGAGTGTCCTTGATATGGCGAAAAAGGTATGCATTTCTGCGGATACAACTTGCGATATGCCAAAAGAATTGCAGGAAAAATATGCAGTCAGCCTCATTCCACCTTATATCACATTCGGTGATACAAGCTATTTAGACGGGATAGAGATGACGCCAGACGAGCTTTACAAGCGATATGAAACAGAGGGTGTGCTTCCCAAAACTTCTGCCATTTCTATTGGTGACTTTGTCGACTATTTTACCGGTTTGTTGGAGACATATGACCAGGTAATTCATTTCTCGCTGAGTTCCGGCCTGTCATGCACCTATCAGAATGCGGTGCTGGCGGCGGAGGAATTTGAAGGTCGCGTGTTTATTTTAGATACACTGAACCTCTCTACAGCACAATCGCTCATGGTGATTCATGCGGCAGAGCTTTTAGCGGAAGGAAAAACAGCAGAAGAAATTGTTGAAGAAATGCCTTCCTATATAAAAAGAGTTGATGCAAGCTTTATCATTGAATCGCTCGAATTTCTGCATAAGGGTGGCCGTTGCAGCACACTGGCAGCACTGGGTGCCAACTTACTCAGCATCAAGCCCTGTATTGAGGTGCAAGAAGGCAAAATGGATGTGGGAAAAAAGTACCGCGGCAAATTTAAACAGGTTCTGCAAAAATATGTGGAAGAAAAACTGGCTTCCGGCGATTTCGACACGACGCGTATTTTTGTTACGCATGCCGGCTGTGATGAAGAAGTTGTTGAAATGGTTTGTAAGCAGGTGAAAGAAACCGGTATTTTTGAAGAATTGCTTCTGGCGCGTGCCGGTTGCACGATTTCGTCGCACTGCGGACGGAACACATTGGGCATTCTGTTTGTGCACAAGGCATAACTATGTATAAGTAAGCTTTTGCCCGCGGAAAGTCGGGCGGGGCTTTATTTTCGGGCGATAAATGAAGCAGAGTATTTGCTTAAACTGTGTTGGATGCCTTGCCCGAAGGCAGAACACGAAATTATTTTGAAAGGAATGTTTGTATGAGCTTAATTGTTCAAAAGTTTGGTGGCTCTTCTGTAGCTGATGCTGAGCGTGTGTATAATGTGGCTGATATTATCACCAGCACATACAAAGCAGGCAACAGCGTTGTTGTTGTTGTTTCGGCACAGGGTGACACCACTGACGACTTGATTGAAAAGGCCAAGGAAATCAACGAAACCCCCTCTAAAAGAGAAATGGATATGTTGCTTTCTACCGGCGAACAGATTTCGGCCTCACTACTTGCCATGGCAATTGAAAAGCTGGGCTTCCCGGTTGTTTCATTAAATGGCTGGCAGGTGGGCGTACACACCGATTCTAATTATTCTAATTCCCGCATCAGAAAGATTGACAGCGAGCGCCTGCAGAAGGAATTAGACAAAAAGAATATCGTGATTGTAACCGGTTTCCAAGGTATTAACCGCTACGGCGACATCACAACCTTAGGTCGCGGTGGCTCCGATACTTCTGCCGTGGCACTGGCTGCTGCACTGCACGCTGACTTGTGTGAAATTTATACAGACGTTGACGGCGTTTACACAACAGATCCGCGTATTGTAAAAAATGCAGCCAAGTTAAAGGAAATTACCTTTGATGAAATGCTTGAGCTTGCAAGCTTAGGTGCCAATGTGTTGCATAACCGTTCTGTTGAAATGGGTAAAAAATATAATGTAAACATGTGTGTTCGTTCCAGTCTGACAAGGGCAGAGGGAACCATTGTGAAGGAGGTTGTCGATATGGAAAAAATGATGGTTAGAGGTATTGCAAAAGATTTAGACGTAGCCCGCATTTCGATTTGCGGCATTGAAGATACACCGGGTAAAGCATTCCGCATCTTTACGCTGCTTGCAAAGCACAACATCAATGTGGATGTGATTCTGCAGTCTATCGGCCGTGACGGCACAAAGGATATCAGCTTCACTGTAACAGAGGCAAATCTTGATGAGGCGATCAAACTGTTGGAAGATAACAAGGGTATTATCAACTACGAGAACTTGAGCTGGACAAAAGATATTGCAAAGGTTTCTATCGTTGGTGCCGGCATGGTATCAAACCCCGGCGTTGCAGCTAAGATGTTCGAAGCTCTCTATGATGCACAAATCAATATCAACATGATTTCCACATCCGAAATCAAGGTTTCCGTATTGATTGATGCTTCTGTTGCTGATAAAGCAGTTCGCGTAATTCACGATAAATTCGACCTGGCATAAGGGGAAAAGAAGACAAAAAGGGGCTGTAAAATAACCATAAGTTATTTTACAGCCCCTTTTGTCGAGATACCGGGGATAGGAAAAAAAGATTCTGAATGGGCAAACCGAACCCGTAGGGGTTACCCGAAGGCGTACGATGGTACGCCGAGAGGTGAGGTTTGTTCATAGCAAAAGGCCTAATTCCAGGAAAATCTCATTTTTGAGATTTTTCAATAAATTAGGTTAACCCTAACTGTTTTATATGACCGGTTATATTAGATTTTCTTGCCTTTTGCGTTCAGGGCTTTTTTTACAGCCCCTTTTTATATCATTTTCATTTCTTCTATCAAATCCAATCGTTTTTGGATGGATTCTTGATCCGAAACATCCTCCTTATATTTTAAGTAAGTAGAAACCTTGGCTTCCTTTCGCATAAGCTGCAGGATAAAATCAATCCAGCGGTGCACAACGGCAACCGGCAGTAGAATGGGATGTTTTTTGCAATAGGGGTAAGACTGCTTTAATATATCGGGGAGCCCGAACAGTAATAGCCGGATTCCCGGGAAGGTCCATTTATTCATCAGCTTTTTATATTCTTTTTCCGTTCCATTTTGAGCCAAAAAACGACGGTGCGTGTATAACTGATAGAATTTTGCACGCTCCGCGGCGTCATAGCCAAAGGTGCCGCCCAAACGACAATCTTCTAAAATCTCCGCACAGATTTTCTCGTCATACAGGTAGGATTCAAAATCTTCTTCATTAAATTGCAGATAATGGATGCCGATGCCTTTTAAATATTCAATGAAGGTATCATATTGCACTTCCTTGGTAACAGCGCTAAAGCGCTCCCAATCAATTTCGTTTTTGTAGTGCTTAAAATAGAGCAGAGTATCTAAGATCTGCCGCACGCCAACACCTTTGGATAAAAAATGCTTAATTAAATGGAAACAGACGAAAATGGCACCATCTGTTGCGCTCATGGTCTGTATGGCATAACCGTCTTCGGTTTTTTGACGGATATAAGGCTCTTGCGGCTCTAAACTGTTGCCGAACCAAACCTCATCAAACAAATCATCACAAAAGGCACGGTGCACTTCAACCAGACCATAAGCGGGATGCGTGCAGTAATCATGGTGCCAGAACTTGGTGGTGCGTTCTACCTCAAAGCCGTTTTTCTTAAAAATTTTGTAGGCGCGGCTTTGTAATTTAGGCTCAATATACAGGTCAATATCCGAAGAAATGCGAAGAGCCGGGTTGGCATAGAGTGCCGATAAGGTTTCACCCTTTAACAAGCAATAGGGAATCTCTGCCTCATCCAGCTGTTGAAAAACCTTGTGGATGAAATAGAGCTTTTTTGTGTTCTGCATCACATTATAATAAACAGGCACCTCAAGTTCTGAAAGCCAGTCATCGGTATATACCTGTTTTAAGGCATCATAAACAAGCTCTCCCACACCTTGCCGGTGGGCGAGCTTAAAGATTTCCTTCGGATCGGAGTCTTTTCTTTCCGGAACGAGACCGTGGGCCGAGCAGGAAAGAAAATATAACATGTCATAAAAAGCGTTATTCATGTTTGGTTCCTTTCGGCTTTTTTTCTAAGAATACATTTTGCAAATGTAATCCCTCTAATCACAACTCGTTTCCATAGAGGCACTTTTGTATATCGTTTTACAACAGCGGCAAAGTTGGAGTTAACAACAGAAATATCGTGCATAAATCCGGATCTGTTTTTTTGAGTTGGAGAGGATATGTGTACGCTGGGATTGTAAGCAACAGCAGCATCTACTGAAACTTCTCTGCACGTCAGGGAAGCAGAACATAATTGCATAAGACGTCTTCCCTTTTCGCTGTGAATGAGCACGAGCGAGGTTCCCTTATTGTCAAATTGATCAGGCGCAACACGTTCCACACCCCAAAAATCGGCCAGGGTAATATCGCTGTTTCGTTCAATTCCTTTGGAAGAGCATTGGTAACAAGAGGGGCGCAGGCAAAGGTTATGTAAGAACGCCTGCATAAAAGAATCCTCTGTAAATTTTTTGCTATAGATTTCTCCGTTTGAAAAAGAAGCATAGACAGAATATCCTGTCCAGCCGGATTTCTTACTTCTAAAAGAAAAGTTTTGTATATCTGCTCCAAAAAGCGATTGAAGATAGTTAATATATGTATGCCATACATTTGGAGAGGGCACGCCGTGACAAATGATATCTTGCGTGTATAAATGCGGATATTCTTTTTTTAGACAATGAAGTAAACCGTTTATTTGGCAAGGTGTGCCTGTAAATAAAACCGGTCTGCCGTCTTCCAAAAAGCTTTCAGTCCGTCGGTATGCATCACCAATCGTACTTTGTACATATTTTGAACCGCGTAATTTATATAATTCTTCTTTGTTTTCAATGACAATGTGGCGCACATTAAACTTGTCATCAAACGCCGCGCCGAAAACAACACCGCTTTGTTTTATAATTTCTTCAGCCAGCAATGAAAAGATGCCACCTGAAGAAGAAGCCTCCCGGGTTGCTTCGTCGAGGTTACGGCAAGCATATGCCGTGGGCGTTTCTTTGCGTGTAAGAGGGTGTATAACCTGGCATACACTTTCGCACAAACCACAATCTGAGCAGGCTGCCAAATCAATGACAGGATATAAGAATCCCGCCTCGTTTGCTACAAGTTTAATACAAGAATTTGGGCAGACATGAGAACAGGCATGACATCCGGAACACGCTTTCTCGGGCAATTGAGGCATATGATTACCTCCTTTGTAAAAGCTTGTGAATTGGGTCGAGAATGAGGGCTTTTTCGTCACTCTTCATTCCGAGGAACCACATAGATGCCCCATATACAAGGGCATATAAAACACATCGAATAAGAAAAAATGCAATACTATGCCCTAACGGTAATGATTGTATCACAAAACCGCCAATTCCTGCAAGTAAAACGGCAGGAAAAAATGCAAGTATTTCTTTCCAGAAAAAGAGCATATTAAGGCCAATTTTTTTGTGGTAATAGATATTCATAAAAAGGACATTACCCAAAATAAGAGAAATGGCCGTTCCCATGGCCGCACCTACGGTACCATATTTGAAAATAAGCAATATACTGAGAAAAATATTGCAAACAGCAATCAAAAAATAAATAACAGAGCGAGCTTTGTGCATATTTTTTGCCCGTTGTATATCAATTCCCAGGTTTTGAACCAAGGGAATAGTAATCGGTATAATTAAAAACAAGGCAATAACAAAAGATAAGCCATAACCTGGGCCGGCCCAAATGGCAATAAATTCTTTGCCAAAAAGAATAAAGCCGGAAACAACCAACCATAAAACCAAAAACTGAATTCTTCCTACCTTAGTAAAAAGCTTTGTCAAAGCGAGGTTGTCGCAATTTTGTGCAACAAGAAAATTAACTTTAGGAATAAACACGCTGGAGATAGCGGTAGAAAGCCAGATAAACATGCTGTTTAACTGTGCAGCAACGCTATAGATAGCGGTAGCCCGCGTATTCAGCATCCGGCCAAGCAAAAATTTATCGATATTCCAGTTGAGTTGGTCTACTATCAAATTGAAGAAAACAAAAAAGGTAAAGGTCCACATTTCTTTAAGTAATTTAAAATCAAACTTACGAAAAGAAAAATGGACATCAAGTTTTTGCAGAGTATACCAAAGATTGATGCCGGTAGCTAAAATCGTCAGCAAGAGTGTAACGGATACAACACTGACAGAACCCAGCCCCATAAGCAAAAGAGGCAACGTCAGAAACGGACTGCATAGGGTTCTCAAAAATTCTACCAACCGCAAAAAAAAGAATTTTTCATGTGCGGTGACAATACTGACAAAAACACTGTTCATGAAGGTTAAGGCCATGCTGAAAACCATGATAAGTAATAAAATCTTTCCGATTTTAAGCTCGCTTTCCGTGAGTCCGCTTCCTAACACAAGCTCAATATTTTTCATCATAACAAGGCCACAAAGCAGGCAAACAGCGGAAAGTACGGAAAAAATAATCAAAAACATGCCGTTTAAACGGGCAACTTTTTCTGTTTCTCCTTTAGTGGCATATTGAGAATAAAATCGCATGTAACAAGATCCAAAACCAAAACTTAAGAGACTCAGTGAAGAAACCACAGAGGAAACAAGCTGATACAGACCGAATTCACTTTGGCCCAAAAGGCGCAACATAACAGGGGTATATATCATACCCGTCACGATTTGTACCGCCATTGTTAAGTAGGAAAGCAAAACGCCTACTTTCAGCTGGTTAATTTTCACCGGTCATCCTCCTTATTTTGCAATAGATTTCTTTCTAAAAAAGCTAAGGATTCTTCTTTTAGTGTAAGGAATTCTTCTGAAAAACCAGAAAGAGGCATGTCAATATGTGCAAATATGTACGATAGTGCATGTTTTTCATCTGTGCATAATCGTTCGGGGCATCCAAACAGGTGAAGAATATGAGTAATTCTGGAGGACATTTTGCATGTACCGACTCTATCAAACACGATAAATTTTGTTTGGTACATGTTTGCAAATACAACGGCATGGAAACTGTCTGTGAGTACATATTCCGCATGCTTAATTAACGAAAGGAATTGTTGGGGCGAAACGTCATACAGACGCTTATCTCCAAAGCGTATATCAGAGACACATGCGCCGCATAAATGTGGCAGGGTGACCAAGGTCAGCTGTTTTTTGCGCGCAAACCGTTCGGCTGTTTTGCGCTGTTTTCGGGAGGTTCCCAAAAAGTAACAAAACATATATTTTTCTTTCAATAAAGGTTTTGCACAAATTTCGTCCCAGTCCTGTTTTGTCAATAGAAGTGTGGGGTCTAAAACCGTGTGAACGGGTCTGTTTATAAGTTGTGTTAAGAAGTCTGCCGTCTCAGCTTCGCGGACAGAAACATCCTGTAGCTTCTTTAAGTGATTGCACACGATGTTTTTTTGTGCTTCTGTCAAATCAGTATTTGGCATGCTGGCAGCATATGAAAAAGGGTGTTTCTCTTTTGGCGCAAAGGATAAGAAAAAGGCTTCTCTATACCACGACATATTCCAAACCTGATCACTTCCGGTAACAAATTGGTCATATAAAGGCAGGGTGTTTTGCATGGTGTTCGTGGTATAGACCTGTTTAGAGTGCGGAATCATTTCCTGAAATTGCACAAGGGCAGAATGTCTTGTGTATATATTTTTTTTGCATAAAGCATCAAAGGGGTAGCGTAGTATACGAAGCATATATAGTATTCCGTACCGGAAAAGCTTGCCGAGCGTTATCTGCGAGCCGGACGGCGTGAACATGTCATAGCAAACTTGTTCGGCTTCATGATTTTGGCGATTGATTATCTCAGTCAGGGCATAGGCCTGTAACAATCCGCCATAATTCATGTTTTTATAATAAAGGGAAAGTATACCGATTTTCAAGATGATCCCTCCAATCTACATCACAGTTTTGGCGTGTATAGTTGATTAACAAAATCCGCTAACAAAAGCGAAGCAAAAAAGCCTTAAGTGCAGATTTGCACTTTTGAGGGAAGTCTACAGTTTTTTCCCAAAGAATCAGTTGCTTGTAACGCCGGTTTAGCAAATGATCAAATCTTTTTTTCGTATTATAGCCAAATGCGGCATATAGTTTTTTCTCAAAAAGTTCTTCCTTAAAATAAGGGAGTGTTAAAACAAAAGAAAAAAGTTCTTCTTTTTCTTTAAACGGTATACGAGCGCAGGCTATGCGGCCTATATCACGGGAAATTTTAGAAAGCGCAACCTGTACGTGGCTCTGTAAAGCTTTTTCCGTGGCATGCGGGGCGCTTTGCAGATAGCGGTACACAAAATGTTCAACCGTAACAAGGCTTGTAAAATGCTTTTTTGAAAAAGGGGCACGCGTAATGCCGTTTTCATTATCTCTGTAATTATATAGCACATCATGCAAAAACAACACGCTGTCTGCACGGTCAAACCAAAGAACCGTTTGCAGCAAATCTTCGCTGACTGTTAAATGGCTATAATGACTAAGGTCAACAGAGGCGGCAATTTCCCTTTTTACGGCCTTTATGGGATAGGCATTGATTTGCTCGCCTGCAATGGCCTGCAGTAAATCCTTTTTGTCTGCAGCCGAAAGAACGGTTTCATGGGGAAAGGGAGCGGCAGAATACAGGGTACGAAATTTTGTTTTGCACCGATATCGAAAAATGAGCATATCGGGTTCATGCGTTGTAATGGCCTTATCAATAACGGATAAGGCATCCTGTTCCCACCAGTCATCCGAATCTAAAAAGCAAAAGTAATCGCCGATAGCAGCCTGCATGGCATTATAGCGGGCCATAAGAGCCCCCTGATTGTTTTGATGAATCACGCGCACGCGGCTGTCTTTTTGTGCGTAAGCGTCACAAATGCCTCCGCTTTTTCCGTCGGTTGAGCCGTCATCAACCAAAATCACTTCAAAGTCGCTAATCTCTTGCGCTAACACAGAATCTACGCACGCAGGCAGGTAAGCAGCAGAGTTATAGACAGGGATCAGTATGCTGTATCGCAAAGAGAATGCTCCTTTCATTCTTTCTTTTTGGGCGCTCTGGTTTCGAGCAAGCTGGACATGCCCCAAACAAAGAGGAATCCCCAAACGAAGGGTCTTGGTATGGAGGCAAAGGAATCGCGCGGCCACCACAATATTTTTGTAAAGAGGGGCACGAGATAAGCAATCAGCAGATAATCGCGTCGTTTGATGGCGTCGTCAAACAGCAGGCTGACGCGTCCTACCAAAAGGCTGATCAGAAAAAGCATAATAAGCCCATAATCACCGAAGTTATGATAGGCCTCGCCGATGACAGATCCGCCAATGCCGCCGACATGGTAAAGCTTTACAAAATAAGCCTCGTCATATATTTTTTGATAACTTTCGCCCCAGTTGGGCAGGACGGAGATAAAACCTTTCAGGTAGGAGCTACCATAGGCGTAGGGAATTGCTTGTGGCACTTTTTGCATAGATAAATACGCGGTATAAAAGGTGTTACCCAGCTCTGACACAATGCCGAGTACAGCATTTTTCTCGGTTAGCTGACTGGCAAATTCTTCTGTAAATGTGTGCATGTTTCTATCGGTTGCCTCTCTTGTTTCGCGGATGGTGTTTAAAAAGCAGATGCAAAGAAAAGAGGTCAAAACAATGGCAATAACCTGTTTTGCACGGAACTTTATGAAATAACGTGCGGCAAGATAGGTAAATAAAATAATGTAAATCAGCCAATGTCCGCGGTTGCCGATAAACATGCAGATAAAGCAGTAAAAAATCGAAAGCAAATAGATTGTTATGCCTATGTTCTTTTTTTTGCGGCAGGCAATCATCATAAGCAAAGCGCCGCAAATGGAGAATTCACCGATAGCCTGCACATAGCCGCCCACAGCGTTTTTATAATAATCTAAATAATTACCTAGTATGGAATAGTAAAGTCCTTTGGCATCGGCAAACAGGCGAAAAGGAAAGGTGATAATAAACATCCATTTTCCTAAAGACCATAGTTGCTCGGTTGAAACGATAGGACATCGCACAGTGCGCCGGGGTACGTTTCTCATAGTCCATAAAAGGCCGAGACCAATAACTGCGCTGCCATCAAATGAGAAGCTGGCGGCATGACGCAGGATCAGCAGATTGTTATATTGCGGGCTAAAGAAAAAACCCATAGCAAAATCTCGGTAATTAAAAAGTCCTACACACCAGATGGCACCAAAGTGATATAGGTTTGTAAGCAAAAGAAACAAGCCGGCTAAAGACAGAGCCTTACCTCCCAGCCATTTTATATGCACGATCTGCATGACAAAAAGAGCGAGGGAAAAATAAGAAAAAATTCTATAATAGCTTTCAATTGTTCGGAATGTAAAGTTGTTCTTTCCCAAAATAAGCAACGCCGAACAAAGTACATATGACAGAAAAATCAAAACGGTTTCTCTGTGTTTGCCTTGCAGAGTGCCTTTTTTTGGCATGTGTCACAAACGCTCCTTTAGTTTAAAGTTGAATATATTTTGTGCTACAGTTAAAAGTTAAAGACTATTATTATCACCTTGAACTTGTAATTGTTCGGAATTTTCCGGATTGTTTTGCTTCAGTAAGAGTCCTGACATGCCCCAAACAAAGAGGAATCCCCAAACGAAGGGTCTTGGTATGGAGGCAAAGGAATCCCGCGGCCACCACAGCATCTTAGTAAAAAGAGGCACCAGATAGGCAATCAGCAAATAATCGCCTCGAGCCAGAGCATCATCAAACAACAGACTGATACGACCGACTAAAAGACCAATGAGCAAAAGCATAAAAAGTCCATAATTGCCGAAGTTATGATAGGCTTCGCCAATGACAGATCCGCCAATGCCACCGACTTGGTAAAGCTTTACAAAATAAGATTCGTCATAAATTGTTTGGTAGCTTTCACCCCAGTTGGGCAGGACTGAAATAAAACCTTTCAAGTAGGAACCTCCATAGGCATAGGGAATCGCCTGCGGCACCTTTTGCATAGATAAATACGCGGTGTAAAAGGTATTACCCAACTCTGAAACAATACCGAGTACCGGGTTTTTCTCTGTTATCTGTTCGGTAAATCGTTCCGTAAATGTTGCTAAAGACCTGGCGCTATCCTCTCTTGTTTCGCGGATGGTGTTTAAAAAGGTGATACAAAGTAAAGAGGCCAAAACAACGGCAACAACCTGCTTTGCATGGAACTTTATGAAATAACGTGCGGCAACATGGGTAAATAAAATAATGTAAATCAGCCAATGTCCGCGGTTGCCGATAAACATACAGACAAAGCAGTAAAAAATCGAAAGCAGGTAGATTATTATGCTTTGTTTCTTGTTTTTGCTGCAGGCAATCATCATGAGCAGAGCGCCGCAAATGGAGAATTCGCCGATAGCCTGCACATAACCTGCCACAGCATTTTTATAGTAATCCAGGTAAGTTCCCTGCAGGGAATAGTAAAGGCCTGTGATGTCGGCAAACAGTCGAAAAGGGAAAGAGACTACAAACATCCATTTTCCTAATTTCAACAGTTGTTCATCCGAAATCGTTTGGCATTGTATATCACGGAAATTTGTGCGATTCGTCATCCATAAAATGCCAAGTCCAATCACCGCGCTGCCGTTAAAAGCAAAGCTTGCAGCGTGTTGCAGAATGTGTATATTGTTATATTGCGGACTAAAGAAAAAGCTCATCACAAAATCTCGGTACTCAAACAGACCGATGCACCACATGGCACCGAAGTGGTATAAATTCGTAAGCAACAGGAACATACCGGCTAATGAAAAAAGCTTGCCGCCCGACCACTTTATATGTACAATTTGCACGGCACATAATGCCAGGGAAAGATAGGAGATATTCGTGTAATAACTACCTATATTTCTTATGGAGAGACTGTTTTTGCACCAAATCAATATAGCGGAGCACAAAAGATATGACAGGAGGATTAAAACCCTTTGCCTGTATTTGTTTTGAGGGGTATTGTTCTGCGTCATAACTTGTAATGACTCCTTTTATTTGGCAAAATACACTTTGCGTTTATCTGCCCAGGTAAGTATCTTCTAAATTTTGAACGGTGGTTTGGATATCAAAGCCGCGGCGCTTTACCTGCAAAGCGGCATCTTCCGGCCGTTCCCATTTTGTGTATTCTAAAATTTTTTCACACCAAATATCATCTGCCATCGAAAGGGGCAGATAATGGATGTAATCAGTGAGCGCCACATCCCGGGTGATCACATCCGAGACGATGCACGGAAGACCTGTGGCCTGCGCCTCCACCAGGGTAACCGGTAAACCTTCGAAAAGCGAAGGCATAACAAACACATCCATGGCGCTCATCATGCCGGCAATGTCTTCGGAGATTCCGGTGAAAATAACACGGCCTGTAAGTTCGCGGCGCTCAGTCTCTTTTTTTGCCTCGTCCATCAAAGGGCCAACACCGACCAGCATCAAAACCGCTTGGCTATGTTTTTTTTGTAAAGCATCAAAAATGGCCAAGAGACGGCTATGATTTTTGGCGGGAACAAATCTGCCGACAAGACCAATGCAAAAGGCATCTTCAATGCCGTATTGTTTGCGGAACAGTTGCCTTTTTTCGGCGTCATAACAAAAAGAATCGGTCTGGATGCCGTTGTTTATAATCTTGTTTTTTGCGTGAGGACCATATGTCCATACAGCAGACAGGTCTGAGCACGCCCACAGGTGCGTGGCGATGCGACGCAAAGCGGGGCGTTGCAAGCGATGCATAAGCTCGTGTAGGCGACTGCCGTCTTCCTTGGTACTGTGCGAGTGTGCAATCCGTATCTTTATACCATGTTTTTTCGCATAGCGCAATGGCTCTATATAGCTGCAAGAGCTCAGATGCTGGTGCGCAGCGGCAAATTCAGTATGCTCTTTAAAAAAGCGGTTTAATGCGCGCCTGTTTTCTATGATGCCGTCTCTTCTTGAGGGTGCATAATAGATATGGCCGCCCAGTTGGCGAATTTCTTCGTCGTAGTCTCCGGGCTCGGGATTGTGCAATAAAAAATCAAACTGTACACGCGAACGGTCAATTTTGCGGTATACATTCATAATAAAAGTTTCTGCACCGCCACGGTTCATCGAATGAATGCAGTGTAACACTCTGATGGGCATGTCCTTCCTCCGTTTTATTGTTATTTTTGTTCTGCGCAATAGGCTCTGAAGTCAGTGTAGAATTGATTTCTTTGCTCCGTCAGCTTTTCGCAATCATACTCTTTGGCCTTTAGGAAATTGTGCTGTGCCTGGTGGCACATGGTTTCTGTATTAAGCGAAAGCAAAAGCTCACAAATGGCACGCTCGGAATGTTTTGAATGGCGGAACACAACCGAAGGCTCCAAAAGCTCGGGGATGCCGCCCGCCTGCGCGCCAATGGCAGGCAGAGCGCGGCTCATGGCCTCGGCTAATGCACGGGGCAAGCCCTCCGACCGGCTGGGCTGAATGTAAACATCAAGACCATCTAACCAGTCAAACACTTTATCTTTTGGCAGGTTGCCCATAAAGTGTACCTGTTCAGAAACACCGCAGGCTTCGGCTACAGACCGTAAATAGTCCTGCGAGCCTTCGCCGGCCAGACTGTATTCAAAATGGGTATAACCAAGCTCTTTTAAGATGCCGAGAGCGAGGATAACATATTGTTGCCCTTTATAGCGAACGTGAACACCCGCGGCTGTACCAAGTACAATTTTACCATTATTTTCGCGAATTTTTGTGAGCCGTTTTTCTAACAGCGAGGCATCGACGGGCTGTAGCATTACGTCGGAGCAACCAAGGGTTTTACCCTTTGTAGGATAGCGCTTTTGCAGGAACTGCCTGGTTACATAAAGTGCATAAGGGGCTCTCTTTAGTTGCCTTTTCATACGAGCCATGTAGAAGGGTGCAATGAACTTGCCCTTTAAGCTGTGATTCCAAAAAGCATCCCAGGGGCATCCCACCACTTCAAGCAGATAGGGTTTATGTAGCTTTTCGGCAATATCAATACATTTGCTGCTCAAAAGACCGGGCACGCGAATATAGATAACATCGGCCTCTTTGACAAGTGGCGTCAGAATTTTTTCTGCTTTTTTTTGGTTTAAAAGTATACCCTCTAAGGAAGAAAGATTCGGGCATTCGACCACACGGATGTGCCCAGAAATTTTGTCAATTTGCTTTTCTTGCTCCTCGGGGGTCATCTCGCGGGTGCGAACGGCAACAGTCAGCAAGTCTCCGGGCTCTATGTAGCGGCTAAAGAGTTGGTCATTCAAAAGTTGGCTGTAATATTTGTTTTGGTGCTTAATAACAGGACCGTCATGGCAAAACAAAATTTTCATGTAAATTCCCCTTTTTATGACAGAAAAGTTCACAATTTATATATTTCCTTCATAGCAGCAAGAACTGTGTCGAGCGAAAATCTCTTTACTTTTCTTTTATTATATGTCCCCATTTGAGTTCGCAATATTTTAGAATCTGCAAGTTGTAAAAGAAACTGTGAAAATTGCGTAAAATCACTTGAATCACAATTGAAACCGCTCTTATTGTTTTGGGAATAATCAATGATGCCATGAATATTAGAAGTCAGCAAAGGTAAACCGGCGCACATGGCCTCTATAGCGGCCAAACCCAACCCCTCCCGCTTGGACGGAAAGGCAAAAATATCAGCGCAATGGTTCATTTCGGCAATGTCGCTTCGATGGCCCAAAAGATGCACTTTATGGTCGATTTGCAAGGAGCGTGCCAGTTCTTTTAAATAGGCCTCTTTATTCCCCTTACCGCAAATAACATAGCTGATATCATTTCTTTTAAGTTGAGCAAGGGCTTTGATAATCACTTCGTGATTTTTGTTAGCATTGAGTTCGCCGGTTGAAAGCACCATAATATCCGTTTCCGGCACACCAATTTCGCGGCGCTTTGCGGCCCGGTCAATTGTCACGTCAGTAAACTTTTTTAAATCCACGCCAATGCCGGGAATATAGTGAATCTCTTTGGCGTGCATATATTTTTTTGCGAGGTGGTAGTCCTCGTGATTAATCGTAATCAGCACATCGGTAAAAAACGAACAAAACCACTCAACCGGGAAAAACAATAGCCAGTTTATGAGGGGCGCACCTTTAAAAAAGTGAAAGCCGTGTGCCGTGTAAAACACGCGCGTTCCGTTTTTCTTTCTCGTGCGGCACGCAGCCAGGCGCGTCAGGATGCCGGCAGTTGGTGTGTGGCAATGAATCAAATCATACTTTTGTTCGTTAAAATCCTTTTTCAGCGCAAAGTAGGCTTTTATATTGCTCAGCTTAAAAGGCGAGCGTTGAAACGGAACGAAAACCTTGCGGCCTTCAAAGGGCAGGGGCACGTCCGTTCCGGCCAGGAGAGACACCGCATAGCCGTTTTCTTTAAGTAGATTAAGATAGGGCACATGAAAGGCACGCAAATGCTCCATGACCGTTGCCACATAGGCTGCTTTTTCACCTTCTGCCATAGCCCGTATCGCTCCTTTTCGTACAGTGTAAAGTGTATCTTTTAAAAGCACTTTTAGAACGGAGTCTTTTGAAAAAAACTTCATTTCATTTTACCAATAGACGCGCAAACACTCAACATAAATTATACTATATTGAACAATAAAAAGTCAATAGCAATCCTTGGTGAATCAATATTTATTTACAAAACCTGGTAGATGATGACAATACGCGTTTAAAAAACCCTTTTTTTCTTACTTTTTTATTTACAATAAGCAAATTGTATGATATGATATAGGGTGTCATATAATTAGTAGAATATTGCCGTTTGGGCAAGATAACCATGAGATACATTCATATTATTTTATAAATCGTTTATACTAAAAAATGCAGACGGGAGATAGTAGAACTCATGATTACAAGTAAGCAAAGAGCGACTCTGCGCGGCATGGCAAACACCATCCCGGCCATTTTACAAATCGGCAAAGGCGGTATTTGCGACAATTTGCTCAAGCAGATTGATGATGCGCTGGAGGCTCGTGAACTGGTAAAGATCAGCATTTTAGATACGGCCATGATGGACACCCGCGCCACATGTTCGGCCATTGCAGAAGAATTGGGAGCAGAGCCGGTGCAGGCGATTGGTTCCCGTTTTGTGATTTACCGTGAATCCAAAGAGAATAAAACAATTGTCATTTAAAGGGATGATGGTGTGAAAACAGGTTTATTCGGCGGCACATTTGACCCGATTCATAACGGTCACGTTAAGCTGGCGGAATTTGCCAAAAACAGATTAGAACTTGACAGAATTATTTTTGTGCCCTCGGGCGATCCACCGCACAAAAGCGATAAAAAGGTAACCGGTAAAGCGCATCGGCTTGCTATGGTGCAGGCAGCGCTAAAGGAATCAGAGGCCGAAATTTCCGAATGGGAAATGGAGCGCGAGGCAAAAAGCTACAGCGTTGACCTTGTAAAGCACTTTAAAAAAGAATTCCCGGAAGATACCTTTTATTTCATTATCGGGGCCGATTCCTTTCGTGATTTGCCAAGCTGGTGGCACTACCGGGAGTTGTTAGAGCTTTGTACCTTTGTGGTCGTTTCACGACCGGATACGGATGAAGATGACTTGTTATCACGCTACGAAGGAACCGAAAAACCGCCCCGCGTCTTTTTTTTGCCGGATTTAATGATGGACATTTCATCCACGCAAATCCGCGAGCGCGTGAAAGCGGGCAAAGATATTGCAAAGCTTGTGCCGGAAGCGGTACTAAGGTATATTAATGATCACGGTCTTTACAGATAGAAAATGATCCGAAGCAAACGGAGGCTTGTATGACGATAGAACAAATGCGAGAAAAACTGGAGGAAATACTCACGCCCAAACGCTATGAGCATTCCATCGGCGTAATGGAAACGGCGGCTAAGATGGCAGAGCATTATGGCGTGGATGTTGAAAAAGCTAAGATAGCGGGCTTACTCCACGATTGCGCCAAAGACATTGATAAAGACCTGATGGTTGGCCTGTGTGATGAGCTGGGCATTGAACTGGACGATGTTAAAAGGGAACAACGCTCCCTGATTCATGCCGATTTGGGTGCCGGTTTACTGACGCCGGAGTTTGAAGTGACAGATCCCGAGATTATCAGCGCAGTGAAGCACCACACGCTGGGTCGTGAAAACATGACAGACCTTGAAAAGATTTTATATTTGGCAGATATCATAGAGCCGAACCGGAAGCCCTATCCTGAGCTTGAGGAACTGCGCCGACTATCCATGAGTGATTTAGACTGTGCCATGCTGTGCGCCTGTGAACATTCCATTGCGCATGTGGAGCGCAAGCATAAAACGTTACATAGCCAAACCTTGGCCACACAGCAATATTTTTTGACGCTTTGTAAGGAGAGGATAACAAGATGACTTCTTTAGAAAAAATGAAGCTGGCTGTCCGCTTTTTAGACAGTAAAAAAGCAAAGGACATTTCCATTTTAAAGGTAACGGGCGTCACGCTTTTAGCCGATTATTTTATTCTTTGTTCCGGTACCTCAAGTACGCAGGTCAGAGCGCTGGCCGACGGTGTTGAAGAAGCCTTGGAAAAAGCCGGTGAAAAGCCTTTTGTAAAGGAAGGCAGGCAAGGTCAGAACTGGATTCTGATGGATTATTCTGATGTGATTATACACGTTTTTAATCAAGAAACAAGAGAATTTTACGATTTGGAAAAGCTTTGGTCAGACGCCGAGGAAATTCCCGTAGAAGATATATTGGAGGAGGACAAATAGGATGGATTACAAGTTTTGCGAAATTGAAAAAAAATGGCAGGATCTTTGGGACAAAGAAAATACCTTCCGTGCAGAAAATGACACCACAAAGCCTAAATTTTATGGTCTGGTAGAGTTTCCGTATCCCTCCGGTCATGGTTTGCATGTGGGTCACCCCAGAAGCTATACCGCTTTAGACATTGTGGCACGTAAACGCCGCTTAGAAGGTTACAATGTGCTCTATCCCATCGGTTGGGACGCCTTTGGTCTGCCCACCGAGAACTTTGCCATTGCCAATAAAATTCACCCCAAAAAGGTTACGGCCGATAACGTGGCAAACTTCAAGCGTCAGTTAAAGAGCATTGGTTTCTCCTTTGATTGGACGAGAGAGATTAACACAACGGATGCAAATTATTATAAGTGGACGCAATGGATTTTCTTAAAGTTGTTTGAAAAAGGCCTTGCGTACAAGCAGGAAATGCCCATTAACTTCTGTACTTCCTGTAAGGTTGGTCTGGCTAACGAAGAGGTTGTCAACGGCGTTTGTGAGCGTTGCGGCAGCGAGGTTGTGCGCCGGAATAAGAGCCAGTGGATGCTGCGCATCACCGAATATGCACAGCGCCTGATTGATGATTTAGATGAACTTGACTACATAGAAAAAGTAAAAATCCAGCAAAAGAACTGGATTGGTCGCTCCGAAGGTGCAGAGGTGGAATTCTCCTTGGCCGGCACAGGTGATAAGCTGACGGTTTACACCACTCGTCCGGATACCCTCTTTGGTGCTACTTATATGGTGCTCTCTCCGGAGCATCCGTATCTTGACACGCACAAGGATAAAATCAAAAATTATAATGAAGTGCTTGCATATCGTGAGAGCGCAGCCAAAAAATCTGAGTTTGAACGTACCGAGCTTGCCAAAGAAAAAACAGGCGTACGCCTGGATGGCCTGATGGCTGTTAACCCTGTGAATGATACAAAAATTCCCATCTTCATTTCTGACTATGTGCTCATGAGCTACGGCACCGGCGCTATCATGGCCGTGCCCGCCCATGACGACCGCGACTGGGATTTTGCGAAAAAGTTTGATCTGCCGATTATCGAAGTTGTAGCCGGCGGTGAAGATGTACAAAAAGCGGCTTATACGGATACAGACAGCGGCAAAATGGTGAACTCCGGTTTCTTAGATGGCATGGAAGTGAAGGAAGCTATCAACGCCATACGCGACTTTTTGGAAGAAAAGGGCATTGGTCGCAAAAAGGTTAATTACAAATTGCGTGACTGGGTATTCTCCCGTCAGCGTTATTGGGGCGAACCCATTCCGCTTGTACACTGCGACAAGTGTGGCTGGGTAGCACTGCCTGAATCCGAGCTTCCCTTAACCCTGCCCGAAGTGGATAATTATGAACCGACAGATAACGGCGAATCACCCTTATCTAAAATTGATGAATGGGTGAACACCACCTGTCCCAAGTGCGGCGGCCACGCCGTGCGTGAGACGGACACCATGCCCCAATGGGCAGGTTCTTCGTGGTACTTCCTGCGTTATATCGATCCCTTCTGTGATGATGCACCGGCCTCGGCCGAAGCTATCAACTATTGGATGCCTGTTGACTGGTATAACGGCGGTATGGAACACACCACCCTGCATTTGCTTTATTCACGCTTCTGGCATAAGTTCTTATATGACATCGGCGTTGTGAACACGCCCGAACCCTATCAGAGAAGAACGTCTCACGGTATGATTTTAGGTGAGAACAATGAAAAAATGTCAAAATCCCGCGGTAACGTGGTTAACCCGGATGATATCGTAAACGATTTTGGTGCAGATACCTTTAGAACCTATGAAATGTTCATCGGTGCCTTCGACCAGGCAACACCCTGGTCCATGAACGGCGTAAAAGGTTGTTATCGCTTTATGGAACGCGTTTGGAATCTGCAGGATTTGTTAAATGAAGAAGAAGGCTATTCCAAAGACTTAGAAAGCCTGATGCATAAAACGGTGAAAAAGGTTTCAGAAGATATCGAGCGTATGAAGTTTAACACCGCGATTGCAGCGCTGATGGCCTTGATTAATGAATTTTATAAAAAAGGCAGCATCACCCGCGGCGAACTCAAAACCTTCCTGTTGCTGTTAAACCCCACAGCACCGCATCTGACGGAAGAAATGTGGGAGAACGCAGGCTTCGGCGGCTATCTGCATGCCGCAAGCTGGCCCACCTATGACGAAGCTAAAACTGTAGACGAAACAGTTGAGGTTGTGCTGCAGGTGAATGGCAAACTGCGCGATAAGCTGATGGTGCCTGCCGGCCTTTCCAAAGAGGAAATGGAGCAAGTTGTTCTGGCCGATGAAAAAGCACAGGCTCTGCTTGCAGGTAAGCAAATTGTGAAAACCATTTGCGTACCGGGCAAACTGGTAAATTTTGTTGTTAAATAAAAATAATCTAAAGAAACATAACGCTGTCGCCGGATTTTCCGCGCGACAGTGTTGTTGTATACACCGATTGGGAGGTCCTGTAATGGGTCAACGGGTATTAGATAAAAATTTGATTGTAAGTACAGAAATTGAGGAGCAGGATATTTGCTGGCATGATATTCGTGAGGGTTCATTCAGTCTGCACGGTATTTACAAGCTACAGGCAGATTATGGTAAGTGAAAATGGTTACATATATCGTAAATCGGATGCTCTCCTTTATTTTTCCGGATCGCTGCTTTGTTTGTGATGCGGTTCTCTCGTTTTGCAAGGACGGCGTTTGCCTTTGTGAAAAATGTCGGAAGCGGTTAACATTTTTAAACGATAACAATACCTGTCGTATCTGTGGACGGCCCGTTGACGAAGGACAAATCCATTGTGAAACCTGCCAAACCCATCGGCACGAATTTGATAAAGCTTTTTCTGCCCTGCAATATACAGGTGCCGTAAGAGAGGCCGTTCTGCGTTACAAATTCGGCGGCCGTCGCGATTACTCTCGCAGCTTTGCCGGTCTTATGTATCGGCGGATGCAAAGCCATGTGCGTGAAGGAGAGATTGATGCGGTGGTTTGTGTTCCCCTGTCGGCAGAGCGCTATCGCGAGAGAGGCTATAACCAATCGGCACTGCTGGCCGGAATCTTAGCTCGGTATTTTCGCGCACCATTTTTGCGTAACGCATTTAAAAAAGTGCGGGAAACAGCCAAGCAAAGCACGTTGCATTATCTGGAAAGAAAAGAAAATGTACATCGGGCCTACAGCCTGATTTTACCGGCTTCAGCCGTTCGTAAAAAGCATATTTTACTTGTGGATGACGTGATAACTACGAGCGCCACAGCAGATGAGTTGGCGCGCTTATTAAAACGAGCGGGCGCAAGCAAGGTCACAGTGGTGACGATTGCCTCACCCGAGCGGAATCGGCTTGAAAAGCTGCCGCAACCGGATTTGGATGAAGATGAGTTTTAATGTAAAAAGGGTTGCAGTAAAACACACCCCAAAGCAAAAGCTTTGGGGTGTCAGCGTGTCGAGAAACCTCGACACGCTGAGTAGACTTTGAAAAAGGTAGGTATATTTGACGAATACAAATTCGTCGGCGTACAATTGGTACGGTAGAGTTTGTGTTCGTTAAAAGCAAGAAACAGAGCGGTTTCCTCGACAGAAATCGCTCTGTTATGACTAAAAACGAATTGTTTTTTGTTAGTTCCATT
>SVKI01000021.1 GCA_015068555.1 Oscillospiraceae bacterium | reverse complement strand
AGCGGTTTCGTACTCAACGTGAGCGGTAGAAATGGTAATACCTCTTTCTCTCTCTTCGGGAGCACCGTCGATCTGATCATAAGCTTTGAATTCTGCACCGCCGGTCAAGCTCAGAGTCTTGGTGATAGCAGCGGTCAGAGTGGTCTTACCATGGTCAACGTGACCAATGGTACCAATGTTAACGTGCGGTTTGTTTCTTTCGAATTTAGCCTTAGCCATTTTAACTTCCTCCTATTTTTTTAAATTAATAGTTTTTAATGTTATTAAAATAATTTTACAATTATTTTTAGAAAAAATCAAGTCTTTTCTAAAATATTAAGCATCCTTTTGCGTTCTGGAGGATATGATCTTCTCCTGAATGCTCTTGGGAACTTCTTCATAGTGACTGGGCTGCATGGTGTACTGACCACGACCCTGTGTTCTGGAACGCAGGTCGGTTGCATAACCAAACATCTCAGAAAGCGGAACATAAGCAGAAATAGCCTGTGCACCGGGACGAGCTTCCATACCCTGAATCTGACCACGACGAGAGTTTAAGTCGCCCATAACGTCACCCATGTATTCTTCAGGAACGATAACGTCAACCTGCATGATGGGCTCTTTCAGTACGGGATCACCCTTACGACAAGCATCTTTAAATGCCATAGAACCGGCAATCTTAAATGCCATTTCAGAAGAGTCAACTTCATGGTAGGAACCGTCTGTCAGCGTAACGCGAACATCCACTACGTTATAACCGGCTAATACACCGGACTGCATAGCACCCTGGATACCGGCATCAACAGCAGGAATGTATTCCTTCGGAATAGCACCGCCGACAATTTTATTAACAAATTCGTAGCCTGCACCGGGCTCTAAAGGCTCAACGGTAATTAAAACATGACCGTACTGACCCTTACCACCGGACTGTCTAGCGTATTTGTTTTCAACATTAACGGTTTTACGAATGGTTTCTTTGTAGGAAACCTGAGGCTTACCAACGTTTGCTTCAACCTTAAATTCGCGCAAAAGTCTGTCAACGATAACTTCAAGGTGAAGTTCGCCCATGCCGGCGATGATGGTCTGGCCTGTTTCTTCGTCAGTATATGTCTGGAATGTGGGATCCTCTTCAGCCAGCTTGGAAAGACCGATACCCATCTTTTCCTGACCTTCTTTGGTCTTAGGCTCGATGGCTACGCGGATAACCGGGTCGGGGAATTCCATGGATTCCAGAATGATCGGGTTGCTGGGATCACACAAGGTGTCACCTGTTGTGGTGTTCTTAAGACCAACAGCAGCCGCGATATCACCGGAATAAACTCGGTCAATATCTTTTCTGTCATTAGCGTGCATCTGCAGAATGCGACCGATACGTTCTTTGTTGTCCTTCGTGGAGTTAAGCACGTGAGAACCTGCATCCAGAGTACCGGAGTACACACGGAAGAAGCAGAGCTTACCAACGAACGGGTCAGTCATAATCTTAAATGCGAGTGCTGCAAAGGGAGCATCGTCAGAAGACGGGCTTTCAACCTCTTCGCCAGCTTCATTTACGCCGCGGATAGCAGGGATATCAAGCGGAGAAGGCATGTAGTCAACAACAGCATCCAAAAGCTTCTGAACGCCTTTGTTTCTGTAAGAAGTACCACAGAGAACGGGAACCATATCATTATCAATGGTAGCCTTTCTGATAGCACCCTTAATTTCCTTCTCTGTCAGTTCCTGACCATCCAGGTATTTTTCCATGAGTTCTTCGCTGGTTTCAGCAACAGACTCAAGGAGAGCCATTCTGTATTCTTCTGCCTTGTCAGCCATATCAGCAGGAATTTCCTCCTGACGGATATCCTTACCAAGGTCATCATAATACACATATGCTTTCATATCGATCAAGTCGATAATACCTTTAAAAGTATCTTCAGCGCCGATAGGAAGCTGAATAGGCACAGCGTTACAATGCAGACGGGTTTTCATCATATCTACAACATTGTAGAAATCTGCACCCATAATGTCCATCTTATTTACATAGGCCATACGGGGAACTCTGTAGTTATCAGCCTGACGCCAAACTGTTTCAGATTGGGGTTCTACACCACCCTTAGCACAGAAAACTGTTACGCTACCGTCAAGCACGCGCAAGGAACGCTCAACTTCAACGGTAAAGTCAACGTGACCGGGAGTGTCGATAATATTAATTCTATGCTCTTTCCACTGTGCAGTTGTTGCAGCAGAGGTGATGGTAATACCACGCTCCTGTTCCTGCTCCATCCAGTCCATGGTTGCAGCACCTTCATGCGTTTCACCAATCTTGTGCACACGGCCTGTGTAGAACAAAATACGCTCTGTGGTAGTGGTTTTACCAGCATCAATATGAGCCATAATACCAATGTTTCTTGTTTTTTGTAAAGAAAAATCTCTTCCCACAATCTTCCTCCTTTCTTCGATAATCAAAATATATTTTTGTTAGTGTTTTACCATCTGTAATGTGCGAAAGCTCTGTTAGCTTCTGCCATCTTATGCGTATCTTCACGCTTTTTAACAGAAGCACCGGTGCCATTCATTGCATCCATAATTTCTGCAGCCAGACGCTCTTTCATGGTTTTTTCGCCTCTCTGACGGCTATACAGCGTGAGCCATCTTAAGCCCAAAGTCTGCTTACGTTCAGGGCGAACCTCCATGGGCACCTGATATGTGGCACCGCCGACACGACGCGCCTTAACCTCTAAAACAGGCATGATGTTATCCATAGCTTCTTTAAAGGCATCGAGCGGTTCTTTACCGGTCTTTTCCTTGACAATGTCAAAAGCGCCATATACAATTTTTTGCGCTACACCCTTTTTACCGTCGAGCATTACGTTGTTAATCAAACGAGTAACAACTGTGCTTGCGTACAGCGGATCGGGCAGCACTTCTCTTTTTGCAATAAAACCTCTTCTTGGCACTTTTCTTCCCTCCTTCATCAATATTTAAAATGAAATCACAGGTACTCGGTTATGGTAACCGTTTGTGCACAGTACATATAACAAAGAAACAAAATCAGTTCTTTAGGGTACCAGCACAGATGTGATTGTTTGGCAAAGCTTATTTCTTAGGACGCTTTGCACCATACTTGGATCTACCCTGCATACGACCGTTAACACCCGAAGTATCCAAAGAACCACGGATAATGTGATAACGTACACCAGGCAAGTCCTTAACTCTGCCGCCACGAATCAGCACAACGCTATGCTCCTGCAGATTGTGACCGATACCGGGAATGTAAGCCGATACCTCGATACCGTTAGTCAAACGTACTCTGGCGAGTTTACGCAGAGCGGAGTTCGGCTTTTTCGGTGTCATGGTCTTAACCGAGGTGCAAACGCCACGCTTCTGAGGCGAATTAATGTCGGTAGATTTTTTCTTTAAAGTGTTCAGACCCTTTAAAAGAGCAGGAGCTGTTGACTTTTTAACAGAAGTTTCTCTACCTTTTCTCACGAGCTGGTTAAATGTTGGCATGAACTGATTTCCTCCTTCCTGACAGTCTATGATGTGTCCGCACCAAAGCGGTGCAGCTTTTGCGTCGGTGACGCATTATATCAAAACAACAACACAAGTCGCCCCTACGTCAATACCGCAGGCGCGCCCTAATTGTTGCTTTGTATCAAAATAAATAACGGGAACATTTTTTTCCTTACATAATGCCACAAAAGGCTCCCGCACTCTCGGGTCTGCATCCTGTGCTACATAAGCCTTTTCAACCTCACCGGCTGCTACCGCCTCTGTAGACTGTTTCAAACCCACATACGTTCGTCGACCTTTTAAGTCGTCCATTTTATTCACTCCGTCTTTTGCATGCAGAAAAGTGTTATATTCTGCATCGGCAGGGTTTCCCCCACCGATGCATACTAAATTATTGTATCACACTTATCCGTCTGTGTCAATACAGAATTTTTATTCTGTTTCGGCTTCTTGTTCTGGCACTACATTTGAACCAATATAGTCGCTGTTTTCTAATACAAATGAGTTATAAGAAGCCTCTTCCTGTGCGGCCACAGAACTCTTGATACCTGTATTCTGATATTTTGCCATACCGGTACCGGCCGGAACCAATTTACCGATAATAACATTTTCTTTAAGACCAACCAGCGGGTCAATCTTGCCCTTGGTTGCTGCCTCTGTCAGCACGCGTGTTGTTTCCTGGAAGGAAGCCGCAGAGAGGAAGGAATCCGTCGTAAGCGATGCTTTTGTGATACCCAGGATAATACGCGTGCAGGTTGCAGGTTCCTGACCTGCTTCAATCAGCTTTTCGTTCACAGCTTCAAATTCATTGATATCCACCAGTGAACCGGCCAGGAAGTTACTGTCACCGGATTCTTCAATGCGTACCCGGCGCAGCATCTGACGAACAATAACCTCAATATGACGGTCATTGATATCAACACCCTGCAGACGGTATACGCGCTGTACTTCCTGAATCAGATATTGCTGCACGGCCGTAACATTCTTAATGCGCAAAATATCGTGGGGATTTACACTACCCTCTGTCAGCTCGTCACCCTTTGCAACGACATCACCGTCTGCTACCTTGATTCTTGAACCATAGGGTACGAGATAGGTTTTAGCATCGCCGTTTTCGTCGTCTGTGATGACAATTTCGCGTTTTTTCTTATTTTCAACCAGGCTTACCTTACCGTCAATTTCTGCGATAATGGCAAGACCCTTCGGCTTTCTGGCTTCAAACAATTCTTCTACACGAGGCAAACCCTGTGTAATATCGTCTGCGGTAGCAACGCCACCGGTATGGAAGGTTCTCATCGTCAACTGTGTACCAGGCTCACCGATAGACTGTGCAGCAATGATACCAACGGCTTCACCCACAGGCACCGAGGTACCGCTCGCCAGGTTAGAACCGTAACATTTGGCACAGATACCCACTTTGGCTTTACAAGTCAGAACGGAGCGGATAACAGCACGTTTCACGCCTGCATCCACAGCCTGCTTCGCCATAGCCTCTGTGATTAAGGTATCAGCCGGGATGATCACTTCGCCCGTTTCAGGATGCACAATGTCTTCCAGTGCATAACGACCGTTTAAGCGGTCGAACAGACCTTCAATCAATTCTTTACCATCACGAATGTCGAATACTTCAATACCCTTATCGGTACCGCAATCCTCCTCGCGAATGATCACTTCCTGCGAAACATCAACCAAACGACGAGTCAAATAACCAGAGTCGGCTGTACGAAGCGCGGTATCAGCAAGACCTTTTCTGGCACCATGCGAGGAAATAAAGTACTCAAGCACATTAAGACCTTCACGGAAGTTAGCACGAATCGGGATTTCAATGGTTTTACCGGAGGTATCGTTCATCAAGCCACGCATACCTGCCAGCTGACGAATCTGATTCTGGCTACCACGGGCACCGGAATGAGCCATCATATAGATAGGATTGAATTTGTCCAGGTTGTCCATCAACGCCTTTGTTACCTTATCGTTGGTTTCATTCCAGGTTTTAATAACCATGTTATAGCGTTCTTCATCAGAAATCAAACCACGTTTGAACTTCTTCGTAATTTTATCAACGGCTTCTTCGGCTTCTGCCAGATATTCTTTCTTCGCTTCGGGCACGACCATATCACTAACGCTGACAGTAACGGCTCCGCGGGTGGAGAACTTATAACCCAGGCTCTTGATACGGTCGAGCACTTCTGCTGTTTCTGTTAAGCCGTGAACACGGATGCACTTATCAACAATTTTACCCAGTTCCTTCTTCGTGGTGAGGAAGTCAATCTCGAGCTTCAACGCGTTTTCGGGGAGGCTTCTGTCAACAAAGCCTAAATCCTGCGGAACAGCTTCATTAAAGATCAGACGGCCAACGGTTACATCCACCAGTTCTTCGTAGTGTACGCCGTCAACATCTTTTTCCATGCGTACCTTAATGGGAGCGTGAATACCGATAACACCGTTATAGTATGCCAATGTAGCCTCATTTGTATTAGCAAATACCTTGCCGGCACCTTTTTCGTTCTCATCCTGAATGGTTAAGTAGTAAGCACCCAAAACCATGTCCTGTGTGGGTACGGTAACAGGGCGACCATCCTGCGGTTTTAACAGGTTGTTAGCCGAAAGCATCAGGAAGCGGGCTTCTGCCTGTGCTTCCGGAGACAGGGGCACGTGAACAGCCATCTGGTCACCGTCGAAGTCAGCGTTGTAAGCTGTACATACAAGCGGATGCAGTTTCAGTGCACGTCCTTCGACCAATACCGGTTCAAAGGCCTGAATACCCAATCTGTGCAGAGTTGGTGCACGGTTTAAGAGTACGGGATGTTCTTTGATAACATCCTCCAGTACATCCCAAACCTCGGGCTTGACTCTTTCTACCATTCTTTTTGCGCTCTTGATGTTATGAGCCAGACCGTCATTTACCAGCTTTTTCATAACAAAAGGCTTAAAGAGCTCGATGGCCATTTCCTTCGGCAGACCGCACTGATAAATCTTCAGTTCGGGGCCAACCACGATAACGGAACGGCCGGAATAGTCAACACGCTTACCCAACAGATTCTGACGGAAACGACCCTGCTTACCCTTTAACAAGTCGGAAAGGGATTTTAAGGGGCGGTTACCGGGGCCTGTTACAGGACGGCCACGACGGCCATTATCAATCAAAGCGTCAACAGCTTCCTGCAGCATTCTCTTTTCGTTGCGCACGATGATTTCCGGCGCACCTAAATCCAAAAGACGCTTTAAGCGGTTGTTACGGTTAATAACACGACGATATAAATCGTTTAAGTCAGATGTGGCAAAGCGACCACCATCGAGCTGCACCATCGGGCGCAGATCAGGCGGAATAACCGGGATGACATCCAAAATCATCCATTCCGGTTTGTTGCCGGAAAGACGGAAGGATTCTACCACTTCCAGACGTTTTAACAGACGCATTTTTTTCTGACCGCTGGCACCCTCTAAATCGAGCTTGAGCTCTTTAGACATCTCCTCCAGGTCGATTTCCTGCAAGAGTTCTTTAATCGCTTCCGCACCCATCGCGGCGCGGAATCTGTCACCATATTTTTCAGAAAAATCGCGGTATTCTTTTTCAGATAAGATTTGTTTTTTCTGCAGTTCGGTACGCGTACCCGGATCAATGACTACATAAGCTGCGAAATATAAAACCTTCTCCAGCATTCTGGGGGTCATGTCAAGCAATAAGCCCATGCGTGTGGGAATGCCTTTAAAGTACCAGATATGTGAAACCGGTGCTGCCAGTTCAATGTGACCCATACGCTCACGACGCACGCGGGAACGCGTTACTTCAACGCCGCATCGGTCACACACTATGCCTTTATGACGGATTCTTTTGTACTTACCGCAGTTACATTCCCAGTCCTTTTGAGGTCCAAAAATACGCTCGCAGTACAGGCCGTCACGTTCTGCTTTTAAGGTTCTGTAGTTAATGGTTTCCGGCTTTTTTACCTCACCACGGGACCATTCACGGATCATCTCCGGTGAAGCCAGACCAATTTTAATCGCTTCAAATGAATTCTCAGACAACCGTTTCATCTCCATTCGATTTTATTCCGCCTCTACCCCGGCGGTATCTGTTTCTGTCTTTTCCCGAAGATATTACAGCAAATCTAAATCGTCAACAAAATCGATTTTGCCGTCTTCTATATCCTCGTCAAAGTCATCCTCTAAATCGTCGTCCTCATGGTCGAGTTCATCTTCCATCTCGTCGTCAAGCAGGCCGTCATCATCGACGTGGCCGTCGAGCTCGCCATCATCTTCTTCAAAATCGTCATCTTCATTTAAATCTATAAAGGCAACGTCATCTTTAATAGCAAGACCGATAGAAGATTCTTCCTCTTCTTCTGAGGAATCCTTTAAATGAATCTCGTTCATATTTTCATCCAAAGCACGGATGTCAAGACAGAGCGATTGCAATTCTTTAATCAATACTTTAAAGGATTCAGGAATGCCCGGCGTTGGTACACTGTCACCCTTAACGATGGATTCGTATGTCTTCACACGACCCACAATATCGTCAGACTTAACCGTTAAGATTTCCTGCAGCGTGTAAGCTGCACCGTAAGCTTCCAGAGCCCAAACTTCCATTTCACCGAAACGCTGTCCGCCGAACTGTGCTTTACCACCGAGCGGCTGCTGCGTTACCAAGGAGTAGGGGCCGGTGGAACGGGCGTGGATTTTATCGTCAACCAAGTGCGCCAGCTTCAGGATGTACATGATGCCGACTGTTACGCGGTTATCGAAGGGTTCACCCGTGCGGCCGTCATATAAAACGGTTTTACCGTCGCGGTCGAGACCCGCCTGCTCTAAGGTATCCATAATATCAAATTCGTTGGCACCGTCAAATACCGGTGTGGCAATCTTCCAGCCCAGTTCTCTGGCCGCACGGCCCAAGTGAACCTCAAGCACCTGACCGATGTTCATACGGGAAGGTACGCCCAACGGATTCAAAACGATTTCAAGCGGCGTACCGTCCGGCAGGAAGGGCATATCTTCTTCCGGCAGAATACGGGAAATAACACCCTTATTACCATGGCGGCCGGCCATTTTGTCACCAACGGAAATTTTTCTTTTCTGTGCGATGTAGCAACGAACCAGCTGGTTAACTCCCGGCGGTAACTCATCGCCTTTTTCACGGTCAAACACGATCACATCAACAATGATACCGGCTTCGCCGTGGGGCACACGAAGGGAAGTATCTCTCACTTCACGGGCCTTTTCGCCAAAGATAGCACGAAGTAATCTTTCTTCAGCCGTCAGCTCGGTTTCACCCTTCGGTGTTACCTTACCAACCAAAATGTCGCCGGAACGAACTTCAGCACCGATGCGGATGATACCGCGTTCATCCAGATCTTTTAGCGCATCTTCACCGACATTGGGAATGTCACGTGTAATTTCTTCTGCACCAAGCTTTGTATCGCGGGCTTCACATTCATATTCTTCAATATGAATCGAGGTGAGGACATCGTTACGTACCAGCTTTTCGCTGATCAGCATAGCATCCTCGTAGTTATAACCTTCCCAGGTCATAAATCCAATCAAAATGTTTTTACCCAATGCAATTTCGCCTTGTGCGGTGGAAGGACCATCAGCAATGATGTCGCCCTTCTTCACTTCGTCACCCTGGGAAACGATGGGCTTATGATTGATGCAGGTGCCCTGGTTAGAACGTGTAAACTTTATCAGCTTATATGTTTTAGACTCGCCCTTGTTGTTTTTAATCACGATTTCATCGGCGCTGACTTTGGTCACAACACCGTCTTCTTTAGCAAGCACAACAACGCCGGAGTCTTTTGCTGCCTTATATTCCATACCGGTACCGATAATCGGGGACTCAGTTTTTAAAAGAGGCACGGCCTGACGCTGCATGTTCGCACCCATCAAAGCACGGTTAGCATCGTCGTTTTCAAGGAAGGGAATCATGGCTGTTGCCACAGACACAACCTGCTTGGGCGAAACATCCATATAGTCGATCTGAGAAGCTTCCACTTCTAAGATGTCCTCTTTGTAACGGGCAGCAACCTTCTTATGAACGAATCTGCCTTCTTCATCCAACAGCTCGTTTGCCTGTGCGATGATAAATTCATCTTCCACATCGGCCGTCATATAAATAATTTCATCAGTTGCTACGCCCTTTTCCTTATCCACACGACGGTACGGCGCTTCAATAAAGCCATGCTCGTTGATGCGGGCATAGGTACTGAGCGAGGAAATCAAACCGATGTTAGGACCTTCAGGCGTTTCAATCGGGCACATTCTGGAATAGTGAGAATAGTGCACGTCACGCACTTCGAAGCCTGCACGGTCACGGGACAAACCACCGGGACCCAAGGCAGACAGTCTTCTTTTATGCGTCAGTTCTGACAGCGGGTTGAGCTGGTCCATAAACTGAGACAACTGAGAAGAACCGAAGAATTCTTTAATGGTTGCCACAACAGGACGAATATTGATAAGCGCCTGAGGTGTTACCACATCCAAATCCTGAATGGTCATACGTTCACGCACCACGCGCTCCATACGGGACAAACCAATACGGAACTGGTTCTGTAACAGCTCGCCTACGCAACGCAGACGACGGTTACCTAAATGGTCGATATCGTCAATCGAACCGATACCGTATAATAAACCAATCTGATAGTTGATAGAAGCAAAAATATCTTCAATGGTGATATGACGCGGCACCAACTCGTCCATGCGACGTGTGATGGCTTCCTTAATCTCTGCTTCATCCTCAAATTCGTCTAAAATTTCATTTAAAACCTTGAGGCTAACCTTTTCATGAACGGCAAGGTCACTGCAATCAAAATCAACATATTCTGAAAGCGTTACCATATTATTGGAAAAGACCTTAATCGCCTTACCGTTAACATCTACAATCACTTCGTTAACGCCGGCCCGTTCTGCCTGGTTAGCAATCTCACGGGAAATATATTGGTCAGCCGCTAAAATAACTTCGCCTGTGCGGGGATCTGCAATCGGCTCTTTAGCGGTCAAACCTGTGATACGGGCAGCAATGCCCAGTTTTTTGTTAAATTTAAAGCGGCCTACTTTTGCCAGATCATAGCGCTTAGGATCAAACAAAAGACCAAAGAGCAATGTTTTGGCACTCTCCACCGCCGGCGGTTCTCCGGGACGGAGTTTTTTATAAATCTCAATCAAAGCTTCATCCTGGGATTGAATAGAAGCACTCTTTTCCAGCGTGTTGAGCATTGCTTCTGTTTCACCAAACAGCGTTAAAATCTGGTCATCTGTGATAACACCCAGCGCTCTGATTAAAACTGTGATGGGAATCTTTCTGGTTCTGTCGATACGAACAGAGAGAACATCATTAATATCATTTTCATATTCAAGCCATGCACCACGGTAAGGAATCACCGTAGAACTGTAAAGTTCCTTACCGGTTTTATCATGCTCCATAGCATAATAAATACCGGGAGAACGAGTCAACTGGCTGACAATAACACGCTCAGCACCATTGATGATAAAGGTACCCTGTTCTGTCATCAGCGGGAAATCGCCCATGAAGATTTCCTGCTCCTTAACCTCGCCGGTTTCCTTATTAATCAGGCGGACGCGCGCCTTTAATGGTGATGCATAATTGGCATCCCGTTCCTTACATTCCTCTACGTCGTACTTCACCTTGTTCTCCAGCTTGTAGTCGATGAACTCCAAAACCAGATTTCCGGTATAATCCGTGATCGGAGAAATGTCATGAAAAACCTCTTTTAATCCTTCGTCCAAAAACCATTGATAAGAATCCTTCTGGACCTCAATCAGGTTTGGCATATCCAGGACTTCGTCGATTTTTGCATAACTCATTCTGACATTTTTGCCTAGTTGAATCGGATGCACCATACCAAGATCACCTCATTCTTTATTTTCGCCAAAATATGTATTACCATGCGCCGGCATAATCCCCTTTTGGCCTATCCCTTCCTTTTATATATGTATATATAAGTGGCGGGCATGCGCATAAAAACCCTATTTTGTATATATAATGCAATTTACTATACTATCATAGTCAAGTAAATCTGTCAAGCATTTCTTTTTAAATTTTTAAAAAAATTTCTTATTTTTATATATAGCGTTACAATTATTGTACATCTGCATAAAAAAATTGCAAAATCGCCATCCCTTGTGTCCTCATTCAGCTTTTCCAATTTTAGCCAAGATGCCTATATGCCGCTATTTCACTGACACCGGCATTTTACAAAGCACTCCGATTCATTTTCTTCCATCTTCCAAATTGTACACTTTTACCAAAAATACACAAGATGTAGTTTTTGTTGTTGCTTTTAACCGCAAGATATGCTATACTGATATCTACAGGCATCGGAAGGAATTTTATGCCTTTAAACACAAAATCGTAAAAACAAATTGCACAACTGTACGAAATCCATATACGCGCCTTCCCGCCAAAGAAAAATAATGATAAGGAGAGAAAACAGATGTATACTGTTTTAAAACGTACCGGAAAAACCGTAGCCTTTGATCTTAAGAAAATCAGCGATGCCATCACGCTTGCTTTTGATGCGCAGGAAAAAAACTATAATGAAAATATCATTGATTTTTTAGCGTTAAAGGTTACCGCCGATTTTGAGCCCAAAATCAAGGATGACCAAATCGCCGTTGAAGATATTCAGGATAGTGTGGAATCCGTTTTGGTACAGGCCGGCTATGCTGATGTGGCAAAAGCCTACATCCTCTACCGCCGCCAGCATGAAAAGCTGCGTAGCATGCAGAGCACTTACCTTGACTACAAAGAAACGGTGAACAATTATGTAAACGTTAACGACTGGCGCGTGAAGGAAAATTCTACCGTTACCTATTCTGTAGGCGGTTTAATTTTAAGTAACTCCGGCGCCATTACGGCTAACTACTGGTTATCTGAAATTTATGATGATGAAATCGCTTCTGCTCATAAAGAAGCTGCCATTCATATTCATGACCTTTCCATGTTAACCGGTTACTGTGCCGGTTGGTCTTTAAAACAGCTGATTACGGAAGGCCTTGGCGGCGTAACCGGTAAGATTACCTCTGCACCTGCCAAGCATCTTTCCACCCTTTGCAACCAGATGGTTAACTTCCTGGGCATTATGCAAAACGAGTGGGCCGGTGCACAGGCTTTCTCTTCTTTTGATACGTATTTAGCGCCTTTTGTTAAGGCTGATAATTTAGATTATGATACAGTTAAAAAATGTATCGAATCCTTTATCTACGGCGTGAACACGCCGTCCCGTTGGGGTACGCAGGCACCCTTTAGCAACATCACCTTAGACTGGACGGTTCCCGGTGACATGGCAGAACTCAATGCCATCGTTGGCGGCAAAGAGATGGACTTTAAGTATAAAGACTGCAAAAAGGAAATGGATATGATTAACCGCGCCTTTATTGAAACCATGATTGAAGGTGACGCTAATGGCCGCGGCTTCCAGTATCCCATCCCGACCTACTCCATCACAAGTGATTTTGACTGGTCTGAAACAGAGAATAACAAGCTCCTGTTTGAAATGACTTCCAAATACGGAACACCGTACTTCTCCAACTACATCAACAGCGACATGGAGCCCAGCGATGTGCGCAGTATGTGCTGCCGTCTCCGTCTCGACCTGCGTGAACTTCGTAAAAAGTCCGGCGGTTTCTTCGGTAGTGGTGAAAGCACCGGTTCTATCGGCGTTGTTACCATTAACATGCCCCGCATTGCTTACCTTGCGGCAGATGAAAAGGATTTCTATGCCCGTCTTGACCGCTTGATGGATATCTCTGCCCGCTCGCTGGATATTAAGCGTAAGGTCATTACCAAGCTGTTAGACGAAGGCTTATATCCCTATACCAAGCGTTATTTGGGTAGCTTCCAAAACCACTTCTCCACCATCGGTCTTGTGGGCATGAACGAAGTGGGTCTTAATGCAAAATGGCTTCGCAAGGATATGACACATGCCGAAACACAGGAATTTTCCAAGCAAGTGTTAAACCACATGCGTGAACGTTTGTCCGACTATCAGGAACGCTACGGTGACCTCTTCAACTTAGAAGCAACACCGGCAGAGTCCACCAGCTACCGTCTGGCCAAGCACGATGTGGCCCGCTATGCTGAAATCATCACCGCTTCTGATAAAACAGACGGAACACCTTACTACACCAACTCTTCACACCTGCCTGTTGGTTACACCGATGATATTTTTGCAGCTCTTGATGTGCAGGATGAATTGCAGACTCTCTACACTTCCGGTACCGTATTCCACGCCTTCCTGGGCGAAAAACTGCCCAGCTGGAAGAGTGCGGCTGCCCTCATTAGAAAGATAGCTCAAAAATATAAGCTTCCTTATTATACCTTATCACCGACCTATTCCGTATGTAAGGAACACGGCTACATTGCAGGTGAAGTTTCCACCTGTCCGACCTGCGGTGCCGTAACAGAAATCTACAGCCGTATCACCGGTTATTACCGTCCCGTTCAGAACTGGAACGACGGTAAGGCACAGGAATATAAAGACCGTCTGGTGTATAACCCCGAACGCTTTGGCGATTTGGATTTTGATGATTGCTGTACAGATGCCCCCGAGGCAGACGCAGCTTGTTACGACGAAGATAACAAGCTGATGTTGTTTGTTTCTACCACCTGCCCTAACTGTAAAATGGCAAAGCACTTTTTAGATAAAGCCGGCCTTAGCTATGAGGTGATTGTGGCAAACGAAAATCCGGAACTGGCTGAAGAATATGAAGTGCGTCAGGCTCCAACTCTGGTTCATTTAGCTGACGGCAAGGCTGAAAAAATTGTAAATCTGTCTAACATCCGCGCCTTTACAGAAGCGGTTGTACGAGCATAGTGAGGATAGACCATGTATGATATTATTATAATCGGTGCAGGGCCGGCAGGTCTAACGGCCGCCATCTATGCCCGCCGCGCTGAAAAAAGTGTTTTATTATTAGAAAAAGCCACCTTCGGCGGTCAGATTACCCATTCCCCGTTGGTAGAAAACTATCCCGGTTTTCCAACCGCAAGTGGTAACGAAATTGCCGAAAAAATGGTGGAACAGGCTTTGACCCAAGGTGCAGAAATCGAACTGGATACGGCTGTTTCCATCTCCGGCGAAGCAGGCAACTTTACTGTTACAGGAAAGGCAGGCAGCTATGCAGGTAAAACGGTAATTATCGCCACAGGCTCACGTCACCGTACGCTGGGGCTTGACCGCGAAGAAGAACTTACCGGTGAAGGTGTTTCCTACTGTGCCGTGTGCGATGGTGCCTTTTATAAGGATAAAACCGTTGCTGTTATCGGCGGTGGAAACTCTGCTCTGCAGGAAGCTATCTCCCTCAGCAATGGTTGCAAGAAAGTCTATGTGATTCAGAACCTTCCCTTCTTTACAGGGGAAGAAAAACTTGCCCAGGAGCTTGCACGAAAAAGCAATGTAGAAATTATTCTTTCCACGGTTGTTTGTGAGCTATTAGGTGAAAGACAACTTTCGGCCATTGTTCTAAAAAATGAAGAAACCGGCACGAATAGCGAGCTGACCGTAGATGGCATCTTTGTTGCTATCGGCCAGGTGGCAGATAATGAACCTTTTGCCGAAATGGTCAGCCTGAACGAAAACGGCTATATCATCTCCGGTGAAGACTGCTTGCCCAATAGCAAAGCCGGTATTTTTGTCGCCGGCGACTGTCGCACCAAAACCATTCGTCAGGTAACAACAGCCACAGCCGATGGTGCCGTTGCTGCCCTGACCGCCTGTCGTTTTATTGAACAGATAGGTTGAAACATATTTAAAAAAGTACGGAGACTCATCACGATGAGTCTCCGTACTTTTTTTCTTTATGAACGGCATGTAGTTGCTTTTCTTTCTTCTGAAATTGGAAATCACTTGAAAAATAAATGTAACTGTGATACAATGGGTGAGAAAATTGTCGTAAAAGGATGGTGAGCTCTTGCTTCCTTTTCTGAAGAAAGTAAAATCATTTATTAAAAATTATTATTTTTTGGTGTTTTGTGCAATTGCACTTATTTTACCGGAATTCTGGCTGAAGGGGCTATTGCCCGGTGTTTTTAAAGAAAGCTATGTGAAACTGGTTGCTTTTTTGTTTGACCTGGGCTGGATTTCCTTGATTATCCTGTTCTGCGTGTATGCTCTTCCCAAACAGGCGGGCAGATTGGTGTTTGCAGGCATTTCTGCCTTTTTTATCGTATTTTCCTTCAGTGAATATGTGTATTATAAAATTTTCGACCAGTTCTTCTGGCTGGGCAGTATAGCTCTTGCCGGCGAAGGTGCTGCCTATCTGGATGAGGCCATCAAAGTGATTGATAATGAGCTGATCGCCTATACGCTGTTGGCTCTTGCTTCCACCATCATCGCCTGCGCAAAGTGGAGACATCCCAAGCTTGGCCGGAAAAACAGATGTCTATTGCTCGTCTGCCCTTTTTTGGTGATTTTTATCACGCACCTGTGTATGCAACCGACTCTGCACCGTGATTCGGTCAATCGTTGGGACACCTGGCGCAAGCCTCGACTTGTGTATAAAAACTTTAACGATATTAACAAAAGCTACGAGACCACAGGCTTGTATCAATTCACTTTTTTAGATGCGTATCACACGCTCTTTCCAAAGAGAAATTACAGCGATACAGATCTTGCAAGAGTAGACGAATACTTTGCACAAAAAGAAGTGCCGACCCCCAACGCCTACACAGGTATATTTGAAGGCAAAAACGTGATTGCCGTGATGATGGAAAGTATGGACACCTGGATGATTGACGAAGAAACCACACCCACACTACACTATCTGCTTAAAAACGGCATTCACTTCACCAATTACAACGCACCCTTCTTTGGTTCCGGTTTTACCTTCGGTGCAGAATTTGCCTTTAACACCGGCCATTTTACGCCGGTTGCTGCTGTGAGTGCCTCCAACTTCAGCACCCACTCATTCCCCTATGCCCTGCCGCGACTTTTTAAAGAGGCAGGATACACGGTGAATTCGTTCCACTTTAACAGTCCGGAATTTTATAACCGCGGAATTATGCACAAAAGCTTCGGCTATAACAAGTATAACTCCTTCGGCGAATTTGGCCTGACCGGCGTAGAAGCCGAACTGGACAGTAACATATTAAAGAACGACCTATTGTACGAGAAGATGACAGAATCTGTGCCGTTTTTTAACTTTTTAGTCACCTATTCGGCGCATCTGCCCTATCTGGGTGATGACCCAAAGCTGCTGCTTGCCAAAGAATATCGGCCCGATATGATTTCAGCCGATGAGGACGAAGAGCGAAATAACATCCGTATTTTAGCAGCCGACACGGATTCCTTTTTCAGGCAGCTGTTAGAACGGTTAGAGGCCGACGGCCTGTTGGATGACACGGTGATTGTTGCCTATACCGACCATTATGCCTACGGCGTTTCAAAAGACGGTGCAGAGAAAAATTGGAAGGGCGATACCCTATCTTACACCGTGCCCGCCTTTATCTATGCCCATGGCACAAAGCCTGAAAAAATTGCAAAACCCATGATGACAATTGACTGGGCACCAACGCTTGTTAACCTGTTTGGACTTAAGACGGATGCCAAATACATCGGCGGCGACATCTTCTCGCCTGATAACAGTGGTTTTGCCTTATTTGAAACCTGGGGCTTTATGGATGAAACCGGCTACTATCCCGGCGGCGAAGAGGAAGAATCCTTGAGCGAGACAGAGCACTATCAAACCCAAAAACAACGCGTGAAGGAAAGCATTGAAACAAACGATATCATTGTTCTTTCTGATTATTACAAAAAAATAGAGTGACAAGAGTTTAAAAAAACAGGCTATAGCAATGCTATAGCCTGTTTTTTCCTGTGAGGATAGCCTCTTTAGCTTACATCGGTCATATCCAGATACAGGTGCCCGCACTCTGCAATAAATTCCTTACGGCCTTGCAGGTTGTCGCCCAGCAACAGTTCAAATGTTTCAAGGGTTTTTTGCGCATCCTCCGCTGTGACCTTAATTAATCTGCGCGTTTCGGGATTCATCGTGGTGAGCGACATCATTTCCGGGTCATTCTCACCCAAACCTTTCGAGCGCTGAATAGAATACTTTTTGTTTTCAATCTTCTCTAAAATCTCCTGCTTTTCGCGTTCGTTATAAGCGAAAAATGTTTCTTTTCCGCAGGTGATTTCAAAGAGCGGTGTTTCGGCTATGAATACCTTGCCGGCCTCAATCAGCGTCGGCATAAGCACATAAATCATGGTTAGAATCAACGTCCTGATCTGGAAACCGTCAACATCTGCATCCGTACAGATAATCACCTTGTTCCAACGGAGCAAGTCTAAATCAAAGCTGCTCAGTTCTTTTGATTTGCTGTGCTTAATCTCCACGCCACAGCCCAAAACCTTCACAAGGTCTGTGATAATCTCACTTTTAAAAATCTTATCATAACCCGCTTTTAAGCAGTTTAAAATCTTACCGCGAACCGGCATAATCGCCTGAAATTCTGCGTTCCGGCTCAGCTTACAGGAACCTAAAGCCGAATCACCTTCCACAATGTAAATTTCGCGTACACTGGTGTCTTTCGTACGGCAATCTACAAACTTATTGATGCGGTTGGTGATGTCGATACTGCCCGTCAGCTTCTTTTTAATGTTTACACGGGCACGCTCGGCGCTCTCGCGGCTGCGCTTGTTAATCAGTACTTGATCGGCTATCTTATCGGCTTCTGCCTTATGCTCGATGAAGTACACCTCAAGCTGATGACGCAGAACCTCTGTCATCGCTTCCTGAATGAAGCGGTTGGTAATAGCCTTTTTCGTCTGATTTTCATAGCTTGTTAAGGTTGAGAACGAGTTGGAGATAAAAATCAAACTGTCGGCCACATCAACAAAGCCGATTTTACTTTCATTCTTTGTATATTTACCGCTGTTTTTCAGATATTGGTCAATTTCATATACGAATGCGTTACGCACCGCCTTATCAGGTGCGCCGCCGTGCTCTAAAAAGCTGGAGTTATGGTAGTACTCTAACATGTTGATTTCATTGTTAAAGCAAAATGCAAACTGCATTTTCACCTTATATTCCGGCTTGTCTTCTCTGTCACGGCCACGGCGCTCGGCATCAAAGGAATAAACCGGTGTGATCTCCTTTTCGGCACTGACCTCTTTCATATAATCCACAATGCCGTTTTCATAAATGTATTCATACATATCCCAGCCTTCTGCGGTCTGGTTATACAAAACAAATTTGAGACCGGCATTCACCACGGCCTGCTTCTTTAATACCTCCTGGTAATATTCCAAGGGGATATTAATATCGGTAAACACCTCAAGGTCCGGCCGCCACTTAATATCAGTACCCGTTTTTTTATGGCGGAAGGGCTCTGCCTGCAGTTCGCCCACCGGCTCACCCTTTTCAAAATGGATGGTGTATTTTTTACCATCGCGGCAAACCGTTACATCCATATAGGAGGAACTGTACTGCGTAGCACAGGAACCCAGGCCATTTAAGCCCAGGCTGAACTCATAGTTTTCGCCGGAATTGTTTTTGTATTTACCGCCGGCATACAGCTCGCAGAAAACCAGCTCCCAGTTATAGCGCTGTTCTTTTTCGTTATAATCGAGGGGAATACCGCGTCCGTAGTCCTTCACCTCAATGGATTTATCCATATAACGGGTGACCTCAATTTCGGTACCGTAGCCTTCTCTGGCTTCATCTATGGAGTTTGACAGTATTTCAAAGAAGGAATGCTGGCAGCCCTCTATTCCATCAGAACCAAAAATAACTGCAGGACGCATACGCACACGGTCTGCACCTTTTAGGGACGAAATGCTCTCGTTGCCATATTCTTTTTTACTCATTCACATCTGCCTTTCGGTTGCTACTCACCAAAATCAGCTCTGTGTGCTGTAGTTAGGAGCCTCTTTGGTTATATAAATATCATGCGGATGGCTTTCCTTTAAGCCGGCACCGGTAATTCTGACAAACTGACCACGTTCCTTTAAATCGGGAACGGTTGCCGTGCCGCAGTAGCCCATACCGGAGCGCAAGCCACCCAAAAGCTGATACACGGTATCAGAAAGGGGGCCTTTATACGGCACGCGGCCTTCAACGCCTTCGGGCACTAATTTTTTGGTGTTGGTCTGGAAGTAACGGTCTTTAGAACCAACCTCCATAGCGGCCAGAGAGCCCATACCGCGATATACCTTAAAGCGTCTGCCCTGATAGATTTCTTCCTGACCCGGGCTTTCTTCACAGCCGGCAAACAAGCTACCAATCATAATCACATCAGCACCTGCTGCAATAGCCTTCGGCAGGTCGCCGGAATACTTAATACCACCGTCAGCGATAACGGGCACACCATATTTTGCAGCTACCTCTGCCACGTCAGCAATGGCCGTTACCTGCGGAACGCCTACACCGGCAACCACACGCGTGGTACAGATAGAACCGGGACCGATACCAACCTTAACAGCATCTGCACCGGCTTTGATCAATTCCTCTGCCGCAGCACCGGTTGCAATATTACCGGCAATCAGCTGTACTTCGGGGAAGGCTTCTTTAACCAGGCGAACGGTTTTGATAATGTTTTCGCTGTGGCCGTGAGCCGAGTCTAACACAAATACATCCACTTGTGCATCCACCAATGCCTTGGCACGCTCTAACACGTCTTTGGTAACACCCAATGCGGCACCAACCAAAAGACGGCCGTTAGCATCTTTGGCAGCGTTCGGATAACGCACACTTTTTTCAATATCTTTAATGGTAATCAGCCCGCGCAGACCGCCTTCGTCATCCACGATGGGCAGCTTTTCAATTTTGTGGTGGCGCAGAATTTCCTGTGCTTGTGCAAGGTCTGTGCCAACAGGAGCGGTTACCAGATTTTCCTTAGTCATAGCTTCCTTAATCTGGCGGGAAAAATCGGTCTCAAAGCGCAGGTCGCGGTTGGTGATAATGCCAACCAGCTTGCCACCCTCACAAATGGGAACGCCGGAGATTTTATATTTACCCATCAAATCATCAGCATCTTTTAAGGTGTGCTCAGGCGAAAGAAAGAAGGGATTCACAATAACGCCGTTTTCGGAGCGCTTAACAATATCCACTTCACTTGCTTGCTTCTCAATCGGCATGTTTTTGTGAATGATACCAATGCCGCCTTCACGGGCCATGGCAATGGCTAATGCCGATTCTGTTACCGTATCCATGGCAGCACTCATCAGCGGCACATTCAATTTAATTTTGCGTGTTAATTGTGTGTTAAGTTTAATCATATCGGGTGTAACATCGGATTTTTGCGGCACTAAAAGAACATCATCAAAAGTTAAACCCTCTCTTATCTTCAGCTCAGCCAAAAAAACACATCCTCTCAGAGTAATATCTATTTTTATAAGTATATCAAATTTTGTCGTTAAAATCAAGAGTCATATAGAGATTTTCTGCCCAAATTACAAACAAAAGAGGACGCCTGATGAAAAGCGTCCTCTTATTATTTTAATTTGTGCACAGTTCGGCAGCTCTTTTTAACGCTGCATCAATATTTTCGCAGAAGTTTTCTGCGCCTGCCTTTTGGTAAAGTCCAGATTTTTCGATTACGGAAAACGGTTGCCGGTTCACATGTGAGAACAGCACTGTCACACCTCTTTCCACGCACTGTTCATGCATGGCCATGAGCGACCGAAGTGCCGAAACGTCCATGGCGGGAATGCTGCGCATACGCAGGATGACCACCTTGGTTTCTTCTGCAACAGAAAGGGATGCAAATTTATCGGTCGTTGCAAAGAATAAAGGTCCTTCAATATCAAAAACCTGTGTTCCGGCGGGAATTGCCTTTAAACGACCCTCTTCATCTTCTGACTCACACTTTTCCCAGCTGCGGATATTGGTCACATCCGCCATGCGTTTCATAAACAAAATAACGGTGATTAAAAGTCCAATTTCAATCGCCACAACCAAATCAAACACAACGGTGAGCACAAAGGTGAGCACCAACACGATGATATCGCTTTTAGGAGCCGTTTTGCAAATCTCCACAAAGTGCCGCCATTCGCTCATGTTATAGGCCACCATAAACAAGATAGCTGCTATAATCGGCATGGGAATCCAGGCCGCATAGGGCATCAGCACCAAAAGAATCAGTAACAGCACAATCGCATGCACCATGCCGGATATGGGTGAACGGCCGCCGTTTTTAACGTTTGCCGCAGTTCTTGCAATAGCACCGGTTGCCGGAATGCCGCCAAAAAGACCCGAACAGATATTGCCCACGCCCTGGGCAATGAGCTCGGTGTTGGAATTATGCTTATCCCCTATCATGCCGTCTGACACCACGCAGGATAAAAGCGATTCAATAGCCGCTAAAATTGCAATGGTAAAGGCGCTGGGGAGTAATTTTTGAATCATTTCAAAATCAATATGAGGAAGCGTAAATGTAGGTGCCTGGCGCGAGATTTCGTACAAATCGCCAATCGTATTCACCTCCATATGAAACACCTTGACAATGACAACACCCACAATAACTGCAATCAATGAGCCGGGAATCTTTTTGTTGATTTTGGGCCACACAATCAAGATAGCAAGACCAATCAAACCCACCAAAACCGCCTGCCAGTTAAAGGTTGCAAAAGAATTGATTACCGCAGATACCTTTTCCATCGTTTCAACCGCATGGGTTCCTTCGGCAAATGTCAGGCCAAAAAAGTCTTTAAGCTGGCCGATGACAATGGTGATGGCAATACCTGCCGTAAAGCCGGTCGTAATCGTGTAGGGTATGTATTTAATCAAAGACCCAAAGCGAAGCAGGCCCATGGCAATCAGCATGATGCCCGCCATCAGTGTGGCAATAACCAGGCCTTCTAAGCCAAACTGCATCACAATACCTGCTACAATGGTTGCAAAAGCGGCCGTAGGACCTGAAATGTTTACATTGCTACCACCCAGAAAGGAAATAACAAAACCAGCAACAATGGCCGTATAAAGACCCTTTTCCGGCGATACACCGGAAGCAATCGCAAGCGCAATGGAAAGCGGCAGAGCGATGATAGCCACAATCAGGCCGGCCACCAAGTCGCTAACCAGCTTTTTGCCGTTATAGTCCTTTAGTGTTAAAAAGAATTTTGGTTGAAAAGTTTTCATAGTTTTACCGGCGCCACAGCACCGGACTCTGCCCCCTTATGTTTTTTTGCACAATTAGGTATTGTACCATAGCAAAGAAAAAAAATCAAGTATTTAACAATTGATTTAGTCATAACCACCGGCCGTGCCGGTGGCTTGCACTGCCCCCTTAGGGCAATATGCTGGCCGAGCCTATAGGCTCGTCGAAAGGTCTGCCAACCGCAACTCTTTCACCAGCCTGCCCCT
>SVKI01000002.1 GCA_015068555.1 Oscillospiraceae bacterium | reverse complement strand
ATGGTTGCAGTTACTTTTTCATCCGGCTCAAGCTGCAACAGATTTACAATTGCCGTTCCCTTGGCTTGTCTGCCTGCCTCGGGAATTTCGTAAGCCTTTAGGCGGTGCACACGACCCTTTGTGGTAAAGAACAATACATAGTTGTGAGTGCTGGTGACAAACAGTCTTTCCACAAAGTCTTCTTCTCTTGTGGTAATACCCATAATACCTTTACCGCCACGACGCTGCGCCTTATAGGTATCAACCGGTAAGCGCTTTACATAACCAAAATGCGTTAAGGTGATAACAACATCTTCTTCTTCAATCAGATCTTCAATATCGATTTCATCCATTGATTCTTGAATTTCAGTATAACGCTCGTCACCGTATTGGTCACGAATGTCTGTTAATTCTACCTTAATTTGGTTCATCAGTTTGCCATGATCAGACAAAAGCTCCTTATATTCTTTTGTTTTGGCAAGTAGCTCGTTATATTCATTTTCAATTTTCTCGCCATTTAAGCGTTGCAACTGTGCCAAACGCATATCAAGCACACTTTGCGCCTGAATTTCCGAAAGAGAAAACCGCTCCATTAAGCGCTCTTTTGCATCATCATAAGCACTGCGAATAATGCGAATAATCTCATCGATATTTGAAAGAGCAATGCGCAGGCCTTCTAAAATGTGCATCCTGGCTTCTGCTTTTTCTAAATCAAAGCGGGTTCTGCGGGTGACAATCTCTTCCTGAAATGCAATGAAATGGTCAAGAACCTCGCACAGGCCCATGGTTTTGGGACGACCATCGTGAATGGCTAACAAATTCACAGAGAAGCTGTCCTGCAGACGTGTATACTTATACAGCTGGTTTAATATAACCTGCGGATTTGCATCACGCTTGAGCGAAATATCAATACGAATACCCACACGATCGGATGAATGGTCATCAATATCTGCCAGGCCTTCAATGCGTTTTTCCTTAGCAAGCTCGGCAATGGATTCCACCAGCATTTTTTTGTTAACCTGGTAAGGAAGCTCCGTCACGATAATAGATGAAGTGCCGTCACCATGTTCTTCTATTTCAGTCTTCGCGCGGATGATAATTTTACCACGACCGGTTTCATAGGCATTTTTAATTCCACGATGACCCATAATGTAACCCCTGGTGGGGAAATCAGGGCCCGGAATGTATTCCATTAATTCATCCACCGTAATATCCGGATTATCAATTTTAGCAATTACACCGTTTAACACTTCGGTTAAGTTATGAGGCGGAATGTTAGTTGCCATACCAACCGCAATACCTGAGCTACCATTAATGAGAAGCGTCGGGATGCGAGTTGGAAGCACCACCGGTTCTGACCGTTTTTCGTCAAAGTTCGGCGCAAAATCAACCGTATTTTTTTCAATGCTTTCCAGCATTAAATTGGCAAGTTTGCTCATGCGGGCCTCTGTATAACGGTAGGCAGCCGGTGGGTCACCGTCCACCGAACCAAAGTTACCATGACCGTCAACCAACATATAACGCATGGAAAAATCTTGTGCCAGGCGAACCATAGCATCATAAACGGAAGCATCGCCATGGGGATGATAGCGACCGATAACATTACCTACGGTTGTGGCCGATTTGAAAAAAGGCTTATCATAGGTTAAGTGCTCTTCGTGCATGGAATATAAAATACGTCTGTGCACCGGCTTTAAGCCATCACGCACATCCGGCAGTGCACGGCTGACAATAACGCTCATAGCATAGTCAATAAACGCCTCGCGCATTCTTTGTTCAATATCAATATCCACAATGGTTTGGGTTTCCAAATAGTCTTCAAAGTGAGAATTTTCATATTTTTTATTTTTTGCCATAGCTAATCTCCCATTCTCCGGCCTGTATGCGGCAAGATTTTACACATCAAGGTTTGTAACATATTGTGCGTTTTCTTCAATGAAAATGCGTCGCGGTTCAACCTCGTCGCCCATGAGCACACTGAAAATCCGGTCGGCCTTTTCGGCATCGTCTAATGTAACTTTTAACAACACTCTGTTTTTCGGGTCCATGGTGGTTTCCCAAAGCTCTTCGGGATTCATTTCACCCAAACCTTTATAACGGCTGATATCAACCTTTGCATTCTTATCACCGTCTTTAAATTCTTCACTAATCATGTCTCGCTCTTCATCGCTAAAAGCCACCTTGCTGCGCTTACCGCGGGTTAATTTATAAAGCGGCGGTTTAGCCAGATAAATGTGACCGGCCTCAATGAGCGGCCGCATAAAGCGGAAGAAGAAGGTTAACAGCAGGGTTTGAATATGGGCGCCGTCAACATCGGCATCGGCCATGATAACAATTTTATCATACCGCAGCTTTTCAATGTTAAATTCGGCGGCAATACCTGTACCCAATGCCTGAATAACCGGCGTGAGCTTATCGTTACCATACACCTTATCAGCACGGGCCTTTTCCACATTCAGCATTTTTCCCCAAAGAGGTAAAATAGCCTGATAGCGACTATCACGACCACTTTTGGCCGAACCGCCTGCCGAATCACCCTCGACGATATAAATTTCCGTCTTCGTTGGATCCTTCACTATGCAATCCGTCAATTTACCCGGCAAGGAGTTGGTGCCCAGCGGAGTTTTACGGGTGGCTTCTCTTGCCTTTCTGGCCGCAATACGGGCACGCGAGGCTGTTAACGCCTTTTCTAAAACAGCACGGCCCACCTGCGGGTTTTCTTCTAAATAATCAGAAAGCTTGTCTTTCAAAATATTTTCAACAAGACCACGGATTTCTGAATTACCCAGCTTGGTTTTGGTTTGGCCTTCAAATTGAGGTTCTTCCAGTTTCACCGAAATAACAGCAATTAATCCCTCACGCACATCTTCGCCGGTGAGTTCTTCATTGTCTTTTAAAATCTTAAATTTCTTTGCATATTCAATTAAAACTTTTGTGAGTGCTGCTTTAAAGCCGGTAACATGCGTTCCGCCTTCTGTTGTGGCAATGTTGTTGGCAAAGGACTCTGTTACCTCTTCATAGCCGCTATACCATTGCAGTGCCACCTCGGCAACACTGCCGTTTTTCTCACCGCTGACGTAAATGACATCTTCGTTAATATATTCAAGTGAATCTTTTCTCTCCTTCTTTTGGTTAAACAAGAAGGAAACAAAGTTTTTGATACCGCCTTCATAATGCAGCATTTCTGTTACGGGTTCTGCTTTGCGATTGTCCGTAAAGATAATTTTTAAGCCACCGTTTAAAAACGCTTGCTCACGCAAACGCTTAAGCAATGTATCATAATCATAAACAGTTTCTTCGAAAATTTCACCATCGGCCCAGAAGGTAATTTCTGTTCCTGTTCTTGAGCCTTTATCGATTTTATGCACCTGGCCGTCGGGCACGCCGCGGTGATAGCTTTGGAACCAGACATCTTCTCCGTCACACACGCGCACTTCCAAATGGGTAGATAAAGCATTTACAACCGAGGCACCAACACCGTGCAGACCGCCGGACACCTTGTAACCTCCACCACCGAATTTACCACCGGCATGCAACACAGTGAAGACAACATCGATGGTTGAAATGCCCATTTTGGGGTGTATGCCGTGCGGAATGCCACGACCGTTATCGCGAACGGTAACAGAATCATCGGCATTTAGGATGACTTCAATCTCTGTACAATAGCCTGCTAAGGCTTCGTCAATTGAGTTGTCAACGATTTCATAAACCAAATGATGCAGGCCACGGGCAGAAGTGGAGCCGATATACATACCGGGCCGTTTCCGAACTGCTTCCAGTCCCTCTAAAACCTGTATTTGGGTTTCGTCATATTGGGTGTTTTTCATATTTTCCATTTTTTACCTCCGGTTGCTGTTTGCCGAATCGCTTTCAAAAATAGCCTTTTTATATATTATAGCACAAACCAATACAAAAAGCAAGGTTTTTATATAAAAAGAAAACAGAGCTATTTTTGGCCTGATTTGTATTTTTTCTTAATTTTTGCTTACCTTTTTGTAAAAAAAGAGCGTTTGCTTTACAAAATTGCAAACACTCTTAAAATTTTTGTTTATTCCTTACTTTTTCAACCTGATTAAAGAGTCATTTTTTCCCCAGGATCACAGCGGCACTTTTTCCATGCGGGCGGTTGAAGCGTTTGAGCCCGAAAAGTTCCTCGGGCGCTCCCGTCAGGTAATTGATTCCTTCTGTGCAACTTAACGTAACCAGATACTTTGCCTCTTTTAAAACCGGTATGGATTCCGGCGAGATAAATCCAAACGGATAGGTATAGCAAATAGGTCTATACCCTATGGCCGCCTGAATCAACTCTCTGTTTCTCTCTTCATCCTTTAAAAAGGTCTGTTGGTATGCCTCCTCACTTTCTCCGGCGCGCCGCATGGTGCCTCTCCTCTCATTGGTCTCGTGCATCTTGTAGCTATGATTGGCAATTTCCACCCTGCCTGATTCTGCCATGCGCTTTACATCCTGCCAGGTCACATGGGCATAAGCAGGATTTGTATCGTGGTTATTCGTATAGTCATCCGAATAACTGCCAATCACCGATAAAACTGCACTGGCATTATATTTTTCCAAAAGCGGTGTGATATAGGTGTCAAACGAAAGGTAACCGTCATCAAATGTAAGTAGCACCGCCTTATCAGGAAGAGCTCTCCCCTTTTGCACAAAATCCACCACATCCTGAAGGCGTACAACTGTATAGCCGTTATTTTGCAAAAACTGCAAATCCTGCTCAAATTCTGACGGCGATATCACATATTTTCCCCAGTAAGAACTGTCCTTTAAAACATGATGGTACATCAGCACAGAAAGTTCTGTCGCCGGAGTCGTCATGGCCGTTTCGCGCGTTTTATTAATCCGAGCAAAAACGCATAAAATCAAAATGAAAATAAGGCTTACAAGCGCCGCCCGCCGAATCCTGTTTCCCCGCGAAAACATACGTTCACCTCTTGCTACATGTTTCTCTATATCATTTTATACAATTTGGATTCATATATTACTAACGGAGGTGATTTTTTGTTGATTGGTATTATACGAAAAAAAACTTTGATTGCAATCGGTTGCATCTTTCTTTTTATTCCGGCGGTTATGCTCCCCTCCTTCTTTTTACATACAGATGCCGAAGGAAACGGCGAAAAAAAGTTTATTAAATGGGTAGATTTCTCGGTGAGTTATGAGGCCTTGCGCGATACCTTAGAAACGGACATAAAAAGTCACGAAGAAGGAAACACCCCTTATAACTGGATTGAACTGCTGGCCTTTTTGGCCAGCCGCTATGGTGGGGACTTTGGCCGCTATAAGAAAAGCGATTTGACACGCCTTTTGCAAACAGCCGAGGAAGAACAAGAAAGCATCGACGCTTTAGGCCGTTCCATGCAAAATTACGCCTATTTTAAAGAGGCCTACGATGCAGTTTTAGGCGGTTTTGTCGGCGAATTTTCACTTGCCGGGCCAAAAGGCGAAGGCGGCGCACCCATAACAAAAAAATATGGCTTAAAGGCTTTTTCACCCATTGCCAAAGGCTACAGCTACAGTCATTTTGATGATTTTGGCAACGCCCGTTCCTACGGTTTTAAGCGAAAGCACTTAGGGCACGATTTAATGGGTAGCGTCGGCACGCCCGTTGTGGCTGTAGAATCCGGTATCGTGGAAGCCGTTGGATGGAATCAATACGGCGGTTGGCGTATCGGCATACGCAGTTTCGACAAAAAGCGATATCATTATTATGCCCACCTGCGGAAAGACCACCCCTATAACGACATGTACGAAGGCAAGGTTGTGACAGCAGGCGAGGTGATTGGATATCTGGGCATGACAGGCTACAGCACCAAGGAAAATGTAAATAACATCAACACGCCCCACCTGCACTACGGCATGCAGCTCATCTTTGATGAGGCCACACAAAAAGAGGGAAATAACGAAATTTGGATTGATCTGTATGCTTTGACAAAACTGTTGGAAAAAAACCGTTCCGCCGTCACATACGACAAGGAAAGCAAGGAATACTACAGAACATACGAAATGTTTGAAACAAACACAGAGGAATAATCCATATACGAATTTTAACCACAAACGCAGAAAGATTCTGCAGAAAGGACTCTGTATGCATATCAATCAAACGGAAATTGCTGTGACTTTTGATGTCATTTTAGTGTATTTGGAATTTAAAAAGTCTGCTGCCGAAGTGGCAGCAGACTTATTTCTGCAATTAAGAAAAATGGGCGCCAAAATTGACTCTCTCAATCTCATGCCATTGCGCCGCCCCGCATTCGGCCTTTCTTTTGCCGTGGAAAGCGATGACTTTGCAAAGGTGCTTAAAGTAGCCTCCATTCTTAAGGATAAAAGCGACCCCATGCAACTGACCGTCTGTGGAGGTTACGCTAAAATCACCATCGTTTCTGCTCAGGATGCCTTAAGCGGATTTTTTGAATCGCTTTCTTCTGCCCTGCCCGAAACAGTTTGTCTTTCGGCAACGGGCACGGCTCTTTCTGCCCTGGTACCAATGGCCGACCTTGACAAAATGCTCTCCGAGCTCGAAAAGGCCTTTCCTTCTGCCAAAACCGTGTACGCAGGCGAAGACGCGTGATAAAAACTTTTATGCCTCGTTTTTCCAAAGCATCGCTGCACCCACAATGCCGGCATACATAGCACATCCTTCTTTATTTGCTATTTCTTTGTCTGACTACTTCATACATCATGATCCCCGCCGCTACCGATGCATTAAGCGATTCAATTTCACCCAGCATGGGAATCTGTAGTAAAAAATCGCATTTCTCCTTCAACAACCGAGAAATTCCTTTGCCTTCAGAACCGATTACCAGCGCAATAGGTCCTGTTAAATCCCATTCGTAAAGGCTTTTTTCACCGGCCATGTCTGCTCCGGCCAACCACAAGCCTCTTTCTTTTAGTTCATCTATAGTCTGCGCCAGGTTGGTAACGCGCACCACGGGCGTGTGATGTGCCGCACCGGCAGAGGTTTTCATTACCACTGCATCCAAGCCCGCTGCTCTGTTTTTAGGAATGATGACGCCATGGGCACCGGCCGCATTGGCACTTCTGATAATGGCGCCTAAATTATGCGGGTCGGTAATTTCATCAGCTATGATGATAAACGGCGGCTCCCCCTTTGCCTGTGCTTTTAAAAAGAGGTCATCTAAATGGGCATAGCGCACAGCCGCACAAACGGCCACCACGCCCTGACTTGCCTCTGTTCTTTGCATGCTGTTAATCTTTTGGGGCTTGACATACTGCACCGGTATACCCAGCTGTTTGGCCAGATCCACAAGTTTTTTCACACCGCCCGGTTTAACGGTTTCGCTGATAAATATTTTATCCAGCGGCTTTCCGGCAGACAAAGCCTCAAAGACTGCATTTCTGCCTTCTATTGTTGTTTTTTCTTTTGTTTTATTTATATCCATGCATAACTCTCCTTTATCCCAACACCCATCCGGGAACCCACCTGAGAAGCAGGGCATAGGTTTCCGGAATCTTCATGCCCGTCAAAACGGGATAGAAAGCAAGAAAGAGAACGAATACCGCACCCATATAGAACCACAGCCATAGCTTTTTACGCGGATTTTCTTCAATCTGTTCCATGATAAACCGAACAATCATAAACACCACAAAGGCAACGCAGGGGAAGAAGTGGTAAATAAACGCCGTTCTGGTTACAAAAATCCAAGGTACATAAAGTGAGAAAAATCCCACAACAGAAACAAGCAGCGGCAAATCCAGCGTTTCTCTTTTTCTCACCAATTGAACAATCGACCAGATAACAGTCGGAATTGTTGCCCACCAAATCAGCGGATTACCCATACTGGTAATACCCATCGCCATGCCCTCCGGTACAAAATTACGGTTGGGGCTGTAGGCATAAAGGGGCTTAAAGTCAAGAGGCCATTGCCACCAACTTGACCCATAGGCGTGCGGCTCCTCCAGCGTGCTATGATAGTGTAGCATAGAGCCCTGATTGGTAAAAAAGAACGAAAGACCCGTGCTTTCTGTCATCATGGCCGGAATGTACGAAACGAAATAAACAATCGCGGGCACAACCACAAAGAACAAAAAGCCTTGCACAATGCTTTTGATGATTTCCGGCTTGCATACCTTCCCTGCCCGCTTACCCGTCATAGCGGTCGCAGACAGCTTAATCCGGCAGTGACGCGCCAAACGGAAAAAGTATAAAAAGGCAAGTCCAAGCCCTGCATACACGCCCTGCCACTTCGTCGCAGCACCCAAACCAAAGCAAAGTCCGGATAAAAACAGGGACAGTGTTGCGCCTTTTTCCCCGTTTTCGCTTTTTTCCATATATAAAAACATAAAGAGGTACATCGCCATCACAAATAAGGTTGTATAGGAATCGATGGTGGCAATTCGTGTTTGCGACAGGTGCATAAAATCAAAACTGAACAAAAACGCCGCCACAAAAGCAGGTATGGTGCGTTTGAACATCTTTTTACCCATCACATACATCAGGGGTACCATAAGCACACCGCACAAGGTTCCAAAAAAGCGCCAACCAAAGGGATTCATACCAAACAACATAATGCCGGCAGAAATAATCACCTTGCCAAGGGGCGGGTGGGTATTTTCATAGGGATACAGATGATGGATATATTCATAAGCAGTGCGCGGGTGATAGATTTCATCAAAGTAGGTGCCGTCATACCAACTAAACTCATACTGCACCTTGTCCTGCTCATCGATTAAAAGCTGCGCTGTTTCGTTATCTGAAAGCACCTGCTCAACCATAAAGCGTTGCGTTCCATTTTGCCCGAATAGTGCTACCTCATTCATATAAAAGCGGTTATCATCACAAATCATTTTCACATAGCGAAAGGGCGTTTTTTCAAAGTATACTCTGTGCCATCTGAAAACAGAGTCAAGCGTTAAAAAGAAGTCCTCTTCCTGCCAGGTTTCGCCATCTTCTGATGTCATAACGATAAGGTCACGCATAACTTCATGATCCGTTGTACGTCTGTCAATCCAGCCTGCATACACATGCATATCTTCCACATCACAACTACTGCCCAGGTCAAGCGTCACGCTCTCCTGCGCCGCCTCCGGATACCAACCGGTTTCCGGCACCGAAAGGCTGCCCAAACGATAAAATCCAAATACGGCATACAAAACCGTCAGTCCCAGCATGAGCCAATAATCTATGCGTTTAAGCCGTCTGCTGCCTTCTGTTTTTAAAAGCGGTGCCACAACCTGTTTTGCTTTTTTCTCTCTTCTTTTTGCAGCAGGTGTAGCCTTCCCTTTTTTTGCAGTTGGCTCTTTTTTCACAAATGCGAAATAAAACCAAAGTGCAAACAAAATAACTTGAACCAGCGAAAGAAGTCTGAAGGGCACATTATCAAATTCAATAAACTTTTCCTGCCAGTTATAGATAAGCACCCAGGCGCAATTAATAAAGCCGGTCAAAGAAAAGGCACCATAAAATAAAAGCCATTTTCTCTCGCCATATAAAACATACATCAAAATTAAAAGCAAAAGCGCCGGCAGGCTATATCGCTCATGCATGCTGTGCCCCAACATGAAAACACCAAGAACCAAAAGAACACCAAGCGAAAAAATGCTTTTTCTGTCACTGTCTTTCCAAGCGCGATAGCCCACAAAAAGAGAAATGCCAACAATAAAAATATAACCCCAGGCCTGATAAGAAAGCATGAATAGCTTGTTGTCATATTCAATCCAGTTACCGCCCAAAGCACCAAACAAATTGGCGGCATTCAGCGTAGCATAAGGATATAAACCCAAAGCCTTTTGGTAATTTGCAAGTAAAAGTCCATAGTTGCCGCTGGTGGCAGGCAGGGGAACAAGCACAAGAATCAAAACTGCCGAAAGGGCGGATAGCAAAAAAGATGTAAGCATCTTTTTCCACGCCTCTGTTTGTCTGCTTTTCACAAGGTCAAACAGCATCACAAAAAACAGAAGCGGTGCAAAAACAATCAGTTGCGGTTTGGTTAAAAAGAGCAGAGTAAACAGCGAAATGCTGAGCACATACCGTCGATTGTAAAGCGCAAGTAACATGCCCGCTGCCGCAAAACAGGTCACGCTGTCAATCTGTCCCCAAAAGGTTGAATCCAAAACCCGAACCGGATTTACAGCACTCAAAAAAGCCAGAATCAACGCCTTTTTCTCGCCGATATACGCTTTTGAGAACTGATAGATGCAAACCGTTGTTAACGCATCAAACAAAATGGGAACAAATTTTAAGAACATGATGTACGCTGACGTTTCCGGCGCTACACAGAACAACTGTGCCAGCTTACCTATGCCATATAAAACATAAAGATACACCGGCGGATAGTCCACATATAAATCCGTCGTATAATACTCCCAAACGGCGTGGTCTTCTGCAAAAGACGCCCAGCTTGTGAAAAGGTCCATATCCTGTATATAACCGCGCACCGTTTGCCCCAGCACCAATTGAATAACAAACCAGCCGCAGAGTAAAGCTGCGGCCGGATATATCAAACTTTTTTTCTTAAGTTCTCTGTTTTTTGTTTCAGAAAAAACAGAAAAATAACACATCAAAAAGATAAGTGCATACAAAAAGAAAAACAAAAGAACAGTTTTCAAAATGTCACTTCCTTATACACATAAGTTGCCTCATTGCACCGTCTTGCTGAGTAAAACCTCGATGGCCTTTGCCAGCTGTGCATCATCGTCAGGCTCTAAAATACCGATTTTACTTAAAAGTTCATCTGCCAAAGGAACCGGAATTTCCGGTTCAATACCAACACCATCAATACAATTGCCCTTCGGCGTAAAGTAGCGGGAGTTAGTCAGGTAAATCGCCGTTTTAGCGCTGAGCGGATACAACGATTGCCCCACCGCCTTGCCATAGCTTTTTTCACCAATAACGGTTGCCAGGCCATGCGCCTGTAAGCTACCTGCCAAAAGCTCTGAAGCACTGGCCGTTCCGCGGTTAATTAAAACAACCATCGGCATCTCTAAAGCCTCTGCATCCGAATGAAAATACTGCCGTTTGCCGTGACTATCCTCTAAGTATGCAATCACGCCCTCGGGCAAAAGAGAATCCGTCATCGAGATAACGGTTTGCGCATAGCCACCGGGATTATTGCGCAGGTCAATGATAAGACCTCGCATGCCGCGCTCTTTTAAATCTTTTACGGCCAGTTTGAAATCGGCGTCTGTGCTTTGGATGAACTCCGAAACACGCACATAGCCCAGACCATCACCAAACATTTTATGCGACACCGATTGGCGTTTAACCGCCTCACGAGTCACGGATTTTAAAAGCACTTCCCCATCCCGGTCAATGCGAAAGGCCATGGTATCATTCTGCCCGCTCCTGATATATTCAATCACAGCATCATAGGTTTCGACAGAAACTTCAATATCATCTACATGCGTGATAATATCGCCGGGCAGAATGCCGGCTTTTTGCGCGGGAGAGCCGTCATAAGGCGAAACCACCGTGAGTGTTTCTTCCAATCCGTCAAACATGACGCTGACGCCAATACCCACATAGTTTTCCTGATGCTCCTCGGTATATTCTTCCATATCCTCTGTGTTTAAATACCGGCTGTACTGGTCGCCCAGACTTGCCACCATGCCCTGTATGGCCCAATCCTGCATGCGGTCTTTCTGCTCATCCGAAAGAGAATTCACATATTCACTTTCAATAATTTGCTTGGCACGGCTGATCTCATCAAAGGAATCATAAACCGTCACGCTGAAGAAACATACGCAGCTGATCAGCGCAGTCACGACCACGGCCACTATTGCTGTTATAACAAGATGCTTTTTTGTGTACAATCCCGACACTCCTTAGGCCTTAATTTACCTTAAATACGGCCAGGGATCTGTCACCTTGCCGTTATTATGCACTTCAAAATGGAGATGGTTACCGGTAGAAACACCCGTCGTTCCCACCAGACCGATGACCTGACCCTTAGAAACCCTTTGACCCGATGAGACAAGGAGCTTCTGACAGTGGCCGTAAAGGGTAGCCAGACCACCGCCATGGTCAACCACAATACAGTTTCCGTAACCGCCGTTCCATCTTGCCAGCGTAACCACGCCATCTGCCGCAGCTAAAATGTTAGTGCCGCCGGGTGCTGCCAGGTCTAAGCCGGAATGGTATTTTGTTGTACCGTAAACAGGGTGTACGCGGTAGCCATATTCTGATGAAACATAGGTATAGCTGGGCGCAGGCCAGCAGAATACGCCGTTATACTTGATTCTGTTGCCATTTGTCGGCGTTTGCGAGCGGGATGTTGATGCCGCCGCGCTGGCGCGCAGACTTGCCTCTTCTGCCTCGGCTGCCTGCTCGATTTGTTGGTACTTACTGATATCATTTTGGAGAGAATCCATATAGCTTTGCTTCTCTGCAATTTTCTTATTCAGTTCATTCTGCTTAGCTTGCACCAAACCTCTTGCTTCCTCAAGTTCAGAGCGGTGAGAAACAAGCTCCTCTTTAGATGCCTCGACATTTTGCTTAAGGGCAATCATCTCGTTGATAATGCCCTGGTCATGCTCAGTAATTTCCCGAATGGTTTCAATGTTTGAAACAAAATCGGAAATGCTGTCAGAGTTTAGCAGCAGGTCAATGTAATTGGCCGTGTTGCTTTCGTCCATGGTTTTAAGCCTTGCACAAAAGGCTTCGTCTTTTTCCTGAATCTGCTTTTCAAATTCAGCAATTTCTACTTCTTTTTCTGCAATTTTTCCATTGGTCTCGGCAATGACATCGTCAATAGCCGATAACTCTGCACTAATCTCAGCAGCCTCAATATCAAGTTGTGCCACCTGTGCCAGAACACCATCTAATTCGGCTTTTGATGCTGCTATGCCCGCTTGAGCTTCCTTTTTTTGCTTTGCTGCTGCATTGATTTTATCCTGCAAACTGGATGCGCCAAAGGCCGTTTCGCCGGTATGTGAAAAAATCGGCATGGCCACTGTAAGAACGCCCGCCAATACCAAAGAAAGAGCACGCTTTTTCGCATTGTTCATTCTGATCTCCCACCTTTCGTTTATTTCCCACGCAGATACTCAACAGCTGTGTCAAGCTGATTGTCAATCACGATTCTCGTTTCTTTTAATAGGTTCTGGAACAAAATCTGCGTCTCTATATCCATAACCCCTGTTGCCGGGAGCCCCACTTGCTTTTGAAAGCTCCTGACGGAAAGGGTAAGCTCTCTGTCGTATTGCTCGTCTACCTCGCCCACATAATAACCCAAAAGCTCAAATCGTTGTTTGAGAGCTAACACAGAGGACCCCGTATCACCTTCCTGGTAAACGCCATCATAGCTGAAGGGCTCAAACTTGCTGTCATCAAACCATTCTTTTCTGTTCTGCACCCTGATGCCAGGTTCTATGCCTTTGCCGTGGATTTTTTCTCCCCCCGGTAAAACATATTCTGCCATCGTCAGCTTGATGCTACCCATTTGATGCTCATCGGTGCTGAGCAGATTCATAAATTCCTGCACGGTGCCCTTACCAAAGGTTTTCAGGCCTATTAAAATCCCCAAGCCATGGTCACGAATATTACCGGCAAAAAGCTCTGCCGCGCTGGCAGTTGCACTGTTGGTTAAAACCACCACATCATAATAAGGCTCTTTTAAATGGCCAACGCTACGCAACGGATAAGGCTTGTTGCCGCGGTTTTTATATTCCACCGTTACAACATTTTTCCCTGCCGGCACAAAATAACCCAGGGTTTCCACAACACTCACCAGGTTACCGCCGGGATTATCACGCAGATCAACAATCAGCTTTTTAATACCCTTTTCTCTAAAAAAGGTATCCGCCTCTTTCATATCGGCCGGCGTGTAGCTGTTGAAGGTAGAAATGGAAAGATAGCCCAGGCCATCACCCAGGTCCTGATAGGCTACTGAGCTCGACTGTACTGCCGCACGTGTAACCGAAAATTTCATATTCTGTCCGCCACGATCCATCACAAGCTCTACCGTTGTGCCTTCGGGGCCTTTAACAACCGAGGTCAGCTCGTCAATGGTCATATCCGTCACATCGCGGCCGTCTACCTGCAAAAAGCGGTCGCCGTTTTGCAAGCCGGCAACAGCCGCCGGACCATTTTTAAATACCGCTTCAATCATAACGGCGCCGGATGCCCGACGCACCGAAACACCAATACCCACATATTCCTGCGCCAGAATCTGCGTAAAACCCTCCAGTTCTTCCGGCGTGAAATAGTCCGTGTATGGGTCTAAGTTATCCGCGGTTGTGTTAATCAGTTCTTCCAACATCTCCGGATGCTCATATAACACTTTTTGGGTCACAGCGCGCAAAATCTGCTCTGTATCTGCTTCAAACTGATAATTATCCAAAATAGCCGTCAGTATGGTGTCAAAATAATTTGCTTCAAATCCTTTAGGACTCTCTGCGTAAACCGTACCGCCAAAGATAAGGCAAAGCACAAGGCAGAGTGTCAATACTTTGCAACACAGATGTTTCATGAATGTTTTCCTCCGTTTTCTCCGGCAAACCATTACATTTGTTCCGGTGCCGAAATAGACATAACCTGCATAGCATTTTTCAGGGTCGTTTTTGTTGCGTCACAAAGCTTGAGACGTGCTGATGTAAGCTTTTTATCCTCAGAATTTACCTTGCAGGCCGCATAAAACGCATGGAAGGCTGCCGCCAGGTCCATGGCATAGCGTGTAATTAAGCTGGGCTCGCGCAAAGAAGCTGCCTGTTTAATCGTTTCAGGGAAGTCGGCCAATTTTTTCATCAGGTCAATTTCCTGCTCTGCTACAAGGCAGGTAAGGTCAAGTGCGCTGACAGGCTGAACTGCCATACCCTGCTCGGCTAAGATGCGCAAAATACTGCAGATGCGCGCATGAGCATACTGCACATAAAAGACGGGGTTTTCGCTCGATTGCTCAACCGCCAAATCTAAATCAAAATCAAAATGGCTGTTCGCCTGACGCATGTTAAAGAAGAAACGCGCCGCATCGATACTGGTCTCTTCCAACAGATCTTTTAAGGTGATGGATTTTCCGGTACGCTTTGACATACGCACCACCTCACCGCCGGAGACAAGACGCACCAGCTGCATCAAAATCACTTCCAGACGCTCCGGATCAATGCCCAACGCCTTCATAGCACCCTTCAGGCGGGCCACATGACCATGATGGTCAGCACCCCAGATGTTGATAACCGTGTCAAAACCACGGTCAATAAACTTATTTTTATGGTAGGCAATATCCACGGCATAGTAGGTCAAAAAGCCGTTCTGACGCACGAGCACTTCATCTTTACCTTCGCCAAAATCGGTGGCACGGAACCAGATGGCACCTTCCTTTTCGTAGGCATAGCCGCGCTCAATCAGCTCATCCACGGTCTTTCTCGCCTCGCCATTTTCATGCAGAACGCTCTCGCGGAACCAAATATCATAAAAAATTCTGTATTTCTCTAAGTCTTTTTTCAGATCTTCAATATTGAGCTCTAAGGCAAATTCCACAAGCGCCTTTCTGCGGGCATCGGAATCCAGATCCAAAAGGCCTTCGCCATGCTCTTTGATGTAGGCCTTTGCACGCTCGCGGATGTCTTCGCCGTGGTAGCCGTCTTCGGGGAATTCGGCTGCATCTTCGCCGCGAATGGCCTGGATGTAGCGTGCCTCTAACGACCGACCGAATTTATCAATCTGATTACCTGCATCGTTAATATAAAATTCGCGGGTCACATCGTAGCCTGCCCAATCCAAAACAGAAGCCAGGCAATCACCCAAAGCGCCGCCGCGGGCATTACCCATGTGCATGGGACCGGTGGGATTTGCACTGACAAACTCCACCATAATTTTTTTGCCCTCGCCCACGTTCACACGGCCAAAGTTTTCGCCCTCGTTTTCAATCACGGTTAAAATCTCGCGGATGTACGCAGGGTCAAGTTTAAAGTTTACAAAGCCGGCGCCGGCTGCCTCGGCACTTTGAATGTAGGTACCCGTCGTATCCATATTGGCAAGGATGCTGTCAGCGATGGCTCTGGGCGCCTTTTTGGCTTGTCTTGCAAGCAGCATGGCCGCATTGGTTGCAAAATCACCGTGCTCTTTTTCACGTGGCTCTTCAATGGCAAAATCGGGGATGGCTTCAAACTGCAGTTCGCCCTTTTCCTTTGCCTGTAAAAGCGCATTTTTAATAACCTCATAAATTGTGTTTTTTGTCTGTTCGTAAATTGTCAAAGCGGATTCCCTACCTTCCTGATTGTTAAGTGAAGACCGTTATGTACCGGCAGATTGTTGTTGAGCTCTACCATATAGTCTAAATCGATTTCTCCACCATTTTCATCAATATTAACCTCAAGCTTATTCGTAGTGACCCCCACGGATAAACTGCCGAAAGGCGTTTCATAATGACCGATGTACTTCTTTTCCTTTTCAAAAATCATTTGCGTGGATGAAGAACCGAATCGAATCATCGAAACACAATCTTCCTTCACCTTCAGGGTCGTGGTTGTATTTTCATAACCGGTTAGTTCGCTGCCTTCATAGCTGATGTAATACTTATCACCTTTTTGCGTGTATTTACCCAGCGTTGTCAATTCGTATTTGTCATCTTCACCGTCAATCGATTGGCGTCCGGTTAATGTAATCAACGCATTTGTTTCCATAAAATTCCTCATTCCTGCCGCACAGGCGGCGTATCAAAGAGTGGCTTCTGTATAGGTCTCAATATCCACACGAGATACATCTGCGCTGATAGAGCGCTCTAAAAACAAAGAGCCTAACCGCGCAAATTCACTCGGGTCATCGCTTAAATAAAAATGATAGCTTGCTGCCTCTCCGGATGAAAGCAATTGATTATCCGTGAGTAACGATTTCACTTCCTGCGCTACGCAGGTGCCGGGATTTACAAGTTGCACGCCGTCACCCACGATGCCTTGTATCACGTGGGATAAAATCGGATAATGCGTGCAGCCCAAAATCAGGGTGTCAATCCCCTGCTGCATCAACGGCTCTAAATATTCTTCGGCAATCAGCCTGGTGGCCTTGTGGTCAGCGTAGCCGTTTTCGACAAGCGGTACAAACATGGGGCAGGCAACCGACCGGCAAGAAACCTCTGCATTTTCTTTGGCAATTAGTTTAGCAAAGGCATCCGAGCGCACCGTGCCCGCTGTGCCGATAACGCCTATGCGGCCGTTACGGGTAAGCTTTGCCGCAACCTTAGCCGTCGCTTCGGTTACGCCTAAAAGCGGCACACGGCAATCCCCCTTAAGATGTGGCAAAGCAATGGCGCTGGCCGTACCACAGGCGGCTATAATCATTTTTAAATCAAAGGTTTGCAAAAATGCAATATCACTTTTTGTGTATCTGATAATTGTTTCTGATGATTTACTGCCATACGGCACGCGGCCTGTATCACCAAAATATACAATTGATTCTTCCGGCAGAGCCTGCATCAGTTCCTTCATAACGGTCAGGCCTCCCAGGCCGGAATCAAACAATCCTATCCTTCTGTTATCCATAAAAGCCTCCCGCCTAGCGCGCTAAGCTGATAAGCTCGGTTAAAAGCTCGGTGTATGCAAGGCCCGATTCCTTCCAGAGCATGGGGTACATGCTGATATCGGTAAAACCGGGTAAGGTGTTAATTTCGTTCAGCATAATGTTGCCGCTTTTTTTATCAATAAAAAAGTCGATACGTGAAAGTCCATGACCCTCAACCGCCGTAAACGCACGGCAGGCAAGCGCTTTTATGGTTTCACTTTCTTCTTCTGTCAAAACCGCCGGAATTTGCAGACCGGCTGTGTTTTTTACGTATTTACTTTCATAGTCATACATGCCGTCGTTAACGATTTCACCACAGCAAGAGGCTTTAGGCGAAACGGTTGTGCCTAAAACAGCACACTCGATTTCGCGGGCATCCACGGCACGCTCAATCAAAATTTTATCATCTTCTGCCGCCGCAACCGAAAGGGCCTTGGCGAGCTCCTCTTCATCTGCTACAAAGCTGACGCCTACTGAAGAACCGGCGCGGGAAGGTTTAACCACAACAGGGTAGCCAAAGGTGGTGATGATTTCATTATGTACGGCATTTACATTGTGCTCTTTTCGCACGCAAAAGCCTTCCGTTACAGGAACGCCGGCCTCAGACAGCACACGCTTGGTGATATCTTTATCCATGCATATGGCAGAGCAAAGCACATCAGGGCCAACAAAGGGAATGCCGGCTAAGGTAAATAAGCCCTGCACCGTGCCGTCCTCACCGTTTTTGCCATGCAAAACAGGGTACATAACATCAACACGGGTGACGGAAACATCACCGTTTTTGTTAAATACCAAAAGGCCATGATGCGTCGGCGAAGGAGAAAGGGCACAGGCCTTATTATGCAGCTTTTGCCAATCGCCAGATTTAATTTCATTGGGCGTGGCTTTGGTCAGAAACCAATCTCCCGCTTTAGTAATGCCAACTGTGATCACATCAAACAACTCTTTATCTATATGGGCAACCACATTTCCTGCTGAAAGGCATGAGATTTCATGTTCAGAGGAATTACCACCAAATAGCACACAAACTGTTTTTTTCATTATGTCTGCCTCCTTGTTCTTGCATATAGGCATAGTCCTTTACTATATTATAATACTATGAAAATAGTTTTATTTCAATACATTTTTTAAATTTGTGATAAAAACTTAATAAATAACTCTCTCTGCATTACCACCTCATCCGAGTTTTGCTCCGCAAAACCCACCTTCCCCTCAAGGGGAAGGCCGGATGGGTAGGCTTTGAGGGTATAAAAAAAGGACATGACCGAAGTCATGTCCTTTTGTGTAAACTTATTGATTAAGCACCGAAGATGTCAGCCTCTAACTCGTCAACAGTCTTATACTGAGTTCTCTCTTCTTCGTCTTTGTACTGAGTGTTGTATTTGTAAGCAACAACGTCTTCGATTTCGGAGTCGTCGTTAACTTTTACAACGATCATGTAAGCATCGCTGATGAATGCATCGCCATCTTTGTTTACGTTGTCTCTGATGTGAGCGGTGCTGCTCTTACCGGAGATTGCGTTGTTTACGGGTTTGGTCAGGTCGAACAGTACGTTTGTACCACCGTCAACCAGGCCCCAAGCGTAGTCAGCGCCATTGGAGAGAGTTACACCCTTATTGTCATCGATTACGAGACCGGCATCAAAGATACCTTCGTCGTAAGTTTCGGTAACCAGTACACCGGAGTTAACAACTTCACCTTCAACTTTGTTTGTGAAGTCAAAGATTACAGCAACTTCGTCGAGCTCGCCGGCAGCGTTTACAGAAATCTGTACAACATCACCAATGCTCAGATCTTCGAGGTCATCATAACCACCAGTTACAAACAGAGTGGTGTCATTTACAGCGTAGGAAGCAAATTCGCCGCCGATGAATACGTTCAGCATGTCAGCAGTTTCGCCGGCTGCGTTCAGACCGGAAGATACGCCCTTAACCAGAGCCAAGGAGTTTTCGTTAGCCACGCTACCCATATCACTGGTGATAGCCAGAGCGCCGATTTCCTTGTTGTCATTTACAGCGTATGCAAAACCTTCGTAAGCTTTGTCGTCTTTCAGTCTGTTAACGGAGTAAACCTGTACTCTGTTTTCGTCAAAGTACCAGTAGTTTTCTGTTTCGTCTACATCTGTTTCTTCATCATCTGTTTCTTCACCTTCAACATAGGTAGGAGCCAGAGAGAATACTACAGTAGAATCTGTGGTGTATTTGCCTTCTAACTTGTTCTTATCCTTGTTGTAAGCCAGTTCGCCGCCCAGAGCTGCTTTGTTGAATGCATCATCAGCATCAGCAGTCGGGAAGGAGATAGAAGTGATGGTGTCGCCATTAGCCTTAAAGGTAATGAACAGGCCATCAACTTTCATTTCAAAAGCAACTTCTTCATCTGCAACTACATTACGCTTATTCGTTGCAATTAATGCAGCGAGGTCGCCAAACAGAGTATCCTGCTTGTTGGTAGCAGATGCATCGTTTTTGTAAGTTTTGGTTTCGTTGCCTTCTTCAACCTTCAGGCTGTTAGCAATTGTGTAAACCTTAACTTCGTTATCTTTGTTCAGCAGCTTAACCTGATAGTAGTCACCAAAGGTGCCGTTATCGGTTTTGCCGGCATCCAGGATGAATGCATAGTTGCCAACGAAATCACGGGAGATTTCAGCTTCCCAGATTCTGCCGTCAATGGTTACATAGAATTCACCAGCAGCACCGGGAGCCCAGCTTTCGCTGTTTACAGTGTAGTAATCGGTTTCACCGATGGTGTAAACGGTGTTGCCTTCTTCATCTTCACTTGTGTAAGCAATAGAACCTTCAACAACGTTGTTGGTTACATATACATCGTGGATTTCGCCCTTATCGGAAGCACCAACAGCGATGTTCAGCAGGTCGCCAACAGCGATGTCTGCTAAAGTGATAGCAGCGCCATCTTTGTAGAAGTTGTAGGTCAGGATATCGTCGTTATCTTCAGAGTACTGGAAAGTACCGTTATCGGTTTCAACGTAACCCAGTTCAGTATCAACACTTTCTACTAAAGCGTAGGTGTAAGTGGTGATGAATACCTTGCTGATGCCTGCGGAGGTACCGATTAAGGTTACTTCTGCAACGTCAGCATCTGCATCGATAGCTTCGAAATTGCTAGCGTTACCTTCAATACCATTTACATAGTATGTAATGTCAGAAGCAGGAGTAATAAAGTCGATGGTTTCAGTTCTGGAATCTTCCAGGCTTTCCCAATATTCAAAATAGGGAACGCCGGATTCAACAGAAGCTTCAACTACGTAAGCTTTGATGTTGTTGATGGTGATGATGTCGAAGTTTTTGGTGTCAGCTACCATAGCCAGAACAACAACTTCTTCATCTTCGTTGAAGGTTAAGAATACGTTTACGTTGTAGCCGAGGTAATCAGCAAATGCAGCGTTGTCAGCCAGAGCAACGATGTTTTCTTCGCCTTCAAATTTGCCGTCTTCATCGAACAGGTCATATTCATAGTAACCATCCATGAAATCTTCAGCGCTGTATTTGTAAACGCCTTCGATATCCAGTTCGATTTCTTTTTCGCCGGTCTTCTTGTTGTACAGATTATCGGGGTTGCTTCTGTAGGTGTTTACAACGGAAGCCTGAGCCATCCAGATACCATGGTATTCAGAAAGCAGAGTCTTCTTAACGCCATCAGCAGCGGAGGAACCATCCCATACATTGTAACCGGTACCACCGTACAGGTTCATGGTCATGGATTCTTCCATCAGAGGAGCGTCGAATGCATTGTAAACCAGCTGTGCAACGCCTGCACGAGAAGCAGGAGCGCTAGCAGGGCTCATAGCAACGTCATCAGTGATTTTGTAGTTAGCAGCCAGTACCATGTAACCGGTGGGGAAACCGCCACGTTTTATTGCCAGGGGTTCGAAGCCCAGAGCACGTACGATCATAGCAACAGCCTGTTCGTATGTAACGTTAGCGTCAGGAGCGAAAGTGCCATCGCCCATACCGTTTACGATACCCAGACCAGCGGCCCAGTTGATGTAACCAGCAGCCCAGTGATTGCTTGCTACGTCTGTAAACTTAGCTACGCTTGCGGAACCAGCAGCAGCGGCTTCCTGATTCATAGCTCTGCATACAACTGCAGCAAATTCAGAACGTTTGATGTTTGCTTCGGGATCGAAGTTACCTTCTTCTTTACCTTCGAGAATTTCGAGGGCAGCCAGGACTTCGATAGCTTCGAAAGCAACGTTGTCTTCTTCGACATCAGCAAAAGTAGCAGCGCCAACGCTGGTAGCAACCAAGCTCAGCAGCATAGCAACTGTTAAGATAACTGACATCAGCTTTTTGAGATTTTTCATAGTTTCTCAAATCCTCCCTTATAATAATTTTTGGATTAACGAAAGAGTTTTTGTTTTCGTATGACTCATTCCTCTTTCAAAAATGAGAGATACGAGTTGAAGAGACAGGTATCCTGTCATCCTCTTGCATTGATTGTATCACTTGTTTTTGCGATTGTCAATGCCTGATTCGCAGTTGTAATACAATTGTAAAACAACCGTAAATCTATATTAACGCACTTGCGTGCATTATTGCCTTTTGGCTTATTTGCCCTCTTTTTCCATCCGGTTGTGCAGGCTGTACTTAACAAAATCATTAAACAGAGGATGGGGACGGTTCGGTCTTGATTTGAATTCAGGATGGAATTGCACACCCACGAACCATTTTTTATCCGGCAGCTCTAAGATTTCGCAAAGCTTGCCGTCGGGCGATTTGCCAACAAAGTTCATACCTGCTTCTTCTAATCTGTCACGGTAGGCATTGTTTATTTCGTAACGATGGCGATGACGCTCATCAATCACTTCCTTTTGATACGCGTCAAACACTTTTGTGTTGCGGGTGATGTGGCAGGGGTATTTACCCAGGCGCATCGAGCCGCCGCTCATTTTATCAATTTCTTTTTGGTCAGGCATGATGTCAACCACAGGATACACCGTGCCGGGATCAATCTCGGTTGAATGTGCAGCCTTTAAGCCAAGCACATTTTTAGCATATTCCACAACGGCCACCTGCATGCCCAGGCCAATGCCGAAATAAGGAATGTCATGTTCGCGGGCATAACGGCAAGCCAAAATCTTACCCTGTACGCCTCTGTCACCAAAACCGGCAGGAACCAAAATGCCGTCCAGGTCGCCGAGCACCTCATCAAGATTTTCTTCATTGACCAGTTCGGAGTTGATCCATCTTAAATCAATCTCGGCATCGTTTGCTATACCGGCATGCTTTAAAGCTTCAACAGCACTTAAATAAGCATCATGCAGAGCAACATATTTACCAACCAAACCGATGGTCACCGTGTGCTTTAAGTTCTTGGTTTTGTTAACCAGCGCCTTCCATTCTTCCAGGTCGGGGCGGTAATCAGCCAAATTCAGCTTGCGGATAACCGCACGGGCAAGACCTGCCTTTTCAAGCATCAGCGGCACTTCATATAAACAAGAAGCATCGTAGTTGGGAATCACGCAATCAACAGGCACATTACAGAAGAGAGCCAGCTTGTTAATAATATCTTCGTCTAACTGACGAGACACACGACACACGATTACATCCGGCTGGATGCCGATGCCCAAAAGCTCTTTCACACTGTGCTGCGCAGGCTTGGATTTTAATTCGCCCGCCATTTCAAGGTACGGGATGAGCGCCACATGGATATACATCACATTTTCGCGGCCAACCTCGGTTGCCACCTGACGGATGGCTTCGAGATACGGCAGGCTTTCAATATCGCCCACGGTGCCGCCGATTTCTGTAATCACGATATCGGCTTCGCCGCTGCCTGTGTTACCGCTGCGGTAGATGCGCTCTTTAATTTCATTGGTGATGTGCGGAATAACCTGAACCGTTCCGCCTAAATAATCACCCGTTCTTTCCTTATTGATAACAGACCAGTAAATCTTACCGGTTGTGATATCGCTGTTTTCGTTTAAATTTTCATCGATAAAGCGTTCGTAATGGCCGATATCAAGGTCAGCCTCGGAGCCATCATCCGTAACGAACACTTCGCCATGCTGAATGGGACTCATGGTGCCGGGGTCAATATTGATATATGGGTCGAACTTCTGATTGGTTACACGAAAGCCTCTGGCTTTGAGCAATCGACCAAGCGATGCCGCCGTGATACCCTTGCCCAAACCGGATACAACGCCGCCTGTTACAAATATATATTTGGACATAGTCATTCCCCCAAGCATAAAAATCCTACTCTATATATTTTAATCGCAAATTCGTTCATTGTCAAGGGTTTTTTTTGTGAATCCCACAAAATTCATATTTTTTTTAACATTGCACAAAAACACGCCCCATAAACATACAAACTGCCATATGAACAAAGACACGTTATTATAATAGGTAGAAACTGGCATATATTTTCCCGCACATCAGGATTTTTTATTCGGCCTTTCTATGTTTTTTCTATATTCAGCAGGCGTCATACCTGTTTCACGTTTAAAGGCGATATAAAAACCGTTATATGATTGGTAGCCCACGACTTCGGCCACCTGCGATACATCCTTCTCACCATCACGCAGAAACTTCTTCGCACTTCGCATACGCATCTTGGTTAGTTGCTCACGAAAGCCTGTGCCAAATGCCTTTTCAATACAAACAGGTGCCCGCCATTGGAGACATTCCAAGGCGGGCGTCTTATTTTTATATCGTTAAGAGCTGTCTCTTTGGTTTTTATTTATTTTTCTGTCTGCCGGCGAATTTATCACGTTCCATTTTCGTCAGCATTTTTTTGCGAAGGCGAATGCTCTTCGGCGTTACCTCAACCAACTCGTCGTCTGAGATAAATTCCAGGCATTGCTCTAAGCTTAAATTGTCCGGCGGCGTCAAGCGAAGGGCTTCATCGCTACCGGCGGCTCTCATGTTGGTGACATGCTTCTTTTTGCACACATTCACCGTGATATCTTCGTTCTTTGCGTTTTCGCCCACAATCATGCCCTCATATACCGTGACGCCTGCGCCGATAAACAAGCGGCCACGTTCCTGTGCGTTATAGAGGCCATAGGCTACGCTGTCACCTGTCTCCCAGGCAATCATGGAACCGCGCGTGCGGCTTTCGATCTCACCGCAATAGGGAATATAGCCATCTAAGATGGTGTTCATCACGCCGTTGCCGTGCGTGTCACTTAAAAACTCGCTGCGATAACCAATCAGACCGCGGGACGGAATGCGGAATTCCAAGCGCATATAGCCGCTATCGGTAGGTTGCATGTTCTGCATCTCTGCCTTGCGGCGACCCAGCTTTTCAATCACCGTGCCGGCATATTCTTCCGGCAGGTCAATGTATAAAAGCTCAACAGGCTCTAAAACCTTGCCGTCCTTTTTCTTTAAAATAACCTCAGGACGGGAAACCTGAAACTCATACCCCTGACGGCGCATGGTTTCTATTAAAATGGAAAGGTGCAACTCACCACGACCGGATACCTTAAAACAATCGGCACTGTCGGTTTCTTCCACTCGCAGACTCACGTTTGTATCCAATTCTTTATAAAGGCGCGCACGCAGATGGCGGCTGGTGACAAAGTCACCCTCCTGTCCTGCAAAGGGGCTGTTGTTCACTAAAAAGTTCATGGAAATGGTCGGCTCATCTACCGTAATGACCGGTAGCGGCTCCAGGCAGGCCGGATCGCACAGAGTTTCACCGATGCCGATTTCTCCCAGTCCGGAAAAAAGCACCACATCCCCTGCTACCGCTTCCTCTGCTTCGATACGCTTTAATCCGTCATGCATGTAGATTTTACCGATTCTTGCATTCTTGCGGCTGCCGTCTGCACAGCAAACCGTCACCGATTGACCGGTTTTAACAGAGCCTCTGTCAATGCGACCCACCGCGATACGCCCCACATATTCGTCATAGTCAATATTAGAAACGAGCATGCGGAAGGGTTTTTCAACGTCTCCCTGCGGCGCCGGTACTTTTTCTACAATGGTATCAAGCAACGTCTTTAAGCCGGGCGATAATGCGTCAGGCTCCGGTCCGCTGATGCCTTCTCTTGCCGAGGCATACACAATGGGGAAATCGGCCTGCTCATCTGTAGCGCCCAAATCTAAAAACAGGCTGAAAATTTCATCAACCACTTCAAGCGGCCGCGCCTGCGGGCGGTCAATTTTATTCACCACCACAATGGGCTTTAAGTTTAGTGAAAGTGCTTTTTTCAGAACAAAGCGCGTTTGCGGCATAGGGCCTTCAAAAGCATCTACAAGTAGCAAAACGCCGTCTACCATTCCCAACACACGCTCCACCTCGCCACCAAAATCGGCATGACCGGGCGTATCCACAATGTTAATTTTAATACCTTTATAATCAATTGAGGTATTTTTAGATAAAATGGTGATGCCGCGTTCGCGCTCTAAGTCGTTTGAGTCCATAACGCGCTCGGTCACCTGCTCGTTATCTCTATATATGCCGCTGTCTTTCAGCATCACGTCAACCAGGGTCGTTTTGCCGTGGTCAACATGGGCAATGATTGCAATGTTTCTGATTTCTTTTGTCATGCCTGCCTCCGATATTACTTAATTTCACAAACAGTTATTGTACCACAGTATTGCCGCAATGTCAAATGGTATCGCGTATTTTGTATAAGGCAAGCATACGATTGTCAATGCCGGGAAAATCTCTATAACAGTCTTTACATTCCTAAAGAAACATGGTACAATAAACAGCAACCATTATTTTTTGTAAGGAGTGTTACTATGCCATATTATTTGGATTTGCCCATCAAACTGTCAGATACCATTACCAAATCTTACGATTTGATTGTTCCCGATATTATCCCTGATGGTAACCTGTCTGAAAAACCGCTATTGGTTTCGATTCATGGCGGTGCCTGGCGCGGAGGCGAGAGACGTATTTTTAACAGTCTGGAGCGTTTTATTCGTCGTGGCTTTCCCATGCTTAATATCTCCTATCGTTTTGTGCAGGAAGCACCCTTTCCGGCTCAGTTAATCGATTGCAAGCTGGCTATCAGATGGGCTCGCGCACATGCAAAAAAATATGGCTATAACGCAAATAAAATCATTGTTGGCGGCAGTAGCGCCGGCGGTCATCTTGCTGCACTTTTGGCTATGACTAATCACGATAAGCGATATGACATCGGCGAATATTTGGAATATAGTTCTGCCGTACAGGCTGTGGTGGACGAATTTGGTCCTGTCGATTTACTGGGCGATGATATACCGGAGCTCAGCGCCTTAATTGGCGATACACCAGAATCCCGGCGCGAAGCTTCGCCTATGCACCTCATAACCGGCAACGAGCCACCGTTTTTAATTATGCATGGTACAGCGGATCAAACCGTTCCCTATGAACAAAGCGTTCGTTTTTATGAAGCACTAAAAGCCGCAGGTGTGGAGGTGCAATTCCATACCGTTCCCGGCGGTGCACATGGCTATGACGATATTGATGCATATAGGGTTTTAACCGATTTTATTCTTTCGCAAGCGCAATAATATTTTATCTTTTTATCCCCAAAAAAGGGGCTGTAAAATAACCATGCGTTATTTTACAGCCCCTTTTTTAATAATTTTCTTCAATAAAGTCGATCAATATTTCCGGATCTTCAAGCCCGTGCGGGTGATGACCGCACATAACAGCTATGTGTTACGCAGGAAACGTCCTTTTATCAACTGAATCAAAGTTTCACGGTATAACCAAAAGTGTCTTCGATTTTGCCGCCCTGAATACCAGTAATGGTATCATACAGTTTCTGAGAAACAGGACCGATTTCACCATTATTGATAATCATTTTTTTGCCATCCCAGCAAAGCTCACCAACGGGAGAGATAACAGCTGCCGTACCGGTGCCGAATACTTCCTCGAGCTTGCCGTTTTCATAAGCCTCGTACACTTCCTGAATGGAGATTCTGGCTTCCTTAGCATCAACGCCCCAGGAATTTAGAATTTCAAGACAGGAGTTACGGGTAATACCGGCTAAGATACTGCCGTTTAATGCCGGTGTCACAACCTTACCGTCAATTTTGAAGAAGATGTTCATAGCGCCCACTTCTTCAATGTATTTTCTTTCCACACCATCTAACCATAAAACCTGCGTGTAGCCTTTCTTTTCGGCTTCTTCCTGCGCTTTTAAGCTGGCAGCATAGTTACCGGCTGTTTTAGAAAAGCCCATACCGCCGCGAACGGCACGCACGTAAGAATCTTCCACGTAGATTTTAACGGGATTTAAACCTTCTTTGTAGTAAGCACCAACAGGGGACAGGATAACGATGAATTTATATGTAGCTGCAGGATGCACGCCCAAGAAAGGATCTGTCGCAAAAATGAAGGGACGGATGTAGAGGGCTGTGCCCGGTCCATCGGGAATCCAATCCTGATCAATTTCTACCAGCTTTTTAATGGCATCTACCGCAAAATCAACATCTATCTGCGGGATGCAAAGACGCTCATTGGATTCGTTAATACGGTTCATATTATTGTAGGGACGGAACAATAGAACCTGACCATCTGCAGTTTTGTATGCCTTCAGTCCTTCGAAAACAGCCTGGCCATAGTGTAAAACGGCACAAGAAGGGTCCATCGGAATCGGGCCGTAGGGAACAATCTGCGGATCATGCCAACCCTGACCGTCTGTATAATCCATAACAAACATGTGGTCGGTAAAGATTTTTCCGAAGCCAAGAGAATCCACAGGAGGCTTGGCTTTAGGTGCTGTGGTTTTCGTAATTTTGATGTTCATGATATTCCTCCTATATGTTTACAATTACAACATTAAATTATAACTCTCTTTTATACATTTGTCAAATCATCTTTTCACAAATTTTGTCTTGTTCCTCACACTCGGCAACCTGTTTTTTGTTGTTTTGGTTGCGATGCGATGCAATAATACGAAAAGAGACCGTTACAAACGCAAACGAAACTGCCATAAGAGCAATGCCGATTAAGGCATCGGCACCCGTTTGCAACGCCTGACTGTAATCGCCCGAAAAAGCATGTGCCATGGTTTTATATAGTGCTATACCCGGCACTAAAGGGTAAATACCCAGCACCATAAAAATACTGGATGGCACCTTACAAACGCGGGCAAAGATTTCTCCCAATAGCGCAAGCACAAGACTGCTTAACAAAAAACCAAGAGGCGGCGTCGGGCAAAGCAGATACACCACATAGCCCACCGCACCACAGGCGCCGGCTATAAAAGAAACCATTGGTTTTGTACGCAGGGACAGACCCACTAAAAAAATGACAACCAAACATACGATGTACTTATATATGTATATCACTTATACCACCCCCACAAGTAAAACCAGCGATGCGCCCAGACCAAGACCTAATGCAATGAGCACCGCCTCCGCCGCGCGGGAAACGCCGGAAATCAAATCTCCGTTAATGGTATCGCGGATGGCATTCACCGTTGCCACACCCGGAAATAGGGGTAACATAGAACCTAAAAGAACAATCTGCGGGTCAAGACCGGGAATGAATCGGCACGCCGGAATCATCACCAGCGTGGGAACAAGTCCACCCAACACACTGCTGAAAAATCCATACATGCTCACGTTACTAAATAATAGTGACGCAATCTGCGCAAGCAAGCAACACGAAAAAGCAAATATAAGCTCTACCACACCGCCATCAATTAACAAAGCAAACACGCCGGCTGCGGCGGCCGTTGCAAGCATTGAACCGTAGGCTGATTCTTTTTTTTGGTCAATGGCTTGTAGTTCGCAAAGAGCATCCTCAGCAATAAGCTCGCCCTCTGTTACACGACGGACAATGGTGTTAATCTGCGCCAGTTTCCCCAAATGGGTTGACCGTCGGCGTATGCGCCGGCAACCATAAACCGATTCTCCCGCAGGGGTTATAATTTCAATCATCAGCATGGTAGGTACAGCAACAATGTTAATGTCGCCCTCGCCTATCTGTTTAAACATATATAACGCTGCGTCTTCTGCCCGATAGGTCTCTGCACCGGATTCGAGCAACAACTGACCGGCCGTAAGCAAAAGATTAATACAGGTACGATTTTCCAAAAAATTCCCTCCTAAAAGAGTCCGTGAACTGTGCCGTCATCATCCACAGATATGCTGACGGCCGCCGGTTTCTCCGGCAGGCCGGGCATCGTCATGATGTTGCCGCAATAAATGGTGACAAAGCCGGCACCGGCATACACGCGCGCATCGCTCACATGCACGGTAAAGCCTTCGGGACGACCCAAAAGCGTCGGGTTATCCGAAAGCGAATATTGCGTTTTGGCCATACAAACAGGCAGGTGACTATATCCGCTCGCTTCAATCTGCGCCAGGGCCTTTTTCGCTTCCGCTGAATATGTAACACCCGTACCGCCGTAAACCTTTGTTACAACAGCCTGAATTTTCTCATACAGAGAAAGGGAATCTTCATAAACCGGCTTAAAGGAAGCCTTGTTGTGTTCCAAGGTATCTACCAGCTTTTTAGCAAGCTCAATGCCACCCTCGCCACCTTTGGCAAATACCTCAGACAGGGCAAATTCAGCACCCTTTTTCTCACAGCACTTAGCAATGAGTGCCAGTTCCTGATCAGAATCTGTTTGGAAGCGGTTGATTGCCACAATCACCGAAACTCCATATTGTTTTAAAATTTCGATATGCTTTTCGAGATTGCACAGGCCGGCAGAAAGAGCCTCCGTATTCTCTGCCGTCAGTTCCGTCTTGGGAACGCCACCGTTATATTTAAGCGCGCGCACCGTTGCCACAAGCACGACTGCTTCCGGCTTGAGACCCGCTGTACGGCACTTGATATCAAAAAACTTTTCAGCACCTAAATCTGCACCGAAGCCTGCCTCGGTAATCACATAATCTGCCAGGCGCAAAGCCGTTTTCGTTGCCAAAACGCTGTTACAACCGTGTGCGATATTGGCAAAGGGGCCGCCGTGCATCAGGCAGGGTGTTTCCTCCAGCGTTTGCACAAGGTTCGGGCGCAATGCGTCTTTTAACAGTGTTGCCATGGCACCTTCTGCCTCAATGTCACTCGCCTTAACCTCGGCGCCATCATATGTATAGCCCACCACGATGCGACCCAATCTTTCCTTTAAGTCGCTCAGGCTCTCAGACAGGCACAAAATAGCCATAACCTCAGAAGCCACAGTAATCGTGAATCCGTCCTCACGCGGAATACCATTGAGTTTGCCACCCAAACCCACCACAATTTTGCGAAGAGCTCTGTCATTCATATCAAGCACGCGGCGAAATACAATGCGGGTGGGGTCAATGCCCAATTTGTTACCACGCATAATGTGGTTATCCACCATAGCACAAAGCAGATTGTTGGCTGCTGTAATGGCGTGCATATCACCTGTGAAATGCAGATTGATGTCTTCCATCGGGATAACCTGCGCATAGCCGCCGCCTGCAGCACCGCCCTTAACGCCCATCACCGGACCCATTGAAGGCTCACGGAGAGCAATCACTGCCTTTTTCCCAATTTTCGCCATAGCCTGGCCCAAACCAACCGTGGTAGTGGTTTTGCCTTCGCCGGCAGGCGTCGGATTGATGGCCGTCACCAATACAAGCTTACCTTCCGGATTATTCTGTACGCGCTTTGTAAGCGCTTCTGAAAGCTTTGCCTTGTTGTGACCGTAATAAATCAGTTCCTCTTCTTTTATGCCCAATTTTTCCGCTATTTTTTTTATATGTAAGGGTTGTTTTTCCTGGGCTATCTGAATATCACTTTTCATGGGTTATTGCTCCTTCCCGCGGCTTTCTGCCTTTTTCATAAACTTATCCTTATAAATAATAAACCGTTCGTGAGTGCCCTCTGCCACCTGACCTGCCTCATCATACACAGCCACCTTAAACACGAGCCTGCGTCCATCTACTTCTACAAGCTCTGATTCAGCATAGGCCTTCATGCCCATGGGCGTTGCCGCCTTATGTACGATGTTAACAACGGTGCCAACCGTGGCGCATTCTTCATCCAGATAAGGACGCACGCTTTTATCGGCGGTTTCCTCCATCAGTGCTATCACATAGGGCGTGCCAAAAACATCCATTTCACCGCTTGCAGCGCGCTTGGCACTCACTTTTTCATCCACTGTAATTTCAACTTTTCCGTAAACACCGGGTTCTAAAGTCTTCATAATAACTTCCTTTCTTATGTAAAACTTTTTTTGTATCAGGCGGGGAAACAAAAACGCTTATGTCTCCCCTGCCGTTTTGATCAATTTTGTTCCTTTTCCTTTTTTTTCTCTTCTATCATGCCATAGAGGCATTCCAACGCCACATCAATGCCGCCCACCTCATCAATAAGCCCTAATCGAACGGCTTCTTCACCCAGCACAATACAACCGACATCATTGGCGATCTCACCTGTTTTCATCATAAGCTCGGTGAAGCATTCTTTTTGTATCTTTGCGTTTTTGACCACGAAGTTAACCACACGCTCCTGCATCTTATTAAAATATTCATAAGTCTGCGGCACACCGATGACGGTACCGTTCATGCGTACGGGATGAATGGTCATAGAGGCGGAAGGCACAATAAAAGAGCGTTTGGCCGAAACCGCGAGTGGTACGCCGATGCTGTGACCGCCGCCTAAAACTAAAGAAACGGTCGGTTTGGTCATGCCGGCTATCATTTCAGCAATGGCAAGGCCTGCCTCCACATCGCCCCCGATTGTGTTTAAAACCACCAGCATACCATCAATGCGCTCATCCTGCTCAACAGAAACAAGCAGCGGTATCACATGCTCATATTTGGTGGATTTGTTCTGAGACGGCAAAAGCATATGTCCCTCTACCTGACCCACAATGCTGAGGCAATGTATCTTTCCTCGCGAGTTCTGAATATCCGTCATGCCAAAATCCTTAATATTTTGCATATTTTCTTCACTTTCGAGGGTATTTTCCTGTTTGGATTTTTCTTCCTGCATGTTTTGACTCCCTTCTTTTTTATCAGTATGGGAGATACAAAAAAAATTATGCAGAAAGAACCAATTTATTTTATTATACATGTTTTACTTACTTTTCGCAATATTTTTATGCATGATTTTTATGCAAATCAGGAAATATATAAACAATCGCAAAAAATGAGGTGAATCCATGCAAACAACAATGCTGAACATGGAACATATTGACAAACATTTCCCCGGCGTTCATGCACTGAAGGATTGCCGGTTTGATTTGCGTGCCGGAGAGGTGCACGCCCTGCTGGGCGAAAACGGTGCCGGAAAATCTACATTAATGAAAGTTCTAACAGGCATTCACAAAAAAGATGCCGGTCAAATTATTTTTGCAGATGAGGAGCTGACAAACCTCACACCGCAAAAAGCACAAAGAGCCGGTATAGCAATGATTCATCAGGAGCTGAACCTGATGCCGCATCTTTCAGCGGCGCAGAATTTATTTATCGGCCGCGAACCCATACGGGCGGGCTTCTTGATTGACGATGCCAAAATGAACCGCGAGGCTTTGCGCCTTTTTTCTACATTAAGACTCGGTCTTGATCCACGTATTCGCGTGGGTGATGTGACCGTGGCCAAACAGCAGATGATCGAAATAGCAAAAGCGCTTTCCTACCGCTCTCGCATACTGATTATGGATGAGCCGACCGCTGCCCTTTCCGGCAAAGAAATCGAAGACCTGTTTCGCGTCATTACTGAGTTAAAAACCAAAGGTGTCGGCATCGTGTATATCTCACACCGCATGGAAGAGCTGATGGAGATAACCGACCGAATCACCGTCATGCGTGACGGCACCTATATTGAAACCGTAGACACGAAAGACACAAGCACAAACGCCCTCATTCAAATGATGGTAGGGCGTCCGCTTTTTGAAGCCGCAAAATCAGAAAAAAACAGCTCTGATAATGAGGTGGTGCTCTCTGTTAAAAATCTCTCCACTCCACTTTTAAAGGATATCAATTTTTCACTATATAAAGGTGAAATCTTAGGCTTTGCCGGTTTGATGGGTGCAGGCAGAACGGAGTTGGCACGCGTTATCTTCGGTGCCGACCCAAAGGATTCGGGGGAGATTTTAATACAGGGGAAGCCCGTTCAGATTCGCTCTCCGCAAAACGCCGTACAAAATGGCATCGGCTATCTTTCAGAAGACCGTAAACAGTATGGTCTTGCACTCAATCTATCCGTTGCAGACAACACAGTTTTGGCCACGCTTAAAAAGTTCTCACGCGCCGGTTTCTGGCAGGGGCGTCATGCTGCCAGGGTGGCCTCTAATCACATCGACCTGTTAAGGATTAAAACACCGAGCCTCTTCCAAAAGGTAAGACATCTGTCAGGCGGCAATCAGCAAAAGGTTGTCATTGCCAAATGGCTCATTCGAGACTGCGACATTTTAATTTTTGATGAACCCACCCGAGGTATCGATATAGGCGCCAAAAACGAGATTTATAAATTGCTTGCAGATTTAGCCGCCCGGGGAAAATCCATTATTATGATTAGTTCAGAGCTACCGGAGGTACTCCGTATGAGCGACAGAATCGCCGTCATGTGCGAAGGACGAATCACAAAAATACTTGACATAAAAGAGGCAAATCAGGAAACCATAATGAAATATGCCGTCAATCAAACAAAAAATCAGCCCTCGCAAATCACCGCGGGTAACTAAAAGACAGGAGTGAGACTTTTGAAAAAAAAAGAAACACAAAACACAGGCATCACGAATCTGAAGCGTTTTTCCGGCCAGGCCATACAAAAGGCTTTGGCCTTTGTTACACTGATTGTGATGATTATATTTTTCTCGGTCGCATCTCCAAATTTTTTCGTGCCCGATAATATCATTTCTATCCTGCTCGCCACCTGTGTCAACGGACTATTGGCCCTCGGCGTAACCTTTGTGATTATCACGGGTGGCATCGATCTTTCTATTGGCACGGTCATGACTTTTTCAGCCGTTATTGCCGGTGTTAGCGTCACAGTTTGGGGATTACCGCTTTGGCTGGGCGTTTTAATTGCACTTGCCACCGGCAGTATAATCGGCTGCCTAACCGGTCTTATGGTCGCCTATCTCCGCATTCCCGCATTTATTGCCACCCTGGGCGTCATGATGGTGACCAAGGGATTATCTTTGGTGGTTTCCGGTGCTTCCCCTGTTTATTTCCCGACCGGATATAAAGAGATTGCCGTAGGCTCTCTAATCAGCAAGCTGATTCCCGGATTCAGACTGCAAAACGGTGTTTTAATTTTCTTTGTTATGGCGCTTATTGCCGGCGTTATATTAAACCGAACGGTTTTAGGGCGTTACACCTTTGCGATTGGCTCCAACGCTGAAGCCACAAGGCTTTCCGGCGTGAACGTCAATCGTTGGCTCACCGCTATTCACACGCTTTCCGGCCTTTTTTGCGGCATTGCGGGTGTTGTAATTTCTTCCCGCTTAGGCTCTGCCCAGCCTGCCCTTGGTCAAGGCTACGAGCTGGAGGCTATTGCCGCCGTTGTCATCGGCGGTACCTCATTAAGCGGTGGCCAGGGCACCATCTCCGGCACGGTGATTGGCGCCTTTATCATGAGCGTTCTCACCAACGGCTTGCGCATTATGGGTGTTAAACAGGAATGGCAAACCGTGGTGATTGGCCTGGTTGTCATCCTCGCCGTTTTTATTGATATATATAGAAGAAAAAAACAAAAATAATAATGAGGTGAAATAATGAAAAAATATTGGAAATATGTCGCACTCAGCATCACTTGCTTACTGGCTTTTTCCTGTCTGAGTGCCTGCCGTATGGCAGAAAAAGCAGACCCCGGCGAAAATATGGGCCAACTTGATGCACCTTATATTGCCGTGATTGCCAAAGGCTTTCAGCACAAATTCTGGCAAACGGTAAAACAGGGCGCAGAGCAGGCTGCAAACGACCTGGGCGTTCGCATCACCTATGAAGGCCCCGACACAGAAGCGCAAATTGACAAGCAGGTGGAAATGGTCGATGCAGCTATATCAAAAAATCCTGTCGCCATTTGCATAGCCGCCCTTGATTCAAAGGCGGTTCTCGGTTCTTTGGAAAAAGCCGCTGCAAAGGGCATCAAGGTCGTCGGTTTTGATTCCGGCGTGGAAAGCGATTTGGTAGCCGCTACAGCCGCAACCAACAACACCGCCGCCGCAGCGCTTGCCGCTGATAAGCTGGCAGAAGCCATTGGCAAAAAAGGGAAAATCGGCATGGTTGTGCACGACCAGGTAAGCACCACAGGCAGGGCACGTCGCGACGGATTTAAAAACCGGATTGAAGAGGCTTACCCCGATATCGAAATTGTGGATATTCAATACGGCGAAGGGGACCACACCCGTTCTGCCGATGCCGCCAAGGCTATGATGACCGCCAACCCTGACCTTGTGGCCATTTACGGTGCCAATGAAGGTTCTGCCATCGGTGTTATGCTGGCAGTTGAAGAGCTGGGCAAAGTGGGAAAAGTGCAGGTTGTAGGCTTTGATTCCGGCAAAAAACAGGTGGATTCCATTCGCGAAGGCCATATGCTGGGGGCTGTTACACAAAACCCCATGCAGTTAGGCTACAAAGCCGTAGAAGCCGCCTACCATGCCGCGCAAGGAAAGCCTGTGGAAAAAGAAATTGATACAGGCTTTGAATGGTACGATAAAAGCAATGTGGATTCTGAAAAGATTAGGCCGCTTTTATATGATTAACACTTAGGGGTATATAAATATCCCCCCGTATAACGGGGGGTCATTTTCGGGCATAGCCCTAATGCTACTGGCGACGCACAAGTGCGTTCTTTATTGGCCTGACAGCCATGCATCATTTATTACTTGCTACCCATAAATGGGTTGTTACAGTAATTTTTTTGTTAAATTTTATTGCATGAAAATAGGCTCCCTTGAGTAAAGGGAGCTGTCGAACGCAGTGAGACTGAGGGATTGTCTTTTTCTGCTTTTACTTTTGAGGATATATTTTTACTTTCACAATTACAATCCCTCCGAGTTTGCTACGCAAACCCACCTCCCTCGCGTGCCCTTTAGGGTATTACACAAGGGAGGCTTTGCTCATTAATGCTTTCTGCTAAATTGCTCATTTGAACTATATAACGTTCTTTCTCTGAGTTTATAGGATTGTATTTTTCTTATCGGTTAACCCTTATTCAACCACGCGACTATCGCATAGTTTTCGTTATACAATAAAAAGGCCGTGACTATCGCCACGGCCTTTTAGGCTTTACTTATTCATACATTTGAATATTCTCCAAAACTTTTTCAAGCATTTCGCGGTATTTGGCTTCCTTTTTGCGTTCTTCTTCTACGACCTGTGCTGGTGCTTTACCAACAAAGCCCGGATTGGAAAGCTTACCTTCCACGCGTTTGATTTCAGAAAGCAAAGTTTCTTTTTCTTTATTCAGTCTTGCCAGTTCCTTTTCTTTATCCACCAAATCATCCAGCGGCATAAAGAGCTGTGCACCATCAACTACGCAAGAAACTGCGTTAGCAGGTGCAACAAAATCCTCACCCACTACGATAGCCTGCTGCGCGCCGGCCAGCTTTTCAAAGAAGCCTGTTCCCTGCGCAAAAACATCCGCTTTTTCGGTTTTGATGTAAACCGTTGCCTTTTTAGAAGGCGGAATATTCATTTCGCTGCGCTGATTGCGAATTGCCTTTAAGGCTGCCATAATGGCTTCCATATCAGCAGCTTCCTTAGCAAAATCCAAGGCTTGATTATATTTCGGCCACTCTGTAATTACGATACTTTCCCCTTCGTGAGGCAGTTTTTGCCAGATTTCTTCTGTGATGAAGGGCATGAAGGGATGCAATAGTTCAAGAGCGCCGGAAAGTACATAAGAAAGCGTATACTGTGCGGCACGGTTAGAAGGACAATCTTCATCGTACAAGCGCGGTTTAATCAATTCAATGTACCAATCGCAGAATTCATCCCAGATAAAGTCGTACAATTTATTAACAGCAATACCCAGTTCAAAGCGATCCAGGTTATCTGTTACGGCCTGCACCACCTGATTGTAGCGATGCAGAATCCATTTATCCTCTAACTTCATCTCAGAAGCTTCGGGCAGTTTTCTGTCAGAAACCGTCAGATTCATGAGCACAAAGCGGGATGCATTCCAAATCTTATTAGCAAAGTTACGGCTGGCCTCTACGCGTTCATCAGAATAACGGGTGTCGTTACCCGGTGAGTTACCTGTTACCAGGGTAAAACGCAATGCATCGGCACCGTACTTTTTGATAACCTCTAAAGGATCAACGCCGTTACCCAAAGACTTTGACATCTTGCGTCCCTGAGAATCACGCACCAAACCATGAATCAACACATGCTTAAAGGGTTCTTTGCCCATATGCTCCATAGCAGAGAAAATCATACGGGCCACCCAGAAGAAGATGATGTCATAACCTGTTACAAGCACACTGGTTGGATAGAAATAATCCAGGTCGGCCGTTTTTTCCGGCCAGCCCAGTGTTGAGAAAGGCCACAGAGCCGAGCTGAACCAGGTGTCCAGCACGTCCTCGTCTTGACGAACAGCACCACCGCACTTGGGGCACTTGGTCACATTCTCACGGCTGACAATCGTCTCGCCACAGGCATCGCAATAAAAAGCAGGGATTCTATGACCCCACCACAACTGACGGGAAATACACCAATCGTGCACATTCTCCATCCAGTTGATGTAGGTTTTTGAAAAACGGTCGGGCACAAATTTAATCGTGCCGTCTTTTACAACTTCCAATGCTTTTTCAGCCAGCGGACCCATTTTAACGAACCACTGCTTCGAGGTAATCGGCTCTACGGTTGTACCGCAACGATAGCACTGACCCACATTATGTGCATGGGCTTCCACCTTAACCAAATAGCCGCCATCTTCCAGATCCTTCACAATCTGGCGACGGGCTTCGTAGCGGTCAAGGCCCTCATATTTTCCACCATTTGCATTAATCTTGGCGCTATCATCCAGCACCTTGATAATCGGCAGATTATGACGAGCACCCACCTCAAAGTCGTTCGGGTCGTGGGCCGGGGTAATCTTCACGGCACCGGTTCCGAATTCTTTATCAACATATTCATCTGCCACAACCGGAATTTCACGGCCGACCAAAGGCAGAATCAGCATTTTTCCTACTAAATGTGCATAGCGCTCATCATCAGGATGAACTGCTACCGCCGTATCACCCAGCAAGGTTTCCGGACGGGTTGTGGCAATCACAAAGGATTCATCGCTATCTTTTACCGGATAGCGAATGTGCCAGAAGGAACCTTCCTGCTCAGCATATTCAACCTCAGCATCAGAAAGAGCCGTGATACAGCTCGGGCACCAGTTGATGATGCGCTCGCCCTGATAAATAAGGCCCTTTTCATACAGGCTGACAAATACCTCGCGAACTGCTTTGGAAAGATTTTCATCCATGGTAAAGCGTTCACGCGTCCAGTCACAGGAACTGCCCAGTTTTTTAAGCTGATTGATAATGCGTGTGCCATATTGGTGCTTCCAATCCCAAACACGTTCGGTAAACGCCTCACGACCCAAATCGTAACGGGTGAGACCTTCTTCCTTGCGCAGCGCTTCTTCCACCTTAATCTGTGTAGCAATACCCGCATGGTCTGTGCCCGGCACCCACAGTGCCGCATAGCCTGCCATACGCTTATAACGAATCAAAATATCCTGCAGTGTTTCATCCATTGCATGACCCATATGCAACTGACCTGTTACATTGGGTGGCGGAATCACAATGGTAAACGGTTCTTTGTCCGGGTCAGGTGAGGGTGTGAAATAACCCTTTTCTACCCACTCTGCATAGAGTCTGTCCTCTACCTCCCCGGGATTATATATCTTATCTAATTGCTCCGACATCTACGGTACCCCCTGCTATAAAAATCATTATGGCGCCTGCAACAACCACCCACATACCTACGATCTTAACCAGGTACAGTGTCTGTTCATTCACCTTGCCCTCTTCTGCTTTTTTTTGCAGAATGGGTTTAGCTAAAAAGGTAATCAGCGCGCCTATTATCAACGCCGTCCATCCCCATGCCATCATACGGATTCTCCTTTCTTGCGAGATGTGTATTTTTCAAAGCGACGGTCTTGCACAAAATACATATACAGGTATAATGTACCCGCCAAAATCATCCACAAGGCAGAAAGACCAAGCAAAACATGCTTAACCGCTATATGTAAATCGGGCACGAGCAGCAAAAGCGTCATCACCAAAAACAGAAAAACTGTGTTGAGTTTTCCTGCTTTATTGGCCTTAACATAGGTTTTATGCTTGTATAAGAACGCACCAAGCACAATCATAAGAACCTCTTTTGCCACTAAAAGCACGATAAACCAAGCCGGCACAAGACCCGAAACAAACAAAGTGATGATAACGGTTAGCTGCATACATTTGTCTGCCAAAGGATCCATCAATTGACCCCACCGGGTGATCATATTAAGTTTACGTGCAAGATACCCATCTAACACATCTGTACCACTGGCTAAAAGAAAGATCATGGCAGACCAGAAATGCGTATCTTGTTCCAGGCAAAAAACCGCTATATAAAGCGGAATCATAAACAACCTGAGTAATGTTAAAACATTTGGAATGTTCATGCTTCACCTCCGAAAAGGTAGCACCATAGCCCTACCGGCCGGTCTAACCTTTTCTTCTGTTTGAATTATTGCAGAGCCTCTTCAGCCAGACGAACTGCAACTAAAAGTGCTTCATCAGCTTTTGCTGCATCTTTACCACCGGCCTGCGCCGAATCAGGACGACCGCCGCCGCCACCGCCTGCCGTTTTGGCAACCTCGCGAATGATGTTGCCTGCATGCAAGCCGCGGGATACAGCTTCCGGCGTTGCCATGGTGATAAAGGTCACTTTTCCGCCTGCCACATCAGCCAGCGCAATAAAGGAGGCAGGCAGTTTTTCTTTAATGGAGTCACCGAGCGCACGCAGGGCATCAATGCCGGCATTTTCCAGCTTGCCGGTGACAATGGTGACACCGTTAATTTCTTTTGCAGAATCAAGTAAGTCGCCGGCTGCATTTTTGGCCATCTTAGCCGTGAGTGAATCAATCTGCGCACCGGCAGCCTTTAACTCATCGTGCAGATTCTTAGCCTTCTGCGCCACATCGCAAGGAGCACATTTTAAAACTGCAGCAGCATCTTTTAAGGCGCTATCTAAGCTATACAGTTCACGCATAACACCCAGACCTGTGGTGCCTTCAATTCGTCTGATACCGGCTGCAACGCCACCTTCAGATAAGAGCTTAAACAGACCGATTTCAGCCGTGTTTTTCACATGGCAACCGCCGCAAAGTTCCATTGAATAGTCGCCCATGGAAACCACGCGAACCACATCACCGTATTTATCGCCAAACACAGCCGTTGCGCCCTTTTTCTTAGCGTCATCTATAGACATATTCTCCCAACAAACAGGCATGGCTGCTAAAATTGCTTCATTCACTTCTGCTTCAACAGCCTTTAAATCTTCAGCCGTGATGGGCTGCGATAAGGTAAAGTCAAAACGCATGCGATCCGCTTCAACTAAGGAGCCGGCCTGCGTAACTTCAGCGCCAAAACGATTTTGCAGTGCCTTGTCAAGCAGGTGCGTTACGCTGTGATTACGCGAAACAGCACTGCGATGTTTTGCATCTACCTGTGCGGTAAGTACATCACCCTCTTGAATGGTGCCTTCTGTCATCTTCACAATGTGGTAGAACTTACCGTCGGCTGTTTTCTTGGTGTCGAGTACCTGCGCACTTCCTAAATCACCGGAAAGAACACCGATGTCACCAACCTGACCGCCGCCTTCACCGTAGAACGGTGTAACATCCAGCACAACAATGCCTTCACTGTCGGATAAAGTGCTTACCTTTTCCTGGTTAGCAACTAAGGCTAACACCTTAGCCTTGGTCGTCAGTTCATCATAACCCACAAACTTGGTTGGCTCGTAGGCAACTAAAATATCGGCAATCTTATCATCCCAACCCACGTCGTTCATCTTGCTGGCCGCTCTTGCGCGTTCACGCTGTTTGTCCATTTCTGCGGTAAAACCGTCTTCATCAATGCTGATGCCTTTTTCAGCCAGAATCTCACGAGTCAGGTCAATGGGGAAGCCGTACGTATCATATAATTTAAATGCCTGCTCACCGGAGAAAGGAGCATCCTTTTCATCCTCGGTGCGCTGGTCGATAAAGCTGTTTAAGATAGCAAAGCCTGCATCAATCGTCTGCATGAAACGCTCTTCTTCCATGCGGATAACACTTTTAATTCTGTCACGGTTTTCAGAAAGAGCGGGGTACGCACCACAGGATTCATTAATAACAGTATCGGCAAGGTCAGCTAAGAACGCACCATTGATGCCCAAAAGCTTTCCGTGGCGGGCAGCACGACGCAGAAGACGACGCAGAACGTAGCCTCTGCCTTCGTTAGAAGGACGCACGCCGTCAGACACTAAGAATACCGTGCTTCTGATGTGATCTGTGATCACACGGATAGAAATATCCGTTTTTTCTTCCTTCTTATATTCCACATTGGCAATTTCGCATACACGTTCAGATATGCGATAAATGGTATCAACATCAAACAGAGAATCCACATCCTGCATGATGCAGGCAATTCTTTCAAGACCCATGCCGGTATCAATATTGGGGTTAGAAAGCGGCACATAAGTGCCATCTTCCTGCTTATCAAACTGCGTAAATACCAGATTCCAGAACTCAATAAAGCGGTCGCATTCACAACCCACACCGCAATCCGGTGAGCCGCAGCCATGTTCAACGCCACGGTCATAGTAAAGCTCGGAACAGGGACCGCAAGGACCGGAACCGATTTCCCAGAAGTTATCTTCTTTACCCATGCGCACAATGCGCTCCGGTGCAACGCCGACTTCCTTCGTCCAGATATCAAAGGCCTCATCGTCATCCTGGTAAATGGTCACCCACAGTTTGTCTACGGGAATTTCCAACACTTTTGTGATGAATTCCCAGGCCCAGGCCGTTGCTTCATGCTTAAAGTAATCACCAAACGAGAAGTTACCCAGCATTTCAAAGAATGTGCCGTGACGCGCTGTTTTACCTACGCGCTCAATATCCGGCGTGCGGATACACTTCTGGCAGGTGGTAACCCTTTCTTTAGGCGGCTTCTGACGGCCGGTGAAGTAAGGCTTCAGCGGCGCCATGCCGGCGTTAATGAGCAATAAGCTGGGGTCGTTTTCCGGCACCAGCGAAAAGCTTGGTAATCTGTAATGCTCCTTTTGCTCAAAAAATGAAAGATATTTTTCTCTGATTTCGTTTAATCCCAGCTTTTGCAATGAAATCTTCCTCTCACTCTTTTATATAATTTTCATAATTTGCTTGAAATGTAATTTTATCATAAATACACCCTCAAATCAAGCCTTTTATGCAATTTTTCGGGCGGATTCTCCGTTTCTTGCAGGTGTAACAGTCTTTTGGCATTCCGGAATGGATGTATGTGAAAATCTATCATTTCAAAATTCATGTTTTCACACCCTAAAAAAATTTATTTAGATACCTCAAAGGTAAAATCCTCCCAGGGAAGTTGAACCGCCTTGTTCTTCGTCAAAATGTCATCCACGTGCATCAAAAGCGGAAAGTCTGCTTCCTTCATGGTGCCTTTTGCTGCGCATTTTCGCACAGCTCTTGCCACGCGCTCGGCCACAACCAGCGACTCTAAGGTAACACCGTTTAATTCCTTCTTAGCCGCCTCGATAGAAAGGCCTCGTCCTAACAAAACGCCTATGAGCCGCGTTCTTCCGCCGTATACCGTCACATATAAATCACCAAAACCAACGGTCATGTTCTCTATACTGCATACACCAAGATGAGAAAACAGCCCGTGCATCTCCTTCACCGCCTGACCAAAAACGGCCGCCTGAGAGTTAAAGTGCAGTTCGCTTTCCATGCCGAATTGTTTTTGATTGACGCCAATCGTGAGTGCAATGCCCAAAGCATAGCCGTTCTTTAAGGCAACTGCGCTTTCTATACCCATTACATCAGTTGACAGGCTGATATGATAATAGTCGGTTTGCATCAGCTCTTTAAGTTTTCGCAAAGTGTGGATGTCTCGGCCACAGAAAGCCACTTCTGTCTGGTCGTGTGCCACAAGCTCATAACTTGTGCAGGGGCCACCAATGGCATTTAAATTCATGTGCCGGCCCTGTGCCTTCATCTTTGCATCCCACACATCGGGATAGCATAAAAGCCCTCCCTCTTCTGTATCTAAAAGGCCTTTAGTTACCGTTAACACAGGTGTTTGCTCGCCAATCTGAGGCAGCACAACTTCGCCAAACCAATCCACACCGAAAGAAGAGACACCGCCAATGACTAAATCTGCATTTTGCAAGGCCTCGCAGAGTGATTCAATTTGAAAAAAATGCAAGCCTGCCGGGAAGTCTTTTGTAAATTTAGGGTGCCGATTCGTACGAATGCACGCCTCAATGATTTCCCGATCCAGCGGAGTGCCCACAAGACGCACTTCATGCCCGTTTTCCCGCGCCGGAAAGGCAAGGGCTGAACCCATCATACCGGCACCGACTATTGTTATAATTGCCATATTTTCTCCTAACTCTCTTTTTCATTTTTTTGATGCGAGCGCCGAAATTCCTGCGGTGAAACACCATACACCTTTTTAAACATTTTAGAAAAGTTAAACGGGTCCGGATATCCCGCCATACTGCCCGCCTGCGCCACGGGATAGCCTTCTGATAAGAATTTCGAGGCATGCTTGAGGCGCGTTCGTATTAAATATTCTGAAATAGTCTGCCCTCTTCTTTTTTTGAAAATACGCGACAGGTATCTTCTGTCAACATTTATGGTTTCCGATATGCTTTCTACCGTAATCGGCAGCATGTAATTGGCCTGTACCAGATTAATCACTTGTTGTTCATACGGCACCGAGGCCTGCTTACTTTCAAATAAAACAGACATCATTTCGTAGAGCTTGGAAATCACAAATTCTTCGCGTGTACTGACATAATCGGATGCCTTGAGCAATTCGAAAAAGGTATTAGCGCTGTAATTTTGCACAGGAGAAGAAAGAGCATCCAGCCGCTCTGCCATTTTACCTGAAAACCCTATCCATATGTACTGCCAAGGGTCTTTTTCATCAGCGGTGTAGGTTGTGACCTCACGCGGATAAATTACAAAAATCTGCCCGGCTTTTACCGGATAGCTCTGCCCTTCCTTATACAGGGTTCCGCTTCCGCTGACAACATAATGCACCAGGTGATAGTTGCGGATAGAAGGACCAAAGCTGTGACCGGAAATGCACCGCTCATGGCCTAAATCACACGGGAACAAATCCTGTTTATCACTTTTGGCTAATGGAATGGAATAAAACACAAAGAACGCCTCCTTTACGCGGCAACTGAAGAGATAGGCGAAACAAAAGAGTAAACCTGCCCTGAGATAATCAACATAAAAAAAGGCGTTTACGATTGTAAACGCCTTTTTGATTTTTTATTTTGCGTAATCAATAGCACGGGTTTCGCGAATCACATTCACCTTAATCTGACCGGGATATTCCAGTTCATTTTCAATACGCTTCACAATGTCTCGTGCTACCATGATAATGCCTTCATCCTTTACATCATCCGGTTTTACCATGATTCTGATTTCGCGGCCTGCCTGGATAGCAAAAGACCGTTCAACACCCTCAAAGGAGTTGGCGATTTCTTCCAGTTTTTCAAGGCGCTTGATATACGATTCAATATTCTCACGACGGGCACCGGGGCGAGCAGCAGAAATCGCATCAGCAGCCTGCACAATAACAGCTATGAGCGAATTTGCTTCCACATCACCATGATGCGCCATAATCGCATGAACAACATCCTGACCTTCTTTGTATTTCTTAGCAAGGTCAGCACCAATCATAACATGAGAACCTTCCATTTCGTGGTCAGCCGCCTTACCTAAGTCGTGCAGCATACCGGCACGCTTGGCAATGGTAACATCGGCTCCCAGTTCACCGGCAATCAGACCGGACAGGTGAGACACCTCAATGGAGTGCTTGAGCACATTCTGACCGTAACTGGTTCTGAATTTAAGCTTACCTAAAAGTCTGATAATTTCAGGATGCAAGCCGTGAACACCGGTTTCGAAAACTGCGTTTTCACCTTCCTGCTTGATTTCGGCCTCAACCTCTTTTTTAGACTTTTCATACATTTCTTCAATGCGAGCCGGATGAATTCGACCGTCAACAATCAGCTTTTCCAGGGTTACACGGGCAATTTCGCGTCTCACCGGGTCAAAACCGGATAAGATAACAGCCTCAGGTGTGTCATCAATAATCAGGTCAATACCGGTTAAGGTTTCTAAGGTGCGGATGTTTCTGCCTTCGCGGCCGATGATACGGCCCTTCATTTCATCATTGGGCAGATTCACCACACTAACCGTTGTTTCGGCAACATGGTCGGCAGCACATTTCTGAATGGCGCCGGCAATGATATTTTTCGCATTCTTTTCGGCGTTTTCCTTTGCTTGAATCTCAATTTCCTTCACCATCAGTGCGGCCTCGTGGCGCACTTCGCTTTCAATACTCTTTAACAGGTATTGCTTCGCCTCATCGGCAGAAAGACCGGAAAGGTTTTCTAAAATAACAAGTTCTTTTTTCTTAACCTCTTCAATCTCCAGTTTCAGTTTGTCAAGCTCTTTTTCCTTTTGGCCGAGCTTTTCTTCTTTCAACTCAATTGATTCGGTTTTTTTATCAAGATTCTCTTCTTTTTGCTGAATCCGACGTTCCTGCCTTGAGATGTCGTTTCTACGTTCTTTAATTTCTTTGTCAAATTCTTGTCTTTGTTTATGATTTTCTTCTTTTGCTTCTAAAAGCAATTCGCGTTTTTTGCTTTCGCCTTCTTTTTTAGCACGCTGTATAATTTCCTTTGCTTCTGCTTCTGCACTGCCAAATTCAGCTTCTGCAATCTTTTTTCTATGAGAAACGCCTGCGTTAAAACCGATAATGGCGGTTAAAATAATCAGAACCAAAGCGACGGCTATGTAAATAATCGTTGTCATTACGCTATAACTACCTCCTTTTATAAATTTTTCTTATAGACTACGGCGGTTCACTTGTTCCACCGGCCCGATAATTGTTCAAAAAGATAAAAAAGATACAGAACGACATATTTTATTGTACCTTTTTTTTTACATTCTGTCAATGATAAATTGCTTTTTTTTGAAAAAAACAAAAGATTTTTCAATATTTTTTAAAATTACTGTATCCGGATACAAAAAACCAAGCAATCGCAAACAAAAACTTAGATATATTTTTGTCAAAATAATACATATTTTTACGAAATGCTACCCCCGCTATTGACAGATTTGTTAAAAATAAGTATAATATATTTGAGGCGATCATACATGCAGATAACATTACCGCAAGAGGTACAACATATATTATATACGTTGCATAAGCAACACTATCAAACCTTTATTGTTGGCGGTTGCGTGCGCGATTCATTCCGCGGCAAAGCCCCCATGGATTGGGATATTACAACAGCCGCACCACCCGAGGTTGTGATGGCTTCCTTTCCCAAAACCATTCCGACGGGAATTAAACACGGCACGGTTACGGTTGTGCTGCCCGGCGGGCATTACGAGGTCACAACCTTCCGGGTTGACGGCAAATACGAAAACCACCGCAGCCCGCAAGATATTATCTTTACACAGGATGTGACTGAAGACCTGGCTCGGCGCGATTTTACAATGAACGCCATTGCCTATCATCCGGAACTTGGTGTAATTGACCCGTTTGGCGGCCGTGCTGATATTGAAAAAGGCCTCATCCGTTGTGTGGGTGACCCGATGGTGCGTTTTGACGAAGACGCTTTGCGTATGTTGCGTGCTGTTCGCTTTTCGGCACAAACCGGCTTTTCTATTCACGAAGACATTCTCAGTGCTATGCAAAGGCTCTCGGGGCTCCTGACTTCAATCAGTAGCGAGCGCGTCCGCGATGAACTGCTTAAAACCTTGCTTTCTGATCGTCCCGAAAATATCATACATCTGCAAACAACCGGCATTTTAGCTGTTATATTGCCCGAACTGAGCCGTTGTTTCTCAGTCGAGCAAAACATTAAATATCATATTTATGATGTAGGCCGACATAGTATAGAAGTTATGCGGCACACGCCGAAAACATCTGTTTTGAGGCTTAGTGGCTTGTTACACGACATTGGCAAGCCGGATAAAAAAACAACCGACGAAGATGGCGTTGACCACTTTAAAGGTCACGATGTGCGCAGCACAGAGCTTGCCGATGAAGCGCTCACCCGTTTGCGCATTGACAATAAAACAAAAGACGATGTCCTTCGGCTGATACGCCACCACGACAGACGTATCGAGGCCAGCAAAAAAAGCGTACGCCGCCTTGCAGCTTCGGTGGGGCCGGATTTGTTTACAAGCCTCATCGGTTTACAACGCGCCGATACGCACGGCCAGAATCCCGACCTCTTGCACGAGCGATTGGCCCACTATGATGCAATAGAAAAACTGTGGGAGGAAATCACGGCTGATGCTGACGCCCTCTCCATATCCGACCTGGCCATTCGCGGCGGAGACCTGTTGGAGCTGGGATATCAGGGCAAAGAAATTGGAAAATTGCTATCTGCAGCTTTAGATTATATATTGGATCATCCTGAAAAAAATTCACGCTCGTTCCTTCTTGGATGGATACAAAAGCAATAATTTTGTATGAATGCAAATTACATGCATAAGCATGAGAATATGGAGGGAAAAAGAATGAAAGAATATCCGGTAGCAAACATCAAAAACGTAGTGCTCTTAGGTCACGGTCGCGCAGGTAAAACAACGTTAGCAGAAGCCCTGTTGCACTCTGCCGGCGCCACAGAGCGTATGGGTAGTATCGCCCAAGGAAACACCATCAGCGATTATGACGCAGAAGAAATCAAACGCCTGTGTTCAATTAACGCCTCCATCCTGCCGCTTGACTGGAGCGGCGGCAAAATCAACTTGATTGACACCCCTGGATATTTCGATTTCATTGGTGCGCAGGCAGAAGCCATCAGTGCCGCCGACAGCGCCCTGCTCGTTATCAGCGGAAAATCCGGCGTGAGTGTCGGTGCCGAGAAAGCCTGGAATATATGTGAAAAAAATAATCTTCCATTAATTATTTATATTAATAAGGTCGATGACGAAAAAGCCGACTATCAAAAAGTTTTAAATGAACTGAAAGAAAAATTCGGCAAGCGCATTGCGCCGTTTATGGTTCCCATTAAAAACGGCGACACCATTGAAGGTTTTGTCAATGTAGCTAAGATGACCGCCAGAAGATGGGAGAACGGTCAGCGTATTGATATTCCCGTTCCGGATGATATGAGTGACGAAATCCAGCCGGTACGTGATATGATTATGGAAGCCGTTGCCGAAACAGATGAAGCTTTAATGACTAAATACTTTGACGGCGAAGAGTTTACAAGAGACGAGATTATTAAAGGCCTTAAATTTGGCACAGCTTCACGAAAAATTATTCCCGTTCTTTGCGGCAGTGCTGTTGAAGACCGCGGCACACGTATGTTGTTAGATGCCATGATTGACTATTTACCGACGCCGGACTTTTCATTAAAAATGGCCGAAAACGCCACCGGTGATCCGGTTGAAATAGAAGCTGATTTAAGCGGTACCTTAGCCGCACAGTGCTTTAAGACCATTGCCGACCCCTTTATCGGTCGCCTGTCTTTCATTCGCGTATATCGCGGTACCTTGAAAAAGGATTCCACCGTTTATAACAGCAACAAAAAAGCAGAAGAAAAAATCGGCCGCATTTATATGATGCGCGGCAGAAAGCAAATTGAAACCGATCAGCTCGTAGCCGGCGATATTGGTGCTGTTCCCAAGCTGAGCGTGACCGCAACCGGCGACACGCTGTGCGACAAATCCGCACCGGTTACCTTTGAAGCCATCGCCTTCCCCGAGCCTGTAACCAGCATGGCCATCATGCCCAAGGCCAAAGGCGATGAAGAAAAGATCAGCGCCGGTCTTGCTAAAATGATGGAAGAGGATAAAACCATCCGCCTCGTTAATAACGCTGAAACAAAACAGCAGGTATTAAGCGGTATTGGCGACCAGCACATTGAAGTCACCATCAGCAAGCTGAAAGCAAAATACGGCGTGGATGTAAGCTTAGAAGAGCCGAAGGTGCCTTACCGCGAAACCATCCGCAAAGCCGTGAAGGCAGAAGGCAAACATAAAAAGCAATCCGGCGGTCACGGTCAATACGGCCATGTATGGATTGAATTTGAACCTGCTGATTCTGAGGATTTAATATTTGAAGAAAAGGTATTCGGCGGCGCCGTTCCTAAAAACTTCTTCCCCGCCGTTGAAAAAGGTCTGCGCGACAGTATGGCTCATGGTGTGCTGGCAGGATATCCCGTGGTTGGCTTAAAGGCAACACTCTATGATGGTTCTTATCACAGCGTTGATTCTTCGGAAATGGCCTTTAAAATGGCCGCCAACCTCGCCTATAAAGCCGGTCTTGCCCAAGCTGCGCCGGTACTGCTTGAGCCCATTGGCAGCTTAACGGTTAATATCCCCAATGCCAATATGGGCGATGTGATGGGCGATATCAACAAGCGCCGCGGACGCGTGCTGGGCAGCGAACCGCAGGATGATGGCTCGGTGACCATCACCGCCGATGTTCCCATGGCTGAAATGGCCCGCTTTGCAACCGACCTGCGTTCTTTAACGCAAGGCAGAGGCAGCTTCAGTTTTGCGTTCAGCAACTACGAACAAGCGCCGGACCACATTGCTAAAAAAATTATTGAAGAAAGCACAAAGGAATAATCTATAAGGCAAGCCGCAGGAGTGCCCCATGTGCTCCTGCGGTGTTTTGCGTCATTACATTTTCATCGGAGTTGACCCTATGAGCAAAAAAAACATGTACATCTTAACCGCTATCAGTAGCCTGGTTTTGGCCTTTTGTTTTGGCCTGCTACTTGGCATTTTAGTGCCCGAAAAAGCAGCACCTGTCGCAGAGCCGATAGCCCCCAAAACCGTGTATTATAAAGATGGCACGCTTTGGGAAGAGGAAGGCATCCCCTCATTTGAAGATGCCGATATAAAAGAATTGCAGTATGAACAGGATAAGCTTACCTACGTCAGCCACTCCCAAGGCTTCAGCGTGGCACTTCCGGCTGACAGCGTACCTGATTTATCCATTGCCGAATTGCTCGTCCGCTTTCACAGCGAAATAGCTGACATTACTGTCAGCAGAGAACCCATCCCCGAAGAATATACCATGTCGGAGTATATGGACACCTACATCAACAAGTATATTCTGCAGGATTCTTATCTGAAGAATAACCGCATCACGCTGCACGCAAACGAAACCATGCGCATCCGCGATAACGAGGTGCAGGTGATCGTTTCAGAAAGAGACCCGGCACCCGGATCAACAGTCACGCAAAATACATATGTATATGGGTATATCTACACAGAACCCCACGTTTTTTACCGTTTCTTATTTAAAGCTGATGCTTATAGCGATGCTTTGATGGAACAGGTCTACACAACCCTGTATTCTTTTTCGGAAGATGTCACGGTGAAGGGTGTTTCCAAAAACCTCATCAACCCCTACCCCATCGCCTCCGAAACCTGGTCGAATGAAACAAAGGCTTTATATAATGAAATTGCAAATGCCGAAAAAATCAAATGGGGTGCCTTTATCACAGGTGGCGTGCGCGAGAAAAACCGAGAAGATGTCGAGGCTTTAGAAGCGCAAATTGATTATAAATTGCAATTTTTATTAGAATACGGCTGTCACTTTGATCCCTTCCCCTCTGAAGGCATGCAGCATGCCTATGAAATGGGAAAAACTGTCGAGTTCACCATGCATATTTCAAACGCCATGAACGAAGATTTAGACGGTTATAACCCGTGTTTTGATGTGCTTGACGGCGTATGCGATGACATGTTGCGCCAATTTGCCCGGGATGCCAAAGCCTTCGGCCATCCGTTTCTATTCCGGTTAAACAATGAGATGAACTCAGACTGGGTCAGCTACGGTGCAACCGCAACGCTCAACGACCCCGATGTTTTTGTTGACCTGTGGCATTACGTATACCGTATTTTTGAAGAAGAGGGCGTAGATAATGCCATCTGGATTTTCAACCCCAATAACAACTCGTTCCCACCGCAAAACTATAACCACATGCTGGCCTACTATCCCGGTAACGGCTATGTGCACATGTTTGGCATCACCGGCTATAACACCGGTACCTATTATGCCAAGGAAAACAACGAAAAATGGCTCTCCTTTGAAACGCTGTATGACCGCATTCATTGGACATCCGATGGATATTTTGGTAAATTTCCCTGGATTATCACGGAATTTGCCTCCAGTTCTCACGGAGGCAACAAGGCACAATGGATTACCGATATGTTTAAAACCATTAACAAATATGAAAGCATCAAGGTCGCCGTTTGGTTTAACGCCGACGATTTAGACCCAAGACCTGAAAAGAACAAGCAGGTCGCCCGCTCTTATCGCCTTGATGAATCACCTAAAACCATTGCCGCTTTCCGAAAAGGTGTCGCGGCATATAAATGAAAATAACAAAAAGAAACGGAGAAATTTTGTGTTTAAGCTTTTAACTCAGGAAAACAAGGCCCGTCGCGGCACATTTCAAACGGTGCACGGTGAGGTTCAAACCCCGGTTTTTATGAATGTGGCAACGGCCGCCGCCATTAAAGGTGCGCTTTCTGCCGAGGATTTAAAAACCGTTGGCTGTCAGGTAGCCTTATCCAACACTTATCATTTACATTTGCGCCCCGGCGATGAGATTGTGCGCACCATGGGCGGACTGCATCAGTTCATGAACTGGGACCGACCCATCTTGACAGATAGCGGCGGTTTTCAGGTGTTTTCACTGGCCGCTATCAATCAGGTAAAAGAAGAGGGCGTGACCTTTGCCTCACATATTGACGGCCGACGCATCTTCATGGGACCGGAAGAAAGTATGCAGATTCAATCCAATTTAGGTTCCACCATTGCCATGGCCTTTGATGAATGCATCAATTCACGCACAGGCCACAAAGAAACGGAAGAAAGCGCGGCCCGCACACTGCGCTGGTTGCACCGTTGCAAAGAAGCCATGGAGCGTCTTAACCAAGGCCCCGATGCTGTGAACCCTGAACAGATGTTGTTTGGTATCAATCAGGGCGGCATTCATTTAGATATCCGCACCGAGCATATGAAGCAGATAGCTAAGCTTGACCTTCCGGGCTATGCCATTGGCGGTTTAGCCGTTGGCGAAACACACGAGGAGATGTATCAGGTGTTAGATGCCGTGCTGCCCCACGCGCCCGAAGACCGGCCACGCTATTTAATGGGCGTAGGAACACCTGCTAACATCATTGAGGCAGTTGCCCGCGGCGTTGACTTTTTTGACTGTGTGCTGCCGGCCAGAAATGCCCGCCACGGACATATTTTCACCAAGCATGGCGTGATGAACATTATGAATAAAAAATACGAAACAGACCCATTGCCTCTTGACCCGGATTGCCAATGCCCCACTTGCCGGCATCATAGTCGCGCGTATCTGCGTCACTTAATGAAGGCGGGAGAAATGCTGGGTATGCGACTTGCTGTTTTGCATAATTTGTATTTTTACAATAATCTGATGGCCGAAATCCGTCAAAGTATTGAGGAAAACCGATTTGAGGAGTATCGCGCAGAACACGTTGAAAAACTCGCTACCAGAATATGAGACGCTTATATGTGTATTAATAAATACCCCCCGTATAACGGGGGTGCTTCTTAAGGAGAAGTCGGTTTTGGCCAAACTTGCCATACTTATTACACATTAAAATTTTTACATCATTTTACTATGATTTTTGGTTCATCGGTTAAGCTTTATTGAACTACGCGACTATCGCATAGTTTTCGTTATACAAAAAAACCGACCTCCCAATCGTTAGATTTTGGGTCTAACTTTTGGGGGTCAGTTCAAATCACGGTCCTTTTGATTTTTCAGAAAGAATCTTTTAATAGTTTTCTGCTGCCAGTTCAAAATAAGCCTTGGGATGCGCACATACGGGGCAGAGTTCCGGCGCTTCTTTACCCACATGAATGTGACCGCAGTTGCCGCATTCCCAAATCATTTCGCCATCTTTAGAGAACACGAGACCACCTTCAACATTAGCAAGCAGCTTGCGATAGCGTTCTTCGTGTGCTTTTTCAATTTTTGCAACGCCTTCAAACAGGTCTGCGATTTCGTCAAAGCCTTCCTCGCGAGCCTCTTTGGCAAAGGATGCATACATGTCTGTCCATTCATAGTTCTCACCGGCGGCAGCATCTGCTAAATTCTCTGCTGTTCCGGCAATACCGCCATGCAGCAATTTAAACCATAGCTTTGCATGTTCTTTTTCATTTTCTGCTGTTTTTAAAAATAGCTTTGCAATTTGCTCATAACCATCTTTTTTCGCTTTGGATGCATAATACGTATATTTGTTTCTGGCCTGTGACTCACCGGCAAATGCCGCCATTAAATTTGCCTCTGTTTTAGAACCTTTTAATTCTTTCATGATTCGTCCTCCTTGATAAAACAAAAATAATAATTATTATCGATTACTAATTTAATTATAGCACTCTTTTTTTATTTGTCAAGTCAAATTTTTAAGTTTTTTAAAAATATTTTCTTTATCTTGCAAAAGCGCAAAAAATGTGATAGTCTTATAAAGTAGTTTATATTTTGGGGGTATTATGTTGAAACGCATCACGCTTGTAACATTAATTCTTATCCTGATTTTACAGTTGACCGGCTGTACGCACAATATGGTAGCAAAATCTGATCTGTATTCTCAGATTCGCATTGGCCGCCTTGCTGATCAGGGACTTGTCACCATCGGTATGGAAACCGAAGGGTTTGAAGACTTGCTGGCGCAGCTGACCGGCACGCTAAAACGTAACGATTCCTGCAAAGCAGACCATGTGCATAAATATTTAATCTCTCTTTTAACATATGATGAAGTAACCATGGCATTTTACATGGATGAGGAAGGCAACCTGTGTCAGGAAGGCAAGCGCTATGCCTCACACAAAAAAGAAGCAAATCCTATTAAAATAGAGGATTGGGATGCAGCCTTTGAAAAGCTTAGCCTGTATACCGCAGCAGAAGGCGGAAACCGGGAAGGTGACCCGGAGGTCACCGCTAAGAACCCGCCCAAGCACATCATTGGAACGGAGAACGCAACGGATAAAACCTTTTTTGTCACGGCAAACGACTGGAATTACTATGCAGGTCACATGCCTCTTGAGGGCTCCATGTCCTTGGTTTTATGGCGCGAAGATAAAAATGGTAATAGCCAGCGTCTGCTCAGCATGCCCCAGCCTGAAGAAGAAAACAAAAAGCACACCATTGAATATGTGGAAAACAGCCTGGAAAAGAGCGATAGCCAGTTTTTATTCTTCACCATTCAAAGCGGCGCCTCAATGCATAAATCTCTGTGGCAATTTAATGTAATAAATGAGAAACTGGGTCGGTATCTTGATTATCCCTGCAGCAATATGATATTCACCGAGCTTACCATTAACAGCTTGAAAAACAGAGGCTGGATTGCACAGTACCAAAACATCATGGCTATTGATATGCAAACCGGCTTTTTGGATTATGATGCATCCATGAGCCTTCGTAACGTCATTGATAACAGTATATTCTATGAACCGGAATCAGAAACCCTGACGAAGCAAACCGTGCTGACTGACTTGCGAAACGGTATTCTCGGCATTGATGTTATCACCTACGAAAAAGAAACCGGCCGCGAAACACATCGTGAACATTATAAATTAAATGTTGTAACCAAGCGTATGCTTCGATAAAAAAATAAGGCGGATGATATGGGGTGTACTCTAAAGGACAGTAAGATTAAAAGGCTGAACGATTGATTTCGTTCAGCCTTTTATTGTAGGGGACGATGCCCACATCGTCCCGCAAAATAATTTGTCTGAAATCGGTTTGATATGTGATACATATATTAATCATATAAACATTAAATACGAACATGTAACAGTTGACAAATATGTAATAATGCCTAACCATATTCATATGATTCTATTTCTTGACGGGACGATGAGGGCATCGTCCCCTACAAAGAATATTAAAACCATTGTTCGTTCATTTAAAAGAATGGCAACGAAAGAAATTGGTTATTCTGTATGGCAAAGGTCTTATCACGACCACATAATTCGTGGTGAAATAGATTATCAAAAAATATGGGAATATATAGACACAAACCCTTCAAAATGGAAATTCGATTGTTTTTATAATAGCGAAACGGAGTGGTGAAAATCACTGCTCCGTTTACCGTCCTTAACAGTACGTCTATTATGGCGACAGCTGCTTTTTTTAGCGCAATCCGTATTCTTTATACACTTTAATTCTCTCTTTAATATCCGGGTACATGGATTTTGTTTCCTGAGAAAACATACCTTTGGAAAGGGCTTCCGTTGCCATGGTTTCATGGCCAATCAGCGCCCAGGTTGCGTCAATTAAATGGGCAAAGGAAGGATCATCCAGTTTTTCGCAGATAAAGCTTTGGCGCGGGCTATTGATATCTTCACCGCTGATCTGGAACAGATTATACTGGTCACAAAAAGCCATGACCTTTGTGAGCTGCTCCGGTGTGTTTCTTGACGGCATGTAGGTCACGGCGTCAAAACCAAGTTCACTGATGGTTTTAAATAACAGCTCTATATAATCATCCTCAAACTTTTGTGCCTTTTTGTCACCGGTCACACTCTGACCCACGTCACCCAGGTAAGCATAAGCAGAAATGGCACCAATCTCTTTTGAAAAAGCAATCACGTCCTGAATTTTAGGGCACTCATCCGTCGCGTCAATATAGATTTTGCTGATTAAATCGCTCTTCAACACGCCAAGCAGGTCATAGGCATAATGCGGGTTATTTTCATCCAGCAAATAGCTCTCAATTTTTTCTGAAATGGGAATGCTTAGTGTGTTCTTCAAAAAGCTGATGCAACCGGCACCCTTACCAAAAACAGAAATGATTTTTAAGCTCAGCGCGAAAAGCACGTGACGCTCTGTAACCGAGCCGCCCATGTGATACATTGAGATTGGTAACACATCATCATCAAAGCTCAGCACAACGCCATAAGCCTGAAACAGATTGTTGATGTTTTCCACCATTTTTCTGTTCCGTGCATTGCGGGCTTCGGTGTAAGGCTTAAAGAATTCCGTCACCTTGTCAATTTGCGTATGGGGAATGCCATGCAAAGCCATATAAATAACACCCTTCTGGTCGGGGTTATTGATGCGTTTATCCTCAATTGCTGTACCTTCCATGCTGGCACGGCACTCAGCACCGATGGTGGTTTTCATATTAAGGATTTCGCCGGCGGCCAGAAATTCGTGTGCACCGCTAATGGAATCATGGTCCATAATGCCTGCTGTACAAAGACCGGCTTCATAGGCTTTTGCCAGGGCAACCGTTGGCGAATACGGCGAGAAAGAATAAATGGTATGAATATGGTTATTGACCTTCTCGGTTTTTTCACATGCATCAAAGGTGCCCGCTGCCTTCATATCCGCAAGCATTTGTAAGCGGGTTTCTGCATTTTTTTCCTGCATAATCGCATCAAACTGTATCATGATATCTCTCCTATCTATGCTTTTGGCACATCTTATTGTGAATACAATCAGGTTCTCCAAAATTCTCAAACTTTAGTTTGCCAGAATTTCGTGAGGTTCTTATTCTCTTTATAATCCCTTAACCTTATCAACAAAACGCAGTTTTCTTTTATATCTCGGTTTTCCGTCCCGCCCAGTTATCGTTTCCACCATGGCAAAAACATTCTTTTTACAGGTATTACAACGCATAAACGAGAAGAAGTTTCGTCCGTCACAAAACCAGCCGGTTTTATTTTTCAGCGGTCTGCCGCAATCTTGACAGGTTAGTTTAAACTTTTCAGCATCTTTCTTAACATTGGATAACGGATTTTCCTGCGGCTGTTGCGCTACCTTCGGCTTGCTCATATCACACACAAAAGGCGCAAAGTCCTTTTTATCAAAAATATGCACAAACACTTCGCCTGAAATTTCAGCATCAACATGTGCATCGTGCAAGGTCTCCGCGTCGTAGGAAATCTGGCATAAATCAGCTGCTGTCTGAAGGCCAAGCTGTTGTTTGTCACCGTCGCGCAGCTTCAGCGCCGCATATTTTTGCAGATCAGCAAAACTTTGCATGAAGTTAAGTTTTATATTTTTATTATAATACTGTGCATTCGTTCTAAGTATCTGAATATCCTGCGTACCCCATGACATCAACACATATTCTCTGCCCATAAAGGCTTTAAACTCACGAAATGCCTCCACAAAGGGAACGCCAAACCGCTCCAGGTGATGCTTGGTGATGCCTGTCAGTTCTGTTACCTTTGCATCTACGCCGTTATAAACACTGGGCTTGATAAAGCGGTTAAAACTACCCTTATATTGTAAATTCTTATCATATTTTACAGCACCGATTTGAATAATTTCATCCGGGCATTTCGGAATTACATGCCGCACATTGCGCGACCATTCCAAATCAAAAATAATATATTCCATGGTAACAACCTTTCCGGTTAAAATGAAAGCTGCCAGTTGATTGGCGCTTTATTTTGCCTTTGTAAAATAAGATTGCATTTGCTGAAGTGCTTGCAACCAAAAAATCCGCGGTGTGCTGAAAGCGGACTTGGATGTGGCGCAGATAAAACATAATGCCTGCTATTGGTAATGAGCGGAAGTTTTTCTTTGGCGTTTGCGCCCCACAACAGGAAAATAACAGGGTCTTCGCGGTCGTTCAGCGAGCGAATCACGGCATCGGTAAAGGTCGTCCAACCCAGATTCTTGTGTGAGTTTGGTTCACCCTCGCGCACCGTCAGCACGGTGTTAAGCAACAGCACTCCCTGCTCTCCCCAGGCAGTTAAGCATCCATTTGTGGAAACGGGAATGCCCAAATCGCTCTGTAATTCTTTAAACATGTTCTGCAACGAAGGCGGACAAGGCACGCCGGGCAAAACAGAAAAAGCAAGCCCGTGAGCCTGTCCTTCCCCGTGATAGGGATCCTGCCCCAAGAGCAGAATTTTTACCTTTTCATAGGGCGTCAGCCGTAATGCGTTATATATATTTTCTTTGGGAGGATACACCGTCGCCTTTTCATATTCTTTCGATACCTTTTGCATCAAATCTGCAAAATATGGCTTTTTCACTTCATCAGCAAGCACCGTATCCCACGAGTTTCCTATTTGCAACATGGCTTACCTCTTTAAAAGTTTGTTTACTTCTTCAACAAAGGTGTTGATATCTTTAAACTGCCGATACACAGAAGCAAAACGCACATAGGCCACTTCATCAATATCCTTCAGCTTATCCATAACCATTTCGCCAATCTGGTCACTTTGAATTTCACGTTCTAATAAGTTCTGTGCCGCAATTTCAATTTCATTTGTAATATGTTCCATCTCTGTTGTGGGAACGGGGCGTTTTTCACAAGCACGCATAATGCCGTTTAAAAGCTTAACCCTGTCAAACATCTGACGGGAACCGTCCTTCTTAATCACCATCAGGGGAATGCTTTCCACCTTTTCATAGGTGGTGAAACGCTTATTGCAGGAAAGACATTCTCTCCTGCGGCGAATCGCCTCATGTTCATCTGTCGGACGGGAGTCAATGACCTTACTTTCTTCGTAATCACAATACGGGCACTTCATGTGCTGTCACTCCTTTTGTACATCTTATGTTTGATATTCTGTTACTCAGCATAAAACTCATATAAATAGTTCTTTTTCTCGCGCATTTCCTGCTGCCGGTTTAAATATTCCTGAACATCCTTCACATTATAGATTCTCTCAATCCTGTTGCCGCTTACCATCTTTGTAACACCGCCGACGCCAAAGCCGAAAACCGGCATGGTTTCTTCCATCATCCCAATGTTATACACGCACGGTGTACCAGGCTGGCAAAGGCCTGTATTTTCCAGGTTGCCCATGGTGTTTTTCTGCCTGTAAAGGTAATAAGCTTTATAGTTTAAATCTGCCAGATATTGATAAGCATAATCCAGCATCTCAACGGTTTGTAAGTGTTCCTCATCGGTGGGTTGTAAAAACTCGGTTTTAAGTTTAGAAGCTCGTTTAAAATGCATGGTATGTACAGTTATGTTTTCCGGTTTTAGTGCAGAAACAGCCTGCACAGTTTCTTTAAAATCCTCTAAACTTTCACCCGGGAGTCCCGCTATCACATCCATATTTAAAACAGAAAAATCAAATTTTCTCACCATATCAACTGCCGAAACAATGGCTTCAAAGCTATGTTTTCTTCCGATACGGCGAAGCGTTTTTTCATGGATGCTTTGCGGATTCACGCTGATGCGGTTCACGCCGTGTTTTCTCATAGCTGAAAGCTTAGCCCCCGTAATCGTATCCGGTCGGCCGGCTTCTACTGAAAACTCCCAGATCTTTGATAAATCAAACACTTTATTGATTTCATATAACAAATTATCCAGTTCAATAGCCATCAAAGTTGTCGGTGTGCCGCCGCCGATATATACAGAGCGAATCGTAAAGCCAAGATTTTTGATGATGGGCGCCACATGCTCCATCTCTCTGTATAGTGCGGCCAAATATGGCTCAGCAAACTGCTTGAGCTTATCCGCCGGAAGCGACGCAAAGGAACAATATGTACACTTGGAAGGGCAAAACGGAATGTCAATGTAAATCGCCGCATCTCGCGGTTTCATACAGCTTAAAACCTGCATTTCCTCTTCTGCAATTGCCAAAGACAAATCTATTTTACTATCAGAAACCTGAAACTCTTCTTTGAGTGATTCTTTGATTTCATTAGGAGACATACCGCTTTCCAGCATGCCCACCACTCGTTTCACAGGGCGCACATTATGAAGACCGCCCCATGGATTCACAACTTCTTCGCTCCCATTCATAAACCTCATTATGCTCCTTTTCGTATCCTATTGTGCTACTTTCGCCATGACCGGGATAGACCTTTGTATAATCCGGCAAGGTAAACAACTTGTCAGTAATGCTGGCAATTAATGTGCGTAAATCTCCGGTTGGGAAATCCGCACGGCCAATACTCCCGCGAAATAACGTGTCACCCGAGAGTAAGCAGTCCTCACATAGCAGGCAAATCGAGCCGCTTGTATGGCCGGGCGTTTCAAGCACACGGAAAGCAAAGTTGCCGGATTGCACCACATCACCTTCCGCTAAATATGCATCAGGCTCTTTCATCTTTGGCATAGAAGAAAAATAACCGCAAAGAGTGACCTTTCTGTCTGCATAATTATCTGCTTCTTTTTCCCCAATTAAAAGCCGGGCACCGGTTCTTTGGCAAACCTCCCAAACAGCGCCGATATGGTCGAAATGGCAATGGGTTAAAACCACATAGCGCACCCCGTAGCCATTATCTTCAATATGCTCTATGATGTGCGCCGCATCATCGCCCGGGTCTATTATAATGAGCTCGTTTGCATCTCCAACCAAATAACAATTGACGCCCATATCCCCCACTGTAACACAATCCAAAATCATCCTGCAACATCCCATCATGCATTATTTCTTGTAACCTCAAATACGCCGCCTAAACGAGACAGCTTTTTGGTTATCATGTCAAGCTGTTCTTTGCTGGCAATTTCAAGCGTTATGTTAATCACGGCAATTTGCTCCTTGGTTGTTTTGGTATGAACCGCTTTTAAAAGGATTTTCATGTCATACAAAATACTGGTAATTTCAGCCAGCAAGCCTTGTCTGTCGTAGGCGGCAATCTGCAATTCTGTCTGATAGGAAGAGCCACTTGTATATTCTTCTTCCCAGTAAACCTGTATCAGCCTTGCGTTAGCCTTCGGCATCTTTTCTTCTGCCTTTAAGTTCGGGCAATCCGCACGATGAACGGAAACACCTCTGCCGCGTGTGATATAGCCCACAATTGCATCGCCCGGCACGGGATTACAACAATGCGACAAACGCACCAGGCAGTTTTCAATGCCCGCTACAACAATGCCGTTAGTTGAATTTTTCTTCTTTTTTGCTGGTGTCTGTACGGTTTGCGGCAGTTGGGCCGTAACCTCTGCTTTATTGGCAAGCTTATACTCTTCTTTTAGGCGGCTTACAACCTTGTTCACAGTCAATCCGCCATAGCCAACGGCTGCAAACATATCATCAAGCGTTTGAATACCGTATTTTTTCAAAAGAGACTCAAGCCACTCGGGTTTTAACAGCTGATTTACACTATAACCTAAATGCTTGATTTCCTTTTCAATCATGTCTTTGCCGCGCAGAATGTTCTCCTCACGGCGTTCTTTTTTAAACCATTGATTGATTTTGGTTCGTGCCTGCGAGGTTTTACAAATCTTAAGCCAGTCGCGACTGGGACCGTGAACGGCGGAAGACGTCATGATATCGACTATATCGCCGTTCTGCAAAATATAGTCAAGCGTGGCAATTTTACCGTTTACACGCACGCCCGCCATACGACAGCCAACTGCACTGTGAATGGCAAAAGCGAAGTCGATCGGTGTTGAACCGGCAGGTAAGTTAATCACATCACCCTTTGGCGTAAACACGAAAACTTCATCGGCAAACAGGTCAATTTTAAGCGTACGCATAAAATCATCAGAATCCACGGCATCGTTCTGAATCTCTAAAATTTTTCCAATCCAGGCAAGCTTTTCATCCATATCCGACGAGCCGCTGACGCCCTCTTTATACTTCCAGTGTGCCGCGATACCATATTCGGCCACCTTATGCATCTCCTGCGTGCGAATTTGAATTTCAAACGGAATACCGTGCGGACCCATAACTGTCGTATGCAAAGATTGATACATGTTGGGCTTGGGCATGGCTATATAATCTTTAAAGCGGCCGGGAATCGGATAATACAGTTCATGAACCATACCCAAAACGGCGTAGCAGTCCTTCACACTGTCAACAATGGCACGTACAGCAAACAAATCATAGATTTCATCAATATTTTTATTCTGTGTAAACATTTTTCTGAAAATGCTGTAAAAATGCTTGGCACGACCCATGAGCTGTGCACGAATGCCGAGTTCGGAAAGCTTTTGCCGGATGTTATCCATAATATCTTCAATGTACTCTTCACGCTCTTTGCGCTTCTGGCTGATGGATTCCGTGATTTCGCGGTAGGCAACGGGGTCAAGATAACGGAGAGATAAATCCTCCAGCTCCCATTTAATTTTCGACATGCCTAATCGGTGCGCTAAAGCCGCATAAACCTCCAAGGTTTCTCTTGCTTTTTCGCGTTGCTTTTCTTCCGTCATGGCCTTTAATGTTCGCATGTTATGCAAACGGTCGGCCAGCTTGATTAAGATAACGCGCACGTCTTTTGCCATGGCCAAAAACATTTTTCGCAGGTTTTCAATTTGTTGCTCTTCTTTGGTGGTATATTGAATTTTGCTCAGCTTGGTTACACCATCTACAATGATACCAACACCGTCACCAAACTGACGGGAAATGTCTGCAATTGTGTACTCCGTGTCCTCGACCACATCATGCAGCAAGGCGCCCACCAGGGTGTCTTCATCAAGCTCTAAGTCAGCCAAAATGTGCGCAACATTAAGAGGGTGAATGATGTACGGTTCACCCGAATTACGAAGCTGACCTTCATGCGCATGTTTGGCAAGCTCGTAGGCGGCCGTCAGCTTTTCAATATCAAATTTTGCATTGTAGCTCTGTATCTTTTCGACTAGGGCCTTGAAGGTATCATCCATGGCAATCTCCTGTCTGCGGCGAATGTCGCAGGTCTTTCAGTAAAACCTGCACTCTTCTTTCGCCACGATATACATTTCCTTCTAAATGAAACACAATATCTATACAATCATTGACGGCCAGTTTTTCCAAATAGTCACCCATGGAAAAACCAACCGCATCAATCACATAATGACCGTCCGTCAGGCATAAACGCAAATGCTTGCCGTCGCTCATCGGTCGCATGGCAGAAACCCGTAATCTTCTGCACAAAAACATTGGCGATGCATTTCCCATGCCATAGGGCGCCATAACCATAAGCTTATCAACCGTGTTTAAATGTAAGTATTCTACGGGGAGCTCCGCATCGATCACTAATTCAGGAACAAAGTCTTCTTGTGTCAGCGTCTCTTTTGCATGCTGGTTGATATGCGCGCGGAACGTCTCCAATTTCTCACGGTTAACCGTTAAACCGGCAGCCAGCTCATGACCGCCAAAACGAATCAAATCATCGTTACAGGTTTGCAGGGCTGCAAACAGATTGAAGCCTTTAATGCTTCTGCCTGAGCCCTTTCCTTCACTGTCAGAAAGACTGATTAAGATAGTTGGTTTATTAAATTTCTCTGTTAATTTTGAAGCCACAATCCCGATAATTCCGTGATGCCAGTTTTCACTTGCCAGCACCAAAACAGAATCGTCTTTAAATCTTGTATCCGTTTCCAGCATGGATAGTGCTTCTTCATAAATCCTTTGCTCTGTTGCCTGGCGCTCTCTGTTTTCATCATCTAACTGCTGCGCAAGGCGCGATGCTGTGTGATCATCCGGAGCCAACAGAAGCTCGACGGCACATTTGGGGTCACCCACTCTGCCGGCCGCGTTAATGCGCGGCGCCAGCACAAAGCCAATCGTGCCCGTTGTAATATTCGTATCCTCAATCCCTGCCTGATGCATCAAAGCGCGCAGGCCTTTATTTTCGGTATAGCGCAGATGCTCTAAACCGTTTTTAACAATAATTCTATTTTCGCCGATTAAGGGCATCACATCGGCTACTGTTCCCATAGAAACCAGGTCCATATAAGAGTCCAGAAACTCACGTTGGTGGCACTTGGTTTCAATGGTTAATCCTTGCAGAAGCTTAAAAACAACGCCCACGCCCGCCAGTTTTTAAACGGATACGCGCAGCCTTCCTGCTTGGGATTTAAAACCGCAACCGCCCGGGGCACCTCGTCTTTACATTCATGGTGGTCTGTCACCACCACATCCAGTCCCTTGGATGCTGCATAGGCCACCTCGCTGACTGCCGTGATACCGCAGTCTACCGTTACCATTAAAGTAGCTCCCTGACTCACAATATAGTCAATTGCAGCCAAATTTATACCATAGCCTTCCTGTAAACGGTCAGGAATATAATATGAAACATCGCCCCCGCGTGAACGCAAATAACGAACCAATAAAGCTGTTGAGGTAATGCCGTCTACATCATAATCGCCGTATACCATAATCTTTTCATGACGGTTAAGAGCCTCTATAATTCGTATAATAGCCGCCTTCATACCCTTCATCAAATAGGGGTCGTGCAGCTTATCTGTATGGGGGAAAACATAATCCTCAAAGGATTCCAAACCGCGTTTTAACAAAATTGTTGTAACAACAGGCGGTATTCCATATCGTTGACTCAGCTCGCGAATTGCTTCTTTATCCGCTTGTGTACTGAGTAACCTCCATCTCTTTTTTTGCATTCTGCTCTCCAATCCGTCCTGTGGCACTTTATGTCCAAAATCATTTTTCAATATAGATACATAGTATTGTATCACATTTCGCAGATTTTGGCAAGAAAAAAAACACAAAAACCGCAAAATACTGACCATATATAAATTTGACAACACAAAATATTGGGTTTTTATTTTTTGAACCATTGCCTACCATCCGTCATATAATATAGTAAAAGTCTGTTATTGACAAACGGAGGCATACAAAAAATGAAGAACTTTTCTATTTTAGGCGGCGATCATCGAAGCATTGTTATCGCAAAGGAACTTAGTCTTCATGGGTTTTCTGTGACTCTTTTTGGGTGTAACGGTGAGGCAAAAAACGAACCGGCTGCAACTTGTAAAACGCTTGCGTCAGCTATATCTGATGCAGACTATGTCATCCTTCCTATGCCCTGTTCATCCGGCGATTCCTGTCTGAACGCACCGATGCATAAAGAAGCTGTCAAACTAACCGATGTCGTATCATCGCTTTCCAAAAATCAAACGGTTTTGGGCGGTAAAATAGATTCAGACTTTGCCGATATGTTATTGCAACGCGGCATTTGTTTTTATGATTATGCAAATCGCGAAGAACTGACTGTTTTAAATGCTGTAGCAACGGCCGAAGGTGCTCTTGCCATTGCGCTTGATACGCTCCCCGTCACCGTAAATGGCCTCCACGTTTTAATAACAGGCTTTGGCCGTATTGCAAAACTACTTGCAAACATACTGCAGGCTATGGGAGCCCATGTAACCGTAACTGCCCGCAAACAGAGTGACCTTGCGTGGATGCAGGCCTATGGTTATAGTTTTTTTCCAATTTGTCGCATAGCCGAAAACATCCAACACTTTGACCTTATATATAACACTGTGCCAGCCACGATCTTTAGCCGAGAAGTTTTGCACAACATGAAACAAGACGCCCTGCTGATTGACCTTGCTTCAAGACCGGGCGGCGTTGATTTTTCAAGTGCTGAAAACATGGGTAAACATGTCATCCACGCGCTGTCCCTCCCGGGAAAAACAGCACCTCTCACGGCTGGGAAAATTATTTGCGAAACAGTTTTAAATATCATTCAAGAATCAGAGGTGAAAATATGAAAGATAAAACCCTTGGTTTTGCCTTAACCGGCTCTTTTTGTACATTTAAGAAAGTGATTGCATCGTTAGAAGCCCTACAACGGAGCACCGGTGCAAAAATTATACCCATCCTGTCAGAAACCGCATATCATACGGATACGCGATTTGGGAAGGCAGAAGATTTTATACATCAAATTGAAACCATAACTGGCGAAAAGGTGATTCACACCATTTCAGGTGCCGAACCTATTGGGCCTAAAAATCTATTGGATGCACTAATCATCGCACCCTGCACCGGCAATACACTTGCTAAACTTGCAAACGGCATAACCGATACATCGGTAACAATGGCAGCAAAAGCCACATTAAGAAATAAAAATCCACTTATTATTGCACCTTCTACCAACGACGGTTTAGGGGCAAGCGCAAGAAACATTGGGTGTTTACTCAACACCAAGCTCATATATTTTGTTCCCTTCACACAGGACGACCCGATTACTAAAAACAACTCTCTGGTTGCCGACATGTCACAAATTGAGGAAACCTTACGCCTTGCACTGATGGAAAAACAATTGCAACCCGTTTTATTATAAAAAAATCCGGCCGATTTGAGATGGAGCATTTCGGCCGGATTGCTCTTTTTACAAAGCTTTAAAAAAATTTTTTTAAACGACAAATATCTTCTTTTTTCCCCTTGAAAAGCAAAATTCTTTTTGTTACAATGGGAAAACTGCTATAGCAAAGGGAGATGTTTGTATGCACACTGATTTCATTGATCAAATCGAAAAATCCTTGCCGCTTTATACACAGATAAGCGGTCTTCATCTACATTATTTTCCCTTTGAAAAGAATATAAAAGCAAAACCACATAACGCCTGCGCAGATTGCACCTGCGGAGAACAATTATATAGCATATGTGCCTCCATGATTACGCAAAACAAAAGCAGCATTTTCTCCTGTCATAAAGGATGCTTTCATATTATTGTGCCTGTTGTCACAACAGAGCAATTACACGGCGCCATACTCTCTGAACCCGTTTCTTTTTCAAAAATCCCGCCGCATAACGCTCCACACCCAACCCTGTCGGCCGACATAATCTGTAAAACGGCACAGCTTTTTCGCTTGTCTCTACAGTGTGCTATTCCGCACTTTTCTCAAAACGACAAACATTTAATAGCCTTACTGACGCGAGAGATTTCTAACGACAACCCTGGTCAGGCCAGTGCCCTCGTGATGCATTGTCTGGAAGAAATGATTTCCGAAAACGGACTGGACTTTTCTGCGTTAAAGAACCGTTCCTTAGCCCTTTTATTCATCTTTAACGAGCTTACCGACACCCACGCTTCGTTTCAAACTGACATAGCCGAGGATACGCCCTTTTTAATGTGGATCCATGCCTCTTCTATCAGCGATTTAAAGCAATGCATTGACCTTTCCATACATCGGTTCATCTCGTCTGTTTTCTGTCCGTATTCTCAAAAACATGCTTCCTTAATCCACAAAGCCTCAGAATATATGAATCTACATTACGCAGAGCATATCACACAGAATCATGTGGCGTCTCATGTATATCTAAGTCCTTCTTACTTCTCAAAAGTGTTTAAGGAAACTCTCGGAATATCTTTTAATGAGTACCTAAATAAAGTCAGAATCGAAAAATCTAAAAAACTTCTATTAAATCCAGAAATTAACATTGAAAAGGTCTCCAGCATGGTTGGATACGAAAACAGAAGCTACTTTGGCAAAATATTTAAAGAATATACCGGCGTAACGCCGAAGAAATACAGAGAAAGCAATAAAACCCTGACAAGAATATAAATAGAATCCTTTTGTTTTCACAGTCAAAAAAGCCCCGATGCACGATACATGCATCGGGGCTTTTTCCTCATTTACATTTATGCCTGCTTCTTATTTAATGCACGAAGTACAAAAAGTACAGCAAGTAAAATCACAAGGCTTACACCTAAAACAACAAACACATTCTGCACCAGACCGGCAATGAGATAACCAATAAAGCTGATGCCTGCTACCAGCAAAGCATACGGCAACTGGGTGGAAACGTGGTCCACATGGTTGCACTGTGCACCGGCAGAAGACATGATGGTGGTATCGGAAATGGGTGAGCAATGGTCACCGCACACAGAACCAGCCAAGCAAGCTGAAATGCCGATGATAAGCAATTCGCTTCCAACAGGGAAAATGCTGCAAACGATTGGGATTAAGATACCAAAGGTACCCCAGGATGTGCCGGTTGAGAAAGAAAGACCAACAGCCACTAAGAAAATGATAGCTGGCAGGAAGTTTGCAAGACCGGCTGCTGCACCGTCCATTAACACCTTAACATATTGCTGTGCACCTAAAAGTCCGGTTGTGTTCTTTAAAGCGGTTGCCATTGTTAAAATCAAGATCGCGGGCACCATAGCAATAAAGCCTTTAGGAATGGCATCCGTTGCTTCTTTAAAGGTAACAATTTTTCTGCAAAGTAGATAAACCATTGTAAATACCAGGGCAACAAATCCGCCTAAAGGCAGGCCGACCGTGGCATCTGTGTTACCAAATGAGCCGACAAAATCCATAAAGTAATCGCCGCCGGCTTCAAAGAAGCCACCCACATAGATAAGGGCTATAACGCAAACCAAAACCAACACCAACACAGGCAGAATCAAATCAATCACTCTACCCTTGCTGTTTGCAACTTCTTCTGTGTTCTCTGAAACTTCAAGCTCGCCAAGGTTACCCTGCTCCGCCTTTAATTCAAAGTGGCGCATAGGGCCGAAATCGAACTTCATGATAGCCATGATGATGATAAAGGCAAGCATCAACAAGGAATACAGATTATAAGGAATCGCCTGCACAAACAACTTGATGCCTTCGCCTTCTGCTGCGTAGCTGGATACAGCTGCAGCCCAGGAAGAAATCGGTGCAATCATGCAGATGGGTGCTGCTGTTGCATCAATTAAGAAAGCAAGTTTAGCACGGGAAATCTGTTTGGAATCGGTCACAGGACGCATAACGCCGCCAACTGTCAGACAGTTGAAATAGTCGTCAATAAAAATCAAAACACCTAAAACAAAGGTGCAAAGCGTAGCACCGGTTTTGGTTTTAATATGGGTTTTTGCCCATCTGCCAAAAGCCGCCGAACCGCCGGCTTTATTAACAAGCGCAACCATAATACCTAAAATTACCAGGAAACAGAAGATACCTGCCGTTCCGGATACCGCGCTGATGAAGCCTTCCTGAACCACATTATCTAGCGTTTTAACCGGGTTAAAGCTACCGGCTAACAAGCCACCGATAATAATACCAATTGTTAAAGAAGAATACACCTCTTTGGTAATCAGTGCCAGAACAATGGCGATAACGGGTGCTAAAAGAGCAACCCATGTTCCGTAAAACGGCGTGTCTGCTGCTACATTGCCTGTACCCTCACAGGCTTCACAAGCCACTTCTTCAAGCATGCCTGCACCTTCACAATCAGCACATGCAACTGTTGCATTGGGATTACCGCCCCACATAGCAATGCCGGCTAATAATACAACCACAATCACCGACATCAGGATGATTAACAATGTCTTTTTTTTCAAAAAGAACACCTCCATAATGCGAAAATTCATGACAGCATGGAGGTGTTCTTAATTTAATAAATCATTTATTAAAGCAAGATAGCGCTCCACTTTCGTGACAGTGCAAGACATATTTTGCATTGCACCAGCAATGCGCCTGTTACAGGACAGAACGCACCACTTCGGCGTCATTTCCTTTCTGATGCCGTATTCCTGTTACCGCGGCATCATACTGATAAATAACGCACCTCTATCATGTTTTTTCAAAATTTGTGTATTTCTTCTAAAAGCATACAGGAAAATCGCTGTTTTGTCAAGTGATTTTACAAATTTCCCCTGTTTTTCGACAGATTTTGCCTGATTATTCTGCCGTGAAAATGTGCACCGTGCCGGTTTCTTCATTCCATTCCACACGACAGCCGGCACTCTCTGCCACACCGCGCAAGGGAACCATCGTTCTGTCGCTGATCAATTGGGGTGCAATTTCACATTCATACTGCTCCGAAACCCCATCTACAGTATAAAAAATTGTCTTATTCCCGATTTGTACGCTCATAGAATTTTCCTTGCTCAAAGCATGAGCAGTTCTTGTTTCTGCATCCCAACTTAAACCATAACCCAGTTTTTCAAAAATGGCACGCACCGGCACCAAAAGATGGTCTTTTTTATTAACGGGATATTGATCAAATTCTATGGCTTCTCCGTCAATTATAATATGGTAACAGTTACTGATTCCATCTGCCATATATTCACTGTCGACAGGTCTTTCCATTTCTATAAATGAAAAGGAATCCTGTGTAATCACGTCCGGACCAAATTTAATTTGTAGCTTTCCGCCACCTGCAGAAACGCTCATGGTTTCAAGATATTCACTCACCAAATCATAATCCCGCTCATCCGACAGCTGAATCACATCGCTAAGTTCATACATCGTTGCGCCGTCATAACGATATACCTCCGCCCAGATACCTTTATATGTACCGATAACAACAATATCCAAAAAAGCATCTGTTTCGTTAATATCCACGACAGCAAAGGATGTATAATACCCATGACGAACAGTTTGAAAAACAAAAGGTCTGTCATTGATGTTAAAGGCAAAACGACCGAAATAATTTACATAATGATCTACAGAAAAAGTATCTTCTACACCATCGCCGTTAAGATCGTAGTCAAAAGGCACATCTATGTGTTCATAAAAGTCATAAAACGCACCTTCTGCTGATACCGGACAGCACCAAACAGATGCCATCATGCAAAATACTGCTACCAAACATAAAATTTTTTTCATATCCATACGCTCCTCTTTTAATTTTAAGATAATTTTATCATAGAAAGGCTCTTAGTGTCAAAGAAAATCGAGAAAAAATCAACTTATTTTATAAGGAAAATTTTTAGTATAAAAACACCTCATTTGGCAATATCACCTCCTTATTCTGTAATCTTCTTCCTTGAGCCGTTCCATTAACCTACAATACTCAATCTCCTTTGATGACTTCCATTAAGAGCATTTCACATTTCTCCCTGAGTGTTTCTACTATGATAATACAGAAAAGAGTGTACCATAAAACGGATAGTAGATAGAAAAAAAATTAAATCCTGCATATTGAACTGATTCTTTCCTGCTATTCGTGTTTGCAAGCATCATCTTTTTATTACGTATATTTTTAATGAATAGGTATTGACTTCCCCTTTTTCATGTAGTATAATAAAAAAAGGTTATGGTATAATTACATAATTTAAATGCGGAGAGCAGAAACCAGTAGGTTGGAACGAACATGGAGAGAGTTGCCGGTCGGTGCGAGGCAAATGGGGTGTCCTTCTCGAATTCCTTCTGTTAGCAGTGCACTGAACAAGATTCATCTTAAGTAGGAGGCAACGGGAGTTCCCGTCACAGAACTAAGGTATGTTTGTACCTGATAAGGTCGCTACCGTGAGATAGCGACGAACTGAGGTGGTACCACGGAAATGATATTTTCGTCCTCTGTATCCTGTATAGGATTGCAGAGGGCTTTTTTGTTTTTCTAATACTGCAAACCTGTCAGAACAAAATTTAAGCGAAATGGAAAGGATGAACAAGAAATGGCTCAGAATTACTACCAGAAAGAAATCGAAACTATGTCGCTCCCCGAAATGCAAAACCTTCAATCAGAAAAATTGGTAAAGCAGGTAAGGCACGTTTACGAAAATGTGCCTTACTACAAAAAACTCATGGATGAAAAAGGTGTCAAGCCCGAAGACATCAAAGGAATCCACGATCTACATAAGCTCCCATTCCTTACAAAAACAGATTTAAGAGATGCTTATCCTTACGGATTATTGGCAAAGCCTCTTGAAGATTGTGTGCGCATTCAGTCGACATCAGGCACAACAGGTCGTCGTGTAGTCGCTTTTTACACACAAAACGACGTTGACCTTTGGGAAGATTGTTGTGCTCGTGCTATTGTCGCTGCCGGCGGCAGTAGCAAAGATGTTTGTCAGGTTGCATATGGGTATGGACTTTTTACAGGCGGTCCCGGTCTAAACGGCGGTTCTCATAAGGTTGGATGTTTGACACTTCCCATGTCATCAGGCAACACAGAGCGTCAAATTCAGTTTATGACCGATTTAAACGCAACGATCCTTTGCTGTACACCGTCTTATGCGGCATACATTGGCGAAACATTAAAAGAACAAGGATATAAACCGGAAGATATTCCGCTTAAAGCCGGTATCTTTGGTGCAGAACCCTGGACAGAAGAAATGCGCAGAAGTATCGAAGAAACTCTTGGTATCAAGGCATATGATATATATGGTCTTACAGAAACCAGTGGCCCCGGTGTCGCTTTTGAATGCAGTGAACAGACGGGTATGCACATTAACGAAGACCACTTTATCGCAGAAATTATCGATCCTGATACAGGCGAAGTGCTTCCGGAAGGTGAAAAAGGTGAACTGGTATTCACGGCTCTTGATAAAGAAGCCTTCCCCCTACTCAGATACAGAACAAGAGATATCTGTGTTCTTTCAAGAAAGAAGTGCTCCTGTGGAAGAACTCTTATCAAAATGGCGAAACCTATGGGCAGAACAGATGATATGCTCATCATTAGAGGTGTCAATGTATTCCCCAGCCAGATTGAAACAGTTCTTTTAAATGAAGGCTATCAGCCAAACTATCAGATTGTTGTGGATAGAGCAAATAATACAGATACCTTTGAGGTTAATGTTGAAATGTCTCCCGAACAATTCACAGACAAGGTAAGCGACGTGCTGGCAATGGAAAAGATGCTTGCAAACGCTATGAAGACAATGTTGGGTATCAACCCGACAGTTCACCTTGTCGCACCGAAAACCATAGCAAGAAGCGAAGGCAAAGCAGTTCGTGTGATTGATAAGCGTAAGTTGATATAAGGAAGGAGTTTTAAAAATGGCTATTAAACAATTAACGGTTTTTGTTCCAAACAGAAAGGGTACAATCGTTGCGGTTACAGACATTCTCGCGAAGAACAGTATTAATATCAGAGCACTTTCTATTGCAGAGACAGAAGATTTCGGTATTCTTCGTCTTATCGTAAATGATGAGAAAGCAGCAGAAAAAGTTTTGAATGATCAGGGATATCTCATTAAAGTCGTAGATATAGTGGGTGTGAAAATCGGTGATGAACCGGGCAAACTCACGGCGGCTCTTGATGTTCTTGACAAAGCGGATATCAACGTGGAATATCTCTATGCTTTTATGGCCCGCACGGAAAAGCACGCCTATGTAGTACTCCGCGTTGAAGATAACGAAGCCGCAGAAACAGCACTCACAAAAGCAGGATTTAAACTCATCACAGCGGCGGATGTTAATAAGCTGTAAAGAACTTAGCAGATTTTGATAAAAACGAAACTGACACCGCAAGAAATGCGATGTCAGTTTCGTTGCTTAAAATTAAATATTAAATACCATAGAAACCTTAATGCTATTTTATTTGTTCTCGTATATTTTTATAAGCCTAAATACCTGGTAAGCAGTATCTTTTAAATTCTTATAGGCATGATTAATATCCATAGCCTCATCCAATGTACACGGTTTTCTTACAATCGGGAAAAACGCATCAATTCCATGTTCATTACAAGTAATAGCATCTTCTGTTACACATCCCGAAAAGGCTATAACCGGTTTATTATATTTTTTTGCAAGTTTTGCAACCCCAACAGGAGCCTTGCCCATATACGATTGCCCGTCAAGCCGACCTTCTCCGGTAACCACTATATCAGCATCCTTTATATAGCTTTCAAGTTCTGTTTCTTTCATAACGAGTTCAATGCCCGATTCAAGAGTTGCATCCAAATATGACATAAATGCAAATCCTAATCCTCCCGCAGCTCCTGTTCCTGGTAAATTAGCATCAGCTGCCTGAATAACTTTCTTTGTCAACTCAGCATATTGTTCAAGCCACGAGTCCATATCTCTTATCATTTCAGGTGTTGCCCCTTTTTGAGGACCATAAACAGCACTACAACCATTTTCACCACATAAAACATTTTTTACATCGCACGCAACACAAAAATAACATTCTTTTAATTCTTTGACTGCGTTTTCTGTCTTAATTACAGCAATATCTTTAAGTCCTTTAGCCCCAAGCAAAACTTGGTTTCCATTTTTATCCAAAAACTCAAAACCAAGAGCTTGTAGCATTCCGACACCACCATCATTAGTTGCACTGCCACCTATCCCTATCAAAAACTTACGACATCCTTTTGATATTGCGTCCAAAATCATTTCGCCAACGCCAAAAGTTGTTGTGTTCATGGGATTGCGTTCACTTTTGCTTATTAACGTAATACCTGCTGCAGCAGACATTTCGATAATTGCAGTTTTTGTATGAGGTATAAAACCATATGTAGCCTCAATCTTCTCGCCAAGAGGATTGCATACAACAGTTCTCACAAGTTCTCCATTGGTTGCGGATATGATTGCTTCAACTGTACCTTCTCCCCCATCTGCAATTGGAGATATACTAACTTCCACCTTTTCATACACTTCTTTTGCAGCTTCCTCTATTGCCTTCCCCGCTTCAAATGTTGAAAGACTTCCTTTGAAGGAATCTATCGCAACTACAATTTTTTTCATGATTACTTTCCTCTCTTTTTCAACAATATTCAGCATATTCTCGCTGGGCTCGTATCGGGTTTTTTAGTTGTCGGCAAAATCATTTTATTTTTGTACAACTACCGATACGCCGTCCGGAATAGCCGTTATCGTAACATCTTCTTTTCTTAAAATTTCTTTTGCTTTTTTGATTGCCTCTCCGATTGAATGAGCCGGAATCATATGCATTTTTTCTACCACATCATCAGCCATCTCTGAAATATAAATGACGCTTGCACGCATAAGAACTCTGAGCATAATCTGTGTCTGCCACTGGTCAGGTACTGTTTCATTACGACCGCGTTTCAAAAATATCTCCATCGTCTTGCTTATATCAGCCTCATCTGCAAGTTGATGATAAAAATGGTCGCCTCCAATACCGTCAGTTGACGATGCAATCATAATAATAACTCCACCTTGTTTGACCGTTGCTTCTGCTGCAGTCATCCCTTTTACCGCCTGATATACATTTTGGTCCAGCGGATATCCTCCATTCGTGGAAATAACAATATCCGAAGAGACTGCCTTTGCACCACATTGCGCCGACAGGAACTCCGTTCCCTTTCTATGAGCTTTTTCCACATCTCCGGCAACTGCATAAATCACTTCTTTTTCAGCATTTAAAACCACATTTACAATGAATTGTAATTTAGCCTTCTTAGCAGCCCACAACATATCTTCATGAATAGGGTTATTTTCCAAAACACCTGTACGGGCATTATCATGATTAATAAACTCCGAACAGTGATTTGCAAGCACCGTTCTGCGCCCTGCTATACCAGGTAGTACACTCTTTCTTCCACCGGAAAAACCTGCAAAGAAATGAGGCTCGATAAATCCTTCTGCCACCAAAAGGTCTGCATTAATCGCAATCGAGTTAATTTCACAATCTCCGCCGGACGGCAATATACCTATATTAACCAGTTTTTCTTTTTCATCACAATCATGAATATATATGTTTTCGTTTTTTACAATTTCTTCACCAAATTTTGAAATTAATTCTTCTTTGGTTGTTCCTCTGTGGCATCCTGTTGCTATTAGAATGGTAATACTTGCTTCGGGATTTCCTTTGCGTATTTCTGCAAGCATCAGCGGCATGATAATTTTACTGGGAACCGGACGAGTATGGTCGCTCGCTATAATAACAATATTACGCTTTCCCCTTGCTAGTTCAGATAGTTTAACAGAACCAACAGGATTTTCTAATGCATTTTTCACCAACACAGTTTCGTCAAATTCCGGTTCGTATTCTTCAATAGAAGATGTCAAAACTCCGGAAAGTTCTTGCTTCTCAAACTGATAACTTAATTTTTCTTTTCCGTATGGAAACAGTATTTCTTGCATAAGTATAGTCACTGCCTTTCTAAATGAATATTGATTAATTTAATTATAACAGGAATAAGAATAAACTGCAATAGAATCCCTGGAAACGAATCCAATATCCCACCTGCTATAAATGCCTGAACTGTAAATGCTTTGCCACCTATCCCGAGCAAAACAGCCTTTGTAACACCCCATACAACGCGTCCGCTAATCATGGATATGAATAGACAACAATATAACCACCACATCTGTTTTTTACAAAAAGAGAAATATAAGAATCCAATCATAAAACCATATGTAGCAAGTTCTGCCGACATCCATACGGCATTAGGATAAATTGGCGGCATCCCAACTGTCACGGATCTTAAAAAAGGAAGAATAAGCCCAACGGCAAATCCATATTTACAACCGCATATTATCCCACAAAGCATAACAGGAAAGTGCATTGGAAGTAATGTATCTCCTATTTCTTTAATTTGCCCTGTCAAAAACGGCAATACCATCCCAAGTGCTAAAAACACCGCAGAAAACACAATCTTTTGAATATTCGTTTTACATAATGAAAATTCCTTCATTGTATCACCACCAATAAATCATTTAGACATTATTCGACACTCTTTTTATAATGCAACATACAAGGAATTGCACCAGACTCGTGTCAAGTCAGGAGAACAGTGAATAATAAGAACCATCACCCAACACGAAATCGCAGATTTCTGTTGGGTACCCGAGAACCTTGATACTCGCAAGCTCGTATTAGGACCTACTAACTTTCACTGTTTTTTCTGCATTACCTTTCATCAGAACCCGCAGGAATGTTAGATTTTCCTGCCCGATATGTAAATATTTATTATCGGCAAACTATTTATTAAAGTGTTTAATCTATATTCAACGCTATCTCCTCTGGCAAATATGGAATAATTGCATTCAGTATATCGGAACGTTTTTCTGTTCTTAAATGGCGTATAACAAAATCGCAATACCCTTTATTATTTATGCCAAAAAAATTACCTGTCGATGTCGATAATGACTTTGCATTGAATACTTCCAGTACCTTTTTATATTCTCTTGACCGTAATATACTTCTAAACTTTTCTTCGTGTCTATTTTTTATTTCATCATAATTTATAGTTTGCGTTAAATTTTGTAGAGCAATTTTAGATTCTTCTTCACTATTATTAGAAATAGTAGTAGTCGTAAGCAAGTACTTAATTTCCGATACAACCGCCTGACATATCTGTCTGTTAATTTGTTTTTCAAACCGTTCTTCAATTATATATTTTTTAGTCTCGTGTATGTTTTCAATATTATCAAATCCCATTATTGAATTCACCACTCCTAACAATTCTTCTGTTAGAAATAAATTTTCCACTTCTGCTACTTTCAGAGTATAAATTCCATCTGTTTTATACTGTTCGCATTCATATTCAGTTCTATAATCCTTATCAATGATTCCGTAACATATTAAATCATGCAATTGTGCATTATTTCGCATCGCTTTTGTTTGCGAAATAACTGAACTACAACTACCACAAGGTACTATATAATAGTCTTTGTAAATTTCGGAATATAACTTTGTGTCATAGCTATCCGTTGTTCCTTCAACAAATATTACCGGTTTTCTATTGCCTAATAAATCGAGTAATAATTGTTCAGGCAACTGACTTTCCAATACAAATTCATATTCCCAATTAGCACCATCATATCCCCTCATCCAAATTTTCTTTGTCTGCTTATGATTCGCTGCAAATTGAGTATCATGAGTTATATATACAAAAAGGCAATCAGGTCTTGCTTTTTCAATTTCACCCCACAATCTATTCATTATCGATCTATGCAAATGAATTTCAGGTTCATCTATAATTATTATTTTGTCTTTTGGAACGCAAAGAGCTTGAGCAATCAAATACAAGGCAACCCTTTCACCATCACTCATTTCTTTACCATTATACTCTTTAGTATCTCCATTTTCCATCATGTTTGCCAAAACTTTTCCATCTAAAACATCTATACCGCGATGTGGGAACACCGAATTCCATATATTTTTTAATGTTTCGTCAACCATTTCGGGAACTGCATCATGAGGCACGTTCAACTTGTCTTTATTTCTGCATTCTGCAATGTATTTTTCTTGTTGGAAATTTTTTAATGCTACCAACAGAGATAAAACATTCTCATAATCATCTAATGATGTATAAGCAAATTTTTCCCCATCCCAGTTCCAACGACTATCATGATCGTGTTGCTTGTTTTCCCTACCATATAACAACAAGTTAGTCGCTTGTTCGTAGCTTTTTTGTTGAATATAAGTTCCAAAATTTAATGATCGTTGAGCACTAATTCTATGTACATTATCTGGCTGTTTTTTCTCAATCCAACATCCAAGCTTACTTTTGCCAGATCCATTGGAACCTATAATAATCAGCGAATTATTATCGATCTCTATTTCCTCGGTTTGATTAGCATTTTTTGACTTTGGTAAAACTAATTTCATTATATAACTCCTTAATAAAATTTTTCTTCGAATTCACTCATTTTTCACCATCATTCGACACAATTCTTACTCGTGTCAAGTCAGGGTAAAAATTATATGTTAATCAAATAATCTCCAATACTTATATTATAATCACCACTTTTTAATACATTGGATACATCGTAAGAATTTTTCAATGGTTTTTTTGTCAAAATTCCGCATAGACATTCCTGACCATAATGGTGAAAATCACTGCCGCAGGTTACAATCATATTATTTTCACATGCATATCTGGCTGCCAAACCTATACGCGAATTGTGGTTTGGATGCAAATTAAAAACCTCTATACCGTCTAAAGATTTTGGCGTTGCGTTCTCCATCCCATCGCGAAAAGGATGTGCCTGAATAATGATATTCGTTTTAGTTTTGAATTCTCTATAAAAATTATCAATTCCACAAGGCAACAACTTATATACTTCAAACAAATCATCCGGACATATCCCAAAAATCAGGTAGTCATTATTATTTTCGGTAAATCTTATTTCTGCGCCCAAAATAACATTTAACCCAACGAGTGCGCCTTGCTCAAAACATTTATAATAATCTTCTAAATACCATTTTATTTTTTCTTGAATCGTTTCGCCTTGCATCTGTATCGTAAAATGATTCGTGAGAACAACACTGTCATACCCTTTTTCTTTATATATGTTTACCAATTGTTTTGCCTCAATATCACTACAACCACTAACCGGATTAGTATGTGTGTGAAGTTCAGTTTTGTAGTATTTTTTCATTTTCTTCTCCTCTAATGTGCCTTTCGCCAAATTTGAATTTCCTTACTTGATTTTGTCAAGTTAGGGACAAAAAAATTTGTTTTCTTTAAGGCTTCCCCTTGAGGGGAAGACTTTTTTTATTTCGTCAAAAATCGACAATCTTACTAGTCTCATATTAAGTCAGGACAAAGCTTTTACCACATAAGAGTTCCTTCTCAGAGGGAGATGTATCTTATACTATTTTTCAAGGAAATAGGTTGCTTCCATATCTGCTGTATGTAGTGCAAAGCCTAACGGATAGAGCTCGAATGCCTTGCCCACATTGCGTTTGCTTTCATCCTCCGAAAAACCCATGTGATAGCGAATAGCAAAGGCTTCTTCACGAGTCAGGCGCATAAAGCCTGTAATGATATATACGGACTTTTCCCCATGTCCATAAGGAAGCTCGTCGTTAAACTCATAAAAGGGCACCGTTGTCCATTGACCGTTTTTATCCTTAACATTGCGTGTGCTCTCGCGATAGCAGTTAACCTTGCACAAATCATGCAAGAGGGCCACAATGGCAATCGATTCCGGCTCCACCTCAAGCCCATATATTTCCTGCACTCTGGGGCGCTCTAAATAGGCTTTTAAGCAGTCATACACATTAAGACTATGCTCCACCAAGCCGCCCGGATAAGAGCCGTGGTATCTCGTGCTTGCCGGCGCCGTGAAAAAATCGCTGGCAGTAGAGCAAAGATAGTCTAACAGCTTATCGGCGCCTTCTCTTTGTATCTCACTTTTAAACAGATTGATAAATTTTTCTTTTTTATTCATGTTGATCCGCCTTTCCGGCAATTCGTCTTCTGGGAGCCTGAATGATATAGGCCGCTGAAAGCAAAGCACAATCCGGCAACATGCGCGTTATAAACCGACCGATTTTGACCAAAACGCCGGGGACAATGACCGTTTTTCCCTTAAATAATTTATCAAGGGCATACCTTGCTACATACTCACTCTTTAAGCCGACCGAACTAAAGTCAACCCCTGCAACCATTTCAAATTCTGTCTGCACTGGGCCGGGGCAAAGGGCCGCAACGCGAACCTTGCTTTTTGCCTTTTTAAGCTCCTTGCTGACACCACGCGTAAGCGAAAGTATATAGGCCTTTCCGGCATAATACGAATCAAGCAAAGGGCCTCCCGGCATAAAAGCTGCCGCCGAGGCAACGTTTAAAATATTGCCATGGTCTTTCTTTATAAAATCATTCAAGAACAATTTCATTAAAATATGCATAGCACGCACATTCACATCCAGCATATTCATTTCCGTTGCAAGATCTGTTTCTGAAAATTCGCCAAATGCGCCAAAGCCTGCATTGTTAATCAGCACATCAATGTCGCCCGCAGCGCGGTACACCTCATGGCAGTTTTCTTCCCTGGAAATATCCAAAGAAAGGATTTCTACGTTTCCGCCCAATTCGTTTTTTAATTCTTCCAGTCTGTCTCTGCGTCTTGCGACGAGCACCAAGTCATAACCTTGCTTTGACAGAATGCGTGCCATATCTCTGCCCATGCCGGAGCTGGCACCTGTGATCAGCGCTTTCATCGTTCCTCACCCTGCCCTGCAAATTTTTCTAATAATTCTTCTTTCATCTTCCAAAGGGTTGGCGATAAATCAACATAGTAGCAATGGGGATTTTCAAAGCGTTTCACCTCATCCCACAGCTTGTCTATCTGTTCCTGACAAAACCTCTTGATTTCATGTACATCGGGGCTTTCATAGACGCACTTGCCCTTTTCAAAAACCGGTACAAGTAGTTTTTTAGCCGTAAAATCACCAACTTTTTTTCTTTTCCACGTGTGTTCCGGATGGAAGATTTCATAGGGCTTTGAATCATCAATCGTTTCATCAAACATCGTCATAACATCGGCAAAAGCCTCGCCTGTTTCGTTAGAATACAAACGATAGACCTGCTTAAAACCGGGATTTGTAATTTTCGCCGTGTTTTCGCTGATTTTAATTTTAGGAATAATCTGTCCGTCTTTTTCAACAGCAGCCAACTTATACACGCCGCCAAAGACAGGCTCAGAGCGCGAAGTAATCAGGCGTTCACCAACGCCGTACATATCAATCTGTGCGCCCTGCATCAGGGTATCGCGAATGATGTACTCATCCAAAGAGTTAGACGCCGTTATGGTTACATCACTAAAGCCGGCATCATCCAGCATTTTTCTCGCCTTTTTGGATAGATATGTAATGTCACCGCTATCAATACGGATGCCCTTGGGACGATATCCCTTGGGAAGAATTACCTCGTTAAATACCTTAATCGCATTTGGCACACCGGAGGCTAACACATTATAGGTATCCACCAGTAGAATGCAGTTTTCGGGATACACCTCGGCATACGCCTTAAAGGCTTCATATTCACTGTCAAACAACTGCACCCAACTGTGCGCCATCGTTCCCAGAGCCGGAATTCCGAAATTTCTATCAGAATATGCACAGGCCGTTCCGCTACAGCCGGCAATATAAGCCGCACGAGCGCCAAAAATAGCGCCGTGGTAGCCCTGTGCACGCCGCGAACCAAATTCCATCACGCTTCTGCCCTGCGCCGCACGAACGATACGATTGGCCTTGGTCGCAATCAACGACTGATGGTTAATGGTTAAAAGAAGCATGGTTTCAATAAACTGCGCTTCAATGATAGGACCACGCACCGTTACAATTGGTTCCATGGGAAAAATGGGTGTGCCTTCCGGAATACACCAAACATCACAGGAGAACTCAAAATTACTCAGATATTCTAAAAACTCTTCATTAAAAATACCTTTGCTGCGCAGATAACGAATATCCTCATCGTCAAACTTCAGATGTTTGATGTAATCAATCAATTGCTCTACGCCGGCCATAATGGCAAAGCCGCCACCATCAGGCACCTTTCTGAAAAACATATCAAAATACGCGATCTGATCCTTAAAGTCCTTTACAAAATAGCCGTTTGCCATGGTGAATTCATAGAAATCCACCAGCATGGTTAAGTTCAGTTTTTCGTCCATTTTTCCACCCTTTTCGTATTGTTTATTTACATGTAATGTAGTTTAATCGCAAATGACCTCATTTTTATATAAGGCCTCATCTACGGGCTTATCATCGTGTAACAATTCTTTATATTGATTGTTTTGATAGATACGCTCGATAACGCTCTTCATCTTTCTTGCATCGCACAGTTGCGTCGGCGCGTGGCCGATATGTCCATCAGTGATACAGTTAAAAAATCGAAATGGCTTTTCAAATTTTGGAAAGTAACATGACACATCACAAATCGTTTCATCCAGCCAATAGATTGACCGAACCGTTTTAGTTCCGTCAGGCAGAATAACTGTCTTTTCCACTTTGTAATCCGTTAATCTCCCGGGCACATCAAGCATTTCTTCCACGCAATGCAGATAGGTATTTTTATTATGCCCAACCCCAATTAAAAGCACATAACCCGCTTCTGCATATAGCTTCCCGTAACAACCGATCGGGCTTATCGGGGTGTTTACAAAGGCATCGTCCTTTACAAAATCTTCTGCCTTTTTTCTATCGCCAAAAATTGCCACGGAATGCGTGGGATGAAGCGAACGCACCGCATCTTTGCGGCTTGCCGCAAGACATGAGAGAACGCCTGTACAACTTTCCGCTTTGCGCAGGTCATATACGTCGCTGTTCCAGGTATGGGTGGGGATGCATAAAAGTCCGCCATCCTGCGTGAAATATTCAATCAAGGCATCCAGCAGTGTTTCACCACCGCCATCTATTTCACCAACGGCCTTTAATGAGGTGTGCACCGTCACAGTTTTACCCTTTGCGACAGAAAACGACTCCAGCTCCTTTATTATATCATCTTTTGTAACCACTGTAAACTCTCCTACTGTAAAAACAAAGGCTTTTTTAAAGAACTGACACCAAAAAGACAACCATCAAGATAACCGGTAACACATATGCAAGATAAGGTCTGAGCCACTTGGCCAGCTTCATACCTTTACCGGTATTGACTTCTGCAAAGTAAGAGTCCCAGCCCCAGCCGTACCGGCTTGTACAGAAAAAGACATAGAAAAGGCTACCCAAAGGCAACATGATGTTAGAAACCGTAAAGTCTTCTAAATCCATAATGCTCTTGCCTGCAATCTGGAAATCGCTCCAGACGGTAAAGCCTAATATACAGGGAAGTGATAAAACAAAAAGGAGCACAATGTTGATTAGTGCAATCCTTCCTCTCTTCATCTTGGTTAGCTCTAACCAGAAGGATACGATATTTTCAAACACCGCAATTACGGTTGAAAAAGCTGCGAAAATCATAAACACAAAAAACAAAGCGCCCACAACTCTGCCACCCGGCATAGCATTAAAAATGCTGGAAAGCGTTGTGAATAAAAAACTTGCTCCAACCGCAGAAGCATCTGCCGTCACGCCGTTATTATAGGTAAAGCAGGCAGGAAAAATGATTAGACCGGACATCAGTGCAACCAGAGTATCAAGCGACATAATAGTCAGCGCTTCTCCTGAAAGACTTCTGTCCTTGCTGATATAGCTGCCAAAAATAGCAACGGAGCCAATACCGACGCTTAAGGTAAAGAAGGACTGACCCATAGCGGCTGAAATAACCGTCCACAGGCCGTGCTCACGCACACCGTCAAGATTGGGAATCAGGTAAAATTTGAGGCCTTCTGCCGCGTTATTAAGAGTGCAAGCATAAATAGCCAGGCCAAGCATCAGGGCAAACAAAGCAATCATCATACCCTTGGTTATTTTTTCAACTCCGTTTTGTAAACCAAGCGAGCAAACACCAAAGCAGAGCAAAATAACAAGCACGTTAACGCCTATCAGTAAACCGCTGTTGTTGACCACGCTGCCAAACACATTGCCAAGCTCTTCTGCAGTTTTATATTGCATAATGCTGCCGCCGGCATACTTGAAAAAGTAAATTACCATCCAGGCCGAAATGGTTGTGTAAAACATCATCAAAAGGTAGTTGCCGGCAATGCCCATATATTTAAGCCAGTGCCACTTTTGACCCGGTTTTTCCAAGGTATCAAACGAAGAAGCAATGCTTCTTTGGCTTGCGCGACCAACCGAAAGCTCCATGGTCATAATGGGAAGACCCATCAAAAGTAAAAAGCCGATGTAAATCAAAACAAACAAGGCACCACCATATGACCCTGTCATAATCGGGAAGCGATACACATTGCCAAGGCCTATCGCACAGCCTGCCGATATCAAAATAAATCCCAGACGGGAAGAAAACTTTTCTCTGTTCATGTTTTTCTCCTTATAGTGTAGATGTTTTATTGTAGTTCTTGCAAGCGTCCTCCTACCAAACGAATTCACATTATAAAATGTTTAATTCCGGTACGGTTTCCGTTATCCTTTCAACATTTTTCTTCGCAAGCTGTTTGTATCCTTCTGCCGAAAAATGAATACCGCCTTCATCTAAAAAATGAGCATTTTCAAGTGCAACTGAATATAAATCAATAACCGGTAAGCCATAGCGCTCGGCAACCTCTAAAGCAGCTTTGTTTCTTATAATCACACGATTTTTTCTGGTTTCATTGATGTGGGTCGTGAGAACAATGAAAAGAGGTGTGCCTGTAAATTCTTCTAATTCATACGTAAAATCACTCATTTGTCACATCTCCTTATATAATACTTACATAAATGGTTCTTTTGTTTCTCTGTGTAGCTGAATTTCATCTGCAACTGAGGCCGTTTTGCGCATCGCAAGCAAATATAAAACCGTCTCGGCAATATCCGCAGGAAGCAGCATACCCTCACCGGTTAAATCAGGACGGGAGATTTTAACCATGTCGGTAAACACAGCTCCGGGGCTGATCACGTGCACGCGTACACCCTGATGATAGTATTCCTTGCTTAGCGCTTTACTAAACCCCAGCAAAGCATGCTTAGAAGCAGCATAGGCGCTTTGCAGGGCATAGCCGTGGTGGGCCGTTACAGATGCAATGTTAATAATCGTTCCACATGATGATTTTTGCAGATACGGAAGAGCCTTCTGACACATTAAAAACGGTGCTCTTGCGTTTGTGTTCATAACCCTGTCATATTCTTCCATCGTGATTTCTGCAAACGGCTTGGATTGTGCAATACCGGCATTATTGATTAAAACATCAATGCCACCATAGGCTTTAACGGTTTTTTCAATTGCCTTTTCTATGTAACCATCATCACACAGGTCTCCGGGAATAATCAGACAGTCACGTCCATTTGCTGTTTTTTTAAGTTTTTCTTCATTTCGCCCCATTAAAACAAGCTTACACCCGATAGTGAACAGACTCTCTGCAATAGCAGAACCGATGCCACCGCCGGCACCTGTTATTATACAAACTTTATGATTCATATCGTCACCCTTATTTCGCCATATCCTCAACAAATATGTACTCATAACCATATTTATTTATGCATTCACATGCCTTCATAAGTTTGTCACGGCTCTCGGGTTGATACGCAAAATAATCAGGGTATGAATACTGTTCATGAGTTGCCATGCAAATATATTCCTGACCTAATGCCTTTGACATATCTTCTTCAATCTCATCAAGAGGAGAAAGATTCAGACAAGCAGCATTAGAGAACACTTTGTAATAAACACCCACTTCCTCGTTATAGATAACTTCCTGAGTATAAAGGGTTCTTTCATAATCTTCTGTTGAAATGTGGTTATAACCACAAAGAGAATCATTGATTGCTTCATCACCCTTCAAATTTCTGAAAAAAATAGCAGTTTCCGCTTTTCTGTTATTTAAGAGTCTGCCAGCATGTCCAAAAGGAAGTGTTGACGGGTCGCCGTTGTACTCTTTTCTTTCCCCGGCTGTCACAGAAACCATTGTGATTCCCTCTTCCACCATCGCCTTTAGGCCTTCCCGGCTCACAGGAGACCAATGAGGATTAAAGGCAGTAGTAAGGGTTTTCTCACCTGCAAAGCGAATCACCTCATTCTTAAAACGCACATACATCTTCTTCATATCATCGTAATCGATGTTCACATGGGGATAATCAGGAAATTCCTGCTTTGCGTGAAAGCCGATTTTTAACCAATCAGAATTCGCCTCCCACTCTGCTTTATAGGCATCCGTCATGTCTGCCAGGCTGAACTCGTCATCACCGTAATAATAGTCTGTGCGATAGAAAGCATTCAGCACAACCTTTATGCCATATTGATCGTGGGCTTCTTTTAACATTTTTAAAAGAGTTTGGTCAAAAATAGATGCCGGTTTTTCTCTCGTAATATCGCGAAAAGGCCAAACAACGTCATCTATGTAAAAATATGCTTTTTTGCTCATAGCTTTTCTCCTTGTTGAAAACAGATGATATGTAAAGTTTGATACAAGTTACAGAATTTGTATAAAAATCATTCCGGCTTTACATAGATAAACTCGTAGTGCTCACCTTCTTCAAGCTCTATGGCGTCAACACCACTCATAAGACCTTCGCCGTTTTTATTAACGCCCCAATAGCATCTGTTGATGTCATAATCTGCTGTGATACCGTTGACCTTTTTTACATAAAGACCGTAAGCACCTTGCTCGCCTTCAATCAAGTTATGCTCAACTAATGCATCTCCAAGCGTGGCTTTATCTGAATGAATTGTAAATGTAACTGATTTATCTTCAACAACAACTTCTACCATAACAGTTTTTGCCCCACCGCCAAGTTCCGCATCTTCTTTGTAAATGGCGTCTTCCCATAGGTCTGTCACAGTCTCTTGACGATTGCAGCCTGAAGTGCTAAAAGATAAAACAATGACCATAAAACAACAAATCAGATTTAATAGTTTCCTTTTCATTTTTTCTCCTCATTTCATATAATTTTTATAGGTTTTTTATGATTTTGTCAAGTTAGGGACAAAATTTTTGTCGATATGCAAACTTCGTTTGCTCGATATTTTTGCTACCGCAAAATCGATATGTTTTCGCTATGCTCAAACTCGATATGATATGAATTCTCGTCGCATCAGCGACATATCGAGTGCGACAGCACATATCGAGTCCGCAAGACATATCGAGAATTCGTCAGAATTCATATCGACAATTTCAAGCTTCGCTTGAAATCATTATATCATAAAGGTCAAAACATTGCAATTATTTCCCATGACAAAAAGATCGGTAGTAGCGATGCCGATTTAAAAGACGCAAAACCCCTTGATTTCACTAAAATCAAGGGGTTTTGCAGTTTTTATGTACATACAGTTTTTCGATTAAGGCGCAACAAACTCAAACTTTGTGCCGCCGTCTTCGTTATAGTAATGAAGGGTGAAGTCTAAGCTGCAGGCTTCAGCAATGGTTTTATAAAGTGTTCTTGTTTCTTCAATGTAGTAAGCAGAAGGTTCCTGATTTAACGAATGCATATATTCGATAACAGGTGACTTATCAATGGTAACCGTCAGCTTATTGCCCGAAAGATCCGTATGTAAAACCTCGCTTGCTTCTTCAATCTCATACACCTTTTCTATCCATGCTTGTAAAGCAGGCAGACCATTTTCATTAATCTCCTTAATACGAGGCGCATAGTAGTGATTCACATAGTCGGTTAAGAATTCACGAGCACCTTCTTCGCCATAGGTTTCTGCACAATATTTGAGACCATTATCACCGATTAAGTGGAAATCACGATGGAGATATTTATTATCCTCAGTTTTGAGGTCAATTAAATCTCTGTCCTCTTCCTTGGCCATACATCTCGCTTCGTCGTCTGTAATATTCTTCCAATCAATATCCGGCATGTTTCCCTTCTCAAAAATGAGTGAGCGACACTCGGCATGGTCTACCTTTGAATGGTCACGGATAAATTCCATTCCGTATTGATTTAGAATTCTTGTATAAATGATATTACAGTGATCGCAGTAATGCTCATAGGGCTCTACATGTTCTAAGTCATTCAGCATACCTTTGGAAGGACAATGACGCATGTGGCTAAAAATATATTTGTTTTTATAATCAAACAATTTTAAAAAGTCACAGGCTTCCTCCGTTAAGGTGTGACCCCAATACGCCTTAGCGCCACCAAAGCCTCCGTAAAGCTCGCAATTAGAAGCAAGACTGTTAGGGTTTGTTTTATCGCCGATGCTGGTATCGGAAAGGTGAATCCAATACTGCATAACAGCATCGTAGCCGCCTTTTTTTTCTAAAAACTTGAAAAATTCACTGTATAGCGGAATGAATTCTGTACATGAAATCATTATAACCTACTCCTTTTAGTCAATTTCGCCGATTTTCTTCATTACTTCTTCCATAGCACTCTGTGCACCATCTTTTGCGGGCGCGCAGAAGTCTCGATGATACCAGCCATCGCAACCAAGCAGATTCATGCAGATTGTAAAGCACGGCATCAAGCGGTAAGCAAGCATGGTGTCACGAAGGAGTAAGATGTTGTCAAGATATGCTCTTGCGCCGGCGAAGTCGCCTTTGTTTACACACTCATACATTTTTGTTGCATTTTTAGGTGTGCACGAAAACATACCGTCAAGATTTTTGTCAATGCCCATCATGTTTGCATAATCAAAGCTGTCAAGACCGCTGTAAAGACATTCAAATTGCTTTTCGGGATATTTTCTGTTGATTTTGTGGATAAGCTCCCAGTCAGCCGTTTTGATGCCCCGGATGTTGGGATGCTGTATCAGTTTATCAATAAAACCAATTGTCATTTTATATTTAACCGTAACGGCAAGGTCATACAGATAAATGGGATATGGTGATTTATCTGCAATTGTTAAAAACCAAGTTAAGGCATCATCGTCAGAAGGTGTGCCATAAAAAGGAGTGGTAAGCACAACGCCGTCAATCTTTGCGCCGGCCATAGTTTCAATTTTTTCCATAACCTTTACAATAGATGTATCCATAGCACCAACAAAAAGGGGCACACTGCCTGCTACTTCCTCTGCAGCAACACGAACAATTTCTCTGTAAGTTGACAGCTTGATAGTCGCTTCATTGCCCATACTTCCCATAACAAGAAGTCCTGCTGCACCTGCATCAATCTGCTGGTTAATGTGCTTGCGAAGCGAACCTTCAACTAAATTACCGTTTGCGTCAACCGGCGTACCCAGTGCTGTGTAAAAACCTTTGTTTAATTTCATAACCATCTCTCCGTTCATCGTTTATTTGAAGTCTTGCATTTTATATGCAATTCTATTATAATGTTAGTATATAATTCGATTTTTTTCAAGTGAGATAGAACGACCAATATGATATAAATTGATTCCTTTTTTCTCATTAAATCAGGAGGCAGACAGATGATTCAGCAAGAAATTGAGCTTGTTTTGGGTAATGCACGATTTAAATTAACCATCGACGACCATTCTTATATACCCAATATCACATCGCGCAGCCACACACACAGTAACTATGAACTCTTTTTTGTGCCAAAAGGTGAAGTTGTTGTCAAAACCGAAGAGCAAGAGTATACCTTATATAAAAATCAGGCTCTTTTAATTGCACCAACCCGCTACCACCGAACCATCACAGACAGTGACTCGAAAAAAATCAGCGTTTATTTATCGTTCATTCAAACCAAAAAACGAAACAGCGGCACAGATGTATACGCTGAATTTACAAGGGTTTTTTCGAATATTACGATTGAGCCGATTTTTCGCGCATCAAAAATAGGCGAAAAACTGCTGGCGCTTCACAGCGTTATTCTGTCAGACTGTTTTTGTAAAACAGAGCGGTTACAAGCCGGTTTTACCGAATTGATTTTTGCTATTTACGATGCACTTGGAAAACAAAAGCATACCCTTCCCTTTTCTACAGTGCCTGCCAAAGCCGGCATGCAATATCGGTATGAAATTGACACATTGCTTTCACAGAACTACGCCAAAGATATTGACCTTGCTTTTGTTGCAAAAGCTTTATATCTTTCACCCAAACGCATCTCTGTGCTGATCAAATCACTTTATGGAAAAAGTTTTCGCCAGGTAAAAACAGAAATGCGCATTCAGGTCGCAAAGCAATTTTTAAAAGAAACCAAACTCTCCGTCTCACAAATTGCCGAGCGGGTCGGCTATAAGTCCTTTCGTGGGTTTTTAACGGCCTTTGAATCCATGACAAGCACCACGCCAAAACAATATAGAATGAGCCATACTGCTAAGTAGCAAAAAGGCTGTAGCAATATGCTACAGCCTTTTTTATATAGATATTAAATCCACCTGCATAAACTTGCTTGTATATGGCGATTTGCTGCAGACAGAATACGCATACTCATCATGCAGAAAGAATTCTTCAAAACTGCATTTGTCATGATTGTGCATCATGCGAGGTCTGTCACCGAAAAGGTCAATACCACAGCTATCAGGTGTTTTCTTAATACCTTCCCCCATCATTTTAGCATAGCTTTCTTTCAGCGTCCACAAACGAAAAAACAGCATCTTCTGCTCTTCCTCGTTCTTTGCCTGTGCTAAAATTTTATATTCATCTTCCGTAAACATGCGTTTGGCTATCGTGATGTCTATATCGCGAATGTATTCAACATCACAGCCTACTGCCTGCTTGCCGATAGCGCACAGCACGCGCTCATGAGAATGAGATAAGCTGAATTGGTATGGTGCACCGAGAAAATACGGTTTACCATGGTCGCTATATGCGATTTCAAACTGCTCTATTCCCATTTCCCGAGCTGCACGCAACAGCAAATATTCGGCCGCAAGAGAGAGATTTTTATCCTGCCTGAGCTGATATCTGTCTGTTTTTCGGCGTCTTACTTCTGAGACCGCGCCATACACCTTGGAAAAAAATTCTTCATTTTGAAGCGGCAACGCAGAAGCCACATAAACATTGATGCTCTCCATCGTTCCTCCAAAAAATTTACAGTTTTCTGTACGGATGGTATTTGTTTGCAGAAACTGCATGATATAAAGTAAAATCGACAAGATTCAATGAATCTTGCCGATTTTTGGTCGGGGTGACAGGATTTGAACCTGCGACCTCTTGACCCCCAGTCAAGCGCGCTACCAAGCTGCGCCACACTCCGATATATTAAGCTGACTATGATAGTATACTACATTATTTTGGATTTGTCAAATAAAAAATGCAAATTTTTAAAAAAATTTTTGGGATTACGCCAAATTGACGCAATCCCATTTACTTTTACTTTTGAATCATGCTGATATCACGCGCAATGGGCTCGTTGAATATCATGTGGTGATACACTTCTCTTTTTTCACCTTCAATTAAAAACTGAACTTTTTCCACATTGGAAAGTTCTGTCAAAGAGTTTACAATCGAATAGATCACCATTCGTTCTACAGCCGTTCCCATCGTATTTTTAGGAATGAAATCAGATGTGAGATTGACAAAGCATACAGCATCCTTTGTTTCTATGGAAAGAATCTTTGTTTCCTTGGGAACCGTTTGCACTGCACCTTGATTCTTAGGACCGTCAATCAATTCCGCCACAACAAGCTTTTCCATAGAATCACCACGCGTAACCTTCACACGGCGGATCTCTCTTACGAGGGCTTCCGCATTGGCATCTGAGAAATAGAGCGTGATATTGGATTCGTCCTGCATTAATGCATCTGCATCAAACACCACATCAGTCTCCTTCAAAACACCCATTTCCTCACCGCTTGCGTTCTGAAGAGACTTACCCTCAATCAACATCATAACCTGACTGATGCCCTTGATGGAACATAACGACTTAACAACGGAAGCCGTTGCCAGCACGTCATAAATGCTTTCTTCATGGTAAAACTCTTTTGACAAATCCACAATCGCCATGCCGTCATAAGCGGAAACAGACAAAAGCCGTGTGCCCGTGCGAATTGGTTGAGAAAGTTCTGTACTTGTCGGTCCGGATAACAAACTTTCCATAATAAATCGAGGCAACTCTTCCCTTTGCTTACCTTCCACATTCAGGTCAACCGCAATCAAATCGGTGCCATCTTTATTGGAAAAATATAATACTGCTTTCGTCTGGCTTAAATCTGTAAAATCATTTGTCGGCTTCTGTTTAAAAAAAGAACAGCCGGAGAATAATAACAAAAAAGCAAGACATAATACAATCATTCTTTTTTTCATAGTTATACCTGCCCTTCTTCTTGGCTCTTTTATACTACCATCATACTACATAAAGATTAAAAAAAAGTAACAAAACAGCTATTTTTTTAAATTACTCCCGTTCGCATGTGAATGCGTATCAAGAAATGAAAGATGCCTCCTGCAAGGAGGCATACCTGTTATTGTAAATGATTTTGATGTAACTTATCTTCTAACGCTTTTATACGTTCTGTGTAACGCACAATGCTTTTGGTTAAGGCATCGTTAGAATGCTTTAACCGAAGATTTTCATCAGCCAAATTCAAGGCTGTGAGCATCGCAGTTCTGGAGGTGGAAAGGCCCATATCATTCTGCATGATCTGACGCATTTTTTTATCTACCAAATCTGCCACACTGAGCATGTATTCCCTTGATTCTTCTGATGTAAGCGTATATTCCTGACCATTGATTTTAACCGTCAATTTATTCATGTTGGCCATATATGCCTCCTCTCTGCCACCCTGTGGCATGAGTGATGGGGAAAACTCAGGCAAGCTCTGCCTCAATGATATCATTCATAACCTGTTCAATTTCATGCTGTTTTTTTGCCTTAGCTACCACAAGCTCGCTGACAAGAATCTGCTTGGCATTAGACAGCATTTTCCTCTCCCCTGTGGAAAGTCCGCGTGCTTTATCGCGCAACATTAAATTCTTGACCACATAAACCACATCATAGATATTACCGCTTTTAATGCGTTCCATGTTTTCGCGATAGCGTTTGTTCCAATTGGAATCCATGACAACAGGACATGCCTTGAATTCTGACAGAACGCGGTCTGCTTCTGCTTCATCAATCACATCCCGCAGGCCAATTTCTTCGGCCGTCAGCATAGGCACCATGACCTTCATGTCTCCAACAGGAATACGCATGATGTAATAATTCTGTTTGACGCCCATAATCTCGCGTTCTTCAATTGCTTCAATCACGCCGGCACCGTGCATCGGATAAACGACTTTTGAGCCTATTTGATACTGCATTGTTAAGGACCTCCATCTCAGGGTATGTCATCCATTATTTATATTGTATTACAAAAAGCCCGAATTGTCAAGCAAAAAAAGCGATATTTCGACGCAGTTTCGCGCCATAAAACGCGGAAACAGCCCCCAAAATCATAGCATCCATATGTAAAACGAAGGCCCGCAACTCTTGGTTACAGGCCTTCGTTTTATGCACCTATAAGATTCCGCCGTTTTCTTTTGAACGTTTGAGCAAGGTCGCTGTAGATATCGGCGAAACAAACACTCGGCTTTCTTTATCAATCTCTGTTATCACGAAAGATTTAGGCAAATCGTCAGAAACATTGACAACAAAGCCTTCATCCTCTGCCACGCGCAAAAATTCGCGGGTGATTTTCGATGTGCTGGTCACATCCAAATCCAGTATTGCAATCACATCTTTCATATTGACAACCACATCTGCGCCCAAATGCAAAAACATATCGTTTCCCCTTTATTTATTTTCCGTTGCACAGCCGTTTGTGACGGTAAACACCTTACCGCGTTCTAACAAACCGTCTAAATCCGTACAGGTGATAAACACCTGCTTATCGGGAATGCGCCCGGCCAAGTATGCTCTGCGCTCTTTGTCAAGCTCACTCATAATATCATCTAAAAGCAAAACCGGGTACTCTCCATATTCTTTAAATAACAAATCTGCCTGAGCCAACTTCAGCGATAATACAGCGCTTCTCTGCTGGCCCTGTGAGGCAAACGATTTGGCATCTTTTCCATTAATGAAAATTTCAAAATCATCTCTGTGAGGGCCATATAAGGTGCACCCCTGCTCTACCTCACGCGAAAAACTGCTTTCCAGTTTATCTAAAAACGATTGTCTGTCAGAAAAACGCGGCCGGTAGGAAAGTGTCAACTCTTCTTTTGACGCTTCATAATGCGTCTTTTGGGCAAGCGCCTGCAACTCCTCCATAAAGGCGGTGCGATACGCTATGAGCTCTATGCCGTAATCCACTAACTTTTCATTCCACACAAAAACCGTGTCACGCATGGCTTCGCTTTCTGAAAAGCGTATTTTTTTAATGAGTTTATTGCGTTGTTCAAGTGTTCTGTGATATTGTCCCAAAACATGGTAATAGGCCGGCCGCAGCTGGCTCAGCGCCACATCCATGAACCGACGCCGTGCATAGGGGCCATCCTTCACCAGGCCAAGCTCTTCGGGGTAAAAAAGAACGACATGCAAATTACCGATTAACTCGCTGAGTTTGCTGATCGAAAGCCCATTGATTTTAATCTGCTTTTTTCTGTCGCGCAAAATAATAATTTCAAGTGTTTGTTCACGGTTTCTGTCACAAAAAACAAGCTCTGCACGGGTGAAGTCCGTTCCAAAGCGAATCAGCTCCGCATCCTGTTGGGTGCGGAAGGACTTGCCCATGGAAAACAGATATAGCACCTCGAGCAAATTGGTCTTCCCCTGTGCGTTACCACCGCAAAACACGTTGGTTGTCGGGTCAAAAAAAAGTTCCTGTTCAACATAATTACGAAAATTCTGCAAACGCAGACTTTTGATGTACATGGCTCATTCCACCGTGATTTCAATATATTCCTCGCCCAGCTCCAGTAAAACCTCATCCCCGGGATAGAGCTTTTTACCGCGCATGGTGCAGATTTCTTCATTCACGCTGACAACTTCTTCTAAAATAAGCTCCTTCGCTTCACTGCCCGAAGAACAAATGCCCGCATATTTTAAAAGTTGATCCAGCTTGATGTATTCGGTTTCAATTTTTACCTTCAAAATGTTCACTCCGCTCTATCTGTTTTCCAGGTTAGAAATCAGTTCTTCTACAATTTTTTTGGTATCTTCGTTATTTTCCATACTGGTTTTGATGTTTTTAATACCGTTTAAAATGGTGGCATGGTTTCTGCCGAATTCCTTACCGATCTTAGGCAGAGAAAGCCCCGTAAATTCGCGCATCAGATACATGGCTATATGACGGGCATAAGAAAGTTCCTGCGTGCGCTTGGAGGAAAGAATTTCATCGGATGTGAGATTGAAGTAATTCGCTACAATCGAAAGGATATATTCTGTGTTAATATGCGGGTCATCCGATTTGTTTAAAAATTCTTTAATAGCTTCATCAGCCAGTTGCATGGTGATAGGGCGTTCCATTAAAACATTATAAGCCGTTAAACGTTTTAATACACCTTCCAGATTACGAATGTTTGATTTTAAATTTTCTGCAATGTAAAATAAAATTTCATCCGGCACTTCAAAATTCTCTTCGCTGGCTTTTTTCTTTAAAATGGCCACACGCGTTTCTAAATCCGGCGGTTTAATGTCCATAATCAGACCCCATTCAAAACGGGTACGCATTCTGTCCTCTAACTCTTTAATTTCCTTTGGCGGACGGTCAGAGGTCAAAATGATTTGCTTATTACTCTCATACAGCGTGTTAAAGGTATTAAAAAACTCTACCTGGGTTTGGTCTTTGTTGGAGATAAACTGAATATCATCAACAATCAACACATCACAGGCTCTGTATTTATTTCTGAAATCAACTGTTTTTTTGTCAAGCAGTGTATTAATAAACTCATTGGTAAAATCTTCGCTGGTCACATACATAACCTGCGCAGCAGGATTTTGTTCTTTAATTCTATTGCCGATAGCCTGCACCAGATGCGTTTTGCCTAAGCCAGAACCGCCATAGATAAACAGCGGGTTAAATGCATCGGCCGGACGGTCAGAAACAGCAAGCGAAGCTGCATGGGCCACGCGGTTTGAATCTCCGACTACAAAGGAAGCAAAGGTATAGCGGGGGTTTAAGGTTGTGGCACCGTCTGTCCGGGAAGGATGCATCGCCCGAATGCCTAAAATCGCCGGCAAAGGGTCGTTACAATCTAACAGTTCAAGCTTATAAAAGCCATCGGTAACCTGATTGATAGCCTCCTGGATGACCTGATAATGCATGGATTTTACAATCTCTAAATGCACCTCTGAAGGCATGCGCAGATAGATGGCATCCTCCGTCATGCCAACAGGCAGAAGCGGTTCGATCCAATGGTCATAAGCCGATTGGCTGACCTCCTGCTTGTCCTTTAAAATTTTAAGTACTTTATACCAGATTGATGATAACTGCGCCTGCATGGAAAAGTTCCCCCAATTGAATTTATAGTCATATATAATTGCATTCTTATGTTTCTGATCGCGGTAATCAGTCAGTGCAAAAAACACCACTTTATGAGTATATCACAAATTTGCAAGATAATCAAGATGCATTCTTGCAAAAACATTGTATAAAAAACAATAACAGCTTAAAAATTCTTTTTATTTTTTGAAAAAAAGAGTGGAAAACAGGATGAATTTGTGGTAAAATTATATAAGATGGGTTATTTTATAGCAAAATACTCAAGAAGTTTGTGTTAACATAAAGGAGAATGAATATACATATGGCTGCCACAAAGAAAAAAAAGGCTTCAAAAGCGCCTGCCAAAAAAACAAAAAAAACAACAGATTCTGTTATAAAAAACGAACTGCTCTCCCTCTTTATTATTGTCGGAGGGTTGCTTTTGGGCGTATTTTTATATGCACCGAGCGGTGTTTTAGGCGATTGGATCAAAAGCCTGTTTTTAGGGCTTTGGGGTATTCCCGCTTATTTTCTGCCCATTTTGGTGCTGACCAACGGCGTTCACAGAGTTATTGGAAAGGGCTACGAGGAAAACAAAGCCAAATATACGCAATGCGCGATCTCTCTTTTGGTGCTTAGCGGTATTTTTCACCTGTTCTGCGGTTTAGGCGCCATCAATCCGATTCTACCCCGCAGCATAGGCACCTACTGGAATTACGGAACCGATGGTCTGGGCGGCGGCGTTTTGGGCGGTATTTTATGTGACATATTTGCCAATACTATCGGCCGTATCGCTGCCGGCATTATTTTGTTCACGCTGCTGATCATGCTGATTATGATGGTTACCAAATGGTCACCCTTAAAGGCGCTGCTCCGCTTGATTGTGAAGTGCTTTATGGATGTAAAAACCGTAAAAAAAGAAGTGCAGTCACAAATGCATGTGGATAATTATCCCACTCCGAAAGAGTCTCCCAAAAAAGCGATTGCCAACTTTTCTGACGAAGAAGTCGTTCGTTCTAAAAACGATGTGACAGATGCCGTGATGCAAAAGCCTTACGATGACGAAAATTACATTCCCGAAGCTATCAGAAACATCCCTTTAGATAATGAAAACGAGACACACGACTATGACTTTTCCGAGCTGGACGACATTTTAAACAAAGTTCTGCCTGAGTCTCCCGTCAAAACCGATACAGCTACCACTGCACATCCGCTTGATTCTGTCAGCGCCTATGATGAAGACGACGAAGATGAAAAGCCGGCAGGCACACCTGTCGAAACAAAGGCAGAATCCCTTTCGGCAGAAGAAAATGCTGAAATCGCACAGGAATTAGAAGAAGCCTTCGAGAAAATTCCGTATACCTACCCCACTTTGGATTTATTGAACGATCCTGATAACAACGGTGATTCGGCCGACTCACGCATGGAATTAAAGGAAACAGCAACCAAATTGATTAACACGCTGAAGAACTTTAATATAGAAGCCAAGCTTTTGAATGTGAGCAAAGGACCTACCGTTACACGCTACGAATTAAAGCCCGGCGAGGGCGTTAAGGTCAGCAAGATCGTCGGTCTTGCCGACGACCTGGCTTTGCGCCTGGCCACCACCGGTGTACGTATAGAAGCGCCTATCCCCAACAAAGAAGCCATCGGTATTGAGGTGCCTAATAAAACGGTGGATACTGTCAACATTAAAGAGGTGTTAGATTCTGAAGAATTTGAAAGCTTCCCTTCCAAGCTTGCTTTTGCTTTAGGTAAGGACATTGCAGGTAAAAATGTTGTGGTTGACCTAGGCAAGATGCCCCACCTTTTGATTGCCGGCTCTACAGGTTCGGGTAAAAGTGTGTGCATCAACACATTAATTACCAGTTTGATTTATAAGGCAGACCCCAACGAAGTGAAGCTTTTGATGGTTGACCCCAAAGTGGTGGAACTGAGTGTTTATAACGGCATTCCACATCTGATGATTCCTGTTGTAACCGACCCGCGACGCGCTTCCGGTGCCCTCTACTGGGCCGTGCAGGAAATGACGCGCCGCTATGCCATGTTTGCTGAAAACAATGTGCGTGATTTAAAAGGCTATAACCGCATGATTACAGAAAACGGCGGGGAAAATACACTGCCCCACATTGTGATCATCATCGATGAGCTTGCAGATCTGATGATGGTGGCACCCGGCGAGGTGGAAGATTCCATCTGCCGTCTTGCACAAATGGCGCGTGCTGCCGGCATGCACCTTGTGATTGCCACGCAAAGACCTTCGGTGGATGTTATCACCGGCTTAATCAAGGCCAATGTGCCTTCTCGTATAGCTTTTGCCGTATCCTCGCAAATCGATAGCCGAACCATTTTGGATGCCGGCGGTGCTGATAAGCTTTTGGGTCGCGGTGATATGCTGTTCTCCCCCATTGGCTCCTCTAAGCCCACGCGTCTGCAGGGCGCCTTTATCTCCGACCAGGAAGTGGAACGAATTGTTGAATTTATCAAAAGCGGTTCTAACGCCCACTATGATGAAGATGTGATAGAATCCATTGAAAACGGAAAAACCGTTAACATTTCCGGTAACGATAATGACCCTGGTGATAATGACGAGCTGCTTCCCCGCGCAATTGAAATCGCGGTTGATACAGGTAAGGTGTCAGCTTCTTATTTGCAAAGAAGACTGAAAATCGGCTTTTCAAGAGCCGCCCGCATCGTTGACCAGATGGAGGAACGCGGCTGGGTTGGCCCGCAAGACGGCAGTAAACCCAGAGAGGTTTTACTGTCCAAAGAAGATTATTTAGAAATGAGCATTCAATCATGACCGGCATATCTTCCGGATTTCTGCCGGTTTCCGCTCATGATATGAAGGAACTCGGCTGGGATGCCGTCGATATCGTATACATTTCGGGTGACGCTTATGTTGATCACCCTTCCTTTGCCGTTTCGGTCATCACCCGCGTGCTGACGGCGGCCGGATACCGCGTTGGCGTAATTGCCCAACCCGATTGGCATAGCCTTGAAGCATTTACCGTTCTTGGCCGACCCAAGCTTGCCGTAATGATCGGCGCCGGCAATTTAGATTCCATGGTCGCCCACTACACAGCAGCCAAAAAGCCACGCAGCCAGGACTTATATTCGCCCGGCGGCGTAGCCGGAAAACGGCCGGACAGGGCTACCTTGGTATACTGCAACCGCGTGAAAGAAGCTTTTCCCGGCGTCCCCATCATGATCGGTGGCATTGAAGCAAGTTTACGCCGTTTTGCACATTATGATTATTGGCAAGATGCCTTGCGCCGCTCTATCTTATTTGATAGCCGCGCCGACCTTTTGCTCTATGGCATGGGCGAAAAAGCCGTGGTGGAAGTGGCAGATGCCATAGCTGCCGGAAAGAATGTTGCAGACCTTAAAAACATTCGCGGCACCTGCTATATAGCAGGTAAAAATGACCTGCCCGATAAAGCGCTGATGTTGCCTTCTTATGAAGACATATGCAAGGATAAAGTACGCTACGCCGATGCAACGCGTATCACTTTTTTCGAACAGGACGCCATTCGCGGCAAAATATTAGCACAACCCCACGGGGACAGATATCTCGTACAGAATCCGCCGATGCCTCCCCTTTCGGGTGCAGAACTGGATGCTGTGTATGAACTGCCCTACACGCGCCGCGCCCATCCTATGTATGAAAGTATGGGCGGCGTACCGGGTCTGGCTGAGGTGCAATTCAGTATCACCTCCTCACGCGGTTGTTTTGGCTCGTGCAATTTCTGCTCGTTGACCTTCCATCAGGGAAGATGCGTTACATCTCGCAGCCACGCTTCCATTTTAAAAGAAGCTGAAATCATAAAAGACTTGCCCGGTTTTAAAGGCTATATTCACGATGTGGGCGGACCGACTGCTAACTTTCGAAAACCGGCCTGCACAAAGCAAAAAACACAAGGCGTTTGCGCCGATAAGCGATGCCTGTATCCGACGCCCTGTCGTGCAATGCAAATCGACCATAACGACTACCTTGCGCTTCTTAGAAAGTTGCGCGCTTTGCCTTATATTAAAAAAGTTTTTATTCGTTCGGGCATTCGCTTTGACTATCTGTTAGCAGACACCGACAAAACCTTTTTTCGTGAGCTTTTACAACACCATGTCAGCGGACAGTTAAAGGTCGCGCCGGAACATGTGGCAAACGCCGTTCTTTCTGCTATGGGCAAGCCCGCCCACGATGTGTACCGTCGCTTTAAAGACCAGTTTGACAAAATTAACAAGGAACTGGGCAAACAACAGTTTGTTGTACCCTATTTGATGTCGGGTCATCCCGGCTCTACCCTAAAGGAAGCGATACAGCTTGCCGAATATCTGCGCAAAGAGAAAATCCGACCCGAACAGGTGCAAGACTTTTATCCCACACCGGGCTCTGTTTCAACGGCTATGTACTACACCGGTGTCGACCCCTTTACCATGAAACCCATACATGTGCCCAAAGGAGAAGAAAAGGTAATGCAACGAGCTTTGTTGCAAGCTTTTCTTCCTGCCAACAGGGCGCAGGTTATAAAAGCACTAAAACAAGCCGGACGCGAGGACTTAATCGGCTTTGGACCGCAATGCCTCATACTCCCGGCAACAGGAGGAAACAAACATGACAAAAGCAAAAATTCTGGACGGAAAAGCCGTATCTCAGAGAATCAAAAACGAACTGCAGGGAGAAGTAAGCAATTTGAAGGCAAAGGGCATTCATCCGGGTCTGGCCGTCATCATCGTGGGCGATGATCCGGCTTCGAGAATCTATGTAAACAACAAGAAAAAGGCCTGTGAATATATCGGCATTCGCTCCGAAGAATACGCTCTGCCTGCCGAAACCACACAGGCAGAACTTCTTGCACTTATCGATGAATTAAATCAAAACGATGCCTTAGATGGCATCCTGTGCCAGTTACCCCTGCCGAAGCATATTGACGAAAAGGCCGTTATCGCCGCCATTTCCCCCGACAAAGATGTGGATGCCTTCCACGCTGTTAATGTCGGCAAAATTATGATTGGTGATTATGACTTCCTGCCCTGCACACCCGCCGGCGTTATGGAACTGATTTACGAAAGCGGCATTGACATTAAAGGTAAGGAATGTGTGGTAATCGGCCGCAGCAACATTGTCGGCAAGCCTATGGCTATGTTATTGTTACACGACCACGGAACTGTGACCATTTGCCACTCTAAAACAAAAGACCTGGCCGAAACAGTTCGACGCGCTGATATTGTGGTCGCCGCTGTGGGCGTTCCCGAGCTCATCACAGGTGATATGGTTAAAGAAGGTGCCGTTGTGATTGATGTTGGCATGAACCGCCTGCCAGATGGTCGCCTAACAGGCGATGTTCACTTTGAAAGTGCTGCCGAAAAGGCAGAGGCTATCACACCTGTTCCCGGCGGTGTTGGCCCCATGACAATCGCCATGTTAATGAAAAACACAGTGAAAGCGGCACTATTACACCACAACGAGAAATAATTTGAAAAAATAATAAAAAAAGCTTGCTTTTTTCATATTTTTTTGATATAATAGCTTTTGCTGATTTGTTTGCGCTATGATGCGCTGATACAAAGAGTGTATTATCAAAGTAAATGATTTTCATTTGTTTGATTGATTATTGTTTTGTGAATTATGGGAGGTGTACGATAAATGGCAAAATGTGAAGTTTGCGGTAAGAGCATGGTGTTTGGAATTAAAGTCAGCCATTCTCACAGAAGAAGCAACAGAACCTGGAAGCCCAACCTCAGAAAAGTTAAGGCCATGGTGGGTGGCACACCGAAGACCATTAGTGTTTGCTCCAGATGCCTTCGTTCTAACAAGGTAACAAGAGCTGTCTAATCTAACAGGTGCGAAAGTAGGGTGAACAGTTTAAACTGTTCACCCTTTTTCTTATATACAAAAACCGTGATGCTCGTTGTAATTACAAGTGTTCATCACGGTTTTTTATTGCGAACGCAACAAGGTTCTTCGAAATTCTCAAACTTTAGTTTGTTAGAATTTCGTGAGATTCTTATTATCTTTCAATCAAACCATATTTAACTTTGATTCTTTCAAGTTTTTCTATCATGGGCGTGGATATAAACCAAAGGAAAAAGGCCGTTCCGAGTGCATGGATTAAATCAAATGGCATTCCCATAATATAGGCAGATTCAATCATATCCCATGTAATTTTGCTCTGCCACATAATAACAGATGAAGGATTCATAATTCCACCGTAGATAACAAAGGTTGCTAAAAATCCAAAAATACAAAGAGAAGCTTTTGTTTTACGAAGAAAACCTTTTTTGAAAAGTATTCCTGCAATAAAACCGATAATTCCAAAGGCAAACATTTGCCACGGTGCCCATGGACCTTGTCCAAAGAAAAAGTTTGAAACAAATCCGGTTACTGCTCCAACCAGAAAACCTGTTTCACCTCCAAAGCAAACACCTGCAATAATGACAAGTGCAACAACAGGTTTGAATTGTGGCAACATAAAAAATGCCGCCCTGCCTGCGACTGCAATAGCGCAAAGTACACTTATTACAATAAGCTCTCTCGCTTTTGGCTTTCTCGACTCAAACACCATTAGAAACGGTATGATCGTCTCGAGTATGATTAAAAGGCTTGTAAAATAATACTTCCTGTCACCCAAGAAGAAAACGCCGATGTATATTGTAGCAGGTATTATGAGCAGTATCAGAAACAACGCCATAAGAGTTCTTTTGGTCAGTTTTCTGTCCGACTTGGGAACCTGTATTACTTCGATTCCAATATCTTTTTGCGGGAAGAAACAAAAACAACTAATTGCTATTTCAATAACTGCGATTATCTGCAATGTATCAAGACCTAAGAACCTTATTTTTGCAAACCCCAACACATCAATATCGATTATAAAGGATACTGATGTCAGCACAAAAAGCAAAGCAAAAACACTGCCGATAATCATTCTGACAGGTGTCAGTTTTTGTATTTTCTCTTTTCGTGGCTTATTTTCATTTTGAACCTTATGTAATTCTATAGTTCGAGATTGTCTTTCTCTCTTTTCTGCTTTACCACCGCAAGCAAGAATAATATCTTCAGCTAAAACCGCATCAGGAAGACAAGTTCTTGCCATACGATTTGCAGCTGTGGTATAGAAGTTCTTACCCTTGAAGAATTCTCTCGGTGTATCAACCGAGGTTATGCTGCCGTCAAAAACAAGGGCGCATCTGTCGGCGAATTCAGCACAGAACTCAATATCGTGAGATACCATAAGAATTGTAACATCGTTTGCCTTTAAGTCCGAGAGAATCTCTGCAAATTCTTCTTTGAAATGAGCATCCATTCCTTTAGTCGGCTCGTCAAGGAGCAGTATTTCAGGCTCCATAAGGAGTATTTTAGCAAGTGCTGCTCTTTGTTGTTCGCCGCCTGATAAATCATAAGGATGGCTTTCTAAAAGTTTTTCTATTCTGCAAAGTACAGCTATGTTATGTACCTTTTGTTCTTTTTCTTCCTTGGTATATGTCTTGTCGGTGAGTATTGACATCAGGTCAAGATACACCGTCTTTTTAACAAACACACTCTGCGGATTCTGTGGAAGAACACCTAAAAGCCCATCATACAAATTCTTGATTTCAGAAATGCCTTGTCTTTTTATCTCTATACTACCTCTGTATGGCGTGTTGAGCCCCGATATAAGCGAAAGCGCCGTTGACTTTCCCGTGCCGTTACCGCCGACAAGGCACAATAGTTCTCCCTTCCTCACCTGCAGATTTAACCCTTTTATAACATCGGGCAGATCCTTTTCGTATCTGAACCAAGCATCTTTAATTTCAATAACAACATCGCCATTATCTTTTAAGGTATCATCGGGGATAACATCAGAATGTAAATCATTTTCCTTTGCATATTCTTCAAGCCATACTCTGCCGTCTCTTACCGTCAACGGACACGGCTGCGCATTTGCCACTGCGCCGTGAACTTTCATGGGCGTTGGAAGCGCTTTATACATATCATGATTTTTCGTTTTAAGAATTTTGCCAACCTCATTCGGCACTTCATCTGCGATGATTTTGCCACCATCCATAATGACAACCCTGTCAGCCATCGGGAAGGCCTCTTCCAAACGATGTTCTGCGAGAATAATGGTTGTCCCAAGGTCACGGTTTATCTTTTCAAGTGTTTTCAAAAACCCCCCGGCAGCGATTGGATCAAGCTGACTTGTAGGCTCATCCAATATAAGGACAGACGGCTGCATAGCCATAACAGACGCAAGGTTCAAAAGTTGCTTCTGACCGCCTGAAAGTTCTGTCACTTTTTTATAAAACCAGGTCTGTATGCCGAAAAACGATGCCATTTCAGAAACTCTTGTCCTGATTTCGGTTTGTTTGTACCCAAGGCTCTCGAGTCCAAACGCAAGCTCGTGCCATACCTTGTCAGTGACAATCTGATTATCAGGATTCTGCATCACAAAGCCAATGCCCGATGCTTGTTCCTTTGTGTCATAGTCTGCAAGAGGTTTACCATTAAACCAAATATTTCCGCTTATTTCACCGTGTGGTGCAAGCGATGATTTTAATAATCTTAAAAGCGTTGTCTTACCGCAACCCGATTTGCCGCAAAACAAAACGAATTCACCTTGATTTACTGTGAAGTTTATATCTTCAAGAACTTTATCGCATCTGGCAGGATAACTAAAACTTAATTTTTCGATCTTAAAGCTTTCCATTTTCTCACCTCCCACAATTCAATTATTACAGGACATATACAAAGCAGTAAATATGCTAAAAATACGCTTATGCCGAACGGTGAGACCTTCGCCGCTTGTATTGACGGAAAGAAGCTGAAAGCTGTTTCTCCCATCAAGTTTCCCACAAGTGTATATATACCTAAAAGCAAAATACAAACAAGGGCTTTTTTATCTCTCTTATCAAAAGTAAATATTGAAAACGCCGTTCTGCCCGGTATGCCGTAGCCACGGGATTTCATACTGTCTGCGGTTTCAATGGCGTTTTCAAGCGACCACGTTGTCATAATCGACAAGATATTCAGTCCGTTTTTCGCGCGTTTAATCATACTTCCGTTTGAAACATCACGCCCCATGCACCTTTGTGCGTTTGTTACCACTTTAAGCTGTGCTGAAAACTTTGGAACAAATCGAAGTGTCATAGATATAATAAGCGACATAGCAGGTATGATTTTACCGAACAGATAGATGAACTTATCGCTCGTCATAACCTCATTGTAGCAAGAGAAATGACAGATAACGCTCACAATCATTGTGGCTGCACAAATTCCATAAACGATTGATTCAAGTGTCAATGGGTTTCCGCTCGGCAAATACTCTATAATGGTAACACCTTCGTGATTAAAGGCAGGGTTTATAAGTGCCATTACCACAAGCATCGGAAGCATATAGATTAAGTTGTTTTTAATTGTTTTCTTGCCTTTCAGCATCACAGAATATGTAAAACCACTCACAAGTGAAATACAAAGACTTACGGGATGCATAAAAAAGCAACTGAACCCGATTACAAATACGAAGTACACGAAATTTACAATCGGGTGATATGTTTTAAATTCGCTCATGTTAAAATTCAATTCCTTCTCGTGGTGAAACACCTTTTGTATATGGATGACTTATCTCCTTGATTTCAGAGATATAGTCTGATACATCTGCTATTTTTTCTGTAAGATTGTGTCCGGTAAGTATAATTTCTGACTGTGCCTTCAGTTCAGAAAGCAACTCTAATAACGCCTCTTCATTTATATACCCGTATCGGGCTGCATCGAGTATCTCATCTAAAATAATCATTTGATAAGAGGCTGCTTTACTTTTTGCATCTTCAAAAAGAAGTTTGTTGTATGCTTTAGCAAGTGCAGATGTGCGGTCTTTATTCAGGTTGTCATAAAGCTCATAATGTTCGTATGAATATAAAACATCTATGCCTTTAATTTCTTTTAAAGCCTTAAATTCTGCGGAATCATTATTTTTTAGAAACTGCACAAATAAAACTTTATTACCGCATCCGGCACATCTCACAGCCGAGCCGACAGCAGCAGTTGTTTTTCCTTTTCCGTTTCCAAAATAAGTTTGTATCATAACATAAACTCCTGATTTATTTTCCATTCCTTGCCGAATATTGGCCACCCACATCATGACCTAAATCACAGGTATATACCCATTCTATCTTATCACCTGCTTTAAGCTGATAACGGGAGCAACCGTAATTGGGGAACCAATCGTTGACCTTGTACATCCATCCTGAAAGTTCACCGCATTCAAACTCATAAAGGTTTGCGATACCCTCAATATATGCACTGTTATATATGGGGGTGTTTTCAAATTCTAAATGTATTTTGTTGCGTTTCATTTCTCGCATAAGCAGATTAAATACACTTTCTCCCTCATAAAATGTAACGGTCTTTTCTGCAAAAACAACGCCGTCTTTCGGAACAATGTCAACCTTTTCTCTATCAAGCCAGGCAATGTTATTAAGAATTGTATCACATCTTATAGATAAAGTGCAAGTACTCTCTTTATCTGTAATGACAATATTTTCAGGTTCAATTGGCAGCGGTTTTCCATCAGGAACAGGACCGGTTCTATATTGGCCTTTGCCCGTACCCTCGTTTATCACCATTCCTTGTTCTTCGGAATATTCTTCGTTGCTTGGTTTAATTTTGGTAGCGGATTGTGTGCTTTCAGCAATTTTTTGTGCCATAGCAATTTTCTCCGCCGGAGTCATGGGTGCTCCGTCTTGCTTTTGTGGTTTATTTTCTTCTGTGGCAGGTGCGTTTTCTTTCTTAATCGAAATATCGCTGATAGCTTTTTCCGCCTCTGCAATTTCTTCTTTAGTAGGTTCGTCATTTTGGACTACTGTGGCAGTTTCTTTAGACTGAGGAGGCCACCCACGAAGTCTCGGTGCATCACCGCCATACCAAAAGACAAAAGCTAAAAGAATTGCGATAACAACACCTGCTATAACTTTATTTTTATGTTTTCTCATCGAATTCCTCCTTACATGAGCTTTGCAGACAAAAGCATATTGTAAAGCATAGATGCTATTTCTGCTCTTGTAACGGCTTCTTTAGACTTTATATCCATAACGCTGTCATCAAGGATTTTTTCATTATAGCAAAAAGCAAGTGAGCTTTGCGACCAATCAGATACTTTTACATAATCAAAAAACTGTGCCAAGCTATCACGAATGCTAAGTGCGTCCATTTCAGTATCCATTCCGCAAAGCGAAGCTGCCCTTGTAACCATTACTGCCGCTTCTTCGCGGGTTATTGTACCGTTAGGGTTAAATTCATTTTCAGATACGCCTTTTATAATTCCGTAAGCGTATGCAGTACCCACATAGTTATAAAACCAATCGTTTTCAGTCACATCTTGGAAAACATTACTGCGCTTTTGCGGAAGTCCGAGTCCTCTTGCAATAATGGTTGCAAATTCAGCTCTTGTCATTGTACTGTTTGGCTCAAAACCATTTTCTGTCTTGCCGTTTATAATTCCTCTTGAAGCCAAGGCTTCAATTGCTGTTTTATCTTTATGGCCGACAATATCTGCAAAGGTCTTGCCGGGGTTTATAACATTCATTTTCTTCACATCTGCATTTTTTCCCGCAAGTTCTGTTGCACCTGAACTAACATTAAGCCTCTTAGCATCACTCATATCATAAAGTGAGGTCTTACCTTCACTTGTACGTTTTAATGCAACAAGAGCATAAAAACATTGTTCTGTTGCCATTAAGTTTGTAGAATCTCCGTGTATATGCTTAAAGCCTTTTCCGTTATCGTAGAATGAAAAAAGATTATCAAGCACAGACTTTCCGTTTTTTACAAAGCGCGTATCATCAATCGGGATACCGAGCTCGCAAAAGGCAACAAGCACCTGAACACTACTTTCGCAGTTTTCTGTTTCATAACTTGAAAATCCACCGTTTTCTTTCTGCATTTTAGATAAGCAATTAAGTGCTTTTTCTGTTGCTGACTTAACCTTGTCGTTATCCTGATATTTGGAAAGTGCCTGAAGTGCCATTCCGGTAACATCAGGATTCGCCATTTCTCCCGATAATGCCCATCCGCCATCAGAGGTTTGCTTTTCAAGAATATGATGTATATACATTTCTCTTGTTGCCTGAATCTTGGCATTTGGGTTATTTGGCATGTCATAATGTCCGCTGTCAAGTGCAATGAGTGCCCATATAGCTCCGTTTACGCCCTGCCATATTGTTTTTTCATAATCAGAAAGTGCCGTTAAAAGATTGTAACCTGCAATATCAGCAGGGTTTTTGCCGATAGAGGTGAGAGCGACTATCACTCTTGAATTTTCGGTATATTTTTTGTTATGGAGTACACCGCCACAGTCTTTCACATATTTTGTAACCCTCTGATAGTAATTTTCAAAATATTCATCGGGAATATCCATATCACTTCGTGCAAGACCTAAAACCGACCATTCGCCACCAATAGAGCCTATAATCGGCTCTTTTACAGTTTCATATAAATAATTTCCAACGCTTTCTAAAGTAGCATTTACATGATCCGTATCAAAAGCGAAAACCTCTGATGAAAAGCTGAAAAGAATTGTCAAAGATAATAGTAGTCCTATAAATTTCTTCATTCTTAATGCTCCTTTTAAAACAGTATTAGCGAGCAGTCAGTTTTTAGGCTGACTGTTCGCTGATTACCGTGAATTTTATTTTGCTGTATTCTCACAGAAACGCATGAGAATTGCTGCAACCTGAGCACGGGTTGCCGTAGCCTTCGGCGAAAGTGTGGTTTCACTTGTACCATTGACGAGTTCTGTTTTGTTTGCCCAAGAAAGTGCATCAAGTGCCCAATCGCTTACATCATCTGTATCTATAAAGCTTGAAATGTCTGCCTTATTAGTTACATCATAACCCTGCATCTTTGCAAAACGATAGATAATAAGCGCCATTTGTTCACGAGTAATATCTTCATCAGGAGCAAATTTGTTCTCACTCACTCCGTTCACAATATTATTCTCTGCTGCCCAAGCAACTGCATCAAAATACCACTGACCTTCAGGTACATCTGCAAAGTTATGATTATTCGCTTTTTCTTCAGGTTTTGCCATTCTGTAAAGAACGGTTACGAGCATAGACCTTGACATCTTGCTTTCAGGCTCAAACCCGTTATCTGTGCCTTGCATAAGATTATTTTCGTACACGTACTTTACAGATTCATAATGCCAATTGTCTTTTTTAACATCAGCAAATGTTGTTTCTTTGAAAGCAGGTTTTTCTAAAGATTCGGCATCTTCCTTTTTGGCTTCTTCCTCATTTGTATCTTTTTTAGAAGAAGTTCCTTTTCCTACAAAGGAACCTGTTGTGCCCGGAACAGTTGTCCAGTCATTAGTAAAGAACCAAACAATTTTATCTCCGTCATCAATTTCGCATTCGGTCAGTCCCACATTCGGCAAAGCACCATTTACTTTATACATCCAACCGGAGTCTTTACCATCGTCAAACTCAGTCAGCGTGCTACCGCCTTTTGTCATGGATTTAACATATCCACTTTCAGCGCCCTCCTGAGTGATGCCACTGTTTTCAAGTGCTTTTATAAGGGCATGATATACGGTAGCACCGGTACCGGATATGGTAACAGATTTGTTATTGAGCCAATAACCTGTATCAGCCTTTATGGTTAAGGTGACTCTAATGTTGTCTCCACTTGGAGCAGACGGAGTTGTAACGGTACCTTTACCTGTAGCACGGCCCGGAGTCAAACTGTTACCGCTAAAGTCATAGACATTGCAGGCTGTACCGTTTTTAATCATTTGATATGCTGCAATAAGAGCAGGAAAGCCCTGTTGTGTAGCATAAGCATTTATTGTGGTATCTCCGACATTAAGTACAAAACCGCTATTATTTTCCAATGCAAAATCTAAAAGGCGATCAAGGGCACTGTTTCCATTCTTGATGAAACGGATATCGGTGTCAGGGTTGATGCCCATCGCACTAAGTCCCATAATAACACAGGCAGAATTGTTGGCATTCTCACCCCATGTTCCGCCAAAGCCACCGTTACTGAGCTGAACTTCACTAAGGTATGAAACTGCCTTATCGACAGCATTCTTAACATCAGCATTATCATTGTAGTATTTAGCAAGTGCCAGGATAGCCATACCTGTAGCATCTGCCTCTGCTGTTTCCCAAGCGGTCCAACCGCCGTTCTCATCAATTTGTGCATCTAAAAGTGCATCAACTAAATCTGCTTCCTGCGTTCCAATGCTGTAGGCACCTTGCTGATAGGCAAGAAGTGTGTAAGCGGCAGTCCAGATTGCGCTTGAGTGAGAAACACTGTTTAGTCCTGCCACTGCATCTACGGGAGTGTTTTGGTTGACAGGATA
>SVKI01000034.1 GCA_015068555.1 Oscillospiraceae bacterium | reverse complement strand
TCGGCATAAGGTCTAAATATTCATCAATTGCAACAAATGCACCTTCAACACCATACTGGGTAAAGGAAGCGGAGCTGTAGCATTCGATGATATCATCCAGCTTACCGGATGCCATCATCAGGTTGAATGCCTGATTATAGTCAGAGTTTGATTTAGAAACTGTAACCTTTAATCTGACATTGGTCATTCTTGCTGCTTCTTCTAAGGTGTCCCACTGACCATCATCTTTTTTAGATGCAGTATGGAAGAATGTGAGTTCGATGGGTTCCTTTGAAATAATGGTATCACCATCAAGGTCTACACCATCAATGGCAGGGCCATCTGTTTTCTTGCCACATGCTGTCATAGAGAACAGCATCATAACAGCAAGCAGTACTAAAAGCGCTTTTTTTGTTGTTTTTAACATAACGTTTCCCTCCAAATTATTTTTGTTTTTATATAGAACCTAAATACACTATAACATTAAATGTTCTCAGTTTCTATCATCAAAAATTTCCAACTATATTCTTTCATTTACGCACGATAATCGCACGATCCAGATAGATAGCTTGTTCCTCTCCCGGTTTACCGCCGTATATTTCTCCGGTAAATTTCATAGAAAGATAGACATCGCAAGCATCCATAGGAAATACCACGGATATACCTGTCAGGCTGATCCATTCAAGCATTCTGCCGAAAAGTGTGACGCGGGCATCACCGGAGTCGCGAATACCGGAAATGGAGCCTATCTTATACAAATGATATTTGCCCGGAACAATATCTTCTAAATAGAGTGCCGCATCATGAAGAATTTTCGCATCACGCTCAATGGTAATCGAAAGCGGGCGCTTATGCTCAGCATAACGACTGGTGTTTAAAAACTCAACACGGTCGCCTGGAACGGTCGAATCCGCCTTACCGAATTTAAGCACTCTGCCTGTGCCGGAACCGGCATCAGACGTAATCGAAAAACCAAAAGGATTACGGGTGCCACCAAGGGTATAGGCAAAGTGGCTCGTATCTTTAAAATGGAACTGGTAGACATCCTCAGGATTCACGTCTCGAAGTTCCTCCGGTAGCGCTGCAACATTTTCTGCCATATCAAGCTGTTCAAAATACTTGATTTCATTATCAATGCGACCATTTTCTTTGCCCACACGAGGAAGCTTTTTGCTCTCCTCAAATCCTGCAATCACCTGCCGGCGAAGCTCTACCCTGTCATAATCAAAGGCAATTCCTTCACGCTCTGCCATTTTCTTGAGATCATAGAATTTAGTGACCACATTTGCCATTAAAAGTGTTTGCATATACCGAACACGGGGTTCAAAAACAGAATCCCCACGGACAGCTTCCATCGCCTGTTCTAAAAGTGCCAGGCCCTTTGTTACGGTTTTGGCATCCAAATAATTAAAAAGTTCACTACCGATGACACAGAAAACGGAATACGGGTTTTCTAAAGACGCACGGCAAAGCTCATCGTAATATTGTTGTACAAATGGTGCTGCAGGACCATAGAAGCGATTGATGAAATCCTGCACCAAAGCATCTGCATCAGCATAAGGATTCTCAGAAAGGTGAGTCAGCATATAATGGGTCAGTTCCCACATATCTGCAGTCAGAACCTCATTTTCAACAAAAACACCTGTAACGCCATAATCCGCAAAAGCACGGAAGGTATCCCCTAGGCGATTGGCAACAGGAGCCGGGAAATCAAAAAGTATGTGATACATATACTCCCAGATGTATAGCTCACAGCCTGCTTTTTTGCAAATTGCTGACCATGACTTCAGCAACTCAAGATACCACTCGTTTCCTTTATGATGAATGTCGTGAATGATATCAACATAGATTTGCGCCAAACGGATAATGACATTCTTTTCAGGCAATGTATCATCCTTGGGCGGGTCCAAATACACTGCATAAGCCAGTGTTTCAATCTTAACATCAGGATATTTTTCAGCTACAGCCCGGGCAATTTTATTGACAAAATGCAGTGCATAACCGCTGGGGCCGGACTTTTCTAAAATTTTCTGACACGCATCACACTGGCAAAATCCTTCAAAAATATCAGGGAAGGAAATATCGTAGAAGCACGGTGGTTCGACTCCGGTTTCCTTTGCCAGTCGCTGATCTTCTTCAATATAGGCAAGCAATCTGTCTAACAGAGCTTGAAAGAACTCCACATTGGTAAAGCAATAATGTCCGTCAGATACACGCTTGCCCTGAAAAGCACTCCAGGCAAACCAATCCGGATGCATATCAAAATATTCTTCTGCCGGAAAGTATTTTTCAAGCGTATGAACGTGCCACGGGCGACCCATAGGAAGCGCGCCGCCCAGCTTTTTGATGCTGGGGTGATATACGCCGTCAGGCAAGCCGTCATCGCCAACAACATTACAACGGGTACGCGCTTCATAATAAAAATCTTCAAAATTTCTATAGTTTAAAATTTTTCGATAGGAAAACGCCGGTGTTCCTTCTTTATAAAAATCATCCTCCAGCAAAAGCTCTGAAAGTGATGGTACATCTTCTTCCCAATAGCTCCACCAACGGACACCGACAACATCTTCTAAAAAGTGATAAACGGCATACAATATACCTCTGTCATTAGTCTCCACACCGCCGGTCAAAACCAAATTACCGTTATGCATTTTAATAATCCAGTTTTCTTTGGATGTGCCGGCAATACCATTTTGTTTTGCATAATCAGTATGACCGATATAAAATGCTTTGGCATTACAAGAAGGTTCTGATACAACGCTGAGCTCAACATTCATTGATTTTTTTATGTACTGCTGTAATTCCTCTGCTGCTGTTTGTTCTACCGGTGCAGGACTAGCAGGAATCACAATAACATAGTCTGTATGTTTTTCTTTAAAAATTGCTAATTTCATAACACCCTCCTAACTTCCGTTAATGGATACGCATATTTCACTTATATACCGCATAGTTTTGGTAATTACCCCGCACTCTGCTCGCCTTATTGACTGACAAAATACGGGGCTCATGAGGAGCACAGTTTAACCCTTAATAGAGCCGACCATAACACCCTTAACAAAATACTTCTGAATGAAGGGATACAGGCAGAGCATCGGCACAGAAGAAACAACGATGGTTGCATACACAAAGGTTTCTTCTGAAAGCTTT
>SVKI01000033.1 GCA_015068555.1 Oscillospiraceae bacterium | reverse complement strand
AGCTCCCTCGCGTGCCCCGAAGGGGTATTACACAAGGGAGCCTAAAAAACCCCTTGATTTCAGTGAAATCAAGGGGTTTTATGTCCTTAGAAACACATGGCATATCAATACGCTCTTTTTGTTTGTATAGGATGAAGTTGCGTGCTACCTTCTGCATCTACAAAACGAAAAATTGAACCTGCACAGCCTGTTCTGTCACATCCACAATGGTATAGGAGCCATACATACCGCTGACGGCACCGGGGTTGATCAGGTGTACGCCATCTATGGTGATATCCGTCTGCTGATGGGTATGACCGAAAAAGACCGTGTCACATTGGTTGACCTTTGCAACGGATACGAGCCTTTCATAACCACTCTTTACGCGCTCTTTATGACCATGTGTAACATAGATTCGATGCCCGTTTTCCTCGTCAATCAGCGAAAAGGGACGATTGCAGGTATATTCGTTATTTCCCTGTACGGCTAAACAAGGCGTGTCGGGGAAGAGGTTTGTAATAGCCGTGAGATCGGCATCCATGTCACCGCAAAACACAATCAGCCGGATGGGCGGGCAGGAGGCAGCAATTTGCTCGATGCGATCAACATGCCCGTGGCTATCGCTCAGCAATAAGATCTTCATACAGCGTCTCCAAGAGCGAAGTTTTTAAGCATCTGCAGGCCGATTTCTCCGCTCTTTTCGGGATGGAACTGTGTTAAATGGATATTGTTTGTTTCCACCAGAACATCGGCACATGCACCGTACTCCACCGTGGCAGAAACGGAGGATTTATCCGCAGCATCCACATAATAAGAATGTACAAAATACACATAAGGCACCTCGGGGCAACCCTTTAATAAGCCGTTTCGGTTGGTGACGTGCAGGGAATTCCAGCCAATTTGCGGAATTTTGAGCCCGTCGCTTTCGGAAAAGCGCTTGACGGTGCCTTTTAAAATGCCGAGCCCTTCACAGTTACCTTCTTCGCTGAATTCATACATAAGCTGCATGCCCAGGCAGATACCCAAAAAAGGCGTTCCTTTTTTGATTACCTCTTTAACAACGGCATCCAGGCCGGCATGTGTTAACTTATCCATCGCATCACCAAAGGCACCCACGCCGGGTAGCACCACCTTATCGGCACCTAAAATAACCTGTGGATCAGAGGAAACGATCACATCCTGCCCTAAAAACAAGAAGGCCTTTTCCACACTTCTCAAATTACCTGCATCATAATCAATAATTGCTATCATATGCGTTTCACTTTCTTTTTGTTATTCTTTTGCAAGAAGTTCTTTAATCTTGGCAACTAAGGCCAGAATTCTTTTTGATTCCATTTTCATGCTCACGCGGTTTACCACAAAGCGGGCGGAAAGGTCGCAGACCTCTTCCAATACGACCAAACCATTTTCTTTTAGCGTTTTGCCGCTTTCCACAATGTCGACAATCACTTCGGAAAGGCCCACGATGGGAGCCAGCTCAACAGAACCGTGCAGCTTAATAATTTCAACAGATTGCTTTTTAACCAGATGATAATAATTTTTTGCAATTTCTGTGTATTTGGTAGCCACACGCATGTTATGTATGCTGTCAAGCTTTCCTTCTAATTCCTTCGGTCCGGCAACAGCCATACGGCACGTGCCAAACCCTAAGTTAATCATTTCGTATAAATCCTTGCCGGCTTCTAACAGCGTGTCTTTACCCACAACACCGATATCGGCCGCGCCGTATTCAACATAGGTAGGCACATCGCTTGCCTTAACCAAGATGAATTTAAATTTATTCTTTTCATCGGTAAACACAAGTTTGCGGGATTTTTCGCGCAGTTCGTGCACGTCAAGACCGGCTTTTTCTAATAAATCAGTGGTCATTTCAGCCAAACGGCCTTTGGCCAGAGCAACGGTAATATATTCCATGCTGTTCTTCCTTTCTGTGTTAGTTTGCATCATGACAACCGCAGTGGCAGTCATCGTCGTGGCAGTCGCAATCGTCTTCTGCCTGCGACAGCAGCTCAAGAAGAGACATTTCGGTTGTTTCATCCAGTTCCAGGTTCAAACATGTGAGGGTTTCGTCATCTTTTGCAGTGATGATTCCTTGAATGTGATTTTTTTCGGCATAGGCACGCAGTTCTTCAGCCGTTGTGTCAGAAAGAGCCTGTTCAGCCACATAGCCGCAATCACGCAGAGCGGTTGCAATGCGGTAACTGAGCACGGGGTCCTCGGTGCTGACAACAAAATCAGCGCCGATGTGTTCTGCGTGAGGCGCCAAGCGTGATAAAACCGTCAACAGGCGGTCAGTTCCAATCGACATACCAACGGCGCTGAGGCTGGTGCCGAATTCGCCCGTTAATCCGTCGTAACGGCCGCCGGCACAGACGGAATAGCCGATGCCGTGGGTAATGCCCTTAAAGATAATACCCGTATAGCGGTTGATGCCCTGCACCAGGGATAGGTCAATGGAGATATAGTCTTCATATCCATATTCGCAAAGCATGCGGTATACATTTTTCAAATTCGTTAAAGCTTCTTTGGATTGTTCGTTTAATAAGGCGGCATCAGGCACCTCTAAAATATCGGCATTGCCAAACATGGTGGGCAATGATTCGAGTAATGATACAAGTCCCGGGTCGATGTTTCTTCCGGCTAAAAATTCGCTGATGGCCAAAGAATCTTTTTTATCAATATGAACGCGCAGGGCTTCGGCTTCTTCCTCAGAAAGGCCGGCCTGGGAAACGATGCCTTTATAAAAATCGACCTGACCGATTTCAATCTGGAAGGTAGAAAGACCGGCGGCGAGCAATGCTTCGATGGCACAGGCGATAATCTCGCAATCTGCGGCATCGCTCTTAGCACCGAATAACTCAATACCGGCCTGGCAGAATTCCCGTTCGCCCGCTGTGTTCTGATCAATATAGCGGAACACTTTGCCGCAATAGTATAAACGCTTGGGATATACACCGTCATCCATCTTAGATGCCACCATGCGCGCAAGGCAGGTGGTGATATCGGGGCGTAATACTAAAATGCGACCTTGCGCATCAAAAAATTTAAACATCATCTCCTGCGGAATTTTTCCGCTGGATGTATCAAATGCATCATAAAACTGCAGGACAGGTGTTTCTACAACCTGGTATCCAAAGCCTTCAAAAACCTCAGAAATGACTGCTTCCATTTTCATTTTTTCTGCACATTTGCCGGGCAAAACATCCTGCGTGCCTTCCGGCGTGTAGCGTTTCCAATCTGCCATAACTGCCTCCTATGTAAACCAAAATAAGCATTTCCTATTATTATATATCATAATGTATAAATATTCAATGTTTTTTTAAAATAAAATTATCTGCAAAAATGAAACGAGGGTGGCCGCAGCCACCCTTGCAGCGTGTCGAGAAACCTCGACACGCTGAGTAGAGTTTGAAAAAGGTAGGTATATTTGACGAACACAAATTCGTCGGCGTACAATTGGTACGGTAGAGTTTGTGTTCGTTAAAAGCAAGAAACAGAGCGGTTTCCTAGACAGAAATCGCTCTGTTATGACTAAAAACGAATTGTTTTTTGTTAGTTCCAT
>SVKI01000001.1 GCA_015068555.1 Oscillospiraceae bacterium | reverse complement strand
TCAAACTCGATATGATATGAATTCTCGTTGCGTCAGCAACATATCGAGCCGTCAGGCATATCGAGTGCGAAGCACATATCGAGAATTCGCAAGAATTCATATCGCTGCGGTGCTGTGCACCGCATATGGTCTTGTGAAGTCAGGAATAAAAATTTTTGTAGGGGCATTCACGAATGCCTCGTTTTCGGGCGATTCTTGAATCGTTTCTACATTGTATCCCATACATCTCAAAGTTTACCATACAATGGCACAAATTTCAAGAATTCGAATCAGTTTTTACACTTTATTCACAACACCGTTTTCTGTAAAGAAAAAATCCATCTTCATATCAAAATCATCTGTCGGAACAGATTCTAACAAAGAGAGCGAAAAACAAAAACCGGCTTTTATAGCCTTAGGGCATTTGGCCAAATACCTGTCGTAATACCCTCTGCCATAACCAATTCGACTACCGTCTATACCAAATACGCAACCAGGCACTATGATCAGTTCCTGCTCTTCTGCCGGAAGCTCGATTTTGCCGTCAGGCTCTAAAATGCCAAAAGCACCGGGGACAAGCTTTGCAACATCCGTCACAACATAACCTTCCATATGACCCTCCGCATCAGATTTTGGCAAAGCCACCCGCAAACCTTTATCAAGCAAGGCCTGTATCAGACCGAATGTCTCCGGTTCGCTGCGAAACGAAGCATACAGCATCACCGTTGTAATTTTTTGCTTTGCAACATAGGAAAGCACCTCTTCTGCCATATGGCCTGACCATTCACGGTGATTTTTTGCATCTATCCGGGCACGACGCGCTAAAAATTCTTTTCTCAAATCTTGTTTCGTCATTGTACACATATTGTTTCTACTCCATCGGTTCTGCCGTTTTTCTCATCCACATGAAAAACAGCACCGCATAGCCGGCATTTTCCGTCAGCAAACTCAAAGCGCTTGGGAATGCAACCGATAAACCGTTCCAGCACAATTTCTTTTTTTACGCCCAGGCAAGAATACACAGGACCTGTCATGCCCAAATCTGTGATATAGCCGGTGCCCTTCGGCATCACCCAGGCGTCTGCCGTCTGCACATGCGTGTGCGTACCAAACATAGCCGTTACACGGCCATCCAGATGCCAACCCATAGAAATTTTTTCGCTTGTTGCCTCCGCATGAAAATCAACAAAAATCAAGTCTGCCTGCACATTTTTTAAAATCTTATCAACGGTTTGGAACGGGCAATCCATATAGTCCATATAGATTCGACCCATCAGATTAATAACTGCAATTTTAATGTCACCATGCGTCACAACGGTGTAACCGTTTCCCGGAGTCCCCGGCGGAAAATTTGCCGGCCGTATAACCCTTTTATTATTTAACAAAAGAGGAACCGCCTCTTTTTGACGAAACGCATGATTGCCAAGCGTTAAGACATCAGCACCACCAGAGAGCAAAAGTTCTGCCTTTTTTCGCGTTATGCCGTTGTTAGAACAGGCATTTTCGGCATTTACAATGCAAAAATCAATAGCGTGCTCTTGTTTTATGCGGTCAATTTCAGATATAAACAACTCCGTTCCGCCATCGCCGACAATGTCACCCACTGTTAAAATATTCATACCGTTTCCTTCCGTTTTCTAACAATCATTTCTTACTTAATTTATTGTACTATAAACACAGATAAAAGTCAACCTCATAAACCAAACTTTTGTTCGGTTTATGAGTTAAAAATTCTGTGGAAAGATTTAATAAAAACTCTTGTGCAACATAAAATAATATGGTATAATGATATGATAATAAATTTCAGAAAAGGTGGTGACGGCATGCCCATTCCAAGAAGCACAATCAGAAGGCTTGCGCAAAGCAATCAAGTATATTCTGACGCGCTTGCTCTGGCGTTGACTAATTTTGCATACGAAATAACGCCCATGGCTTTTGAGGGGTTCTTCCGTGTTGTCGGTCACTTTGCAGACGGTATCACCTGTTCTTTGCAGATTGATAACATTGCCGAGCAAATTGAGCAGTACAGTTGCTCTTGCTCCGATTGCACAGAAGGTAACTGCAGGCACCTTTCCGCACTGCTTTTGAAAATCGAAAATAACTTTTTCTCTGATTCCTTTGCCCGCGGCGATAAACCGCTCTCCCGTCCCACTGCCACCTCCCCTGCGTTAGCCTTACTGATGGAAGAAAAAGCAGCTATGGTCAAAGCTCGGGCAGCACGCCGTGCCGGTCAGGAAAAATCGCTCCTGATTCCTTTTTTAAGGTTTGAAGAAAATGTCCTTCGGCTTACCTTAAAAGCCGGCTGTCAAAAGGCCTATGTGGTAAAAGATTTAGGCGATTTTTATGCTCTGCTCACGCATCGAAAGGTTGCCCCTTGTGGCAAAGCGGAAGCTTTTTTATATGCGCCTGAAAATTTTGAAGATACGGCCCTGGCACAGTTCATTTTAGAATATTATCCGCTGTGCCGGGATGAACAGGACCCAAAATCCATGCTACTGACGCCCATTGCGTTAGACCGTTTTGCTGCCCTGTATCAAAATCGAAAACTAACTTTTACAACCGACAGTTTAACCTTTTTGCCACAGCCGCCTTCTCTCTCTTTATACATTCGGCGCTCCGGCGATGTATACAGGATCAACTTAAGTCGTACGGATTTTACGCTTTTTCATGGTCAAAATCAGTTGTACATGAAAGAAAATGACCTGTTTTACCTTTGTGGCTCCGACTTTTCTCAAAATTGCGGTACCTTGCTGGAATGCTTTGTCAAAAACCGGGAGCCTTTGTGTGTACACACACAGGACATGCAGGCTTTTTACAGCATGATATTAAAGCCCGCTTCGCGCTATATCGACCTGTTAACAGAAGAAAACAGCTATATTCCGCCCGGTCTTAAAACCAAAATCAGCCTTGATATTGACAAAAAGAAGAAGGTCTTTGCCAGAACAGAATTCAGTTACTCTAATCATACCTACTATGCCTTTGACCCAACAAGAGATTTAAAAACCATATGGGATATAGAGGGTGAAACTGCTGTTGAAGAACTGGTGCGCAAATACTTCCCCGACAGCGAAAATGAGCCGGGAGTTGCCTCTTTTGCCTCTGATAACGACAAGCTCTTTTTGCTCGTGACAGAGGGCATCCCCGCGCTTTCAAAGGTGGCAACTATCTACGTCAGCACAGAACTCAAAAGCGTTCGCGTCCGCTCCATTAAAGAACCCCGCCTGGGCGTTCGAATGGAGTCTGACCTGCTTTCACTTTCTTTTTCTGCCGAGGATATGCCCGCCCATGTGCTGGCCGCTGCCCTGCAGGCGTACCGGCAAAAAAAGAACTATATTCGTTTAGATAATGGAACCTTTTTAACTTTAGATGGGGCGGCCATTAAACAATTAAACGTCGTTACAGAAGGCTTAGGACTATCCACCTCTGATATAAAGAAAAAGGATGTAACGGTTCCCGCCTATCGCAGTTTTTACCTTGACTCTGTGACAGGGATTACCTTGGAAACCGACCACCACTTTCAACAACTGGTCGATGGGCTTAAAAACTGTAACGATGCACTTACGCTGCCGACCCCGGCACTTAACAACTCCCTGCGCGACTATCAAAAATTCGGATTCCGCTGGCTCTCACAACTTTCAGCCTGCGATTTCGGCGGCATTTTGGCAGATGATATGGGTCTGGGAAAAACACTCCAGATTCTCTCGCTGTTTGCTGCAGAGAAAAAGAAAAACAAGCGTTTGCGCGCACTTGTTGTTTGTCCCGCTTCCCTGGTTCTTAACTGGGAACACGAAATAAGGCATTTTACGCCGGAACTTTCCAGCTGTTGTGTCATCGGTACAGGAGCAGAACGCGCAGCTGTACTCGCACAAAAACAAAGCGATGTGGTAATCACCTCATACGACCTGCTCAAGCGGGATTTAGAACTGTATCAAAAGCAGACTTTTGACTATGAAATTATCGACGAAGCCCAATATATTAAAAATCACAACACACAAAACGCCAAGGCTGTAAAATCGATTTCAGCCAAGGTTCGTTTTGCCTTAACAGGCACACCGATTGAGAACACCTTGGCGGAACTTTGGTCTATTTTCGACTATCTCATGCCGGGATACCTGTACCGTTACAGCCGTTTTCGTCGCCTTTTTGAACAACCCATTGTAAAAGATGGTGATGCAAATGCACTTAGCGAACTGAAAAAACTAACTTCTCCTTTTATTCTTCGCCGTTTAAAGCGCGATGTTTTAAAAGAATTGCCGGAAAAAACAGAAACCGTTTTGTATGCAAGTTTAGCTGAAGAGCAACGCACATTGTATACCGCCAATTTGGCCTCTATGCACCAGGAACTTTCTCTGCAACTTGAAAACAGAGGTGAGTCAAAAAGCCGCATGATGGTTCTTGCCATGCTGACGCGTTTGCGTCAGATTTGCTGTGACCCCTCTTTGGTTTATGAAAACTATAAAGAAAAAAGCGCCAAACTGGATCTGTGCATTGAGTTAATCGAAAATTCTATTGAATCCGGTCATAAGCTTTTGGTTTTTTCACAATTTACCAGCATGCTGTCGCTTTTGGAAAAGCAGTTAAAGCATAAAAAAATCCCTTATTATCTCTTAGAGGGTTCTACTAAAAAAGAGGACCGAATCGCCCTCGTGAATGCCTTTAACACAGATGAAACACCGGTCTTTTTAATATCTCTTAAAGCCGGTGGCACCGGCCTTAATTTAACCGGTGCCGACATTGTGATTCACTACGACCCCTGGTGGAATCTAAGTGCACAGAATCAAGCAACCGACCGGGCTCACAGAATCGGCCAAAAGAAAAATGTGCAAATTTATAAACTCATTGCTAAAAATACGGTCGAAGAAAAAATTCTGGCCTTAGCTTCTAAAAAACAGGCTTTGGCAGACCATGTTCTGCCAGATGAAAACACCTTACTCTCACGCATGACAAAAGAGGAACTGCTGAATCTGTTTAAATAAAAGCACGTATTATATAAGGAGGACATTAAAAAACGCCTTCGAAAATATATATTTTCGAAGGCGTTTTTTATTGTGAACACAACAAGGTTTTTCGAAATTCTCAAACTTTAGTTTGTTAGAATTTCGTGAGGTTCTTATTATGATATAACAACCGGTGAACGGTAATAATCCATACCATTTTTACTTCTTGCATGATTTGGATATAAAAATGTATATATATCCGTTGCCAGTAAATCAAGAGAAAACATTCGTTGTGCCTCTTCCCCTGCGAGCGTAGCATCTGCCACCTTGGTAATAACAGGAATGGACGATGTTTTGCTAAGTTCTCTGAGCACAGCTCGTCCGCTTGCTCCGATTCCCAGTACCCTCGCATACTGCGGTGTTATGTGTGCATCCTCTTTCGTAATACCGAGGAGAAGATTCATCAAAACACGGCTGATTCGGCTTTGAGGATATCGTTTTGTTTTAATAGCAGCGAGCAAAGATTGCATATCGCGGCTCTGCTCTGCCGCCTGCATAATGCGAAATTCCATTCCCTCTGAAACACCGCTTATGTGTCGCAGATTTTCTGTTCCTTTGGTCATAATTGCGTAGTATAACATAGGAAAGAGTGCTTCTGCCAAAACCGGCGCACAACCCATCCGGCTTTCCCTTTGAAACACCGAAAAGGCCGATGCAGGCATAAAACTTTCGACGCTTTCGCCCCGCATTATTCTTTGGCGGATAGCCGTAGCACTTAAAAATTCGTCATCTGCCACTAAAGCATCATGCATACCTTTTTCACGTTTGATAGCAGTAGGCAACAGCTTAGCTTTTGTTTTCTTTAAAGCGCGCATATATTCAATTGCCAGCACATCATTAGGGTGCTTGACAACATCTGCAACCGCTTCTTCTAAAAGCTGTTCTACAGCCCGGCTATAGGCCTGCGGATAGCTGACACCGGCTTCTAAATTTTGGCGAACAGCGGCACCAAATGCTTCCTGTTCTGCCACATCTGCAACCGCAGACAAGCGACTTATATCAGCCGTTTCACTGCCAAAGGCAAGATAGCCTTCAACACCCAGCGACGCAAGCAGGGAGACAGCTCCCATAGCAAATCCTTCTGCCGAACGCAGACTATACACAACAGGAAGTTCTAAAACCAAATCACAACCTGCCAAAAGCGCCATTTCGGCTCTTGCCCATTTATTGCAAATGGCGGGTTCACCCCGTTGTACAAAATGACCGCTCATCAAGCAAACGACCGCATCGCAACCAAGCTGCTCTTTCTGCTTTCTAAGCTGATAGGCATGGCCGTTGTGAAAGGGATTATATTCACAAATCACCGCCATGATTTTCATGGCCGTTATCTCCGTTTGTCAAGTTCAGACATTAAGTTTTCCCATGTTAAGCCACGTTCTACCATAACCACCATTAAGTGGTACAAAAAGTCGCAGGATTCGTACTCTAACTCGCTGAGATCCGGATTTTTCGCCGCAATGATGATTTCGGCAGCTTCTTCACCGATTTTCTTCAATTGTTTATCAATGCCCTTTGTGAACAGATAGTTTGTATAAGAACCTTCTTTTGGGTTTTCTTTTCTGTCTGTGATCACATCATACACATCTTTTAAAACGGAAAGAGAAACGGTTTCACGCTTTGCTTCTGTTAAGCTGCCGTCTTCTTCCATTTTTCTGTAAAAACAGGTTTTTTCGCCGGTATGGCAAGCCGGACCTGCCGGATCCACTTTGAGAATCAAAGCGTCCTCATCGCAATCCACCAAAATATCTTTTACCCATAAAATGTTGCCCGAATGTTCGCCTTTTACCCATAAGCACTGACGAGAGCGAGAGAAAAATGTTGCTTTTTTGGTTTCGAGCGTCATTTTCAAAGACTCGGCATTCATATAGGCCAGCATTAAGATGCGGCCGGAAATGTAGTCTTGCGCAACTGCGGGGATTAAACCTTTTTCATCAAATTTCAGCATGTTCTTCATAGCCTTTCTTCCCACATATTTTATAGCATAAGCTTCTTATCCGTAGGCAAACAAGAAGCGTATAAAATCTACAAGCGAACAGGAATGCCTGATTCGTGCAGATATGTTTTCAGTTCTTTAATCGTCATTTCCTTATAGTGGAACAGTGATGCAGCAAGCAATGCGTCAGCACCGCCTTCTAACACGGCATCTTTAAAGTGAGACAGCTTGCCGGCGCCACCCGAAGCAATCACCGGAATACTCACAGCATCTGAAACAAGCTTCGTGACCTCCAGGTCATAACCGGCCTTTGTGCCATCGGCATCCATGCTGGTTAATAAAATTTCGCCGGCACCCAACCGCTCTGCCTCTATAGCCCACTCGATGGCGTCTTTACCGGTGTCAACCCGACCGCCGTTTAAATACACGGTGAAGCTTCCGTCTGCCCTCTTTTTGGCATCAATGGCAACCACAACACATTGAGAACCAAATTTATAAGCTGCTTCTGAAATCAGTTCGGGGCGCTTAAGAGCTGCGGAGTTAACGGAGATTTTATCGGCACCCGCTTTTAAAATTTCCCGAAAATCGTCCACGGTGCGAATACCGCCACCAACCGTAAACGGAATAAAGACCTGTTCTGCCGTTTTTTCAACCACCTTCGTCATAATGCTTCTGGCATCGGATGAGGCTGTTATATCCAAAAAAACTAATTCATCGGCACCCTCTTTATCATAGGCTTTTGCCACTTCAACCGGGTCACCCGCATCTTTTAAATTAACGAAATTAACACCTTTTACCACACGACCTTCGTGCACATCAAGGCAAGGGATAATTCTTTTAGTCAGCATAACTTGCCTCCTCTATCTCCGCAACGGCTCTGCGCAAATCAACAGCACCAGTATATAATGCCTTGCCGATGATAGCACCACTCACACCCGTCGGAATCAGATTATGAAGGTGCTCAAGAGCGCCCACACCGCCCGATGCGATCACACCCGGGCCAAACGCTTCTGCCATGCGCTGCATGGCACTATAGTTAGGTCCTGAAAGCATACCGTCAGTAGAGATATCCGTATAAATAATATGACGAACGCCATAACTCTTCATTTCAAGTGCTAAATCTACCGCTTCGCGGCCGCTCACTTCTTCCCAACCGGAAATAGCTGCAAAGCCATCTTTTGCATCAATGCCAACAGCAATTGCATCGCCAAACTGCGCCACTGCTTCTTTGGCAAAGGACGGATTTTTAACAGCAACGGTGCCCAAAATAACACGGGACACGCCGCTTTCTATCAGTTCTTCAATATCGGCCATAGTTCTGATGCCGCCGCCGGTTTGCACGGGTATGCTCAGTGTTTTTGCCACTTCGCATATAACAGCACGGTTATTGGTTACCTCTTGACGGGCACCGTCAAGATCAACCATGTGAAGCCAACGAGCCCCCTGTGATTCCCATTTTTCTGCCATAGTAAGCGGATGGTCGGAATATACGGTTGTCTGATCAAAATCACCCTGCATCAAACGCACACACTGGCCGCCACGCAGGTCTATCGCGGGATATAAAATCATAAAAAAACTCCGTTCTGCATACAAAATGTGCATGCGCGATCACAAATTGAATAATATCCTTAATAGTATACCATATGGTGTTCGCTTTTTCAAGCATCAGAAAGCAAAATTTTGCATAAAGATTCACAAATATACAAAATATATAAAGCATCTTTTCTACAAGAGCACTCTATACATAGGAAAAATGTTAAAAAAACAGAAGTCTTACTTATAATAAATATATAAAATTGTTTTTTCCCTAAAAACCACTTGACAACACCCTGATTCATTTGCGATAATAGAGGTAGTGTTTTATAATACTAACTTAAAAATAACCAATCAAAACATGCATGTGTACCATGCAAAGGAGGCAGAAATATGGCAGAAAAAAGATATGTTGGCGATTACCCCGTAATCGGCATTCGTCCAACCATTGACGGCAGACGCGGCCCTATGAAACTGCGCGAAAGTTTGGAAGACCAAACTATGGCATTGGCCCTTGCTGCCAAGAAATTATTTGAAGAAAATTTGTATTATTCTAACGGTGACCCCGTAAAGGTTATCATTGCCGATACCACTATTGGCCGTGTTCCCGAAGCGGCTGCCTGCGCCGATAAATTTAAAAAAGAAGGCGTAGACATCACATTAACCGTAACACCCTGCTGGTGCTATGGTTCCGAAACCATGGATATGGATCCAAACACTATCAAAGGTGTTTGGGGCTTTAACGGCACCGAAAGACCGGGCGCTGTATATCTGGCAGCGGTGCTTGCTTCTCATGCTCAAAAAGGTCTCCCTGCCTTCGGCATTTACGGCCATGAGGTGCAGGATTGCGATCAGGTTTCCGAAGTGCCTGAAGATGTGAAAGAAAAGCTGTTGCGCTTTGGCCGTGCGGCTGTTGCCGTAGCCACCATGAGAGGTAAATCTTACCTGCAAATTGGTTCTCAGTGCATGGGCATCGGCGGTTCTATCATGGATCAGGACTTCGTTGAATCCTATTTAGGCATGCGCGTAGAATCTGTTGATGAAGTGGAAATTCTGCGCCGTATGGAAGAAGGCATTTACAACGAAGAAGAATATCAAAAAGCTTTGGCCTGGACCAAAGAACATTGCAAAATGGGTCGTGATGATAATCCCGATTTCGTTCGCTTCTCTGATGAAGAAAAAGAAAAACAGTGGGAATTCACGGTTAAGATGTACTGCATCATTAAGGATCTGATGGGCGGCAACAAGAACCTGCCCGAAGGTTTCGAAGAAGAAATGGTAGGTCACAATGCGATTGCCGGCGGTTTTCAAGGGCAGAGACAGTGGACAGACCATTGGCCCAACTGTGACTATCCCGAAGCGCTGCTCAGCTCTACCTTCGACTACGAAGGTGCTCGCGAGCCCTATACACTGGCTACTGAAAACGACGTTTTAAACGGCTTAGGTATGTTGTTTATGCGCTTGCTCACTCATCGTGCACAAATTTTCGCTGACGTTCGTACCTACTGGTCTCCCGAAGCAACAAAGCGCGTAACCGGCTACGATTTAGAAGGAAAAGCAAAAGAAAACGGTGGTATTATTCACCTGCTCAATTCCGGTGCTGCATGTTTAGATGCTTGTGGTGAATGTACAGACGAAAACGGCAATGCTATTATGAAAAAATGGTGGGAAGTAACGGAAGAAGACATCAAGAAAATGACCGACGCTACCGTTTGGTGCGAGGCCGGATTTGATAACTTCCGTGGCGGCGGTTTCTCCAGCCACTTTACCACCCGTGCAGAAATGCCCGCAACCATGATCAGATTGAACCTGGTTAAAGGCTTAGGTCCTGTTCTGCAGATTGCAGAAGGTTGGACTGTACACCTGCCTGATGAAGTATCTGACACATTAATGGAAAGAACCAATCCCACCTGGCCCTGTACCTGGTTCACACCCAGATGTACCGGTGAAGGTGCCTTTAAGTCCGCTTATGATGTGATGAACAACTGGGGCGCTAACCATGGCGCCATCAGCTATGGCCACATCGGTGCCGACCTGATTACCCTCTGTTCCATGTTAAGAATTCCCGTTTGCATGCACAACGTTCCGGAAGAAGATATCTTCAGACCGGCGGCGTGGAATGCCTTCGGCATGGATAAAGAAGGCCAGGATTACAGAGCCTGTGCCGCATATGGTCCATTGTATAAATAATTTGAATTTTCAAGAAGGGGCTGTAAAATAACGCATAGTTATTTTACAGCCCCTTCTTTATTCGTTTCTTTTTTCTTTTCCGCTAAATAATAAAAAGGCCAAGGCAGCCAGGAGCAAATAATCCTCGCATTGATTTGCCAGTAACACTAAAATAACGCCCATAATTAAAAGTTCATCCGCTTCCGGACGCGATTTTTGATGCACGATCCCTTCTTTGCATTCTTGCTCTTTAGTTTCTTTTGATTTTTCCGGCTCTGCGGGGATGAAACGTTCCTGTCTTTTTTCTACGGGTGGTGAATATGGCTTTGGTTCTCTGGGAATTGGTGCTCTGAAATTGTTACTGGGATTATAATACTTCATTTCCATACCGTCCCCTCCCTTCTTTACAACAGATTTTTAAGCAAATCAAGGTCTTTGGCTGTTTGCGCCAGTTGTGAAAGCTTGAGCATCTTAACTGCCTTATCCACCTGCGGACGGCGTTCTTCAGACAAAAAGGGGCGCAGTGCAAGCAAAAGCGCACTGCGTTCATCGGATTGATTCTGACCGCTTATAAGTCCTTGCAACTGTAGTAACATCGCAGGGTTAAAGTTAGCGCCTTCTTCTGCCTCCTCCTCTTTTGCTTCGGCCATTTCTTCTGCTTCATCAGATGATAACGAATCAGAATGCGCGTCTCCCGGCGCATCTCCCAAGGCCCCCATCAAACTTTCTAACAGCTTGTTCGTCTCCTCACTCACGATGCATCAAACCTTTCCCGATCATGATTTTATATCCTTCCCCAGATTTTCAATCACCTTTTTGGCTTTTTGCGGGTCTATGCCCGAGATTGCCTTTTGGAGGCTTTGTTCATCCTTCATGATGTTTGCGAGCTTTTCTTTTTGTTGTGGGCTCATCTGGCTTAAAAGTGCCTCTAATTGTTTCACAGCTTGTTTATCAAACATTTACATTCACATGCCTTTCCATCTAAAATGATAGTCTCTCCTCTAACAGTATATGTGTATCGCAAGAAAATAATGACAATCACAAAAACACATCTGATGCATACACTGTTAGCAGAACTTCTTACAAAAAACGGAGGAATATTATGATCTATCTTGATTATGCAGCAACCTCCTTCGTAAAACCTTCTGCTGTTTATACAACCACCCTGCATGCCATGCGAAACTTCAGTGCCAACCCCGGCCGTGGCGGACATGATCTGGCTGTTAAAGCCGGTGAAATTGTGTATGATACCCGGGAAAAGCTTTGCTCTCTGTTCCACATCCACAACCCGGAACAAATCTCTTTTTTCCCCAATACCACCGCGGCCTTAAACGCCGGCATTAAAGGTGTTTTAAAAAAAGGTGACCATGTTGTCACAAGCTCTATGGAGCACAATTCCGTCATGCGCCCGTTGGCCGAATTAAAACGCCGGGGTATGATCGATTACACCGTTGTTAAGGCTGATGCTTCCGGACGGCTAAAGCCAGAGGATTTTATCGCAAAATGCCGACCTGATACACGGCTTGTGATTTGCCTGCATGCCTCGAATGTTTGCGGAAATTATTATGATATCGGTTCCATTTCAAAAGCAGTACGGACAAATTCCCGGCTGTTTATGACCGATGTCGCTCAAAGTGCCGGCATCCTGGATATTGATGCAAATCAGGTTGACTTACTTGCATTTCCCGGCCATAAGGGTCTTTACGGCCCACAAGGAACAGGTGGACTTTATATAAAGGAAGGTATTATGCCTGCCACCATCATCGAAGGTGGAACCGGAAGCCGTTCAGAATTGCTACTGCAGCCAGAGGAAATGCCTGACCGGTTGGAAAGCGGCACCTTAAATGTAGCAGCCATTGCAGGGCTTGGCGCAGGCGTTGATTTTGTTATGCGTGAAGGCGTTTCCGCTATTGCAGAGCATGAATTAATGCTGACCAATTATTTTGAAGAAAAAATTAGAAATATTGAGAGAATCACCCTGCTGGGTTCTGCACCGAAAGTCGGTGTTACAGCGTTAAATCTTGATTCTTACGATTGTATTGATGTGGCCAATCTTTTAAATCAAAACTATGGCATTGCCGTGCGAAGCGGATTACACTGTGCGGTCAGCGCACACGAATCTTTGGGCACGAATAAAACCGGTTGCATTCGCTTTAGTTTTGGTTATTTCACGACAAAAAAAGAAGTGGATAAAGCTATTTTTGCTTTATATCAAATCTCAAAAAATATGTATAGATACATGTAGATTGCACACAATAAGAACCACACGAAAAATGAATGAATACAAAGTTCGACCTTTTCGTGAACCTTGTTGTGTTATGACGCAACAAAAAAAGCACCCTGCGTGCTTTTAACAAGTTGAGAAAAAGGAGAAAAGAAAATGAACAACGGAAATCAGACCATTAAGTGTACCGTACAGCAGTGCATGTACAACGATTGCAACAAAGACTATTGCACCCTTGACTCCATCACTGTGGGCACGCATGAATGCAACCCGACAGAAGACCAGTGCACCGATTGCAAATCCTTTCAAAAGCGCTCATAAAAACACATTCCCGGCATAAAAATTCCATGATAAGCAAAAAAGGTGTCCGCATTTTGCGGACACCTTTTGTTTTACTTTTATTCAGCTGCTCTTTGCTTGTAGATTTCATATCTGTCAAGCAGGTCTTTTTCAGCCTTGGTAAACAGCTGTTCTGCCACATCGGGATATGCCTGTTTCAGCATGAGGTAACGATTTTCGCCCTCTAAGAAGCTTCTGATATCGCCGGTGGGTTCTTTAGAATCAAGAACGAAGGGATTCTTGCCCTCTTCTTTAAGAGTCGGGTTAAATCTCCACAGATGCCAGTAACCGGTTTCCACAGCCTTCTTCTCTTCGTTAATGGTGTTTGCCATACCAGCCTTGATACCATGGTTGATACAGGGCGCATATGCAATCACGATAGACGGACCGGGATATGCTTCTGCTTCTCTGATGGCTTTCAGGGCCTGATTCATATTAGCACCCAATGCAATCTGAGCTACATATACATAACCGTAGGTTGCAGCAATCATGCCGAGATCTTTCTTCTTCACACGCTTACCGGAAGCTGCAAACTTAGCAACTGCAGCAGTCGGTGTAGCCTTGGAAGACTGACCGCCGGTGTTGGAGTAAACTTCGGTATCTACAACAAAGATGTTGATGTCTTCGCCGGAAGCTAATACATGATCTAAGCCGCCGTAACCGATATCATAAGCCCAACCGTCACCACCAAATGCCCAGTGAGAACGTTTAACCAAATAGTCGGTTCTTTCTGCAATGTCAGAAAGCGGTGCCTTAGAAGTGTCAGCCTTTGCAAGCAGATCACAAATCTTAGCAGCAGCCTTGGAGCCTTCAGCGCAATCCATAGCTGCAATCCATTCATTAAATGCATCCGCCAGTGCTGCGTCAATGCCGGAAGCAATTGCTTCTTCCATCTTTTCTTTCAGTGTGTTTCTGATCTTCTTAGAAGCCAAAACCATACCTAAGCCAAATTCAGCATTGTCTTCAAACAGGGAGTTAGCCCAAGCAGGACCCTGACCCTTTGCGTTTGTGCAGTACGGTGTGCTGGGAGCAGAACCACCCCAGATAGAGGTACAACCTGTTGCGTTGGCAACGGTCATTCTGTCACCAAATAACTGGGTGATCAGCTTGATATAAGGTGTTTCACCACAGCCTGCGCATGCGCCCGAGAACTCGAGCAGGGGCTGAGCAAACTGAGAACCCTTAACGGTTGATTTATCCATCAGATTATCTCTGATTTCAAGATTCATTGCATAATCCCAGTTAGCAGCTTCTTTTGCTACCATTTCGTCAACCGGCTTCATAACCAAAGCCTTTTCCTTAGCAGGACAGATCTGTGCACAAACACCACAACCTGCACAATCCTTGGGAGATACCTGAATGCGGAACTTGTAGCCCTTCAGCTGAGGACCGTTAGCGTTAAGTGTTGCAAAACCTTCACCGGCTGCCGCAGCTTCTTCATCAGTTAAAAGGAACGGACGGATGGTTGCATGCGGACATACCAGCGAACACTGGTTACACTGAATACAGTTTTCAGGAATCCACTGAGGAACATTGATAGCAATAGTACGCTTTTCATAGCGTGCAGTACCCTGTTCAAAAGTACCGTCTTCAATGCCTTCAAATGCACTTACAGGCAGCTTGTTACCCTTCTGAGCAGAAATGGGATCTGCAATTTTGGTAACAAATTCAGGACGGTTAGCATCTTTTGCTTCAACATCGTCCTTAGCATCCTTCCAGGAAGCGGGGATATCAATCTTAACCAGTGCATCCAGTGCTGCATCAACAGCCTGGCAGTTCATGTCAACAATCTTCTGACCTTTCTTACCATAGGTTCTATTGATAGCGTCCTTTAAAAGAGGCACAGCCTGGTCAAGCGGAATAACTTCAGAAAGCTTAAAGAAGGCAGACTGTGTTACCATGTTAATTCTGCCGCCCAAACCGATTTCAGAAGCAATTTTAACAGCGTTAATGGTGTAGAACTGAATGTCATTTTCAGCCAGGTAACGTTTCATGCTGCCGGGCAGTTTTTCTTCCAGTTCTTCAGGAGACCATACGCAGTTCAGAAGGAAGGTACCACCCTTCTTCAGGCCTTCCAGTACATCATACTGATATACATAAGAGGGCTTATGACATGCAATATAGTCAGCTTCGTCAAGCAGATAGGTGGATTTAATCGGCTTATGACCAAAACGCAGGTGAGACATGGTTACACCACCGGACTTTTTGGAGTCATAATCAAAATATGCCTGTGCATACAGATCGGTGTTGTCACCAATGATTTTGATAGCGTCTTTGTTAGCACCAACGGTACCGTCGGAGCCAAAGCCCCAGAACTTACAACGTGTGGTGCCTGCTGGTGCAGCATTGATGGTTTCGCGAGCCGGCAGAGACAGATTGGTCACATCATCGTTAATGGAGATGGTAAAGCCGTTCTTGGGCTTGTCCTGAGCCAGGTTTTCGAAAACAGAAACGATGTGTGTCGGTGTGGTGTCTTTAGAACCCAGACCATAGCGACCACCTACGATAACCGGAGCATCCTCCTTGCCGTAGAACAGGTTGCAGATATCCAGATACAGAGGTTCACCCAAAGAACCGGGTTCCTTTGTTCTGTCTAACACAGCAATCTTCTTAACAGTTGCAGGTAATACATCAAAGAAGTATTTAGCAGAGAACGGACGATACAGGTGAACCTTGATAACGCCGACCTTCTTGCCCTGTGCGTTGAGGTAATCCACTGTTTCTTCAATTGCTTCGCAAGCTGAACCCATAGCTACGATGATTTCAGTAGCATCGGGTGCACCATAGTAATTGAAGGGCTTGTATTCACGACCGGTAATCTTAGAGATTTCCTTCATGTAATCAGCCACAATATCGGGGATAGCATCGTAGAACTTGTTAGATGCTTCTCTACCCTGGAAGTAAACATCCGGATTCTGTGCAGTACCACGCAGAACAGGATGTTCAGGATTCAATGCTCTGTCTTTAAATTCTTTCAAAGCTTTGTAGTCAACCAGCTTTGCAAGGTCAGCATAATCCATTACTTCAACCTTCTGAATTTCGTGAGAAGTTCTGAAGCCATCGAAGAAATGCAGGAAGGGAACGCGACCGCGGATAGCAGCAAGATGTGCCACACCACCTAAGTCCATAACTTCCTGAACGCTGCCAGATGCAAGCATAGCAAAACCGGTCTGACGGCAAGCCATAACGTCCTGATGGTCACCAAAGATAGAAAGGGCATGAGCCGCAATCGCTCTGGCACTTACATGGAAAACAGCAGGTAACAATTCACCGGCGATTTTGTACATGTTCGGAATCATGAGCAATAAGCCCTGTGAAGCTGTAAAGGTTGTGGTTAACGCACCACCCTGCAAAGAACCGTGAACGGCACCGGCAGCACCTGCTTCTGACTGCATTTCGCATACGTCAACGGTCTGGCCAAAGATGTTTTTCTGTCCCTTTGCGCTCCATTCATCCACATACTCTGCCATGGTAGATGAAGGGGTGATCGGGTAGATGGAAGCTACTTCAGAAAACGCATACGCGCAATGGGCAGCCGCATAGTTTCCATCCATGGTTTTCATTTTTTTTGCCATTGTATATCCTCCTTATGATTATTACAGAATGTAGAGAACGCATGCAATTTTGACAGTTGCATGCATCAATATAAAACTCTGCACGCAGAGCTTTTATCCATTAGATATAAGTATATCACAAAAACACACAAATTTCAAATATTATTTTAAAAAAAGCAAGATTGCACATTGCATAAAATTTCATAGCAAAAAATGTGAATTTTACAGGTTTTTCTTTCTTATTGTTCTATTCTTCCCTTTTTATCAACTTATACACATACATGCAGAATTGTCTCTGCAACAAAAACTGCAACACAGGAAAGTGCTGCAACGGTTAGCAAACTTCTTTTAAAGAAGGCCGCAACGACCGCCACTGCAAAGCCTACCCAAGCCGAAATTGTGGAAGAAGTTGCCGAGAAAATTGCCGGTACGGTCATTACACTCAGCACCGTGTATGGAATGTAGTGCAAAAACGAAAGAATAAACCGATTCTTGATTTGCTTTTTCAAAAGCACCATGGGCAACATGCGAACAAGATACGTCACTCCGGCCATTGTGAGAAGATACATCCAAAAGGTTGCGTGGTTCATTGTATGCGCTCCTCTCCCAGTTGCGTAACCGGTGCAAGAAAGGCAAAGATTGCACTGGCGACTGCCGCACAGATAATAATGGCAAAACCGCTTTGTACTTCTTTTAAAACCGGTAAAAAGGCAAACGCACAGGATAAAGCAATCGACAGTAAAACACAGCCGGCCGTGGCCTTGTTCTTTGTTTGCGGAATGACAATGGCAATAAACATAGCGTAAATCGCCACGCCCAAAGCCGATGTAACGGCACCAGGCAGAACGTGCCCGGCACAAGCTCCCAGCAAGGTTCCCAGACTCCAACCCACAAACGGCGGCAGAATCAAGCCATACAGATACCGGCGCCCTACCCGTTTGGGTTGAGAACTTGCCACAGCAAACACTTCATCGGTATTGACAAAAGAGACGATAAACCGATCAAGCATACGCATGGAAGAACCCAACTTTTGTGAAAGGGAAACTGACATTAAGGCATAGCGCAGATTAATCACAAGCTGCGCTACTGCAAGCTCTAATAAGGTGCCGCCGGATACCATAATCGGCACAGCTGCAAGCTGACCGGCAGAGGTGACATTGGTCATAGAAATAAGCAGAGCCTCTATCACACGTAATCCGTTTTCAACAGAAAAAATACCGAATGCAAAGGCTACTGAAATATAGCCAAAACAAATGGGCAAGCCATCCTTAATCCCTTTTACAAAACTATTTTCTTCTTGCATCATGTTCGCCTTTCCTTATAATATGCAATATAAGCCACATTCCATTATACTCCTTAGCCAAAACACTGTCAAGAACAAAATACAAAAGAAACCGCCTGCTTATATCGCAGACGGCTTCCCGCTATATATCTTACTCGTTTATTATTGTTTGGGGCGACAGAGCACTTCCATAATCTTAGGAATATCCACATTAGAAAATGCCTCTGTAACCTCTCTACGCATATCGGCAGAAAGAGTGGGCGCGTTCATATATGCAATATTCTGCAGAACCTGTTCTTCTGTATCAGCACCTAAAACCAAAGAGGTAACGCCCGGTACATCACGCATAAAGGAAATAGCAAATTCTGCCACGCTCATTCCGGTACGATCACAGAACTCTCTGAGTTTTAAAATGTAGGGTTTTGCATATTCAACAAGCAACGGGTCAGTCATCTTGTCTGGGTCTAAGAAGAAGACGCCCTGCAAAAATACGCTACGCACAAAAACAACAATGTTCTTTTCTTTTAATCTGTCTGTATAACCGCCGGTAATCAACTTCTGGTCAAACAAACTCATCGGAACCTGTGTTGCTGTGTAAATATCATGAAGAAGCATTTCATCTACTTCCTCAGGATCATACACAGAAGCACCTACCATATCGGTATAGCCATCTTTAATCAGGCGTGCAAAGGTGTTACGAACTGCATCGCCGTAATCAGCTAAAGTGTAACCGGGTCCTCTGTGCAGAAGCAAGCAGTCAAGCTTATTAATGCCCAATTTTTTCAAAGAGGTTTCAACCGAGGTATACATCTCAGCCTCAATTTCCTTAGCACTTGCATAAGGATTTTCAACTCTTAATTTGCTTGTGATAAACGGCATATTCTCCTGCGGATTTTCTTTAAAAAAGTTACCTAAAACATCCTCGGAAGTACCATAGCCACGAGCTGTGTCAAGGCTTGTAATGCCGTTTTTCAGCGCGCAGTTGAGCATTGCTGTGCTCTGCGCCGTGTCCGGCTGACCCTGGTCATTGGCAATACCGTAATTCATACCCAATTGTACGGTACCCAAAGACATCTGTGAAAGGGGTTTACCATTTACTGTTATATGTTTCATTTTTACATCTCCTTAAAGATTTTATTTTCCTTATTTATTTAGCTGTATAGCCGCCGTCAACCGGTATAACGGCACCGGTGATATAAGCGGAAGCTTCTGACGCTAAGAACACAATGGAACCCATGATATCGGTTTCGTTAGCCATTCTGCCCAAGAAGGTTTTAGCGCAATAGCGTTCTACAAACTTTTCAGGCTGATTGTTAAAGAAACCGCCCAGATTCAGTACGTTACAACGAACATTTTTAGAGCCGTAGCGGCTTGCCAGGAATCTTGTGTAATTCACCATACCACCCTTGTGGAAGAAGTAGTCACCGGCGAAGTCGTTTTCCATTTCAGTGCCCTTATACAGTTCATAGTCGGGGCCTAAAACACCCATGTAGGAGCCGATGTTGATGATGCTGCCACCACCGTTTTCAGCCATGTGGTCACCAAATGCACGGGAAATCATCATCAGACCTGTTGCGTTTACATGCATGCTCTGATCAAACAGAGCTGCATCCGTCTGGTAATTCTTCGTAATTCTTAATACGGAGTTATTGATTAAGATATCAATCTTTTGCCCATCTTTTGTAAGTTCAGCTAAAAATTCGTTAATGCTGTCCTGATCGCCCTGGTCCACTTTGCCGGCATACACTTCAAGACCTGCCTCGCGCATTTTAGCAGCACATTCTTCGTTAGATTCCAGATTACGGGAAGCGGTATACACCTTTGCACCTGCCTGCGCCAAAGCCTGTACCAGCTGACGGCCGTAGAGACCGCTGCCACCGGTTACCACCGCAGTCTTTCCTTTTAAGCTGAAAAGTTCCATGACATTTGTCATATGTAACCCCTCCACTTTGTATTTCATTATATATACAATTTTATCATACCTTGCGCCCCCTTGATTGTCAATAGAATAAAGGTACGATTTGATAGAAAAAAATGTCCTTTTTGGTTAGTTTTTCTTGACTCTGATGGTTTATTTTGATACAATAACCCCGCAGACAAGATCAGCTATCCTTTTTGATAACAAGGAGTGATACCATGAAGCACACCTTTGAGTATGATGATACCTGGCCCGGCGATATGATAGAATCGCATTTCACCGTTGATAACTTAGATGCTATTTTTTATTTTGGCTCTATGTTCTGGCGGGAGATTTCCCCCGCGGCACACGAAACACTCACCCATGAGCATGCTTGGTTTGAATTTCATTGTGTAAAAAAGGGCAGCATTAAGATTAAGACGGACAAAAAAACCTATGTGATCAAAGCAAACGAGGCTCTGTTTATCCCCCCGCGCACCTATCACAATACAAATGCGATGGAAGAAAGCACACAATATGTGGGCTTAGGCTTTGAGCTAAGCTGCAACAAAAAAAGCACACAGGAACAACTGTATCAAAACCTCTCCTCTGTTTTTTCAGCAGAGGACTGTATCAAGCTCACCAAATGCCTCAAGTTGATTGATACAAGTCATGAACTTCTAAGCTACGCAAATGAGGGACACTCTTTAGACCGATGCCGCTTCCATAATATGCTCACCACCTTTTTGTTTCAGTTGTATGATAAACTGCGTGAAACAAACACGGTCGATTCTGTGGTATATAACGAGGATAACGACAAAGGTCCCGATATGCGTAATTACCTCATTGATTATTTAACCAGCAATAAAATCAACAACATTACCTTAGAAGAACTTTCTCAGAAAATGTATTTAAACAAAAAGCAAATCAACCGTATTGTAAAAAAACGTTATAATATGACCTTTAAGCAAAAACAGATTCGTTTCCGTATTGAAAATGCGAAAAAACACCTGGCAGAAACCACTCTCTCGGTTGACCAGATTGCCGTTTTGGTGGGCTATACCAACCTGACCAGTTTTTACAAGGCTTTTCGCAAACTCGTCGGGGTGACGCCCAAGACCTACCGTGACCAAATTTTAAAAGAGAGAAAAACGCCCAAAAAGAAAAAAACGGCAGAAAACCCGGTGAAAAACTAACAAAACTGACCAGTTTTTTGGGTGATTGGTGACTTTCGCCCATTGTTTTTTGATATCTCTGGTAGTATGATAAAACTAAATTTATGCGTTTAAACGCAGAACGGAGAGATAAATATGAAAATGGGAAGCGGTTTTATTCCCGCACTGGGTACTCCGCTTGACGAGAACTGTCAGGTTATTGCAGAAAGTTTAAAAAAACAAATCAATATGCAAATCGAAGCCGGTGCACAGGGGCTTTTGTGCATGGGCAGCATGGGTGTTGAACCCACGCTTGATACCAAGGCTTATGTAACAGCAGCTAAAGCTGCAGTAGAAGCTAACGCCGGTCGCGTGCCCCTGTTTATCGGCGCTATGGATAACTCTGTTTCCAGAGTTAAAGAACGCTGTGAACTGTTAAAAGGTCTCGACTTTGACGGCATCGTTCTCACCACACCTTTCTACGGCAAGCAATCTGATGCCTACCTGGTAGATTTCTTCAAAGGCTGTGCCGATGTTTCCGAAAAGCCCGTTTACCTGTATGACCTGGCTGTTTCCACCGGTCAGAAAATTACCTACCCCATGGTTGTTGAGCTGATGAAGCATCCCAACATCAAAGGTATCAAAACCGGTGATATTGTGCTTGCTCGTCAGTTGCATGTAGAGTATCCTGAATTTAATGTAATGTTCAGTAATATCGACATTTTTGACGTGGCTCGCACCTATGGTCTGCCCCGTGTGCTCGACGGTATGTTCAGCTGTACACCGAAGAATGCAGCGGCTTTTGAAGCCTGCATCAAAGCCGGTGATTTAGCCGGTGCACAAAAGCACTTAAACAACATTTTAAAACTGCGTGACACCATGTTGCCGAACGGCTTATGGCCCGCTTTCACCATTGCTATGAACCTGCTTGGTTTAGAAGGTAACTATAGCTGGGGTGGCATCATGAACGCTGAACTGCCCGATGAAAAAGAAGTCATCACCAACTTGATGAGAGAAATTGGTGAAATCGCCTAATTTGTGCAAAAAGAGTTTTCGAACCCAAAAACTGCATCGCTTTGTGCAGACAGTACAAAAAAAGAGATTCTAAAGTAGAATTTTAGATTTAAGCAACAAACTGACATCGCTTTTTAAGTGGTGTCAGTTTTGTTTTTAGTTGTATTTTTTCATTATTGTAAAAATGAATATATTCATCTATGAGCAAGCGAGTTTCCTCATAGGTTTGAAGTTTTGTACGATACATACACTCGCTTTTAAGAATCGAAAAGAAATTTTCAGCTGATGCGTTATCATAAGGATTGCCACGTCTTGACATTGATGGAATAATGCCGTATGATTGTGTTAGGCGATAATATGCTTGTGATGTGTATTGGATGCCTTGGTCGCTGTGGAGCTGCAACTCTGCAGTGCCTTTTTCTTGTATAACAAAACCTCCTATGGTAGTTTTATTTATTCTACCATAGGAGGCTCTTTTTTTCTATTGTCCGTTTTACTGGAGTTGTTCAAAATTCTGCAGTCTCGTTTTCGGGTTCGAAGCAAGATTGTGCATACATTTTGCGACAGCCCTTTTGCTGTTATCGGTGGTCGTGATGCGCCGGCACCTTTTCTTTAAACAAAAGAGTAATGCTCCAAAGGCCTGCAACGCCGACCAAGCTAAAAATGATGCGGCTTAAAACCGACATCTGACCGCCAAACAGAGCCGCAACGAAATCGAAACCAAACAATCCGATTGAGCCCCAGTTCAGCGCACCTACAATGACCAATGCTAAAGATACGTTGTCAATGGTTGACATATCATCTACTCCTTTATTCATACTGTTCGTCAATAGTATAAGCAGATGAAAGCAATTTTATTCTTTTTTTATCACAAAATTCTTTTTGAAATATTTCGTTTTGTGCCGATAACATCGGGGTTAATTTTTTCAGTTAAGTAAGCCATTTTTGCAATTCTCTCCAGGGCGACTGTATGGTGGATTGCATTCATCACGGTTCCGCCCCAGCAAAAAGCACCGTGCTGGAATAATAAAACACCCGGAACCTGTAATGCATCCATACTTCTCTTTTGAAATTCCTCTGCAATAACTGTGCCCATAGAAACAGGATAATTCTCTTCCGCCTCTTGCGCAGTGATTTCACGGGTGCATGGAACAGTCTCAGCGAACACATCCATATGGCTCGTACCATAAATCGGAATATCTCGACCTGCTTGCGCCCAAGCTGTCGCATATGGTGTATGGCTATGCGCCACACTCATAATTTGAGGAAACGCGCGATATAACGCAACATGAGCCGCTAAGTCTCTATGGGGGCGGCCACTTCCTTCCACCACGTTACCAAACAGATCGCAAACCAGTATATCGTCTGCATCCGTTAAATTGTTCATGCCGTCAGGCTCAGTAACAATCAGGTTGTTGGTTCGATCAATTAAGGATACATTACCTTTTCCCATATCCCTTACATGTTGCTCATTTAAGTAAATGATTGCTTCAAAAATCTCTTGTTTTAAAGCATCGAGCATATTATCACTTCCTTTTACAGAAATCATACATAGAAGTATTTTACCATATATTAGTAAAAAAGTAAAGTCAAAGAAGGTGATGGATTGTATCGGGCAGGAGAATTGCGGCAAAAAGAGGTCATCAACCTGGCAGATGCCCGTCGTTTGGGTTTTGTTTCTGATGTGGAGGTCAGCTTGGAAGCCGGTGCGATTGATGCCATTATCGTGCCGGGGAAGAACAAGATGTTTAACTTCAGCCGTGGCGGTGACTTGGTTATCCCGTGGGAGAAAATTAAGCGTATTGGCGAAGATGTGATTTTAGTGGATATCAACACAGAGAAAGAGGTATAAAGCGCCCTCAGGCATAAAAAAAGAAGACTGCTCTGCAGTCTTCTTTTTTATTTAGTTCTCTTTTTCTTTAAAATGCCTGAGATTGATTTTATATGGCAAAACACCTGCTTTTTCAAGTGGCTTATAGATAACCATAACAATCGCAAAATCAATACAGTGATGAATGAAGGTACCCAGGCCTACCGTGAGTAATATGTAAAACAAAACGCCTGCATCCGGCACAACAATGAACGGAAGCGAAATCAACCCTATAATCATCTCGCAGGCTGCATGAACCAAACCGCTTAAAACGGCAACTAAAACGATGTTATAGCGTTTTTTAATCATATAAAAACCAAATAGACCAAAAACAAGGTGCGTCAGCGCACGGGCAGACACCCAGGGATTACCCAATGCCTGAAAGAAACCAAGCGCACTGCCAACTGCCGTTCCAATTACTGCAAAGGGGCCTGTCAGCATGGCCAAAATGCCCGGCACATGCGCTGCAAAGGTGGCAGAAAAAATCGGTTCTATCACCAATTTAAACGGCATTACCATGGGGATTAGTAATGCAATTGCCGTAAGCAAAGCTGCCACTGTCAGGTTTTTGATGTTTACTTTCTTCTTCTGCATAAAAATCTTCTCCATTCTTTTATTAACATTTTATCGTTTGACGGCATATAGTATCACGAGGTGAATTGTATGCCGCAATACTCTTTTATAACACTTGGTATTCTTCTTTGCTTTTGTTTTTTACTTGTATACATCGTTATAAACACCTTTTGTTCGCCACGGGCCTCTATAGAAGAACATGTAGTTTTAGTCGTGAACACCCTGAATGTGCCAACAGATCAAATCGAATTTCTTATGCAATGCGCCCTGCAATCAGGCCATAGATTAGCTGTTATCGTAGATGACACCGACGCAGAAGCCTGTAACATCGTAGAAATTCTTTGCCGAAAGCATGATCAAATTGCAATCATAGCACCTGAGGAACTACAGCAATCCATCACCGGAAAAATGCTTTGGCATATTTCTTAAGAAGTAAAACAAAAGGTAAGCCCAGGATGACACAAATCACCATTTCCGATAAACCCACCATGGCAACATTAATCAGTAATGCCGGAGAGTCCGGTACTACAAAATAAAGCATACTGCCCACAATGAGCGCATTGGAAATCACCGGTGGCCAAACGGCCAGCCACGGTTTGTTGCGTAACAATCTGGTGCCGATAGCACCTAAAGCCGTTGCAAGTGATCCAAACACAATATCGTATAGGCCAAATCCGCCAAACAGATTGGCCAGCACACAGCCTATCGTTAGACCCGGAACTGAAATGCCGGTAAAAACAGGCAGAACGGTTAACAGTTCAGACAGCCTGAACTGCACAGGTCCGTAAGAAACCGGTGCTAAGCACAGCGTTAAAACGGCATATAAAGCCGCTATCACCGCGCCATGAACCAAGGCTCTGGTTGTATTCGGTTTAATGTCCTGAGCAGCTACCGCAACATCCGTCACAGCTTTTTTTCTTTTCATAGGTTTCACCCCGACGCGCATAGTAATCGGCAAGAGCTGCTTCGATGGCTTCTTCAGCCAACACTGAGCAATGTACCTTGGCCGGCGGCAGGCCGTCTAAAGCTTCCATAACGGCTTTGTTTGTCAGCTTTTTAGCCTCTTCCACTGTTTTACCTTTAACCATTTCTGTTGCCATAGAGCTTGTGGCAATAGCCGCTCCGCAACCAAAGGTTTTAAATTTACAATCCACAATCACATCATTTTCAATTTTCATATACATTTTCATGATGTCACCGCATTTGGCATTACCCACCTGGCCTACTGCATTAGCATCAGGAATCTCTCCCACATTTCTGGGGTTTTCAAAATGGTCCATAACCTTTTCACTATACATATAGATAAGTCCTTTCGTTATCGATTTAGTTGCCGGGATATAGAGGAGACATCATGCGCAAAATCTCCACGATTTTGGGCAGTACCTCTAATACATAATCAATCTCTTCTTCTGTGTTTTGTTCGCCAATAGAAAGTCGCAACGATCCGTGTGCAATCTCATGAGGTAAACCCAAGGCCAAAAGCACATGCGAAGGATCGAGTGAACCGCTGGTGCAGGCCGAACCCGAAGAAGCGGCAATACCCTTGGCATCCAGCCGAAGCAAAAGTGCTTCGCCTTCTATATAACGGAAGCAGAAATTAACATTCCCCGGCAAGCGATCTTCCCTGTGACCGTTTAAACGTGCATCCGGAATGGTTGAGGCAATTCCCTTGATCAGCTTATCGCGCAGTTTTTTTATTTTCTCTGCCTTTTCTGCAATATTTTCGGTAGCGAGCGTAATCGCCTTACCTAAACCGACAATACCTGAAACGTTCTCGGTTCCGGCACGGCGACCTCTTTCTTGACCGCCACCATGGATAAGGGTTTCAATTTTGGTGCCGCTCTTAATATATAAAGCGCCGACACCTTTAGGGCCGCCAAATTTATGCGCAGAAAGCGAAAGCATATCGACGCCAAGCTTTTGTACGTCAACTTCTAACGAACCGACTGCCTGTACGGCATCGGTATGAAAAAGCACCTTGTTTTCACGGGCAAGCTGTGCGATTTCAGCAATGGGCTGCACCGTGCCGATTTCGTTATTGGCCATCATAATGGTGATCAGCACGGTATCTTCCCGCAGGGCATTTTTCACTTCCTGAACAGCAACCTTACCCTCTGCATCAACCGGCAGATAGGTAACAGAGTACCCCTGCTTTTCTAAAAATTCCAACGTATGCAAAACCGCATGATGCTCGATGCAGCTGGAAATGATATGTTTTCCTTTTGGGCTGTTTGCCAGCGCCGCACCTTTAATGGCCCAGTTATCTGCCTCAGAACCGCCGGAGGTAAAGAAAATTTCTCCCGGTTTAGCACCCAAAGCTTTGGCAACTTGTTCGCGCGCTGTTGCAACAGCCAATTCTGTTGCATTGGCCTTTTTGTAGATGGATGAAGGATTTCCAAACTCCTCTTGCAAAAAGGGCAACATAGCCTCAAATACCTCCGGTTTCACCGGCGTTGTGGCACTGTTATCTAAATATACATTTCGGCTCATTTTTTATTTCTCCATACATAAATAAATTACAACAAAAATTGCTCTTGTAAACGGTTGTTATGTCTACACCTCGCCTACTATATTATTATACATCAACATTTATAAAACTGCAACGAAAAAAAGCAATAAATTTTTATTTTTTATCCTTTTTTTTATGTGATTTTAAAACAAAGACAGGCCATCGCTGCTTTTTTGCTCCAAACGAGAGGCAATTTCCTCATTGGTCAGTCCTTCTGTATAAACCACAAACACACCACTGCTGTCTGTAAAATTTTCTGCCGTAAGCGGTAAATCGTAAAGATGTGTCCGGCTGATAACCACAGCATCCACCGGACGATGATAGTCGTAAAGAGAAACAACTGCATGACCTTTGTTTTCTAAAAATTCGGTTAAATCTGTATCTTTATCTTCTATTGCAATAACCATTTCTTCCTCCTAAAATTTGTTTTTCTTTATATTATAAACATTTTTTATAAAAACCTTTTACATTTTTCATAATTTGTGATAAAATACAAATGTATTGTCAATAAAATCAAATAGATCATGTAATCAGGAGGTCAATTTTATGGGACGTTTATTCGGTACAGACGGCGTACGCGGCATTGCAAACGCCGAACTCACATGTGAACTGGCTATGCAAATCGGTAAGGCGGCCGCTTATGTATTAACAAAAGAAACACATCACAAACCTAAAATTTTAATTGGTAAAGACTCGCGTATTTCCGGCGACATGTTAGAAGCAGCTCTCACAGCCGGTTTATGCTCCGTGGGTGCAAGTGTTGTTTCTTTAGGCATTATTCCCACCCCGGCTGTTGCTTACCTTACAAGAAAGTATGAAGCCGATGCCGGCATTGTTATTTCTGCTTCACATAACTCTGCCGAATATAACGGAATTAAAATATTCAATGCAAACGGATATAAGCTGAGCGATGCAATTGAAGAGCGTATTGAAACTATCATTTTGGATAATAGTGAGCCCATTGATGCGCCTACCGGTGACGCTGTGGGAACACTCGAAACCTGTGATACGGCTTTAGCTGATTATATTGAATTTGCTAAAAGCACCATTGACTGCGACCTTTCCGATATGCGCATTGCCATTGACTGTGCCAATGGCGCCAGCTATAAAAGTGCAGTTAAAGTTATTGTTGAAATGGGTGCCGAGGCCTTCGTGGTGCACAATCATCCAAACGGCACCAACATTAACGAAAAATGCGGTTCTACACACACAAAGAGCTTCCAGCAATATGTAAAAAATATTGATGTTGATTTAGGCCTTACCTTCGACGGCGATGCCGACCGCGTTTTGGCCATTGATGAGAAGGGTAACTTAATCGACGGCGACAAGATTATGTTTATCTGTGCCAATTTCTTAAAAGCAAAGGGTCTGCTTGTAAAAGATACGCTTGTGACGACAGTGATGACCAATCTTGGTTTGGTGTTAGCTGCCAGGGAAAAGGGCATCAATATCGTGCAAACCCGCGTGGGTGACCGCTATGTACTGGAGGAAATGCTCAAAAGCGGTTACATTTTAGGTGGTGAACAATCGGGCCATATCATTTTCCTGGAAAACAACACAACCGGTGACGGCCTGCTTTCTGCTCTGCAGCTATTGGCCATTTTGAAAAAATCAGGCAAAAAGCTTTCTGAACTTGCAGAAGTGTTTCAGACTCTGCCGCAGGTGACTGTCAATGCCAAAGTGCAAAACAGCAAGAAGAATTCTTATACGGAAGATGACGTAATTTGCGCTGAAATCGCACAGCTTGAAGCAGAGCTTTCCGGTAACGGTCGCGTGCTCATTCGTCCTTCCGGTACAGAGCCCTGCGTGCGCGTTATGCTGGAAGGTCCTGACCTTGCTGTGATTACACAAAAAGCCAACTATTTAGCTAAATTAATTGAGGCTCGTTTAGGATAACCACTTAACAAAGGAGACGCTATGCAGTTTATTATTGTAACGGGCATGTCCGGTGCCGGTAAAAGTTCTGCGGTTCACATTTTGGAAGATATCGGCTACTACTGCATCGATAATATGCCCCCGACCCTAATCACGAACTTTGTTGCTTTGTGTCAAAACTCGAATATAACAATGGATAAAATTGCCTTCGTAGTTGATGCCAGAAGCGGCGACCGCATTATGCGTCTGGCCGACGAAATTGAAGAATTTCGTAAAAGCGGAAACAAGTGCGAGGTTTTATTCTTAGAAGCGAGCGACGAAACCATTATCAAACGTTACAAGGAGACTCGCCGAAAACACCCGCACGCCAAGGGTGGCTTGTTAATTGACGGCATTGATATGGAGCGCCGCCTGCTCTCTGAGATTCGTAGCCGCTCCGACTATATCATTGACACAACCGGCCTATTGACCAGGCAGCTCAAAGAACAGATTTTAGCACTTTTTGAATCACGCAAAAAGTATGAAAGTTTAAATGTAAGCATCGTTTCTTTTGGCTTTAAACGGGGCATTCCTTTAGACAGCGACTTAATGTTTGATGTCCGCTTTTTGCCGAATCCTTTTTACGAAGCAGAGTTAAAGGAATTAACAGGACTCGATGCGCCCGTGCGTGACTATGTGTTTAAATGCAAGGAAACGCAAGCGTTTGTCCGTAAACTGCATGATATGGTAGACTTTTTACTACCTCAGTATATCGAAGAAGGTAAAATGCAACTGGTGATCAGTATTGGCTGCACAGGCGGTAAACACCGCTCTGTTGCTATTGCTGAAAATCTCGGCAACCACCTAAAGGAAAAGAATTATTATACCGTGGTGACGCACCGCGATATAGCTTTGGAACGAAACATAAAATAAACCCTATGGAACAGAATTCTGACGGAGGAAAATCATGTTTGTATCGGATTGCCTGGAGGCAAATGAACAAAACCACTTAACCATTGGCGGGTTGGATGTAACAGAGCTGGCCGCCGAATATAAAACACCGCTCTATGTATTAGACGAGGAAACGATCCACCGCAACTGCAAACTGTATACCGATTCGATGGCACAGTTTTATGACGGAAATGGCTTAGTTCTATATGCCAGCAAGGCTTGTTGCACCATGACTCTGTGCAAGCTTATTGCAAGCGAAGGGATGGGCCTTGATGTCGTTTCCGGTGGAGAACTTTATACCGCCAAAAAAGCCGGTTTTCCCATGGAACGTGTGTACTTTCACGGCAATAATAAGACCCGCCCTGAATTAGAGCTTGCTCTATCCTGCGGTGTGGGTCAAATCGTTGTGGACAACCGCGATGAACTGTTGCTGATTAACGAATTATGGGGAAATGCCGGCAAACGGGCTGACATTCTGTTTCGCATTAAGCCCGGCATTGATGCACACACGCACGACTTTATCATGACCGGTCAGATTGATTCTAAATTTGGCGTAGCACTTGAAACGGGCGAAGCGATGGAGATTATAAAGGAAGCCGCCTCTCTCCCTCACGTGCAGGTGGTAGGCGTTCATTGTCATATAGGCTCGCAGATTTTTGACTTAGAGCCGTTTTGCACCGCTGCCGAAGTGATGGTGAACTTTATGGCTGATGTGCACGATGCATTGGGTCTTACTTTAACGCGCCTGAATTTGGGCGGAGGCTTTGGCATCCCCTACACGCCTCAGGACGACCCCATACCCTATAACGCATATATGCAGGCAGTCAGCCGCGTTGTAAAGGAAACTGCCGCCAGCCGCATGCTGCCTTTACCCTATATTTTGATGGAGCCCGGCCGCTCTATTGTGGCTTCTGCCGGCATCACCTTATACACGGTTGGAAACATTAAAGAAATCCCCGGTATTCGCCACTACCTTTCCGTAGATGGTGGTATGTGCGACAATCCGCGTTACATGCTCTACGAGGCTGAATATGACTTTGTGATCGCCAACCGTTGTACTGACCCCAAAACGGCAACCTATACCATCGCAGGCAAGTGTTGCGAATCCGGTGACCTCTTGGGTGAGAATATCCCCCTGCAACAAGCACAACGCGGTGATATTTTAGCTGTTTTAGCAACCGGCGCTTATAACTATTCTATGGCAAGCAACTACAATCGCATTCCAAAACCTGCCATGGTTATGGTTAAAGATGGGAAAAGCCGCGTGATTGTAAAGCGCGAAACCTATGAAGATATTGTAAGGAATGACTGCGAGTAAAACCATAGCGTTCTACATAAAAACCCTGCATCCTCGTAGGAATGCAGGGTTTTTTTATTGACTGCTGAATACCTTTTGGTACATGTTAATTGCATCATCTATGATCTGAACAGCCGCTTCTCTGTTTAATATTTCTTCCACGTATGTGACCTTATTTTCCAAAAACTTATACACTTCAAAAAAGTGTTTGATTTCCTGGAACTGATGCGGCGGCAACTCTTCAAGCTCATGATACAGATTTAAAGAAGGATCTCCTTTGGGAATTGCAATAATTTTTTCATCTTCTTCATCCTCATCAATCATCTTTAAAACACCAATAGGATAACATTCTACAATCACCATGGGGTCTAAACATTCCTGGCACAGAACCAACACATCCAACGGGTCATTATCCTGCGAAAGCGTGCCGGGAATAAATCCATAGTTTGCCGGATAATGCGTGGATGTAAAGAGAACTCTATCCAGGCGCAAAAGGCCTGTTTCTTTATCGAGTTCATACTTTTTCTTGCCGCCCTTGGGAATTTCTATAACGGCAACAAATTCTTCTGGTTGTATTCTGGCTGAATCAAAATCATGCCATGCGTTCATAATATCCTCCTTACTCAGTCGATACAGTGTGTTTAATCACCCGTACCCACACAAACAAAATCTTGTAACGCTTCAAACTTTTTATCTCCGATACCGGAGACCTTTTTAAGGTCACGAATGACCTTGAAAGGTTTCTCACCGCGGTATGCAACAATCCTTTCGGCAAGGCCGGACCCAATGCCCGGTAATTGCTCAAGTTCTTCTTTGGTTGCTGTATTGATATCCACCTTTTGGGTTTGATTTATTTCTTTTTGTGTCTCCGCAACCGGTGTAGCTGACGGTTGAATTTCTGTAATCGCACGTTCTGCCTTTTGATCTGCATACAGCATAGCACTACCCAATCCGGCACATAACACAACACCCAAAAGCGTTACTAAAAAGCGCGTGAGTTTTGCCTTTTCCATCAACAATACCTCATATCAGTTGACAAGAGACTGCCGCAAACGCGGCAGCCTCTTTTTATGCTTTAATTAAAGTGAAACATATTGTTTGTATGTCTCATAAGCAGCATCCCAAACTTCGCTGTCTGCCGGTTCATAGTAGGTAATCGGGAAGGAATCGCGGATAATCTTGCGTGCTTCCTGCAGATTCTCAATCTTACCCAGTGCCATAAACTGGATAGCTGCATTGCCCGTGCTGGTTGCTTCTACAGGGCCGGCTGCTACTTTTTTCTTGGTAGCACAGGAAATGAACTCGCAAAGCATCGTATCCTTAATGCCGCCACCCAGCATGTGAATCACATCCAGCTGTTTACCCTGTACATCTTCTAATGCATCGGCAACCATGCGACATTTAAGCGCCAGACTTTCCATAGCACAACGAATAATTTCACCCTCAGTTTCAGGCACCGGCTGACCGGTTTTTGCGCAAAACTCACGAATTCTTTTGGGCATGTTACCCGGTGTTGCAAAGCTGGAATCATCCGGATTGATAAAGCTGCGGAATGGTGCTGCCGCTCTTGCTGCCTGCTCTAAATCGTTAAAGGAAAATTCCTTGCCTTCACGCGCCCACTGTCTGCGACATTCTTGCACAATCCACAAGCCCATGATGTTTTTCATAAATTGAATTTTGCCACAAATGCTGCCTTCATTAGTGAAGCAATATGTATAGGTTTCGTCTGTGATCTCCGGCTCTGAAAGCTCTGCGCCCATCAGGGCCCAGGTACCGCTGCTGATAAAGGCATAGGAATAATCTCCGGAAACAGGGATGCTGGCAACAGCAGAAGCTGTATCATGAGATCCCACTGCAATAATAGGAATTTTGGGACAACCCAGCTCCTCACACAGTTCATCTGTTAAGTATCCCACCACTTCGCCCGGATGCACAATTTCCTCGAAGATGTCTGCAGGGATATTCATTTTTTCCATCAGTTCGCGGTCCCACTCTTTGCTTTTTGCATGTAAAAGCTGAGAGGTGGATGCTTCTGTATATTCATTCTTCATTACGCCGGTTAAGAAGTAGTTAAAAATATCCGGAATGAATAACAGGTGCTTAGCCTGCTTCAGCATGGCATCATCACGCATAGCCATCAACTGAAACAGTGTGTTAAAGAAGGCAAATTCAATACCTGTGCGCTCAAACACATATTTTTTGCCAACCTCTTCATCCAGCTTTTCCAGCATACCCTCTGTACGCTTATCGCGATAATGATAAGGATTACCAAGCATTCTTCCCTTTTCATCAAACAGACCAAAGTCAACACCCCAGGTATCAAAGCCAATGGACATAATATCCGTGTGACCGGCGTTGATGGTTTTTAAAATACCTGTCTTAACTTCATGGAACAGACGCAGTATATCCCAGTAAAAATTATCCCCCACCATGACGGGATCATTTGAAAAGCGATGCATTTCCTCAATATCAAGCTTCTTTCCGTCATAGGTAAACAGCATAGCTCTTCCACTTGAGGCACCGAAGTCATATGCCAAAACCTTATATGTTGCGGACATGTAACTCACTCCTTTAAAAATATATGTACCTTTTCAATTATCATGACAGACTGACAGAAAATACCTGTCATTCACATTATAACATATGGATTCTCTTCGTGCAAGAACTTCAATATATTATTTTATACAAAAGATGGTTTTTCCTTAGCAAATATTACAATTTGCAACAAAATTGTTAAAAAAGTTTTAAAAAGAGTTGACAAAACTATTTTTTTCTTGTATAATAGATTTTGTAACAAGTTCGTAACAACTACACGGAGGTACTTACATTTATGAATATACTTAAGAAGGCAGTGGCCGTTGTAGCCGTAACTGCTGCTTTGCTGGGCTCCGTTTCCGTTGGTGTGGGAGCAAGTTCTTTCCCTTGTGTGGGAATCGTTGTTGCCAACACGGTAAATGTTCGCTCAGGTCCCGGAACTAATCATGTCATTGAAGCTGTTGTCGATTATGGTCAGACCCTTGATGTCTTTGAAAAAACTAACAACTGGTACAGAATCGGTACCGGTGGCGGCAATTATGCCTACATCTCTGCAGATTATGTCAGCATTCGTCCCGAAGATGTTGCTTCAAGAGGCAGCATGACCGGTGGCAATCGTGTTGTACAGGTCGCAAGACAGTATTTAGGCACACCATATGTGTACGGTGGCTCCTCGCCTTCCGGCTTTGACTGCTCTGGTTTTACGTCCTATGTGTACCGTCAGCTTGGCTACTCCATTAATCGTACGGCTCACTCTCAGCTTTCTAACGGTGTTCCCGTTAGCAAAAGTGAACTGCAGCCCGGTGATATCGTCATGTTTAAAAGAGCCGGTAATTCGCAGGTTCATCATGTTGGCATCTATGCCGGCGATGGTATGATGATTCACAGTCCGCAAACCGGCGATGTTGTAAAATATACGAGCATCAACACCGGATATTACAACGATGTTTACTACGCAGCAAGACGTATTATTCGCTGATGAATATGAAAAAAGATTGCTTTTCTGTTTGGGAAAGCAATCTTTTTTTAGGCTTTAGGCATAACCGTAATTCTTTATCCTATATTTTTTGTATTTTTTTAGAATTAATATATTGTTTATCTATTTTTATTGAACTTTTTCTTGTATTTTTTTCATACTTATGATATACTGAATAAGAAAAACATGCACATCATCAGAAGGAGCGCTTTCTATGGTTGATTTTCCTACCCGTTTAAAAAAACTGCGCAAGTCAAAAGGCCTGAATCAGGATGAACTGGCCTTGGCTTTGGGTGTGCGCAAAACTACCATTTCCAATTACGAAACAGGTTATTCTAAGCCCACCAACACTATGATGCGTCAAATTGCTGAATACTTCGATGTTGCTATCAGCGAGCTCATGGGTGAAACCTTATCTCTTAAAGAACCCCTCACCGTGACAGGTGATGCGAAACAAATTGCCGTTTACAATGCCTTACCTGTTACAGGCTTAATCGGCACGCTGCCAATCTGCTATTGTACACTCCCTGCCAGTTTATTGGGAGAAGGTGAGTTCTTTGCTCTTAAGCTGACAGATGAACGTATGAACCGTTCTCACCTTAATGCCGGCAGTCTGGCAATTATTCGTCATCAGAATTATGCTGATGACGGCGATATCGCGCTGGTTCGTCTGCACGATTCGCCGCCTGCCATCGGTCGCTTTTATCGAAGCGGCAACGGTTTTATTCTGTCACCCGACAGTGACAACAGTGTCTATCGCCCGGTGATTGTAAACAACGCAGAGGACGTTTTTATCCTGGGCAAAGTGGTACAAGTATTAAAAACCGTTTTATAAAGGTCGCGATTATATGAATCGAGAAAATATTTGCTGCTTCACAGGCCATCGCCATATAAAAAGCGAAACTCTGCCCTCTCTTTCGGCAGAACTATACAAGACCGTTTACGGTTTAATTCAGGAAGGTTACAAAAAATTTTTATGCGGCGGTGCTCTCGGCTTCGACACGCTGGCTGCCCAAGCCGTTTTACAGGCTAAAGAAGTTGCCCCGCATATTTCTTTGCACATGGTGCTCCCCTGCAAGGATCAAAGCCGAAGATGGACTGATGCACAACGAAAAGTTTACGAAGAAATTCTTTCAAAAAGCGATGAGGTTTCCTATATCGCCGAGCAATACGAAGCCGGATGCATGCACAAGCGTAACCGCTATTTGATAGAACATGCCGGTTGTGTAATCGCTTATATGGAGCGTGCAACCGGTGGCACGCATTACACAGTAAACTATGCGCAAAAACTTAACATACCCATTATTTATATGCAGGTGGGTAATGCCCGTGTGCACCAACTTTCACTGGATGAATATGAACAAAGCTTGAGTTAAAAAAATAAAAGACCGATTCTGACGTGAATCGGTCTTTTATTTTTCCAAATCTTTTGCTTAAAAAAGGGTAAATTTATTGACTTTCAGATACTTTTGCTATATAATAGAAGAATGATTTTATAAGATAGAGGAAATATACCATGCTGAATGCGAAAAAAACAATTAAAACAGCCGGCATTATGATTGTAGCGACCCTTTTAGCAAAGCTTGCAGGAATGGGCCGCGAGGTTTTATTTGCCTCTTTGTACGGAACAGGCGGTCAAGCTGCTGCGTTTTTAACAGCCAGCAGAATTCCGCTTTTATTTTTTGATATCACATTGGGCGCAGCGGTTTCTTCTTCCTTTATTCCTGTGTATAACGAATATCTGGAAAACAATCAGTTAACCGATGCTCACCGCTATGCCAACAGCTTTATAAATTTAATTTTGTTGATCACCGGTGCTATGTGCGCTTTAGGTATTCTCTTTTCCCGCCCTTTAGCCTCTATTATCGGCAACGGCTTAGGTGACGGAGAAAAGGAGCTGGCCGCGCAGCTCGTTGTCATCTTATTTCCTACGATGATTTTTACGGCTCTCGCCTACGCCTTAACAGGCATCCTGCAATCGCATGGGGAATTTAATATTCCTGCCGCCATCAGTTTAGTCTCTAATGGCATCATGGTTGTGTACTTGCTTGTGGCCGGCGATGCGTTTGGAATTCACGGTGTGGCTTTTGCCATGCTGATTGCCTGGGGCTTTCAGATTTTGGTACAGCTCCCTTCCCTACACAAAAAAGGATTTCGCTATGCCCTGATGCTCGATTTGAAAAGCAGCGGCATCAAAAAAACAGTTCGTCTGGCACTGCCTATTTTAATCAGTTCCTGGGTACAGCCTATCAATTCCACCGTTAACATTTATCTGGGGTCATTTTTGAATGAAGGACAGGCAGTGGCGGCCCTGGACTATGCCAATAAATTATACATCATTTTTGTCGGTGTTTTAACCTATGCGGTCTCAAATCTGATTTTTCCTTCCATCTCTCGCTTTGCCGCCGGTAATAACCGCGCAGAACTTGCTGCTGTAGTTGCCAAGGCTGTTAAGGTCGTGTTTGCAATTATCCTTCCGGTTATGACTCTGTTTTTACTACTTCGCACGCCCATCGTTCGCTTTGTGTATGAGCGTGGTGAATTTAATGCAGAAAGCACCGCTCTCACGGCCTCTGCCCTCTTGTTTTATTCCCTGGGCATGGCAGGCTTCGGCGTTAGTGAAATAGCCAACAAGGCCTTTTATGCCTTAAAAGACGGCAAAACCCCTATGTACATTGCTATGGCTGGTATTTCTGTCAACATCGTTTTAAGCTTTGTATTTGTGCGAGGTCTGTGTGTAGGGCTTTGGGGATTAGCCTTAGCCGCCTCAATCGCCGCAAATTTAATTGCCGTGGCTCTGCTTTTGGTGTTAAACAAAAGACTCTCCCTGTTTCACCTGCACGACGCATGCAATGTTTTAAAATTGATTGCCTCCGCCCTTATCATGGGCGTTATCACATATTATAGCATGGGCCTCTGCACATTTTCAAACGGTCTGCTCGGCCGCCTATGGGCGGTGGTTCTACCCGGATGTGTCGGCGTGGCCGTCTACCTTTTTCTTATTTTCCTGTTCCGTACAGATGAGGCAAAAGATGTGATGGGATTGTTACAACAAAAAACAAAGAAGGTGAACTGATGCAAAGTTCTATTTTTCATTTTTTTGCACGCATATTTCATAGCCTGGCTGACTGGTTTGGCGCCAGCTTGTTTGGCCGTGGTTTTAACCGCGTAGCCACCTTTTGTGCAAAGGTATTTGCCGGTAGTCTTTTGGGTCGTTTTTTTGATACACATGGTGAGGGCCATGTTTTTTCAGAAAGTATTTTTGGCCAATTGCTCGCGCTACCTGTAAAGCTGATACGACGTTTAGGTGAAGCTCTCCACAGTATTACACCAATGACGGAGACAAGCAGTATATACTGGTTATTATCTGCCTGGCATACCATCAGCATCAGAGCGTATGGACTTATTCTTTTATTTTTCTCACTGTTTTATGGCATTTTTCGCACCCTTTGGGCAGAACCGACGACAACTGAGAGAATCTGTGTTGGTCTTATGATTGTGGTGGCACTTTTGGCTATTATCGTTAATCGTAGTTTAAAGTCTCTGTTTAAAGGAAGCACGTTGTTAACAAGTTTCGGTGGTCTGTTCTGTACCATTCGTAAGGATGTTGACAGCAAGCTGTTCTTAAAGGATCCGGAGATTTCCTTGTCTCGCCCTGTCATTGCTTTGCTGATTGGACTCTTATCAGCACTCGCCGCTTCTTTTATGTCACCCGTTATGGCAATCTTACTGTTTGGCGGCATCATTTTCCTGGCCTTTGCTTTAAAAAGCACGACGTTTTGTGTGTTCACGGTTTTAATCACTGCGCCCGTTCTGCCGACCATGGTACTTGTAGGCTTATCTCTTTTAACCGTTGCTTCCTTTTTGCTTCGCCTGCTTGCCAACCCTAAAATGCCACTTCGTAAGGTGCCGCTTGCCGGATATATCGCCGTGTTTGCGCTAACACTGGCGCTTGGCGCTGTTAATTCTTTTACCTTTATTAAAAGCATGCAGATTCTGTTAATATATTATGCCTTTATGTTATTTTACTTTGTGGCGTTTCAAACCCTTGACACACCAAAAAAATGGCGTGCTGCTGTTGTTTCGTTTGTTATGGTAGCGGCTTTAGTGGCACTCTATGGCATTTATCAGAATTTCGCCGGCGTTTCCTCTACCCAATCCTGGGTAGACAGTGACATGTTTAAAAATATAAAGGTGCGCGTTTACTCAACCTTTGATAACCCCAATGTTCTGGGTGAATTTTTGGTGCTGCTAATTCCGGTTGCCTTTGCCTTTGTGTGGAAGTCCCGCACGGACGGTCAAAAGCTTACCTATTCAGGTCTTTTGGCAATGCTGGGCGTTTGCCTTATCTTCACCTGGTCACGCGGTGCGTGGCTCGGTATGGCGTTGGCTCTCATACTTTACTGCGTGATTATGGATAAGCACTTTTGGCTTTTGGGACTTGTCGGCCTATGTATGCTGCCCATGTTCCTCGGTTCTGACTCAGCTATTGTGAACCGGTTGCTGAGCATCGGTAACACGGCCGATACATCCACGGCCTACCGGGTTTCCATCTGGCGTGCTTCGATTAACATGATTCATGATTTTTGGTTAAGCGGCATTGGCCTTGGCTCTGACGCCTTTGCAAGCATTTACCCCAAATATGCCCTTGCAGGTGCCAACTATGCCCTGCATGCCCACAACCTGTTCCTGCAACTTTGGGCGGAAACAGGTATTGCCGGAATTACTTCCTTCCTCATTTTAGTTCTAATGTTTGTGAAGCAAAACTTTTCCGGCACTATCTACCGTTCCCGCAATGGATTAGATAATGCTTTATCGATGGCTATGACCGCCGGCGTTTTGGGATTTTTGTTCCAGGGCTTGACGGATAATGTATGGTATAATTATAAAATGGTGCTGATTTTCTGGATTATGCTTGCCTTGGCGGGTTCCGTTTCGGCATCAGACTATAACGGAGGTGACGGAAAATGAAGCATGTCGTTCAGGTGTTAACCGATACCAACATCGGCGGTGCCGGTAAATATCTAATCAATTATTTAAAATACTTTGATCGCACAAGCTTCAAGGTTTCTGTTGTGTTACCGCAAAGCAGTCAACTGATGGACTACATGAAGGAATTTCACGATGTCACATTTTACGAAGCGCCCTTCATGGCCGACTGTTCCTATAACAAGCATTGCGTCAAATATCTGCGCACACTGTTTGCACAGCTCAAACCGGACATTTTACATACGCATGCCTGCCTATCAGCTCGCATTGCGGGCAGACAGGCTAAAGTTCCGGTCATCATTGCCACGCGGCATTGCATCGAGCCCCTGCCCCATGGACTCAAGGCTCTTGCATACAGCGTTTTAAACAATTATTTATGTGATTATTATATTGCGGTTTCCCAAGCCGTTGTAACCAATTTGCTGGATTGTGGTATTAAGCCTCAAAAAATCAAAACCGTCAATAACGGTGTTGAACCGGTTCAGGTGTTTTCGACTGAAGAAATCAGCAAAATCAGAGAATCCTATGGCATTGGTTCTGACGAAACGGTGTTTGGTATTTTTGGTCGGTTAGAGCCCATTAAAGGGCACAAATATTTTATCAAAGCCGCGCGGGAGGTTGTAAAATCCTATCCCAACACCAGGTTCTTGATTGTGGGAAGCGGTAGCCTGGAAAACGAACTCAAAGAGCGCGTCGTTCGCTATAACCTGCAAAACCATGTTATTTTTACCGGTTTTGTAACCAACACCGCTGAACTGCTTAACATAGCAGATGTTAATGTAAACGCCTCAGAATCAGAGGCCATGAGTCTTTCTGTCCTGGAGGCTATGAGCCTTTCAAAAGCGTCTGTTGCAACCCGTAACCCCGGCAACAGCGAACTGATTCAAAACGGTGTGAACGGCCTGCTGGTTGGCTATGCCGACAGTGCCTCTTTAGCGCTCGCGATGAAGCAACTGCTCCTTGATCCACTGCTTCGTCAGCGCTACGGCAGCGCCGCAGGCGAAAAGTTTTATACATCCTATACCGTACAAAAAATGGTATCAAACCTTGAAACTCTTTATAAGGAGGTCTCTCAGAAATGATTGTTGATGAAAAAGGAAAACTGTTTGGAAAAATCAACCTGTTAGACTGCTTGATTGTGCTCCTCGTTGTGTGCGTGATTGCAGCAGCCGTTATCCTCTCAAAAGTCGGTAGCGCAAAAGACGGAAACAGTATACCTCTTACCTACACCGTGGAAGTTAAAAACAAGGACGCCGGCTATTTTGCACATCTCATTGAAGGCGAAAAGGTGATCGACGGCGTTACCAAAGAAGCTTTAGGCGAAATAGTTTCTGTTACCACCCAGCCGGCTGTCAGTGTCGCACAGGCTGACGATACGCTGATTTCTGTCAATATCGAAGACAAGCTGGACGGTTATGTGAATATTAAGGCCAATGCAAGCGTCTCATACCCCGACCTGATGGTGGGTAAAGAAGCCATTAAAATCGGTAAATCCATGGCTATTCGCTCCGAAAGCGCCGCGATTCACGGCTACATCGTTGGAATGGATTATGATGCAGACTTGTTGAAGGAGATGAGATAATGTTAGATAAAAGAGGAAAACTATTTGGCAAAGTCAGCATTGTCGACCTGCTTATCGTACTCGTTTTAATTGTTGCCGTTTTGGGTGCCTTTTCAACCTACCAAAAACTCAGCAACAAAATTGTTTTAACTGAAAATAAGGCACTTTTACAAAATAGCGCCTTAAACACTTTAGAAGTTCAGATGCGCGTTAAAGATGTACGGGATATAACGGTGGATGCACTGCAGGTAGGAGATGAAGTGTTCGCTAATGATACAGGCAAATTTTTAGGCACGATTACGGCCGTTGCAACAGAACCTGCAACCAAGCTGATTTATGACCTGTCCGGTCAGCCCCACGAAGCTGAGATTCCGGAAAAAAAGGATGTTATTTTAACCGTTCATGTACCGGGCAGCCGATTAGAAGGCGGATACTTCACGGCAGATAATGTGCAGCTTGTGTATGATTCCAGTCTAACCATTAAAACAACTCGCATTCAAACAACCCCGGTTCTTGAAACTATTACCGAAATTGTAGGTGAATAATCATGCAAAGTGCAATTTCTAAAATTAAACATGCTAAGCGCATTGTGGTTAAGGTGGGTACCTCTACCCTCACCTATAGCACCGGTCGCATTAACCTGCGCCGTATCGAACAGCTTTCGCGCGCGCTGGCAGATTTAAGCCACGAAGGCCGTGAAATCATCCTGGTCACAAGCGGTGCCGTAGGTGTCGGCATGAGCAAATTAGGCCTTGCCGAGCGTCCGAAAACAACACGTGAAAAACAGGCTGCCTCTGCCGTCGGCCAAAGTGAATTAATGAGTATTTACGGCAAGTTATTTGGCGAATACGGTTGTGATGTAGCGCAGATTTTGCTGACAAAAAATGTTATAGAAGATGAAAAACGAAAAAATAATGCCATCACCACCTTTAACACCTTGCTGGAATGGGGCGTTATTCCGATTGTTAACGAAAACGACGCCATCTCCACAGAAGAAATTGAATTCGGCGATAATGACACTTTATCTGCCATGGTAGCCTGTCTGGTTCAGGCTGACCTATTGATTATCCTTTCTGACATTGATGGCTTATACAGCGCAGACCCGCACAAATCAGAAGATGCTAAGCTGATTGATGAAATTGACGAAATCACCGATGACCTGTTCCGCATTGCCGGTGGTGCCGGCTCATCACGCGGCACCGGTGGCATGAGCACCAAACTCATTGCCGCACAACGCGTAATGGAAAATGGCATTCCTATGATTATCACAAACGGTCAGAGGCCAGCTGTGATTTATGATGTGTTAGACGGTAAGCGCGTCGGTACCTTATTTAACGGAAAAAGACAAGAGGTGTAAACATGCTGCGAGAAATGGGAAGACGAGCCAAAGAGGCAAGTCTTACTTTGATGAATTTAGATGCCGCCACCAAAAGTGCCGGTCTTGTGGCCATTGCAAACGCATTGACCGCCCATACTGACGAAATTTTGGCAGAAAACAAAAAGGATGTGGATGCCTTTTTAGAAAAAGGCGGCTCCGCCGCCATGGCCGATCGTTTGCGTCTCACCAAAGAACGCATCGCCGCTATGGCTGAAGGCGTTTTAAAGGTTAATGCGCTGCCTGAAGTGGTCGGTGAAGTGCTGGGCATGACCAAGCGCCCCAACGGCCTTGTGATTGGCAAAAAGCGTGTGCCGCTGGGCGTTATTGGTATGATTTATGAAGCACGCCCCAATGTCACCGTGGATGCGGCCGTGTTATGCCTGAAAACCTCCAACGCCTGTATTTTACGCGGTGGAAGTGAGGCCATTTTCTCTAACTCTATTTTAACTGATATTATGACAAAAGCCTTGCATAGCGCTGGTTTTCCGGATGGCTCTTTGCAGCTTGTTCGGGACACCTCCCGGGAAACTGTGGTTAACCTCATGCGCCTGAATGAATACCTGGATGTTCTCATTCCGCGCGGCGGCAAGGGATTGATTCAATCCGTTGTGCAAAATGCGACTGTTCCTGTGATTGAAACAGGTACGGGCAATTGCCATATTTACATTGAAAAAACAGCCGACATGGATATGGCTGTTCGCATCCTTTATAATGCGAAAACAAGCCGACCCTCTGTTTGTAACGCGGCAGAGTCACTTTTGGTCGATCGCTTAATAGCAAAAGAGGTGCTACCTCAGATTGCTCTTTCAATGGCTGAAAAGCAGGTTGAATTGCGTGGTTGCGATAAAACCAGAGAGATTCTTCCTGAGATAAAAACCGCCACGGAAGAGGATTTTTACACAGAATACAATGATTATATTCTTTCCATTAAAGTGGTTGAGGATATACACGAGGCAATCGCACATATTAATACGCATGGAACCGGACATTCCGAGGCTATCATCACCAGCGACTATACATCAGCTAACCTGTTTTTAGACAGTATTGATGCAGCGGCTGTGTATGTAAACGCCTCTACCCGCTTTACCGACGGAGATGAATTTGGTTTTGGTGCTGAGATTGGTATCAGCACGCAAAAACTCCATGCCCGCGGACCCATGGGTCTTGAGGCACTGACCTCCACCAAATACATTGTGTATGGAAATGGACAAGTGAGAGAATAAAGGAAGCTGACACGTATGATTAAAACAGAAAATCTACACTTTGCTTATAACGCTGGTGAGAATGAAGACATCAAATTCGTACTGGACGATGTGAGCATTTTGATTCAACCAGGTGAATTTGTTGCCGTGCTCGGCCATAACGGTTGTGGAAAGTCAACACTCGCCAAACAGTTTAACGGACTTTTGCTCCCAACCGGCGGCACAGTTTACGTTGACAATATGGATACAAAACAAGAAAGCCATTATTGGGATATCCGAAAATCTGTTGGTATGGTTTTTCAGAATCCTGATAATCAGATTGTGGCTACAGTAGTAGAAGAAGATGTTGCGTTTGCGCCGGAAAATTTGGGCGTGCCCTCAAAAGAAATCCGCAAACGTGTTGACGAAGCCCTGAAAACCGTTGATATGTACGAAATGCGACATCATGCTCCTCACCTTCTGTCCGGCGGTCAAAAGCAACGCGTTGCCATTGCGGGTGCCATTGCCATGGACCCCAAATGCATTGTGTTTGATGAACCCACCGCCATGCTCGACCCTAAGGGGCGGAAAGAGGTGCTCGAAACCATCATCAAGCTAAAGACAGAGAAAAAGATGACGGTTGTTCTCATTACGCACTATATGGATGAGGCAGTCATGGCTGACCGCGTTATCGTGATGGATAAAGGAAAGGTTTTGCGTGACGATGTACCCCGGAATATTTTTTCCGAGGTCAGCTTTTTAAAGGGATTGGGGCTGGATGTACCACAGGTAACTGAACTTTGTTATCTGCTTAAAAAAGCAGGCCTTCCCATTAACCATAATGTGTTAACCGTAGAAGAATGTGCACAGGAACTTATGAAACTTATGTAACTGACGGAACGGAGCGTTAGTATGGCTATCAAAATAAACAATTTACATTATATATACATGCAAGGCAGCCCGTTTGAAAAGCATGCCTTAAACGATATCAATCTGACCATTGAAGACGGAGAGTTTATCGGCATTATCGGGCATACAGGTTCCGGCAAATCAACCTTGATTCAACACCTGAACGGGTTGCTTATGCCTGCCTCCGGCAGCATCTTAGTCGATGACATAGACATTACACAAAAGGGTGCTGACCTTAAGAAACTACGCCAGAAGGTGGGTTTGGTTTTCCAGTATCCGGAGCATCAATTATTTGAAGAAACCGTGTATAAAGATATCGCATACGGTCCCAAAAACATGCATCTTTCCACCGAAGAAATTGATGAGCGTGTGAAGGAAGCCATGAATTATGTGGGGCTTTCAGAAAAATATATGAACCGCTCCCCCTTTGAGCTTTCCGGCGGGCAAAAAAGAAGGGTTGCCATTGCCGGCGTTTTGGCTATGCGTCCTGACGTTTTAATTTTGGATGAACCGGCCGCCGGCCTTGACCCCGCGGGTCGCGAGGAAATTCTAACACAAATCAGAGCCCTTTATTTAGCCCGTAAAATGACGGTTATTTTCGTTTCACACTCCATGGAGGATGTGGCTCGCGTTGCCGGCCGTATCATTGTTATGAACCGCGGTCAGGTGGCTTTAGATGGAAAACCCGGCGAGGTTTTTTCCCATGCCGAAGAACTGCGGAGTATGGGGCTTGATGTGCCGCAGATTACGCAGCTGATAACCCTGCTCAGGGAAAAGGGCGTCCCCATTGACAGCCGTATTTATACCATCGAGCGCGCCAAAGCCTCGCTGCTTATGCTGCTGAAGCAAAGCCAGAATCAGGAGGATTCATTATGTTAAAAGATATAACACTTGGGCAGTACTTCCCTATTGACTCGCCCCTTCATAAAATGGACCCCCGCACCAAGATATTAGCGCTGATTCTTTTAATTACCGCTATCTTTATAGCAGGAAACCCGGCCGGTTATGCACTTGTAACACTGTTTACGGTGCTTGTTATAGTGCTCTCACGCGTGCCTGTTAAACTATACTTTAAGGGTCTTAAGCCCATTTGGTTTGTCATTATATTTACAGCCGCGTTGAACATGTTTCTAACCCCTGGAACAAAAATCCAAATTGGTGATTATACCACGCCTGTGACATGGGAAGGCTTACTGCTTGCCGGTAAAATGGCACTTCGTTTGGTGCTTTTGATTATGGCAAGCTCTGCCCTGACCTACACAACCTCTCCCATTGTTTTGACCGACGGCATCGAAAAGCTTTTAAAACCTCTTTCAAAGTTGGGCGTTCCCACGTATGAGCTTGCCATGATGATGAGCATTGCCATCCGTTTTATCCCCACTTTAATTGAGGAAACCGATAAAATTATGAAGGCACAAAAAGCCAGAGGGGCTGATTTTGATTCCGGCTCCGTGTTTAAACGGGTAAAAGCTATGGCGCCGATGCTTGTCCCCTTATTCATCAGCGCGTTTCGCCGAGCCGATGAACTGGCCGTTGCTATGGAAAGCCGTTGTTACCAGGGCGGCTCCACGCGTACGAGGCTTAATGAAATTTGCTTTAGAAAGACAGATGTGTTTGCTGCCCTTTCATGTTTAGCCTTTTTAGCAGCACTCATTATCATAAAAATATATCTGTAGGATGTTGCATCATGAACTACGCATTGCGTCTTATGTATGAAGGTACCCGCTACGCCGGTTGGCAACGCCAACAAAATGCCGCAACTGTACAAGGAGAATTAGAGCAGGCTCTTGCCGTGATTACCCGCTCTCCTCTCTCGGTCACCGGCATTAGCCGTACGGATGCCGGCGTGCATGCTAATGACTATATCGCCAATTTTCATATCGATACACCCCTTGATATGTATCGGCTTTGCCGAGGGTTAAACGCCCTTTTGCCCAAAGATATCCGGGTGATTTCCGCAGAGCCCTGTCGTGAGGATTTTTCAGCACGCTTTGATGCAATCTCCAAAACCTATTTATATCAAATTGACACCTCTTTGTATGGAGATGTGTTTTACAGAAATTTTGCCTGGCATGTGCCGCATCAGCTAAACACAGAGGCCATGCAAAAAGCCGCAGGCCATTTTATAGGAAGTCACGATTTTTCTGCCTTTATGTCACAAGGCGGCACGGCTAAAACCTTTGTGCGCGAAATCTATGAATCGCGTCTTGAAGTGCGTGACCATATGCTTTCTTATTACGTAACAGGCAACGGATTTTTATATAACATGGTGCGTATCATAACGGGTACCTTAGTTGCCGTGGGAAAAGGTAAAATCCAACCGGATGAGATTCCCGCCATCATCGCCTCCTGTGACCGCACCCGGGCAGGCATGACGGCTCCCCCACAAGGCCTGACCCTATACAAAGCAAACTGTAACGACTATTCTATCACCGCTGAAAGGGCGTGAATGTATGCGTTCTCCTATTTTTTACAAACCGAATATAGGAAAGCGAATCCTGTGGGTTATCCTGATTATCGCCGTGGTTTTGGCTGTTGTATTTCTGGCTAACATTCTTGCCGCAAAATATCTGCCGGACCGCGAAAACGATGCCCCTATGAACGATCAGCCTCACTCAACACCGATTAGCTTTGAACTCGACCCGGGCGTTAACTATGAAAACGCTTCCGGCAACAGTAAACTCTATTTTTACAGTGCTGAAAACATTAAAATTACCGATAAAAGCGGTACTCTTTTAAAGGATTTAACATTGCGACTTGCTCAACCGAAAATCTCAATACGCGGTGAATACGCTCTGTTTTATGACCTTGGCGGTCGCAGACTGATTACCTTTCTAGGCGAAAAACAGGTCAGCGAGCTCTCATTAGAATCGAACATCGTATTGGCTTCTGTCAGTTCCGGCGGCTATCTGCTGGTTGTAACCGAAGGCGATTTACACAAATGTGCCGTCAGCGTGTATAATCCAAACGGCGAAGAGATTTTTAAGTGGAATTCCGGTGGCTTATCGGTTGTTGCTGCCGATATCGCTGATAATAACAAAGAAATCGCGATTTCTACGATGAACACCGATTCAGCCGTGATTAAAAGCAATATCATCATGTTTAACCTGTCCAAAGATAAACCGTTTACAAACGATGTATACGAAAACGATATTTTCTCCCGGGTGCATTATAGTGGCAGCCATGTATATTGTATCGGCACAACCGGTGCAAAAATCTATAATCTCTACGGCAAATGCGTCGGCAGCGCCACCTATGACAATCGCGAGCTGACCCATGTAGCCATCGCTGATGATTTAATGGTTCTTGGTTTTACGGGCACGTCTAAAGAAGGCGGCGTGGCGGAGATTAAATCCTATACACATAAGGGTGAAGAATCCGGCAGCTTTGTGATTGATCAGGACATTCTCTTTTTAGATATTAAGGAAGGAACCATCGCCGTCAGCAACGCACATGGTATTTCCATATTAAACGGAAGATGCCGGGAACGGTTTCGTGTTAAGCCGGCCATTGACCTGCGTGACTTTTCCTTTATCGGGAATGACCGCCACGGCATCGGCATCACAGCAACGGGTGCTGAAATTATAAAGCTTGGTGCGTAAATCAGGAGGTAAATATGATTAATCTTGCAGATATCATCGCTCTTTGCATCATCATCCTTTTGGGTGGTTGGGGCATGAAAAAAGGATTCGTTCGTTCTATCTATTCGCTGGGTTCTTTGGTCTTATCTCTTATTCTGGCCGTTACGCTCTACCAGCCTGTTACCGATTTTATTGATAACAGTGCCGTTGGCGTTGCGGTGCGCTCAAATATTCATGCCTTGCTGGTTAAGGAATCTCAGAATCCGCAGGCTGCCAATCCGGAGGCGCCCCTGAATCTGCCGCAAACCATAACAAACAATCTCGCAGCGGCGGCAACAGATGTAACCAACGCCGCAGCTAACACCATGGCCGAAAGCATTGCGACCTTGGCTATGAAGCTTTTGGGAATCGTGATTGTGTTCATTTTGGTTAAACTGATTTTGTGGGTGGTTTTACGCTTCCTGGATGTGGTGTCAAAACTGCCTGTGATACATAGTGCCAACAAACTGTTAGGTGGCGCTCTCGGCGTGCTTTACGGTGTTTTGGCGATTTATCTGATTCTTGCCCTGCTGACGCTCTTTACCACCTTTAGCGTATTGAACATAGCAACTGAAATCGTTCTTAACTCTAAAATCGTTTCTCAGATGTACAACCAGAATTTCTTGCTTAACTTTTTGCAATAATCCTCTATGCCATATAAAAATTATGGTGCCATGAACGCAACCGATTAAGCTTTGATAAGGTATGCGTTCATTAGAAAATAAACAGGAGGTCAATTCTATGAAAATTGCAGTTGATGGTCCCAGTGGTGCCGGTAAAAGCACCCTTTCAAAAGACATTGCGAAAACGCTCGGCATTGTTTATATTGACACCGGCGCTATGTACCGCGCAGCAGCTCTTGCCTGCCTGCGTGCCGGCATTTCCATTAAGGAAGAGCCCGAACGGGCTGTTGAGGCTGTTAAAGCCTGCACGATTGATTTGTCCAACGAGAAAGATGGTCAGCATATTTTCCTGAACAGCGAAGATGTCACAACCCTCATTCGCACACCTGAAATTTCTATGGGCGCTTCTGCCGTTTCAGCTATTCCCGAGGTGCGTTTGGTTCTTGTTGACCTGCAACGCGACCTTGCTAAAACGCGTGATGTAATTATGGATGGGCGCGACATCGGCACCTATGTTTTGCCCGATGCGCCCATTAAAATTTTCTTAACCGCTACGCCTGAAACTCGCGCACAGCGTCGCTTTATAGAACTTACAGAAAAAGGAATGAAGTGCGATTACGAGACCGTTTTGGCAGAATTAAAAGAGCGGGATTATAACGATTCCACGCGTGCCTTCTCTCCTCTGAAACCAGCGGAAGACAGTGTTTTGGTAGATACCTCTGCACTTACATATGAAGAATCCCTGCAGAAGCTCCTCTCTATTATTAAAGAAAGAATGTGTTAACATGTTTCGTTTTATACAAGGCATACTCAAGGTCTTTTTGCGCCTTATTTTCCGCATAAAGATTCACGGCAGAGAAAACTGCCCGAATGAGGGCGCAGTGATTGTCGCCATCAACCACAAAAGCTTTTGGGACGCCGTTTTAATAGCAGGCTTTATGCCCAGGCAGTTAACCTTTATGGCTAAAAAAGAATTATTCGACGTTCCCCTGTTAGGTGCCATTATCCAGTGGGCGGGTGCCTTTCCCGTGGCGCGTGGGACAGGAGATATAGGGGCCATTAAAGCCGCCCTCTCGGCTTTAAAAGCCGGGAAAGCACTGGGTATTTTCCCCGAAGGCACACGTATCAAGGGCAATCAGCCACACAGCGCTAAGGCCGGCGTTGCATTCATAGCCGAAAAAACAGGGGCTCCTATCCTGCCGGTTGCAATTCGCGGTGGATATCGAATTTTTTCAAAAATCGATTTGTTTATCGAGGCACCCGTGTATGTTAAAAGCGAGGACGGAAAGCGTCTTTCCTCCGAGCAATTGCAGGCAATCAGCGATGATTTGATGCTTAAAATTCTGCATTTAGCCGGTACAGACAGCAACTATATAAAGGAGAGTCATACCCTTGGACATTAAACTTGCCAAAACCGCCGGATTTTGCTTTGGCGTGGCACGCGCCGTCGACAGAGCTTACCAATGCGCAAACGAGGAAACCAAATATTGCACCTTGGGTCCCATTATCCACAACGCACAGGTGGTGGAAGATTTGTGCCAAAAGGGTGTGACAGTGATAGAAAATATAGAAGATTTGCCAAGTGGCGCAACCGTTATCATTCGCACGCATGGTGTTCCAAAAGCTATGTATCAAAAGTTAGAAGCACAGCATATTCCGTATCTTGATTTAACCTGCCCCTTTGTCAAAAAGATTCACAATCTGGTGGATCGTCACAGGCAGGATGGATATCAGATTGTCATTATCGGTGACCCAACCCATCCGGAAGTCATCGGCATTAACGGTTGGTGTGACAATTCGGCCCTTATCATTCAGACTCCGGAAGAGGCAAAAACCTTAAAATCAGACCAAAAACCCCTTTGTATTGTGGCACAAACCACATTTAACCAAAATATTTACAAAAAAATAATATTTTTTTTAAAAAAAACTTGCCAAAACACGGTCATATTTGATACAATATGTAATGCGACTGAAGAGCGGCAAACTGAATCCCGCTCCTTAGCTGCAGAGGTGGATGTTATGTTAGTCCTCGGCGGGCAAAACAGCTCCAACACGCAAAAGCTATATCAAATATGTAAAAGCGTTTGCGACGAGGCTTACTGTGCCGAGTCCATCAATGAACTGGGAGATCTCTCCCGATTCAAAAACAAAAAAATCGGCATTACTGCCGGTGCATCAACGCCGGCTGTTATAATAAAGGAGGCTATCAACAAAATGGAAAACCAGGACCAAAACTTTGCAACACTATTTGAGGAATCCCTGAAAACTTTAAATACAGGAGACGTCGTTACCGGTACTGTAATTGAAGTTAGACCCACAGAGGTTATCGTGGATTTACAAGTCAAACAGGACGGTATCATTCCCGCATCAGAAATTTCTGATGATCCCTCACTCTCCCCCGCAGATATTGTAAAACCGGGTGATGAAGTGCAGGTATTTGTTGTTCGTGTAAACGACGCAGACGGTAACATCATGCTTTCTAAGAAAAAGCTTGATTCCATCAAAACATGGGAGGCTATCTTAAAGGCAGCAGAAGACGGCGAAATTCTTGAAGGTAAAGTATCCGGCCTCGTTAACGGTGGCGTTATTGTTACATATAAAAGCTATCGCGTGTTCGTTCCCGCATCACTGGCAAACGACAGATATCTTTCTGACCTGAACGAACTTGTTGGAAAAGTTGTTCCCTTCAAAATCATTGATGTAAACGAAAGAAGAAAACGCATTGTCGGCAGTGTTAAGGCTGTTCTTGCCGCACAGAAGCAAGAGCTGTTAAAGGCTTTCTGGGAAAGTGCAGAAGTTGGCAAGAAATATAACGGCATCGTTAAGTCTATCACCAATTTCGGAGCATTTGTAGATATCGGCGGCGTTGACGGCTTGGTGCACATCTCTGAACTGAGCTGGGCAAGAATCAAGCATCCTTCTGATGTTGTCAGCGTTGGCGATGCTATCGAAGTATATATCAAAGATATTAATGAAGAAACCAAGAAGATTTCTTTAGGTTATAAAAACCCCGCTGAAAATCCTTGGGAAATGGCTAAAGCTAAACTGAATGTTGAGGATGTTGTAAAAGCAAAAATCGTGCGCATGCTGCCCTTTGGTGCTTTTGCTGAAATTCTCCCCACTGTTGACGGTTTGATTCACATTTCTCAGATCGCCAATAAGCGCATCGCTAAACCCCAGGACGAGCTTTCCATCGGTCAGGAAGTTGATGTAAAGATTACCGAAATCGATTGGGAAAACAAAAAAATTGCTCTTTCTATCCGCGCTCTTTTACCTGAAGAACCAGCTGTAGAAGAAGCTCCTGCAGCAGAAGCTGCACCGGCAGAGGAAGAAGTTCCTACTTCCTATCACGACGAAGTAGAAGCTGACACCATTGCTGATGCTGTAGCACCTGTTGAAGAATAAGATTGATTATCAAAGGTCCCCGATATTAAATCGAGGACCTTTTTTTATGCAAAAAATTCGGCGCACGACTTTTGTCGTGCGCCAGGGCATACCCTTCGGTGTATGATAAGTGTGTGATAGCCACAAAAAAAGTTCATGACTAAAGCCATGCACCGAAAAATACACAGCCTCAGTTCATTGTTGCGACACAATTAAAACTTAATAATAGTATGACTATAATAGGCGTGTACTTTTACCAAAAGGTATAAAAATACACACTATTAAGCTTTATTATATTGTGTCGCAAAAATAGTATAACACAAACGTAAAAAAAAGCAAGAGAATTAATCAAAATCTTTTATCTAAAAAAGCTGGGCAATCACTTGCATTACTGATGAATGTTTGATATACTAATACATGGTGCTATGCACCAAATTTTACAAAGATAGGAAATGATGAACATGCTTTCAAAAGAATGGGCTGCACTTAAAAACGGTAGTGACATCCGCGGCGTAGCAAGCGAAGGTATTCCCGGGGCAGAAGTTAACTTAACTGACCCTGTTGTGGAAGCTATCGCTAAAGGCTTTGTCGCTTTTTTACATGTAAAATATAATCTTTCTGCAAGCGAAATTACGGTTGCCATCGGTCATGACAGCCGCATTTCTGCGCAGCGTATCAAAAACGCATGCATCCGCGCGATTACCGCAACCGGTGCGCATGTCGTTGACTTTGGTCTGTGTACCACCCCGGCTATGTTTATGAGCACAATTGACACCGACCTTAACGTAACCGGTTCTGTGATGCTGACAGCCAGCCACCTTCCCTTTAACCGTAACGGTCTTAAGTTCTTTACACCCGAAGGCGGTTTAGAAGGTAGCGATATCACAGAAATCCTCACCTATGCACAAGAAGATAAACAGATTGGAACCGGTAACGGAACCGTTAAAACCTTTGACTTTTTAACAAAATATGCATCACACATTGCAAACATCATTTGTACCGAAACAAAGCTTGATAAACCCTTTAGCGGTATGAAAATCGCTGTTGATGCCGGTAATGGTGCCGGCGGATTCTACGCTGAAAAGGTGCTTCATGCGCTGGGTGCTGATGTTTCCGGAAGTTGTTTTTTAGAGCCCGACGGCACTTTCCCCAATCACATTCCCAACCCTGAAGATAAAGACGCCATGAAGGCTATTTCAAAGGCTGTTTTAGATTCCGGTTCTGATTTGGGCGTTATTTTCGATACCGACGTTGACCGTGCTGCCATCGTGGATGATACCGGTCGCGAAATTAACAAAAACAAGCTGATTGCTCTAATCTCCGCCGTTTTAATGGAAGAGAAAAAGGGCACGGTGGTAACAGACTCTGTTACTTCCAGTGGTTTAGGTGAATTTATCAACAACGATTTGGGCGGCGTACATCACCGTTTTAAACGTGGCTATAAAAATGTTATCAATGAAGCCAAGCGCTTAAACTCCGAAGGTACCTACTGCCCGCTTGCCATTGAAACAAGTGGCCACGCAGCTCTATTGGAAAACTACTTTTTAGATGACGGAGCGTATCTTGTGACAAAACTTTTGATTAAGGCTGTTAAGATGCGTGCCGAAGGTCGTAAGCTCACAGAACTTATCGCAAGCTTAAAAGAGCCCAAACTGGCTGCCGGTCATCGTTTGAATCTCTTGAACGAAAACTTTAAAGAGGATGGTCAAAAGATTCTTTCTGCCCTCACTGAGACTGTTCAAAAAACAGAAGGCATGAGTTTGGAAGAACCCAACTACGAAGGTGTTCGCGTTAATATCGGCGACGGCTGGTTCTTATTACGTCTGTCTCTGCACGATCCCTTAATGCCGCTTGATATTCAATGTGACTCTGAAGCATGTCTAAAAGACATCTACTCCTTCTTAAAAACATTCCTATCCGGCTTTGACTGCATTGATATATCAGCGCTTGCGTAAACAAAAAGAGTCTGTAGCAAAATGCTACAGACTCTTTTTGTTTACATCTTATTTGTAAAATTCTTGATTTTTTATTGCAAAAGTGATATACTATAATAAATAAGTATATCATATTTCAAGGAGGCTGTTACTATGAGTGAAAATACAACATATACGGAAACAGGCGCTGTAAACATTTCTGAAGAGGTTGTGCAGGCGATTGCCGGCATGGCTGTTCGCGAAATCAAGGGCATCGCTTTGGCCACTACCTTAGCTGATGGTTTGGTAGAAAAATTTGTTAAAAAGAGCTTTAAAAGCGTTAAAATTGAAATGAACGAAAAAGAAGTAGCTTTGGAAGTTCATATTTTAGTGGATTACGGCGTGAAAATCACCCCCATCTCCACCGAACTGCAGGATGCTGTTAAACGCAACATTGAAACCATGACGGATTTAACTGTTACCGCTGTAAACATCTTTGTTGACGGTATCAATTTTGTAAAGGAATCCAAAAAACCTGCGGTAGATGCAACCGAAGAATAAGCAAACCAATGAGATGACAACGGATGTGCTGATTTTGGCACAGGAAAGGTTATGAATTATGAAATTAGGTTTTATCGGCGGTGGCAATATGGCTTTTGCTATTGCCGGCGGTGTACTTGCCTCAGAGCTTTGTTCTGAAAATGAGCTGTATGTCAGCGATCCGAATCCGGAAGCTTTGAAAAAATTTTCAAAAATGGGTGTTAATACCGGTACGACAAGTGAAACTGCGTTGTGCGCCGACTTTGTTATTTTAGCAATTAAGCCCTTTATTATGCCGATTGTGTTGGCAGAACTGAAAGAACGCTTTCAGGATAAACTGCAAAACAAGGTGTTAATTACCATTGCCGCCGGCATAGAGATTCAAACGATAAAAGACGCTTTAGGCTATGATGCAAAAGTCGTTCGTGTTATGCCCAACACGCCTGCCATGGCCCTGGCCGGCATGAGCGTGGTTACCAGTGAACACGCACCCGCAAATGCCGAAGAATACGAAACCGTACTGAACATATTTAGTTCCGTCGGGGAGGTTGAAATCCTTCCGGAAGCTTTACTTAACTCTGTAATTGCCGTATCCGGCAGCAGTCCTGCCTATGTGTTTATGATGATTGAAGCTATGGCTGATGCAGCCGTGCGCGACGGAATCTCTCGCACTGCCGCTTACCGCTTAGCCGCACAATCCATCTTAGGCTCTGCCAAGCTTTTGCTTGAAACAGGTAAGCATCCCGGTGAATTGAAGGATATGGTTTGCTCCCCTCGCGGAACAACGATTGAGGCCGTTAAAAAATTGGAAGAAAACGGGTTCAGAAACGCCATTATGGATGCCATGGAAGCGTGCACAAACAAGGCAAACAATCTGTAAGAAGCCGTATAATTTTTACAAAGCGCCACATACTATAGATAAACAAATCATGATTGGAAAGGTGGCGCATGAAAATGAAAATGAGCTTTGTTGGTGGTATGATTGCAGGTGCCATAGTCGGCTCGGCTTTAACCTTAGTTGTTGACCCTATCAGCGACAAACAGAGAAAAAAGCTATACAAAGGCGCAAATTCTATGTTTAAAACGATTGGGGCCGTCTTAGAAACAATGGCCCATTGAAAAAGAGCGGTGTAAACTTAGTTTACACCGCTCTTTTTTGTTATACCAACTCAATCAAACCGTAATCGCCTGTTTTTCTTTTGTAAACCAAGTTGGGTTCGCCTGTTTCATCGTTATTAAATAAATAGAACTGATGGCCTAACAAATTCATTTGCAGGATGGCTTCTTCAGCACTCATAGGTTTGTTGGTGAACTTCTTTCTTCTGACGATTTTAAACTCTGTTTCCTCCTCCACGGCTTCGCCGTATGGAATCTGCTCTAAGGCTGCTGCTTCAAACGTTTCCTTCTTTAATTTTTTCTCTATTCTGGTTTTATGTTTTCTGAGCTGACGCTCTAAAATATCAACGGCGTTGTCAATGCTCACATACATATCTTCTGTTGCTTCTTCCACTCTGACAATCAGGCTGCCGGAATAAATAGTAGCTTCCACAACTTGTTTTTCTCGCTGAACAGAGAGTGTCACAATTGCTTCGGGCTCTTTTGAAAAATAGCGATCCAGCTTTTTAAAGCGATCGTTGATACGACTCTTTAAGCCCTCTGTTAATTCAATCTGTTTACCGGTCATTGTGATTTTCATATGTACCACTCCTCAACTGTGTATTAGAGAAAGTATCTCTCTACTCTCTTTATACCCTCATTTACCCTGCCTTAAACATAAATTTTCATTTTCCTATGCAAAATTTCATATAGTAGAAAGGTAAAAAGTCCAAAGGAGATACCCATTATGAAAAAAATGCTTTCTCTTCTGCTTGTTTTTTGCCTACTGCATGCGATGCCGCTCTGCGCTCATGCCCTGTCTGTTTCGGCAAAATACGCCTGTGTCATTGATATGCAAACCGGACAAATCGTGTATGAAAAAAATGCCCACGAAACACATTCCATGGCCAGTACAACCAAAATTATGACTGCACTTTTAGCCATTGAAAACAGTAGACCTGAAGATCTTGTCACCGTCAGCCCCAACGCCGCCGGAACAGAGGGCTCCAGCATCTACTTAAAAAGCGGAGAAAAGCTGCCTATGGGTGACCTTTTGTACGGTCTTATGTTAGAATCCGGCAACGATGCCGCCGTTGCCATTGCTGAACATATAGGCGGCGATGTAGAAACCTTTGCCGATATGATGACAAAACGCGCCCACGAAATTGGTGCCACACAAACAGGTTTTAAAAATCCAAACGGTCTTGACGCTGAAGGCCACTTTACAACAGCCTATAACCTGGCTCTTATCACAAGGCATGCTATGCAAAATGACCTCTTTCGTGAAATTGTTTCCACTAAACGAAAAACCACCGAAGGCACAAATGGTTCAACTGTGCGCAGCTTTTTTAATCATAATAAAATGCTTTCTATGTACACGGGCTGCACCGGCGTTAAAACCGGCTTTACTAAAAAAACTGGACGCTGTTTGGTCTCTTCTGCCACAAAAAATCACGTCTCTTTAATTTGCGTCACCCTGCAAGCACCGGATGATTGGAACGACCACACAAGGCTTTTAGACTATGGCTTCAGTAACCGACAGGCAAAACCCTTGCTGATAAAGGATATGCCCATAAAAAGCATACCGGTTAAAAACGGAGATTGCCAAACGGCAGAGCTTGTACCCACCCAAGATTTTTTTATCTCATTAGACGAGCAGGAACAACAAAAGCTGACGCTTATCTACAAGCTTCCGTCAAATGTTCCGGCACCTATGTCAAAAGGTGCACAAATTGGTACTGTCAAAGTCCTTTATGATAAACAGCTATTAGCAGAAATTCCTCTCGTTTCCGCCGTTGATACTCGCTATCGAGAGCCCATAAAACCTGGATTTTGGGAAATATTCAGAAATTTTTTATCCTTTTTTTCATAAGCTGCCCTCCTGACCTGTTTTTTTACATTTTGCCATGAAAAAAGTTCAAAAAAAACATGGAAATCAGTTGAAAATAGCTTTCTGATGCGATATAATATAGACGTAATAATTGCCAGTATATAGATAAAAGGAGTCGCTATGGCAGAACCAATGCGTTTACAAAAATTTTTGGCACTGTGCGGCATCACATCCCGGCGCGCCGCCGAGGAAATTATCTCCTCCGGTCGGGTTACAGTTAATGACGCGGTGGTAAGTACGCTCGGCATAAAAATTGACCCGGAACAAGATGCTGTTACGGTTGACGGAAAGCCTGTCTTTCTGCAAACGCAGCATGTATATATTATGCTCAACAAGCCACGGGGCTATATCACCACTGTGCATGATGAACAGGGCCGACCGACTGTTATGGATTTACTGCCCGCAGAATTAGGCCGTATTTACCCTATCGGGCGTCTCGACTATGATACGGAAGGTCTTCTTCTGCTGACGAACGACGGCGACTTTACCCAACGTTTGACGCATCCCAGCCACGAGGTTTCCAAAACCTATTTAGCCAAGGTGCGCGGTGTGCCTGATGATCGTGCGCTTAAGCAACTACGCACAGGGGTGTTGGTGGATGGAAGGAAAACACACCCCGCCCAGGTGCTTGTTAAACATAAAAACGAAACGAGTACGGTTTTGGCCATCACCATTCACGAAGGCCGCAACCGGCAGGTGAGAAAGATGTGTAATGCCATTGGTCATCCGGTTGTGTTTCTGCGTCGAATTGCCGAAGGTTCACTCCGTTTGGGCGATCTCCCCGTCGGCAGTTTCCGCCATTTAACCGCCGATGAAGTGCGCACATTAGGAGGAAAGCTACATGCTGACCATAAAAAAAATTGAAAATACATCTGATGCTATCGCGTATCTTAACGCGCACGGCATCACGCACGATATAACAAACGAACAGGTTATGGCCATGACAGAAGGCGACAAAACTCTCGGTTTAGGTAGCCTTTCCCTTGTTGGCTATAAAGTTTACATGAACTTTATCCATGTTGAAGACGGCTCTGATATGCTTATGCACGGTCTTGCAAAATCCCTGTTAAACATGGCCGATTTGCGCGGTATGAAAACCATTTACGGGAGCAATCCCGCCCTTGATGCGCTCTATATTCGGTTGCGCTTTAAAAAGGAAGATAATGAATATGTACTCTCGCTCGAAAACTATTTTCAGGCTGAGCATCACTAATACAGAGGTTGTGTTATACTCACCCGACCATACAGCTACCTTATCTGATTTGTCCGTTCCCCATATCCGCAAGATTGTGGATTGATGGACTGACCGGTTCAACGACATCCGTAAAGACGAAAAGATTAAATACGTCTTTATTTTTGAGAACCGTGGCGAGGTTGTCGGCGTTACTATGCCCCATCCGCACGGGCAGATTTACGGTTACTCCTTCATTCCTAAAAAATTAGAGCTTGAGCTTGCCTCCTGCCGTGAGCACTATGAAGAAACAAAGCATTGTCTCATCTGCGACATGCTAGCTGAAGAACTGCGTGCCGCTTACGAAAAATATAAAAGCAAGGAGCAATCATGATGACAAATAATGAACTGATTCGCACATTTTGCGAGCTCTATGGTGAAGGCGGAGAGATTCGTTTGTTCCACTCTCCCGGCCGTGTTAATTTAATTGGCGAACACACCGACTATAACGGCGGATATGTGTTCCCGGCTGCGCTTTCTATGGGCACCACAATTGCGCTGCGCAAACGAACAGATAAAATTGTACGCATGAAGGCCACCGACCTGCCGGATATGGTAACCGTAGATTTGGAAGACCTTTCCGGTTATAAAGATCTCTTCTGGGGTAACTACCAGGTTGGCATTATGGACGAGTTGCAAAAAGATGGCCATATCTTAGTGGGATGTGATATGCTCTATGATGATACTATCCCTCACGGTGGCGGTCTTTCCTCCTCTGCCGCAATTGAAGTTGCAACAGCTTTGGCCTTTGCCACCTTATCTAACGAAGAAAAAGGCATCAACGAGCCCGTTAACATGGTAGACATGGCCTTAATCGGCCAGCGTGCCGAGAACCATTACATCGGTGTAAATTGTGGTATTATGGATCAATTTGCCTCAGCTATGGGCAAACAGAATCACGCCATTTTCCTGCAGTGCAGTACGCTTGATTATGATTTGATACCCCTGCAGATGAACGGCTATTCTCTGCTGGTTGCCAACACCAACAAAAAGCGTGGTTTGGCTGATTCTAAATATAATGAACGACGCGCTGAGTGTGAAGAGGCTGTAAAAGAATTGCAATCCGTCTTCCCTGACATGCAAAATCTGACCGATATCTCGGTCGAGGATTTCGAGGCAAACAAGCAGGTGATTAAGAGCGAAGTTGTTTGCCGACGTGCGAAGCATGTTGTGTATGAAAATGCCCGCGTGTTGCAAAGTATTGCAGCGTTAAAGGCAGGCGATATGGAAACCTTTGGCGCCTTAATGAACGCCTCGCATGATAGTTTGCGTGATGACTACGAGGTAACCGGCATTGAGCTGGATACCTTAGTGGCCGAAACGCGCAAAATTGATGGTGTAATCGGTTCCCGCATGACCGGCGCCGGTTTTGGCGGATGTACTGTAACTTTGGCTAAAACAGAGGCCTGCCAATCTATCATTGATGCCGTTGGAAAAGCCTACAAAGAAAAAATCGGTTACGAAGCCTCCTTCTATCTTTCCAGTATTGAAGACGGCGGACATGAAATTAAATAGTTTTTTAAATTACATAAAAGAAAGGAATGTGTCACAGTGATTATCGACATCTTACAAAACAGCGCACGCTACGAATCACTCCACCCCGGCTTTAAAGTAGCTTTTGATTGCTTAAAGAAGCTGACGAAGGAAGATGTAGCCGAAACCGGCCGCCATGAGCTTGACGGCAACAAATTATTCTATATGGTTCAGCACTACAACACAAAAGAAGTTGAAGCAGGCAAATGGGAAGCTCATAAAAAATACATTGATATTCAGTTCGTTTTTGAAGGCACTGAAATCATGAGCTGGGACTCCATTAATCATCTGCCCGCAGACCAAACCTATAACGAAGACGGTGATTGCTATGTATATCCGGGACCTAATGCAACAGACGCTATTTTAGAGGCCGGCACATTTGCTATTTTGTATCCTGAAGACCTACACAAGCCGGGTCTTAAATACGGTGAATCAGCTCCCGTTGTAAAAATCGTTTTCAAGGTTCTTATCTAATGTTTAATATAAAAAGAGCAGTTGCTTAAAGCAACTGCTCTTTTTGTATACAGAATACCACGCGATAGTCGCGTGGTTCGGTAAAGGTTAACCGATGAACAGAAAACAAATTAGATGTAATTTATAAATTAAAAGTTTGTTAAAATATGAAAGCTTTTGTTTAAACGCATGTTGTCGAAAAGCCTTCCCCTGTGGGAGGGGAAGGTGGGTTTTGCGTAGCAAAACTCGGATGAGGTGGTGTGGTAATAAACGGCTAACGATTGTATTCGCAATCTACACCTCACCACCGTCTGCGACGGAGCCTCTCCTCAAGGAGAAGCCTGCGAAAAGATAACCCATTTATGGGTAGCAAATAATATTTGCGTGGCTGGCAGGCCAATAAAAAGCGCACTTGTGCGCAGCCAGTAAAGGGTAGGGCTATGCCCGAAAATGAAATACCACCCGCTATGCGGGTGGATATTTATTATATGTTAGGAATAGACGCAAAAGAAGGTGTATTTTTCCCTTTTATCTTTCAGCAAAGGGAATGTACTCCCGCTTTTTACAAACGCTTTTGTAGGCCGGTCTGATAATACGACCGCCATAGGTGACTTCCTCTATTCGATGTGCACACCACCCCGCCATACGAGCAATAGCAAACATGGGGGTGTATAATTCTTCCGGAATGTTCAGCATTTTATACACAAAGCCGGAATACAGGTCAACATTGGCGCACATATCTTTCGGCCCGCGCATTCTGTGGAAGATATCCGGCGTGAGCTCTTCTATCAAACTATATAACTTGAATTCATCTTCATTACCGGTAATTTTGGCAAGTTCTTCTGCCTTTTTCTTAAGCATCACAGCACGAGGGTCTGATAATGTGTAAATAGCATGGCCCATACCATACACAAGACCGGAACCATCATAGGTTTCCTTGCGCAAAGTTTTTTCAATATGCGCAGCAACCTGATCAGGATCGGTGATATCCTCAATATGCTCTTTAAAATCATCAATCATGCCCATAACCTTTTTATTGGCGCCGCCGTGTCTGGGTCCTTTTAAGGAGCCGATTGCCGCAGCGATTGCAGAATAGGTATCACTACCGGAAGAAGATACAACTCGCGTCGTAAAGGCAGAGTTATTACCGCCACCATGTTCTGCATGCAAAATCAGCGCCAGATCCAGAATCTCAGCTTCTATTTTAGTATACCGATTATCCGGACGAATCATATATAAAAAGTTCTCCGCCGTGCTGAGTTCTGCCTGAGGATGGTGAATATATAAGCTTTTTGAATCATAATAATGCAGTTTTGCCTGGTAGGCATAGGCCACCATGGTCGGCACGCGTGCCACAAGCAGCATGGACTGACGAATGATGTTTAAAAGACCGGTGTTATCCGGGTCAGGGTCAAATGAATAGGTAGAAAGAACCGCACGCGCCAGCTTATTCATAATATCCGGACTGGGATTTTTCATAATCACATCTTCACGGAAGTTATAAGGAACGGGGCGCAGGCTTCCCATTAATTCGTTAAACTTTTTCAGTTCATCTTTAGTTGGAAGTTTGCCGAACAAAATCAAATAACAAACTTCTTCGTAGCCAAAGCGTTTGTCCTTCTCGCAATCAGCCACTATATCAGCTACATTGATACCACGATAACGCAAGCGGCCCTCATCTGCTGTTTTCTCGTCTTCTGATAACACATAACCATGTACGTTACCAATATTCGTCAAGCCGGCCAAAACACCTGTACCATCACTGTTACGAAGGCCCCGCTTAACCTTATAGTTATTATATGATTCGGGCGCAATTTTCGTGTTGTCCAAAACGACATCACGATAATGTTCAAGCGCCTCTTTAAAGGTTGCATTATTTTCCAAAAATATCACCAGCCTGTTTTTACTTATATCTTATTATTTTAAAACATAACTCTGTCAATGTCAAGAGTTTACATAAAAAATCACTCTTCGGTTCTTTGTGTTGGCATTTCCATAATTTTCTTTTTAAGTTGCTCCCATTTCTTCCAACCATGTGCGCTCATAGAAGCGGGACATTCCTTCCCGCTTGCATCGTAATGTCGCACAACGCAGGAAGCATCAATTGAAAGCTCGTGCATCAGTTTTCGAACCAATAACACCGCATTATCTACAGCTTTTTCATAATTTCCATCGCGGTTGACGCAAATCTCCACGCCGATACTGTTCATATTTGTAATTTCATTTTGCGCACTCCCATCACCACAATGCCAGGTGTAATATTGGTAGTAGTTATTCACCTGCAGGATCTCTTCATCATCTACAAAAAAATCTGCACTCATGCCCTGGGCACCACTGTTAAAAAAATCATAATGGCTTTTTGCATCAGCGTTTTTTTCCTTATTCGCCGTATCATGTATAACAATATAGCGGATGTCATTTTTTGACCTACTTTGCGGCGTGCGGTTATAGGCAATTTGCAAAGGATTGTCTATATTGTCTTTGGGTGGTTGTGCCGGTTTTCGGAGTGAAACCACCAACAAAACAACAAACAAACATATAACAACACCAATTAAAACAAGCCATTCTCTTTTCCTTCTCTGCTGTCGCTTGCGTCTTCTCTCCGCACGTGCACGCTCTATGGCCTGGTATGTATTTTCTATCATAATCGTATATCACTTTCACACTTCATAAAATATTTTTTACTATAACATATTTTTATATATTTCGCAAGTCTGATGACAATAAATTATTAATTTAGACATAATTGTCACCCCAAATCATTCTTTGCATATAGTGAAACTGAGGGCATTCCTCCCTCATAAACAGCAGAATTTAAAGTATGAAACGGAGGTTTTTTTATGTGTTGTTGTAACTGTTCTGCATGCGGTGCTATGAATCGCGCTCTGCAGTGTGCACTAAGAGAAGCAGAAGCAGCTGCCTGCGAGGCCGCTAAAGCAGCAAAGGTAGCTGAAAGAGCGGCTCATCGTTCTGAAGCACTCTCTTGTGCCGCACGAGAAGCCGCACAAGCCGCTGAGCAAGCTGCTTGCCAGGCTAAACGTGCTGCTGATTGTGCTGATGAAGCGTTAGATAAAGTCAGAGAACTGACAAATCACCGCACAGATTGTTCTGGCTGTTGCTGCCCGATGCCCTATACAGAATGTGGCACATCCTGTAACAGCAGATGCAATCAAAATTGCGACTGTTAGCCTGACTGACGGTAAGCTAAAATCCCCACTGCCGATGTTCCATTAGCAGTGGGGATAATTTTTTCAAAAAATAATGAGTTATTAGCAGATAAATATTGCTATTTCCTCAAAATTTTGATATACTATTTGAGAATAGCTTCTATGTTGATTAAAGTGAAGTCATTTAAGTACAAATTGGCAATGAGGTGAGTGTTTGTTTAGTCGAATGAGAGCAGATATCCGCGCAATTCGCGAGCGGGATCCTGCAGCCCGTAACGGATTTGAAGTCTTTTTTATGTATTCAGGATTTCATGCAGTTTGCTGGTATCGTTTTGCACATTGGTTATATAAAAAGCACTGTTTCGGGTTGGCTCGTTTCATTTCACAAACATGCCGTTTTTTCACAGGCATCGAAATTCATCCCGGTGCCAAAATCGGTCGCGGTCTTTTTATCGACCACGGCATGGGTGTTGTGATTGGTGAAACCACCGAAATTGGCGACAACTGCACGCTGTATCAAGGCGTTACCTTAGGTGGTACCGGTAAGGAAAGCGGCAAACGTCACCCTACCTTAGGCAACAATGTAACGGTCGGAAGCGGCGCTAAGGTATTAGGCCCCTTTACCGTGGGCGATAATTCCAAAATTGCTGCCGGCGCCGTGGTTTTAAGAGAAGTGCCGCCCAACTCCACTTGTGTTGGTGTGCCCGCCCGGATTGTTAAAATTAACAATAAAAGAGTATCCGATTTAGACCAAATACATATCCCCGACCCTGTCTCGCAGGAACTCTGCCGACTTCAGGCAAGGCTCGAAAAGCTGGAAAAACGTCTTGCCCAAACAAACGAGACGCAACATGAAGAATCCATTGATTAAAGGAAGGTCAATTATATGAAACTGTACAACACTATGACACGAAAAAAAGAAGAGTTTATTCCGTTGGTCCCCGGCGAAGTTAAAATGTATTCCTGCGGACCGACCGTATATAATTTTTTCCACATCGGTAACGCACGGCCCTTTATTATTTTCGATACACTGCGCCGCTATTTTGAATACCGCGGCTATCAGGTAAAGTTTGTTCAGAACTTTACGGATATTGACGATAAAATGATTAAAAACGCCAACGAGCAGGGCGTTACCGTTCGCCAGCTGGCAGACAAATTTATCGAAGAGTATTTCATTGATGCAAAGGGGCTTTCCATTACAGAAGCCAGCGTGCATCCCCGTGCAACCGATAATATTGACGCTATCATCGATATCGTCAGCCGCTTAATCGAAAAGGGATATGCTTACGAAGCTGATGGCGATGTGTATTTTGACATTCACCGTTTTTCTGAATACGGCAAACTCTCCGGTCAGCCTTTAGAGGAGTTGGAAGCCGGCGCCAGAATCGATGTGGATGAGCGCAAAAAAAATCCCATGGATTTCGCGCTCTGGAAAAACAAAAAAGAAGGTGAGCCCGCATGGCAAAGTCCCTGGGGTGAAGGCCGTCCCGGTTGGCATATCGAATGCTCCGCCATGGCAAATCGTTATTTAGGTGAAACCATTGATATTCACTCCGGTGGTCAAGACCTTATCTTCCCGCACCATGAAAACGAAATTGCACAAAGCGAATGCGCAAACGGCAAGCCCTTTGCCCGCTATTGGCTCCACAACGGCTATATCAATGTTAACAACGAAAAAATGGCAAAATCCAAGGGTAACTTCTTTACCGTTCGCGATGTTTCTAAGAAATATGATTACGAAGTGATTCGTTTCTTCATGCTTTCTGCCCATTACCGCAGCGCCATCAACTTTTCAGATGAGCTTTTAAAGCAGTCGCAGGCCGGTCTTGAGCGCTTATATACCTGCCTGTATAATCTCGAATTTTTACAGGCAAAAGCACAGAAAAAAGCCTTAACAGAAGAAGACGAAGCAATCTTGAAGCAGATAGAAGAATTTGGTGATCGCTTTGTGGCCGCTATGGATGATGACGTAAACACCGCTGATGCCATTTCTGTTCTGTTTGATTTGGCCAGATTCTTAAATTCCGGCATTCGTGCTGAATCTCCTCTTGCAGTTATTGATGCTTCCATCAATAAATTAAAAGAACTGGGCACGGTTCTGGGTGTCCTCTACAAGAAACAAGAAGACTCCGTCAGCGATGAAGTAAAAGAACTTTTAAAGCAACGCGCAGAAGCTCGTCAGAACAAAGACTGGGCACTTTCTGACCGCTTACGTGATGAATTAAAGGCGTTAGGCGTAGAAGTTCTTGATACACGCCAGGGCATGAAATTAAACATCAAGAAGGTGCAGGATGAACAGTAAATCCCTTCCACATATGACCATCAGTGAGGCCCGTGGCTACTCTCCCCTGGCTCTTGCCTTTGTGGGAGATGGCGTGTATGAAACATTTATTCGCACAAAGGTTTTGCTAAAAGCCAATACCTCAGCCAATAAATTGCACAAAGAAGCCGTTAGGTATGTCCGTGCTGAAGCCCAAAGCATGGTTGTAAGAGAATTGATGAGCACACTTACAGAAGAAGAGGATAGTGTGTTTAAACGTGGTCGTAATGCACACTCGGCCACAACACCTAAGCACGCCAGTGTAACCGATTACCGGTATGCAACGGGATTTGAAGCCTTGCTGGGATATTTGTACTTAACCGGACAGGAAGAGCGCTTAACACTTATTATGGAACAAGCCTACGAGGTTATCTCTGCTGCAAAAACCATTTAATTCAGAAAAATCACTCTTTTTTACATATTAATTTACAATTGGAGTGATTTTTTTGAAAAAAGTATTGGGATTTTTGAAAATTTATGGTATAATTACTTTTGGAGCTTTTTTAGCTGCTTTAGGAATCAGCCTGTTTTTCGCACCGGTTAACTTAGTCGCCGGCGGGCTTTCCGGCATCGGTGTGCTCGTGCATGGCTACACCGGCTTCCCTGTCGGCCTTTTGATGCTTCTGTTAAATATTCCGTTGTTTATCCTCGGCTATAAACATTTGGGAAGCGGCTTTTTATTTCGCTCTATGTATGGTGCCTTTATCTTTTCGGTATTAACAGATGTACTGTCATTCTTTCCGGCGATAACAAACAATCTCATGCTATGTGCCCTGTTTGGTGGCGGACTGGTTGGAATCGGTATGGGTATCATTTTTTTAACTGGTGCCACAACCGGTGGCAGTGATATTGCCGCACATCTTTTGCATCGCCTGTTTCCGGGTCTTGATGTAGGTAAATGGCTCTTGGTGACGGATGGCGTCATCATTCTCTGTGCTGCTTTTGCCGCAGGTCATGCCGAAGCCTGCCTCTACGGCGTAATCGCAGCTACAACAAACAGCATATTAATTGATTTAATGATACAAGGCGCGAACTTTGCCAAGGTTGTTTATATTGTTTCACCTAAAGCAGAGCAAATCGCACAGGAGACCATGCGCGTTTTAGATCGTGGCGCCACAGGTCTCTACTGCAAAAGAATGTATACACAAAAAGACGGTCTGGTATTGTTGTGCGTGATTAAAAAGCATGAAATCCCCAAGCTTAAAAAAATCGTCTTGGCGCACGACCCAACAGCGTTTATTATCTTTACCGGCGCCCGTTCGGTTTCCGGTGAAGGTTTTAAAAATTATCCCATAAATTAACTTTTGAAAGGGGCGAAAAACGTGGATAAGAATAGAGTCAGAGAGCTCAAAATCCTGGCTAACAAGATTAGAAAAAATGCTCTCACGGCTGTTTACAGCGCCTCATCCGGCCATCCGGGAGGTTCATTATCCATCGCGGACGCGTTGTCCGTATTGTATTTTGAGGTCATGAATGTTGACCCGAGCAATCCAAAAAAAGAGGACAGAGACAGATTTGTTCTTTCAAAGGGTCACTGTTCCCCCGCACTGTATGCAACCTTAGCAGAACGCGGTTTCTTCCCTGTTGCAGATTGTGCTACTTTCCGTAAAGCAGACAGCTACCTGCAGGGTCATCCCGATATGAAGGGCGTTCCCGGCGTAGATATGTCAACCGGTTCATTGGGTCAGGGCATCTGTGCCGCTAACGGCATGGCGCTGGCTGGTAAAATTGATAATAAAGATTACCGCGTGTACTCCATTCTGGGCGATGGTGAATTAGAAGAAGGTCAGGTTTGGGAAGCTGCTATGTTTGCTGCTCACTACAAACTAGACAACCTGACCGCATTTGTTGACTTTAATGGTCTGCAGATTGATGGTGACATTGAAAAGGTTATGTCTCCTCTGCCCATTGATGAAAAGTTCAAAGCCTTCAACTGGCATGTTATCGTAACCGATGCACATGACCCCGAAAAGCTGTATGATGCAATTTGCGAAGCTAAAGCCACAAAAGGCAAGCCGACCGTTATCATCATGAAGAGCGTTAAGGGTAAAGGTGTTTCCTTTATGGAAAATCAGGCTGGCTGGCATGGTAATGCTCCCAACGAAGAGCAGTATAACCAGGCAATCAGCGAGCTCGACGCTCAAATCAAAGAATTGGAGGTAGAAGCCTAATGGGTAAGATTGCAACACGTGAAGCTTACGGATTGGCTTTAGCAGAATTCGGCGAAACTTATAAAGATTTGATCGTTTTAGACGCTGACCTTTCCAAATCAACAAAAACCGATACATTTAAAAAGAAATTTCCCGAGCGTTTCTTTAACGCCGGTATTGCAGAAGCAAGCATGGTAACAACCGCTGCCGGTCTTGCTACTTGCGGCAAAACTGTTTTTGCAAGCTCCTTTGCTATGTTTGCGGCAGGCAGAGCTTTTGAACAGATTAGAAACTCCATTGGTTACCCCAATCTGAATGTAAAGATTGGTGCTACCCATGCAGGTATCTCTGTTGGTGAAGACGGTGCATCTCACCAATGTCTGGAAGACATCGGCATCATGCGTACCATCCCCAACATGGTTGTAATCAACCCCGCAGATGCTACCGAAGCTATCCTGGCTGTTGAAGCTGCTATCAAGCATCACGGTCCTGTTTACCTCCGTTTTGGCCGTCTGGCTGTTCCGGAACTCTTTGATCGTGCTACATACAAATTCGAACTGGGTAAAGGTATTGAACTTGAACCCGGTACCGATGCAACCATCGTTGCTACAGGTCTGATGGTTCCCGAAGCTTTGGAGGCTAAAAAGATTTTGGCAGAGTCCGGCATCAATGCCAGAGTGATTAACATCCACACAATCAAACCGATTGATAAGGATATCTTAATCAAGGCTGCCAGCGAAACCGGTGCTATTGTAACCGCTGAAGAACATAACATCATTGGCGGTTTAGGTAGTGCTGTTGCAGAAGTTCTCTGCGAAAACTGCCCTGTTCCCATGCGTCGCGTAGGTACACAGGATAAGTTTGGTAAGTCCGGTAAACCCGCTGTTCTGCTTGAAGAATACGGCCTGACTGCAAAGAACATCGCAAAACAGGTTGAAGAAGTTATCAAACTGAAGAAATAATTAAAAACAATATAAAAGAGAAGTCACCAAGTGACTTCTCTTTTTCTTTTACGATTTTTCACTGTCATTTTTCTTTTGCCGTTGTCTAATTAGCTGGTTCACATACACGCTGGCACCGGCGCAAAGAATCCCTTGGGTCAACCCTGAAAAAACCGCTAGCAAGATACTTTGCCAATTGTCAACGCTGCTTGTTGCTACTATGTAAAGTATTACAAGCGCAACAGAAACAACACCTAAAATCAAAGGAATTAAATGATCCTGCAGTTTTGATTTTTTTAATGACATACCCAAAACGTAAAGTACCGGAACCAGAATTAAAAACTCCGGTTTAATGAATTCTTTCATGTAATCGTACATAGAATCCTCCTTCTATATTGACTGCACATACCAGATTAAAAATCCGAACAAAGTAGCAAGCAATGAACCCGTCACACCCCACAATGCTTTTGTAAGACCACTAATAGATTGTGTTACATGAATCACATCCTCACTCATGCGCGCCAGAGATTCACCGTGTGCCTGTAATCTGTCCTCCTGCTCACCCAAAAGCTTATCTCTCTTATCAATCCGCTTATGAAGTTTCTCAAATTCTTCCTTGCATTCTCTTCGAATGGGACGATATGCTTCATTCATGAGGTCCACACTCCCACATTGTGAATTCTTCTGTTTTCATAAGTACCGGAAAGCTCTTTTATGTCATGCAGAATAAATGAACCGCCACCGTCTAACTTAATGGCATCGTAGATACCCAAAGCAACCAATGCCCAACACATTTCTTCAAAACCGCATTTCATAGCAACATAACAAAGCTTTTGGTTACGTATACCCAAAAATCCATGCCATGTATCATATAGTTCATTACCAAAATAACCTTCTGCTAAAATCGCTTCATAAGGTACGAATTTTCCGTTAAAAATAATGGGAATGCCGGAAATCGCAGATCTTAATCCCGGAATATTCTCTAACCTGTCAGTCTTTGATATATAGCAAAAAAAACGGTCCTTTTCATAGTCTTTAACCGTGTAGATCGTCGTGAGGGCCTTTTGTGACAGATTAATCCATGCCGGATTGTCCTTTGCCTGCGCCACAATAACACCTTCTGATGCCAGATTTCCTACCGGTATTGTGCTGCCGTCTGCCTGCACTGCAAAATAACCGCCGTTAAAATATCTGTTTTTAGCTACGCTTCGTTTTTTTGCATCACATACCAAAATATCAAAGTTTTCCGGCTCTATTTCCTGTACATAAACCTCAGAAGGTAACCTCATAACTGTTTGGTTCGTATTGTTTTCTATGGATTTCTGATCCATTTTTTCAAGTAATCCTTCAAAAATGGCAAGGGCAAAATTCTCCGGCTGATCTCGCAAAAGTCTTGCATCTGCTTCATTGTCGATAAAAGCCGTTTCAATCAAAACTGCCGGCATGGAAGTCAATCGCCAAACGCCCAGTTCGGCTCTGACTTTTACACCCCTGTTCATAGTGCCCAATCTATCTACAATGGTTCTTTGAATCCCGGTAGCATATTCTTCTGATGTTCCGCCACGGCCATATATCAGGCACTCTGTTCCGCGTCCGCCCCCGGCATTGCAATGAATGGAAAGAAATACATCTGCTCCCCATTCATTTGCCTGCGCTGCACGACCGCCTATGCTGGAAGAAACCGTATTCCCTACAGAATCTGTCATACTGTTCCGGCTCATTTTAACATTATGACCAGCCTCTAAAAGCAACAAACGCAAATAGTCGGCGATGGTAAAACTAACCTCCTGCTCTTTTAAGCCGTTGCCCTGAGCACCGGTATCATGACCCGTATAATTGTGTCCGGCGTCAATAAACACCTTCATGACCAATCAACCTCCCTTATTGGCTCCCTTCTGCTTGGTGCGGAGCCTCTTCTATATTCAGGTGTTGCTCCCCAATGACTGCGTTAATTTCAGCCAGGTCATCTTCTGTCAAAACGCCCTTCTCATGCCAGCCAACCGCATGTAAGATAACCTGATAATCCGCCATTTTACCTATTGCATCCAGTAAGCCCTTTTTAATAAAATCTCTCAAATTAAACATTATACGTTCCCTCCTAATGAAATAATCGCATCTGTCAGGCGCTCAATCGCCTTGTTTGTATCAACATTATATGTACAGTTTATAACAGCATCGTTTGTATTTGCAGAAAGCAACATAGAAGGCGAGGAAGACATAACGCCCTCCACAACGCCGTCAGCACGCGGTGTATAAGCTTCCTCCACTCCGCCATCCGTCTGTTTCGTTACAGTAACTTCGGTTATATCTTCTATGTACTTTGTATATTCGACCGGAGCTTCCGGCCCTTCCTCAATTTGAATATAAATGCTTGCAACATTACCGACTTGACTAATATCTTCCATATATACACCCACATCCAGCGAGATATCTTCCTCTATCGGAAAGGTAGGATAATACGGCATAAAATCGTTTTTCTTAAAATAAGGATAACTGAATGTATTTTCCTGTTCTAAAATTGCTCTATGATATGTTTTTCCCTTTTCAAAAAACACGCTACCGATTTTAGCGTATACAACACCTGTTGTTGCTGTGCTTGTGAGAATTATTTTACCATGTATCTTTATAATATGAATAATCTATCATACGCTCTTTCCTCCCTCCCGCCCCACATTCAACATTAACCGTTTGTTACAAGCTTAGCAATAGGAATTGCCTTAGGATCAAAGGAGATTGACCAGTTTGCTGTTGCACCTAATTGTGCATCGGTCGGGCTATTGGTCCAATCGCTACCAGGTACATTAAACGAGAAACCGTTCGGATGAATTGTCTCGCGAATTCTGGTATATAATGTATCCTGACCACCGTTAACACTGGGATCGCGATGTACCTCAGCCGGTACATCCACTCTGGCTTTAGCAGTTCTGATAGCACCTTCACCCAAAAGGTATGTGGTGTAAGCAGGTGTACCGCTTTCGCTGGTGCGGTCAACAGGTACGCCATCATCAATCACAACGGTAAAGCCGCTTACAGAGGCAATAGACGCAGGTCTTTGAATACCATTTGCATCTGTGTACTTCCAGAACTCTAAAAGCTGCAGATTTTCCAGGGTCTTAGCAACATCAGAATGCATAATAGCCAGAGAAAACAGATTCTTGTTGTCGCCCAATGCTTTTGTAGCCAAATCGTTTAAATCTGTTGCACCGATGGTATAGGCAGCAGATGCTTCCTTGGTTAAATCAACTACGTGATTTTCCTGCCACTTCTTAGCATTGCCGCTACCGGTAATACCAAAAATTGCTTCTAAAATGGCAAGCAGGTTTTTCTGGCGCTGTTTTGCCCAATATTTGCCGATTGTAGTGGCAATATGGCCAAGCGGATCACCACCGGAAAGTTCTGCCGCAAAATTGCGCGCCGTAAAGCCTTTACCGCGGCCGTATACAACACCGGTCTGACTGCCACCCACGGGTTCCTGAGCCATAATATCTGTTGCACCGTCATAATTGTCCGGTTCACCGTCTAACGCACTGTAAAAAGGAATGGTGTAAAGGCAACCATCATTTTGAATGCGTGCCTCAATCATAGCATCCTCTACCAGTGCACCACTATCAATCATAGCTGTTTTTGTCGGATCGGGTGCAGCCTCCCAACTGTGTAAGAAAATCTCCTGATCAAATGGAAAGTTTAAATAAGTCGACATGATTTACCTCCTGTTTTTTTTATAAATTCCTGATACAAAGCCGGTTGTTCCTTTTTGAGCTTTAACTTTTCCATGTAGCTCATATTTCTGAAATCTTCCTCTGTAATCTCTGAACGACTGGAAGACCCCGGACGCACAAACTGTACAAAACCGGCTTTTTCCTCAAACAAGTAACCGTTTTCACGCTTTAATTCCTCCAGCTGTTCTAAAAGACCTTTGATCTGTCCGTTTTCATAACGCAAGCCTTCCATAGATAGCAGAGCTAAAACAGCTTTCTGATTCTTTGCACCTGCCTTTTCTAAGGCATGCTGTAGCAGGATCATAAATTTTTCTTGGTCTGCCTGCTCTTCTTTCTCTGCCAATTCTGTAGCATGCTGCGTTTTCATATCTGTGAATTCGGACTGCAGCTTTTCAAAATCAGCGCGTGATACATAGTTTTGTTCGAGCATTTCTTGTAGCTTTAAAACTTTTTCTTCTGTTACTTCCTCACCAAATAACTCCTTAATCAGCTCAATCATTACGTCTCCTTTCTATTCTGATGTCTCTCGGCCGGCCGCTCCGTAAAACACCGTCTATTTTTAAGCCGCCGACACAGGCGGCATGTGGGCCTGTTTAACGTCTTTTGCCCAAAGACAAGAGGCACATTTTCTTTATTCTTTTTCTATAACAGGCAAATTCTTTTTCGCCTGTTCTTCCGTTTCACCTAAATACCAACTGCGTAATTCCCACTTATCCAGAATTCCCTGTGATACCAAAAGCTGCATTTCTTCAAACTGAGATGCCCTGTCTGTCACAACGCTATCATCAAAGGAAAAGGTAATATCACAATGTCCTTCCGGCACAAGATCAAAAACAGTTGCCATTGTTTCCAAAGCCTTAACCAGGTCACGTAAGGATCTTTCTACGGCTTTTTGAATATCTGTTACCGTGGAATACGATCTCTGCCTGAGAATATTCAACTCTGTAGCCGTCCTGGCAGACCCATTTAAATTGGAAAAGGTACCGCGTGCAAGACCGCATAAATCTTCCACTCGCATAAGTAGTTCCATCAATCCGTTCAAATAGGATTCGTCTCTGAGCGGCGGTGCAAACACACTGTAAAGATCACCACCGCCTGTGTCCACATCCAACGCCCGGAATAAACGTTTTTTTAATCCCGGCATCTTTATATCGCCATTTTCCATCAACAGGGCATCCACGCTTGCATCAACGGCCAGTTCGCCACCTTCATATTCCCACAATAAGCGCGAAAACTGCAAATCTGCCTCCTCCATAAGCCCAACGGCTCGTGAATAGATGGAAACACCGAGCGCCGACTGTGGATCAACCGTATTGGCTATCGGCATCTTAAGGTATGAAAACAGTGGCTGTTTGACACCGGTAAGCAGAACCTCTTCCGCAAGGTCTGCCCATTCCTCCACTTCGCGCAAGGTAGTTAGACGACCGCCGCCTACAAACGCCCCGCCTTCTAAAACAAGATTTCGAGTGCGAACGCCTTCTTTTTCTAACGTGTGTACCTCCAGCCTTGTAAACAATCGAAGTCCTTTTCTTCTTTGCTCTGTGAAGACAGCAGAAATAATTTTCCCGCGACAATCTACCTCTATAGGAAAAAACGCATTGGCACGCACATATTCAACAGCAAGCTTGCCATTATCTACATAGGGCTTAAAAACCAATCCCCCACAGGCACACGCGTATTCCACACATTGTCTGATATCTGCAAGTGTTTCCTGATACACACTTTCATTTAGGTAATCTGCGCGCTCGCTGCCGGAAATAACAGAAGAAAAATCCAGCGTTGTCTGACAGGCCAATTCACTTACCACTGTAGGCGCCAAACACAAGCTCTTCACTTCTTCCTTTTGCCATGGTGCCTGACATCTGTAGAGCTTATCCCACAGAATCATTGCATCTTTCATCTTGTCAGATACCAAAACCTTTTTCCCAAGAACTTTTTCAATGCTTTGCATCATCATTGCGTAACTTGTTTCTAATTCCATCATTTTCCTCTTCTCCTCCAAACTTCCTCTAATGCATACCGCACAGCATCAATGGAATGGTTGTCACGGTCCGGATATCCGCTCACCACCGCACCACTTTCTGTCATCTCATATTCATAGTGCATAAACTCTTTTGACGCCTCCGGACATCGCTTCGGGTCAATAATAATCTCCTGTAGTGAAGAAAGCCATTTCATCGAATAGTCAACGCTTCCCGGCCCCTTTTTTGCCCTACGAACAGAGAAGCCCATCTCCCTGAGATCTGCAATTGATTTTAATCCTTCCCCGCCTGAATCAGCCGTAATTTTATCTGTCTGTCCAATTCCCTTTTGTCGCAAAAGATTTGCAATCTCTCGGTTTGGCAATTTATTACCGCTCACCTCGTCAAAAATAAACAACTTTCTTTCAGAAGCCAGATGTGCCATCCGATGAAATCGAAACGGATCCGGATACCAGCCCCAGTCAATGCCATTATATATTCTGTCAAAGCTGTTAATTTCTGCATCCGTAATTTCCCTAACAGTCAAATTGGTAAACACGTTCCCACCGGCGCCATTTGCCACCCCTTCGTATTCGTGTTCATACGCCAGGGGATTTGTTTCCCGCAAATGCTCTGCTTCCTCTAAAAACACCCTGCCTAACCATTCCGGCGGAATCTCCAGATAGGTTGTTTTTTTTACCAACCGGTTCTCCTTAGGCAATAACACATATTGATTTGCCCAATTGCCTGCTGTTTTGGGGGGATTAAAGGATTTAAAAATGTAGGCCTCGTCACCACCGCGTATCACCGATTGCTCAATACTTCTGATTTCCTCCTCCCCACAAAACTGGTCAAGCTCCTCAAACCATAAAATGCCGATATAACCAAAGGGCACCTTAATGGATTTTAATTTTGCCGGATCATCCGCGCCTCGAAAATAGATTTTCTGCCCTGTTGGCTTGTAAATAATCTCCATAGGATTCACACGACACTCAAATTCCGCCTCGTACCCGAGCTCTGCAATAGCCCACTTCATCTGTGCATAAACACTATCCCGTAAGGTGTCTTTAACGCGCCTGCATAAAACCGCATGAAGCGTAGGATTCGAAAGTAAAAGGTCTACAATCATCAGGCTGATAAAGGTCGATTTCGCACTACCACGTCCGCCGTATAAAACATATTCTGTATGCATCCTGTTTTTGATGTCACGCCATACGGAAAGATACGGTTCAGCAAGCATCTTAGCCGGCATCTGAAATTCTTGTTTTTCCTGAATCCCCAAATTTTCAGTCAGGCTTCTAATCTCTTTGATAGCCTGTAGATCCCCTGCACTTGCCTTTTTCACCAACGCCCGCGCTATATTCATCTCGCTGTCTTCTCCACCTTGACTTGCGTCTTGTTCATCAAGCTCCATAACCGGTCTTGCCAAAAGCTCCATTACATAATGCCCTAAATTACTGCCTGTACCTTGCACGCTATCACCTCCCTCATCGCGCTGACAGTATAGCAAAAAAAAATTTCCCAAAATGCAAAACATCAAAATTGTATAGTTATCGCATAGAAACCTACACCGTTTTACCCCAAAAACAAAACCTTTGTTGTTTTTTGCAAGGCTTGACATTGCAAGGCAAGTATGATATACTATAGCCAAGTTAAATAAGTATCGGGGAGTCGCAAGACTGAGAGGAATTATATTCGACCCGCAACCTGATTTGGGTAATGCCAACGTAGGGAATATTTCACATTGCAAAAAAAAGCAGAAATTGCCCCACGCAATTTCTGCTTTTTTTTGCAAGGAATCAGATGCGCCACCCCTAAAAAACGGAGAAATCACCATGAAAACAAAACGCCTTGTCACCACAGCCATGCTCATTGCTATTGGCACAGTCCTGTCCATTTTTCAACCCTTACAGTTGCCTTTTGGCGGCGGCATCACAATCGGGTCCATGTTACCCATCATTGTCATCGCCTATTGCTACGGCACGCGCTGGGGCCTGTTTTCCGCCTTTATTTTCAGTCTTTTACAGCTTTTGCTCGGTCTGAAAACCGTGTCCGCCTTTTTCCTGCCCGGCGAAAGCCAGATGAACCTGTTTGCTGCCATCTTAATTTGTTTGATTGATTACATCCTCGCCTACACAGTCTTAGGCTTTGGCGGCATATTTAAAAAAAGAGTCAAAAACGGTTTAACCGCTATGACTCTCGGTGCATGCCTAGCGCCTCTTCTGCGCTACATCCTGCATATCATTTCCGGTGCTGTCTTTTTCGGCAGCTGGGCTGAATGGTTTTTTACCCAGGATGGGTTCTATACCATAGGAAGCACGATTATGAATACCTTCTCCGGAACGGGACTGGCACTTATTTATTCTATCTTTTATAACGGACTTTATATGGTGCCGGAAATCCTTATCACAGTTTTGCTGGCACCTATTATCTATAAAACACTTGCAGTCTCCCGCAAAACAAATCTATAAACAAAACGCCAGAACAAAAAAAAGACAGAGCGCGTATGCTGAGTGTCTTTAAGGACAGAGATATAGCCTTCCCTGTGTAAGGGAAGGTGGCAAAACCATAGGTTTTGTCGGAAGGGTTGTCAACTACAATCCCTCAGTCAAATCAAAAATTTGACTGCTCCCTCGCGTGCCCCGAAGGGGTATTACACAAGGGAGCCTGAAAAACCCCTTGATTTCATAGAAATCAAGGGGTTTTGTGTCCTTAAGAATATTCCGCATATGCGCTCTGTCTTTTTTTGTATACTCCTTAGATGGAATCCCAAATACCCTGAATAAAGGATTTTGCAGCTTCCAGCTCAATTGTCTGACGTTCTCCTTCAATTTCGCGTTCAAGAGTCAATACGCCGTCATAACCAACCTTATTCTTCAGTTTGTCTAAGAATACAGGGAAGTTTACATCACCTTCACCAATCGGTAGTTCAAGACCAAGTGTTCTGCCTTCTGTCGGAGAAGTTGCATCTTTAATATGTACGCCGCGAACATACTTTCCGAAAACGTCCAGTGCGTCAATCGGGTTACCCTTACCATATCTGTAAAGGTTAGCCGGGTCAAGGTTAACACCCAGGTTGCCTGTTCCGATGTCTTCAATCATGCGAAGCAGGGTTACCGGTGTTTCCTGACCTGTCTCAAACAGGAAGTACTGACCATTAGCCTTTAAATGCTCAGCCAGTTCACGTAAATCCGTTACAAGCTGTAAATACTCTGTGGTCATCGGATTTTCCGGAATAAAGCCTACATGTGTAATAACATCTGTAATACCCAGTTCCTTAGAAAAGTCTGCACCAAGTTTCATCGACTGAATGCGTTCTGCTCTTGTAGCAATCGGCACTAAACCCAAAGTCTGCTGTCCTTCACATAGGTTCCAGGTCACATTACCCGGCCAACGGCACCAGGATGCTGAAAGTCTGATATTATACTTTTCACGATATTCCTTAACTCTTTCAATATGCTCAGGAGTCAAATTATCAGGAGTACAATAAATCCACATCTGAATGGTAGGAATGCCAAGATCGGCAACCCTCTTAAATTCGTCTTCACGGGTACCAACAATAACGCCAAATTCCATATTGTTCATTCCTTTCTTTATCTACATTTTAGGGTGCTTCTATCGTATACTAAAATACAAGCAAAAACAATGCAAAATTATTCACAAAACGTGCACAATCGTACACCTATCTTATCTGAAAATATAAGAATAGATATCCGCATCACGCATAGTAAACCGCAGTTTAACCGGTCTGCCGCTAAGTGCCGAAACATCCTTACCATCACCAAAGTAAACAGTTCTGTCGGTGGTATTGCCAAAAAGTTCACAGCTATGATAACCGTCAATCGGCTTACCAGACTCATCTAAAATGTCAACATACACAAAGCCAATTGCAGAAGTCGAGAAGTTAATCGAAAGCTCCTGTCCATCATAAATGATGGGTTTGGTTTCTAAAGTCTTCACATCGTAGTCAGCATGATACGAAGCAAATCCATCCAAACGCAATGTATAGCGACGTAGTGCTTTACAGGTTTTCTGCACATGTTCTTCTGCAAAAATCGAAAGTTCCGTCTCCGTGCTGGGCGCCTCACAAGGCGTCTCTGTCAAATTATACATCAGGTAAACGTCGCCATAAAGCCAGTTGTATGCACTCTCCGGTTCTCCGCCCATAAAGGCCTCAGGAAATCTCGTCCACTGTAAGCCATCGCGCGAACACATAAACACAGCATCCGTAATCGCCAAACCAATACGAGGTCCAATAGCCATTCTGTCTTTTCTCCAGGCAACATTTTCCGAACCACCCAACTGATCATAATTGGCTGTCCATCTCTTGCGCTCGGTATATCGTGTAGCGGTACCAATATACATATGCGGCGCACGTTCATAGCGCTTGATGCCATTTGTGTACAAAGGATAATCATCTGCATCACTGTAAGAAATGCGTTGAGGCACAGTCCATGTTTTAAAGTCCTTCGACTCCATGTACCGAATATCACGAATGCCATCTGTCGCCAGAGATTTTTCCATGTGCTTTAACACCAAGCCATCTTCGTTAGCAGTAACCGCCGGACCATAATCCAAATGCAATCCGCGTACATACATTCTGTAAACGCCGGCTTCTTTATCATAATGCGCCGTGTTTTCCGAGTCAAACAAACCCGCAAAGGGTTCATCAGCACCGGATAGCTTCCAACCCAATTTAAAGTTTATGCCATCTCCCGATGTGTAGCACCAAAGTTCACGAAAACCCGGGAATATTTTTTCATGATTCACCGTTTGCGCAATACCCTTAATTTTTTCATCCGGCGGACAATCGGGGTTTTCATCTAAAAATACAAAAAAGTTGTCCAGTTCCTCCTCAAAGGTGCCGTCTTTTCTCCGCAACTTAATCAAATTGTTTTCACGGCTTCCGTTCACCTCAAACATGCCGACATTATAACGTTCCAAGTGGAATAAGTCCGGTCCCTTCATAAGGCACAAACCGCGCATACTGCTGATTTCTTTATTAACGTCATTGGCTTGCTTAAATTGTTCATCACCGGGAATGCCGCAGGTATAATAAACGTAATACTCTCCCTGCCATTTGATATAGCTGAAATAACTCACACCTTTTGCTTCCCAAAATTTATCAAAGGTATAAACTTGTTCCTTCTTAGTCGGTTTATGCAGTGTCAGTTTTGCTGTTGTTTTTTCAGTATCCACCAAAAAATCATCCCATAAAACCTCTCGCCTGTTGCCGATATTGATATACATGAGTTTCCTCCCTATTGTTCAATCTTAATGAAATGAAAATCCGTTCTGTGTATAGAAGGACCGCTGTAAAAATAAACCCAGATGCTGCCGTCTTGCATGCGTTCCATATAGGGATGTCCTATCGAGAAAGCTGCCATCTCACTCCACACATCATTCATACCTGCGTTCTTCTTGCCTTTTGTGTCTTTCCCATAGGTATAAACCGTCATCACATCAGCCCAGGTTTTGCCATGGTCAAGGCTCTGTGCCAGTCTGATCTCCGGCACACTGTCACGGTTAATATAAACAGCTAAAATTTCTCCGTTAAAACCGTCTATCACATTGCCCGGCTGACCAACTAAACCGGTATCAATCAGATCTCCAAAGGTGCGACCACCATCTTGGCTTTCACAATAGTGAATATTTACATAATCACCCTTATCTCTGTCGAATGTCCAAAAAATATCCGTAACCGTGCCATCCGCTAAAGTATCAAGCCTCTGATCCCAATAATATACCGTGGGGCAATCCGTAATCACCACTTCATCTCCCCAGGTATAACCACCGTCATCAGAGAATACCGCACAGCTATGATGCACCCAATAAGCCGTCTCATAATAAGGCTTGTTCACCTCAAACTGAATGCCGACTCTGCCCTCCTTAGTCACAAACGGAGCACCTGTCAACGGCAAAGGCATATCATAGAATGTACTTACCTGTATTCTTTCCAAATCCGACCAGTTTGCACCACCATCCAAAGAATGTGCAACCATGATGTAGGTGTCTTTCAAACCCTCAGTTTCCTCATTATAATAAGGTAGATCCTCCATCGTGGCATCCACGGCGTTTATAACAGCCATAACATGTCCGGGTGTAACCTCTACAAAATATCCGGTACGAATCGTGGTCGGCTTTCCATCAACAACAGGTGGTTCAAAAAACGCCCTCGGTTCACTCCAGTTCTCTCCATTATCTGTAGAAATGCAAAACATTGCCCGGTCCGTCTTATTGTAAGGCCCCTTTGTTTCGGCACCCTTAAAGCTAGCCATCATAGTCCCATCATGAAGCTGACAAATGCCGGGAAACGCACAACTTGATAACATAGGTTCATGTTCACCTGAATAAATAATACCGTGTTTTGTAATCCTCATAATAATATTCTCCTAATCTCTGAAAATGAAGGAATAGATATCTGCATCACGCATGGTAAACCGCAGTTTCACTGGTCTGCCGCTAAGTGCCGAAACATCCTTACCATCACCAAAGTAAACAGTTCTATCGGTGGTATTGCCAAAAAGTTCACAGCTATGATAACCGTCAATCGGCTTACCTGTCTCATCTAAAATATCAATATACATAAATCCGATTGCAGAGGTCTTAAAGTTAATCGAAAGCTCGCTGCCGTCATAGATAATCGGCTTTGTCTCAAGCACCTTCACATCATAATCAGCATGATAAGAAGCAAAACCGTCAAGGCGCAAGGTGTAATGCCGCAGCATTCTGTATTCGCGGTTAAGTTCTTTAGCAAAAAGCGAAATTTCTGTCCCAACCTCCGGTGCCTCACAAGGCGTTTCCATCACATTATTCATAAAATATGCATCACCATATACCCAGTTGTGAGCATGCTCCGGCTCCGCACCTGCAAACGCTTCGGGGAAACGGTGCCAGTTAAAACCGTCTCTCGAGCTCATAAAAATAGCATCGGTAACAGCTAGACCGTGGCGGGGACTGCTCTCCATTCTCTCTTTTCTCCAGGCAACGTTTTCTTCGCCACCCAACTGGTCGAAATTTCCCGTCCATCTCTTACGCTCTACATAACGAGTTGGAAAACCGAGATACATATGTGGCGCGCGTGCATATTTCTGCACAGTATTGGTATATAAAGGGAAATCATAATCATCATTGTAGGAAATCTGTCTGGGCACGGTCCAAGTCTTAAAGTCTTTTGATTCCATATAACGGATATCGCGAATGCCATCTGCTGCTAAGTCTTTCTCCATTTCTGCAGTCACAAGACCTGTTTCGTTGGCCGATGCCGCAACACCATAGCCTAAATGCAATCCACGTACATACATTCTGTAAACGCCTGCTTCTTTATCATAATGCGCGGTGTTTAAAGAGTCAAACAGGCCGGCAAACGGCTCGTCAGCACCCGATAACTTCCAGCCGAGCTTAAAGTTGATGCCATCACCTGATGTGTAGCACCATAGTTCACGAAATCCTGGGAAACCTTTGCTGTGATTAATCTGCTGCGCCAGCGCTTTAATTTTCTCATCGGCCGGGCAATCAGGATTCTCATCAATAAATACGTAAAAATTATCAAATTCTTCTTCAAGGTCACCCTCGCACCGCTGCTGTAACAAAACATTATTGTCCTTGCTACCATTCACTTCATAAAGTCCCAAATTAGGTCTTTCCAAATGGAACGGGTCCGGCCCCTTCATCAAACAAACGCATTTTAAGGCAGACACTTCCTTGTTAAAGTCCTTCGAAAGTCTAAGGGGCTGCTTACAAGGCACACCGGCAATGTAATACATCAGGCATTCACCCTGCCACTCAATATAATGCGGATAGCTGAAAATCTTCGTTTCCCAAGGTTTATCAAACACATAGGCTATCTCCTTTTTTACTGGCTTATGCATCGTGAGCGCCGCCGTCGTAGCCTCCGTATCCACTAGATAATCATCCCAAAAAACCTCTCTGCGATTACCAATATCAATAATCATAAGCTTCCCTCCATCTCGTTGTTTTTATCTGTATTATACATAACATCACCGACTAATGATACCACAAAAATGCTTTTTTTAACAATAAGGACTGTCCCGCAAACGAGACAGTCCTTATTGTTATTCATAATATGGATAAATACATGCAGCTCTCGGTGCACCGTTGTATGAGTACAACATAATCTGTACATTAGCACCTTCATACTGTCCCAAATTCGTAACAGAACCTATTTTATATTTGGTTCCGCTCTTTTCGCAAACAACAACATTTGCAAATGCATTTTTGGGATATATTTCCTCATTACCGAAAACAGTTTTAACTGTAATCGCATTATCACTCACATCCATGATTTCACCAATCTGGAAGCGATAATAGCCGCTGTAGTGAGAAATATTATTACCTGAAATATGCCAAACAGCACCCTTCGGATTATCACCGGCACCAGCAGGTTCTTTTTCATCATAGTCAAAGTATCTCTCAACCGTACGAACTGTCGAAGAACCGGCCTCATAGCGAATAATATCGCCAAAGCCAATATCTGTAACCGAATTTACATATCGATCAATCTGTGTAGGCGTCAAAGAACCAATCGCCGATTCAATAACAAGATTACTCTCATTCAGGCAATCCGGCTGTTCCTGATATAACAAGCCTGATTCAATCATAGATGATTCCGCATTGGCTATAATGGAACTTTCTGCTCCCAGACCGGAACTTGTAATCACGCGTCCGGTCAGCTTAAATCCTACTTCGCCATCCGGCGTTGTGCTGTAAACTGCTTTTTCAACCAACATAAACGGTGCGTTCGTGCTGTTAATACCTACCATTGACTCGGTAGATTCACCAACAGATGCACTGTAATTCTGCGTCTTCATAAAGCAAGCAGGATATCCGTCCTCATCCGGCATATACGATTGCAGATTGTAATCAGAACGCTGCTGATGCGATGTCAGCATGCTGGAAAGGTTGCGAACATAGTATAAGCTATCATAAGATGAATCTGTTGTAAATTCGCTGTTCACTGTAGGAATCACAAAGGTCGGTGTGTCACTCTTTGCAGGGGTAACCATGGTATGGCCGTTCCAGAATCCGGCAGAACCACTTGTATACATGCCTTCCATAACCAACAGGCCTTTTCCAAAGCTTGCACCCAGCTTTGCCTCTGCCGCTGTTTCTACCTGCGTGTCGATCTGTGCTAAATGACCCGCCGTATTCAGCTTATAACGAAGCAATGCGCCGGTAAATCGATTTTCGCTATCATCAGCAATCATCTTGGTTAGGTTATCCTTCGTTGTGCTTACGCCGTCAACAACAACCTTGTCTCCCACATAAGCTTCTACCCATTTTGCATCTTGTGTAAACATTCTGAAGCCGAGCTTGGGTGAAAGACCGCTACCAACAGCTGTTTGCTGTGAAAATGCAATCACCCAGCCGTCATTGATTGCTTTTGTATCGCGCTCAATCCACAGAATGTCTCCCGCTTCATCAACAAACGCACTAACCGGCTCACCCGGAACGGGTTCATTCTCAAGAATCGTGTTTTGGTAACTCAAGGATAAACCATAACGAACACCATCTACAGAAGCCTCCGTCATACTATACGCAGTCAGTTTTCCAATAACCGGTGTATCATATAGAACAATTCTATTGAATGAGCCGTCATTTGAAGCAAACAATTTAATAACTGTTCCGGAAGCAACTCTTCTGAGACCAATACTGTTCCCGTCACTGGCAGCCACAACCAGATTTTCCCGATCTAAAACCTTACGCACGCCTTCAGAATCAACAAAGGTAAAGGTGTTATCATCATAGAAAGCACTTTCTATATAATGCAGAGAATACTCTTCAAGGAACACAACCTCATACACACCATCACGGTCATTATCCAATAGCCTCAGCTGGCCGTTGGTAATCAACAAGTCTTCCGGTGCAAAATAAGGATACGACAGTTCATTTTTAATCACTCTGACGGGTGATTCAAGTACATAAGACTCTTCATCCCCATCTTCATCGTAGGCAACGATGCGACCGGCTTCAATGTCCGCTACATCAGAGCAGAGAGCCGATGCGGGAATGACAATCTCCTGCTCCTTCTGTGTAGACCATGCCAGCACAATTTCTCCGGAGCCGTCAACATCGGTTGCAATTATGACTTCTTTACCCAAGAAGTTATCCAGTTTCCCTTCGGGATCTACAAATTTTCTTCCGCTAATTTTAGCTGAATTTTTGTTTGCTTTCGCATCGCCCTCTAAATTGGTGATTCTGTTTTCTTCAACAATACCCTGAATCAGAACCAAGCCATGATTGCGTCTTAACATGTCGGCTTCATCACTGAAGGTAAGAAAACCTTCCTGTGCCGCAAACATATTAAATTCAGGAGCTAAAAGTGCGTTATAAAAGATAACTGCCGCCTGACCGCGTGTAACCGGGGCATTATAACTTTCAACCGTAACACCCTTTAACAGCTTTAACTTCTCTGTCAGGTTAATCACGCGACCCGGGTCATTTCCAAATAACTTCTCAATTACATCATCATATCCCATAGCACGGAGCGTTATGAACAAAAATTCAGTTGTCGTTACATAATCATCCGGTCGGAAGGTTGTATTGTTATCGCCCGTAATATAACCCAGATGACAAGCTGTCATCACATCCATATAATAAGGATGAGCTTTGTCAACATCGTTGAAGGGGATGCCACCTGAGAAGCTGACATTGCCCGCAAACGCATCAACAACAGCTGCAACAGCCTCTGCACGGGTGAAAATAGCATCCTTTACAAACAGGGTATTATCCGGATCCTTCATGCCCATCAATCCAAGATGCGCAAGTAAGGTTGCCGGACCTTCGATAGAAGTCCCCACGATATCGTCACCAATTTTCAGTTCATTTGTAGGAACTGAACCGTACACCTCAAATTCATTAAAGGTCAAAGTAACACTGTTGGTTTTGATGACACGCACATATCGATACGCCTTTTTATCTTTAATGGTAATTTCATAAGGCTCACCGGTTTCCGGGTCAATGCTCGGGAATGCTTCATACACAACCTTTTGTGCAAAATCCGGTGTGTTAGAAAGTTCGAGGTTTGCCGCCTCACGGTAATAGTCAGCATTTACATCGACACGCACATGCAGAATAACCTGACTGATAACATGGGGCACACCGAGGTCAAGCATAACCCAGTTTTGATCTATTCCGGCAGGTCCTGACCATATGCTTAACGGATTTCCGTCTGTTAAGTTTGTTATAATATTTCCTTCTCTGTCCTCTTTACAGGTTGGCACTAGTCCCAAAGCAACGTTTTCATCTTCAGCAGCTGAAACAACGGCCGCTTGCATGGGGCAAAGGCCTACAATCAGTATTATACTCAAAATAAGTGCTAATAGCTTTTTCATTCAGCAGCCACCTCCTCTGCCATGTTCTCTATTCGTTCAAGCAATCTCGCAAACATAACCGCAGCCTGTGCACGGGTTGTATTCTTATTCGCACCAAAGCTGCCATCTGCAAAACCAGAGATAAGACCCATACCACCTAATTTATTCACGGCCACTTTTGCGTAATCACTGGTCGCCGTATCATCTGTAAATTTAGCAGAAACCTCTGCATCCACGATATCCAAACCGTCCATCGCACGATAAATCATAACCGCCAGATCCTGTCTTGTCACAAGCTGACCCACACCAAAATCGGAGCGGGAAACGCCCTTAACAAGGTCATGCTCCTTGGCCGCTGTGATGTATGGATAATACCAGGAGCCGTACGCACAATCGCGATATCCGTTATCATTTGCACTGGTCGGCAAATTCATTACAAGCACTAGAATTTTAGCAGCCTGTTCACGGGTTAGTAATCCGTCCGGATTAAAGTTTCCGTCACCCTGACCGGACAGAATGCCTTTTGCAGCAAGCTTGCCGATTGCATCCTGCGCCCAGACATGATGCTGGATGTCATTAAATTGAGCTGATGCTTCCTGATTTTCCGCTTCCACTTTATCCTGCGTGGGAATAAAGGCTGTATCTGTGGTACCGATAAAATCACGAGGTATTGACGCGGTCACATTACCGACAGTGCCGGGACGCTTATTACCATTGGTACCCAGTTCTTTGGAATCATCCTGATTCTCTTCCCAATCCGTAATGATATCGTCAACTATCTGATTCATGCCGTATGCATAAGTACCGGTAACAACAGAAGGCGTGTTAGAAAGCTTTTCAGCAATAGCGCGTACCGTCATTTCTGTATCTAATGTATCTTCTGCAATACCCAATGCATCTCTGTACTCTTCGATTGCCCGTTCCTTTTCAGCCTGGCTGCCATTATAAAGCAGCGAAAGAGCAATCGTGCGTTTATATGCATTGGCCAGCTTTTCTGCGCTGTTAGAACCGACAATATCCATAACATCCGGTAATATGATTTCGAACTCTTCCGCACTATATGCATCTGTTCCAAAAATCTCCGGCAGGACGGCGCCGTGTGCTAAAATAGCCTCTGCAACACCACTCTCTGCAACGGTTGCATCAATCACCAGAGCCGCCTCTACTGCAGCAACGATGGTGTTAATATCATTCCACCGGGTCAGGTCCTTGTCAAAAAGACCTGAAGTAAAGCCTGTTTTTGCAAGCATAAAGTTCACACCAATGTCATCACCGGCAGCATTTAATGCCGTAACAAGCTCTGTACCAAAGAATCCTGCATTATCCCGATCATTGATAGCAGCTAAGAAGGTATCCGGCATCACACTCTGGAAGTCTGTCACAATCTGAGACACATCATAAACATTCATAATCTTATTGTCATCAGAAAGCGCTCCGTTGTCCGAAAGGAAGTGAACAGGATATTCTCCTGCCGTTCTGTTCGGCATGGTAAAGCGGAAGCTATAATTCCACGGAGCCATTGCCTCTTCAGGTGCATAAGCAAACTGACAGCTCAGAATATCCTCTACCGTGTAAGCTTCAATGCCGGCATCCTTGTCAAGAACCATCATCGCCAAAACATTTGCATCCACTGTGCCACTTGCCGTAATGGTGTGGCCCGTTTGGGTAAAGGTTAAACCTTCACCTTCTGTACCTGCATAGGCCATAGGTCTTGTCATCTTCTTTACATCGGTGATGTAATCAATCACACGATCGCCGCAAATAACGATCAGTTCCCAAACGTCCTTATCCGCAGTTACAACATCAGGAACAGTAAAGTTAACTTCATTGTAATAGCCACTCATCATGTAACCACCATTTACGGTGTATGCATCTACAAGCTGGCCATCCTTATTATAACGGCTGAAGAAGCCAATGGCTTCACCGTTGCCGGCGCCGGTTAAATAGCTGGCAGAATAGGTAACGCTGTTTTCCCCGATTTCCTTCTTAACATTAGAAACCAAAGCGCTCACACCTGCATCGTTCACCAACTGCGCCATGTCGGAAGCCTTACTGTACACCTGTAATGTATTTGCAGAAAGAGCCTTAAGCCCTGTAGCCGGCGTTTTCTTCATAACACCGTAATATTGATATGCCGTTGTGCTATTTATCGGGAACATCCACAAGCCGGTGTCAGCACCGACTGTGCCGGCGATACCACTTGTTCCGGCAGTTGCCAGTACAGTCGCCGTTCCATTTTCAAAATCGTCCACATTGTTTGTACCAACAACAACAAATCCCTCGGCACCACGAAGATTGTTCTCGTGCAGGATTGCCTGATATGCAACATGGGTTGTCTTAACCGGCTGACCTAAGTCAATGTATAAATACAAGCCATTTGCTGCCGTTGTGTCATTACCCTGGCCATATGCCGTAACCGTTGGATCATCATCCGTCAGTGTCTGAACATTTGTAAAAGCAGTCGTTGCAGGTAAGCCTTTAGGACCGGAATAAGGAGTCGCACCCTTGCTCACAAGGCTCACAGGAACGGCTGTTGAAACAACCTCCGATTCCTTAGCCCAAACCTCAACTTCGCAAAGAGCCATCGGTTTAGATGCACCTGCTGCCTGTTCAATCACAATGTAACGATAGGCTGCCGGAGTGGCTACGGTAAGTTCTTTCATCTCTGTGGTAGAAAGTGCCTCTGTACCGATTTCACCCAGCTTCGTCTTATCCTGATTTTCGGCAGAAGTAGCATTTGTTGCATTTTTCTTTGTCCCGTAAACTGTTATATTTTGTGCTGAATCTGCAGCCTTCGGCAGAATCTTAACAGCATGCACTTCATAATCAGCGCCTAAATCGATCACAAAGTTATCGGCAACTGTTCCTGTACCCTTGGATTCCCAGGCTGTCGAGTCCTTACCATCTATTGCCATGGAAGGATTCGTTCCTATCTTAGAATTATAAGAAAAAGCCGCTTTATTCAGGGCTACTTCTTCTGTTGTGATCTGCGGCGGAGTCGGCGGATCCGGAACAACCGGCTCTTCTTCTTCTTCATTATCGTCATTACCATTATCCGGCTCAACATAACCATCACCCAAAGCCACAATATCAACAACTACCTTCTGGTAAGCCTGAATATCTGCAAGGCGTGTTGAACCGCCGCCGCTTGCCGGAGCGTGGTGAATCAAATGGGTATATTCTCCACCATCAGCATTAAACACCATGCGACGCATGCCGGCAATGACATCGTCTGTGCAGACAGCCGCACTGTCTTTGTTGCCAAGATACTTAATTGCAGAATCCGTAGTTGAAGTTCCCAGGAATTTATCATCATGTGTATGGTATCCCGGGGATGTCATATCTATTGTCTTCGCAAGATAATACTCATTGACTGTTTTATTACTCCATGCAACAACACGGTCAATCTTTACAGCAGATGAAAGCGTAACATATTTCTGCCAGATAAGCACTTGTCCGCTAACATTTCCGCTGGATTGATTCAAAGTGCCGTATGTCGTCGGATTATTGTCTGCCAGGTTAGAATCATCACCGCCTGTTGCATAACTGCCATCAATCCATTTCGCCCACTTTTGTGCACTGACCGTTACGCCATCTCCCACAACCGGCTTATAAAAACCGTTGGTGAAGTTATTATACACATTGTCTGTAACCGCCTGCGGCGTTACGGTGAAGTTCTTCTCAGGAATCACTTCCTCGTCACCATTCTTCACTACAACCTTAACCGATGCGATTGAAAAGTCTGCTTCCGTACCGCCAGCCTCAAAATCTACAGAAGCTGCAAAAGCACCGCCTGCTGTCACCGCTGCGGTTTTTGTCAGCGGTGTGCCGACAACGGTTGTACCGTCTGCTTTATAAGCTGTTGCCGCAAACGTCAGTTCGGTACCCTCTTCTATAGTAAGTTGTACAGCTTTAACCGAAAATGCAGAGCCTTCCTGGCTGTATGTTGCTCCGGGAGCAACCGCAAATGCTTCTTTGCTCACCTTCACCTTCTGGTAAGCCTGAATATCTGCAAGGCGTGTTGAACCACCGCCGCTTGCCGGAGCGTGGTGAATCAAATGGGTATATTCTCCACCATCAGCATTAAACACCATGCGACGCATGCCGGCAATGACATCGTCCGTGCAGACAGCCGCACTATCTTTGTTGCCAAGATACTTAATTGCAGAATCCGTAGTTGAAGTTCCCAGGAATTTATCATCATGTGTATGGTATCCCGGGGATGTCATATCTATTGTCTTCGCAAGATAATACTCATTGACTGTTTTATTACTCCATGCAACAACACGGTCAATCTTTACAGCAGATGAAAGCGTAACATATTTCTGCCAGATAAGCACTTGTCCGCTAACATTGCCGCTGGATTGATTCAAAGTGCCGTATGTCGTCGGATTATTGTCTGCCAAGTTAGAATCATCACCGCCTGTTGCATAACTGCCATCAATCCATTTCGCCCACTTTTGTGCACTGACCGTTACGTCATCTCCCACAACCGGCTTATAAAAACCGTTGGTGAAGTTATTATACACATTGTCTGTAACCGCCTGCGGCGTTACGGTGAAGCTCTTCTCCGGAACAACTTCCTCATCACCGTTTTTCACAACCACCTTAACCGATGCAATTGCAGAAGAAGCCTCTGCTCCATCAGACTCAAAGTTAACGGAAGCCGCAAGAGCACCTCCGGTTACTGTTGCATTTTGGCTCAAAGCGTCGCCCACCTGCGTGCCATCTTTATTATAAGCCGTTGCGGTAAACGTTACAACTGTTGCATCTGCTACCGTGAGATTTGACGCTGCAACAGAAAAAGCAGGGCCATCCTGATGGTAGGTTGCCTGTGGACTGGCCGCCATGGCTGTCATAGGCAGTAAGGATACAAGCATAAACGCACTAAGAACCAAGGACAAAATCTTTTTCATCATTAAAATCTCCTTTCTCAAAGGAATCTATTATACTGTCTCCTGTGCTTGTGACGAAGGGTGCGCCAAGAGGAGAAAATCGAAGTATGCTCTTTCTTCTCCCCCTGGCTAACATCCCTTGTTACCCAAAAGGCACATGAGACAAGTGCCTTTTTATTTTACTTTAACTGCCATGTGCTTCGACAGAATACCAAAATATCCAGTCTTGCTGATTGGTTCATCCACCAGGGTATCTAAAATCACATCATTTTCAATTTTCACCGTCACACGGTTTAAATCGTGCTCTTCTGTCACCGTAATGGTGAAGGGATTGAACTCGCCATAGTTAAAGTAGATATCTTCTGCTGTCATGCAGGCTGTTGCTACGCCATCTTTCACCTTGTAAAGTGTCAGATTCTGGTCAACCAGCTTCAGCATGTAGTACGTATTCTTGCTTTCAAATCCGTTATAAACCAAATCTGTCGTCTGTGCACCAAAAATCATGCCAATGCCATCTAATGTATCCGCACGGGGCACATTAAGTGCAAACGAAATCTCATTTGCCGTCAAAACCTTGTTCATGGTCGGCTGATACCAGGGCTCAATGGTGAGCGCACCATCAATAATTGTTTTCTGCACGTTCATATTGCCCGTTGTCCAGTTCTCCGGAGCGATATCAATAGCTCCGGTCGTTCCTTCTTTGTCTCCATGAACAAATTCCACGTTCCAAAAGCTATATGTTCTGTGTGCTTCATTATATATAGGAAGAATTCCCTTACCTTTTGCAAAATTAATCTCTTTAGAATCAACAGCCAACTTGCTGCCGGGTGTTACAGCCACAAAAGGTGCACCAATTTCAGAATAATCCATGTCATAAGGAAGAGTTACCGTAACCTTCTTGTTAGCGGCATCAACTTCGCTCTTGCCGCCACGCACAACAACTGCCATCACTTCAGGGTTCTTAGTTTTAGAATATAAATCCATATAAGCTACACGCAATTGGTTAGCGGCTACGCCCTTTTCACCCTTCGTTTCGGGATTGGTTGCGCGGATTTCAGCAACCTTTTTGTTAAAGGCCGCAATATCTGTCGCCGTATAATTAGCTGTGTCTTTCGCCAAATCTTCACACATGGTGAGCATCTCATCAAAAGAAGGATGATAAACAGAATCATTTGCTGCACGAATGGCTCTCTGCAGGTTGTATTGCTCCTCAAGATGAATCTTCGTGCTGTCATCTGCTCTGTCATCGGCATACTCTGTTGATGCAATCCAATATTCCATTTCCACCTTGGTTGCCGGGTCGTACTGCCAGGGCAGATTACCGAAGCTGCCATTTGCCAGCATACTCTTTGCAATATCAACATCTGCTTCAATACGCAGATTTGCGGTAAGTCCTGCAGAAAGCAACTGTCTTGCATCGGAAGAATCTTCACCGTAGAGAATGGTGCGCTGTACGTCCTCTTCGGGTACACGCTCCATAATCCATTCCCAATTTTCTTCAAGGCCGGATTCTGCCATGATGCGTGCCACTTCGTCCGGCGGATTGGTGATGTTAAACTGTGTGGGAACATCCATGTAAAGGGTCAGGCTACCCAAACCGACATGAGAAAGTGTTACCATACCATCTTTGGTTAGCTGGTCAGTCGCATCAACACCCATCAGGTTAAACTTCACATTATCACCAGTGTAGGCATTCATAACCTCGTTATCCAGACAAGTTGCCGCACCATAGTTATTTCTGATGTTCATATTCATCCAGGTTTTTGTACCGTAGGATACGTTGCCGTTTGCTGTAACGCCGGTTGTACCTTGGTCAAAATATAGTGCCATACCATCATGCACTGTGTTGCGGATGAGGTTTTCTTCAACCTTCGTGCCTGGCTGAGGACCCAAGATGTAGATGCCGGCACCGTCATCCATATATTGCATAACGTCTTCAATCTTGTTTTTGCTGATGTTGTTGTCATAACAGCTCGAGTTGGGTGAATACCAACCCCAACCAACGGTGATGCCCGCATAAGGAGCATCCTCAATGTGGTTATGAAGCACATCAATGTTGTTACCATAGTTCAGCATAATGGGGTAAGAGCCCTGCTTATGCTGAGATACACGAGTGAAATAGTTATTAGAGATTGAAAGCTCTCTCGGTGCCATCGAACCGCTGGGAGCGCCCTCGTTCGACCATGCCCAAACCGCGTTTAAGCAGAAGGGACCGTTATCCGTCTTAATCAGTCGGATGTAGCGATATCTTTCTGTGCCGTCAACAGCAATTTTTTCTGTTAATTCTGCCGGCTCAGTAAATGTCGCAATGGTTTTATAATCGCCAAACTTTCTGTCATTTGAAATCTGCACTTCAAAGTTGCTTCTCTGCTCGCTTGTGGCAGTTTTCGGGAAGGAAAACTCAAAGCTTTCCAAATCATATTCTCTCTCAAGCTCCAGCATCACCCATTCAGGAGAATCGCTACCCAACGGGTTTGAATACCAACCGCTGCCCTTAGCCATATCTTCCTGTCTTTGGCGCTGGGTGTTAAGTGCGCCATAGTTATAGGCACTAGCCGGCCAGTAATGGTAAGAAGATGCCCAAGGCGCATGCCACGCCACATCATAGGGGCCTTCATAATCCACGGTGTAAATGTCATCATCGTGGTTTGAAACACTCACGTCAACGCCGTCAGAACCAAGGTCTGCAAACACGTTGCCGTCATAGCGGCTGTTAAACACGCCGTTTCTTATGTGAATTCCCTTGCCTGTGAGGCCAAAAAGCACGCATGACTCGATGTTCACATTGTCAGCCCAATCTAACAAAATCGCTGCACGACCGGTCCTATATGGCGTATATGTACTGTAGTGATATTCTGCCTGACCGCCGGTGATGGAGTTATCCTCAAGCTCGTAGTTAGTAGCGTGAGCAAAACGGATATTCTGGAAGGTGATACCCTTTACCAGATCCTTTTCATTGTTACCCGAAACAAACACAAGCTGTTCATTCACAGGAATAATAACCTCAGCATTGTTTAAGTTTTCACCCTCACGGGGAATGTAATAAAGCACCTTTGTCTTCTTATTAAAATAGAACTCGCCCGGCTCGTCCAAAAGCTCAAAGGCATTTTCCACAACAAAGGCGTGGTTGTAGTTCACCTGCACACCACTACTCATGCCAACGTTATATTCGTTGAACATCTGCTTGTCAATCATAACAACAACCTGATTTTCATGATCAGGATGCTGCACAATGTCATCCACTCGAAGGAGCGCCGTTCTGAACTTCATGATAGCATGCAATTCCACATCCTCCGGGTTCTCGTAAAGACCCATCTTGGTTTTGTCAAAGCAGTAGCCTAAATAGTTTGTGCTCTGCTCACCAAAATGCGGGTGGATCCACTTTGCCGCTTCGGTGTAAAGACCGGTACCCCAAACCTTTTTGGCAGAACGGGCACGGGTGGCAACCCTGTCGTTTACAAACATTTCACGCACAAAGTCAAAGTTCTCAGCCTTAACCTGCCAGATGCCGTTTTCACCCTCGGTCCATGTTCCGATCACTTCCTTACCGCCGGAAACTGTGGGAAGGTTGTTTTTGTCTGTGCCCTGCCAGATAATTTCAAAACCGTTTGTGGCCGAATCTTCAACGGTGAACACCAGATGCTTCATCGTTTCATAGCGACCAGGCATCAGGTTAACAACAATGTCTCCCTGCATATTTTTGTTGTGCTTTCTAACTTCTTCCTGCGCACGAGCAAGCGTTTTAAACGGCGCTGATTGTGTACCGGAAGCGCTGTCACTACCTGTTGGGCTCACATAAAAGCTCATCCATGCATCTTCTGCCGCGCCTGTCCCAACCGGAACCAGCGAAAGAATCATAAGTAGCGTTAGCAGTAAACCTAAAATTCGCTTTTTCATTATGTTTCCTCCCTTTTATAATTCGCTATATAATTCACTTTTGCAACAACCTTCTGTATTCAGAAGGTGAAATTTTTTCACTTTGCAAAAACACCTTAGAAAAATAACTGGAACTGCCGAAACCGCATTCCTGCGAAATGGCCGCCATAGACTTTGAACTGCTGATCAGCAGTTTTTTTGCACAGGCAATTTTCAGCGCGTTTTTGTATTCCGTTAGCGTGGTGCCTGTTACTTTTTTAAACAAATGCATCATATAATGTTTACTGATGCCGGCTTTTTCCGCAATCTCTGTCACAGATAAATCCTTATCTTTATTGGCCATAATAATCTGCTTCACCGTTTCCACAACAGGGAATTTGTCAATTTTAAATTCTGAAACCGAACGGACAATCGTGACAAGCTCTGTCACAATCTTCAGTTTGTCTCCCCGGTCTCTGTCCAAAGCTTCAACCAGTTCGTCAAAGCGCGTTGCTTCCAGCTGATGCATATTCACACAGTTAATGGGATAATAGCCAAAAATCTTTTCAACAAGGTGTTCCGGATGACTTTGCAATAAGTGCTCTGCAAGCTCTGCATCCGTAAACCGTTCAAACTCGTGGAAGGGATTCTCCTTCTCCTCTGAATATTTGCCGAGCTTTGAGATAATCCCCTTCAGCATGCTTTTCTCACTATGAGGTCTACCCGCTATAATATCATCTTCCGTAATGCGGGCATATAGTATTTCGCGCGCCTTGGAATATGCCTCATCCAACGATTTAAGCGAATCACCTCGCTCGCGGTCATAGGTAATATGAATATATCCATCTTCATCCACTGTGGCATCCGGATATGCAACCTTCATGCGTTCATCCAAAAGAATTTTATAAGGCCAAGTTTTGCCCTCGTCTTCTGAAAGATAAGCCGTCAGATTGTTTCTTTCTTTTGTGTCATCATGACCAATCAAAAGAATTCTTCCGGAAGGAAGCCGTCTGATAAAGAAACGTGAAGAAGGTCCTCCCAGTCCGCTGTCTCTTCCGTCTGTCCAGGTTTTACCCCTATCAAAGGAATACGAAACGCCAATACCATAATAGGTGCGGACATACATAGCCAGTCTTCCGTCAGCCAGTTCCAAAACCATATGCTCATCGTAAGAACGCTCTTTAACATCGGCACCGCCTAATTTTTCAAAGGTTCTGCCATTATCAACGGTTTTATAAACAAATGACTTCTTATCTTTCTCTTTCGAATCATACTCTTTTGTCAAAACACGCACACCGTCATTCCACACAGCAATTGGAAACAACCATTCGCCTGTTGAAAGCACAGTCGGCTTATTCATCATCACATCATGACCCACAAAGAAAACCTCACCAAAGGATAGTTCTTCAGCATCAGGGTCATCACAGATTGTCGCATAAGTACCGTGGTCAGGAATCATAGACCAGGTCAGCCATAATCTGCCTAAAGGATCCATCCAAACGCAGGGGTCAAAACATCTGTAATCTTCTTTATGAGCAACCAAAATGGGCTCTGAAAAGGTGTCACCATCGTCTGACTTAACCAGTATAACAAAATTACCTATATCTTCTTTGATACCGCCGGAATAAAAGGTGGCAAATAAACGTCCCTTTTTCGTCACTTCTATGCTGGGAATTCCCTGCCAGACTCTGTGCTCCGTTGTATATTGTTGTAATTTTTCTTTATCTGTAATAAGCATACTTTCACCTCTAACTATATCATACAAGAAAAATCCTCTCTCGTATATAACTAAAATGCTTTTTCGATAATTTTTATATAACAAAAATGCGCTTTCTTTGTCTTTTTTTGTACGGAGTATACAAGTTTTATAACCAAAATGCTTTTTTTCATATTCCCCTCAAAATCCATTTCCCTTTCTTAGCGGTTTATGATATACTGATAGCAAAAATTCATGTAAAGGAGATATGCATTTTGAAACACTCAATTCTCTTTGAAAATTGTGATAATCATTGGGATAATGCCCTTCCTTTAGGCAATGGTTGTTTCGGCGCCATGCTCTATTACGAAGATGAACAGCTTCACATGCCCATGAATCACTATGAGATATATTATAACATTGCAAAACATGTCACACCGGAGAATTTACTCAAAATCTATCAGCCTGTCCCCGATCCCGGTGGTCGTTTCGGCCGATTTAAAGCACAGGCAATTGGAAACCTCCCTAAGGAAGGGGAGCTTTTTTGTAACTACGATTTTAAAAGAGAAAAAGCTTTTGATAAAAGCCTGATTAAGATTGACCGGTTCTCAGGCAGTTATCCTCCCACCGGCGAGCTTTCCTTTGCTTTCAGCGATTCCGTGACAAGTGATGAGCAAAAACTAATTCTCTATATCGAAGATGCCAAAACAAGGCTCACGCTTTCCCATGACGAACACGCACTTTCGCTGAGCACCATTGTTGCCCGGAAGGATTGCATCATTTCTCATGTTAAGCAAACCACACCGGGATTATTGACCTCCATTGAAATCGGTCTCTCACCCCAACGTGACTTAAAGTATCCGCAAGTTGCTTATAGACAAATAAACGAAAATACCTTTACCTACACCGTCACGCGCCACTTTGATGCAGAATCCGCCTTCACCTTCTCCGGCGTTGTAAAACTGATCGGTGCTGCCGGAACGCTTGTCGAAAATGAGTACAGCGCCACCGTCAACCTGAAGTCTGCGCAAAACGAGGTGTATATACTCACCGGCGTTTTCTCTGATTGGAACTATCAGAACACGCAGGAAGAAGGCGTAGCAAAAATCGAAGAATTTGCTTCTTCTGTCTCCACCTTATATGAAGAACACAAATCGTATTGGAACAAGTTTTTCTCCCGTTCTTCCATTTCTATTCCCGATACATTCTTAGAAAACGTGTATTATATCAACCAATATGCCTTAGATTGCAGCAGTGGTAAGGACGGTGTCATGAAACACCACGCCTGCGGCTTAAATGGTCTTTGGGATATAAAACATCCCAACCTTTGGGGCAGTATGTGGTATTGGGATGTCAACATCCAGGCGGCCTTTGCGGGTGTATTTTCCAGCAATCGTCTCGATTTGGCAAAGGTCTTTTCCGACGGGTTGCGTTCTTACGAAAAGCTGGCCGAAAAATTTGCCTATGATGTCCACGCCATAACCGGTCTTGCTGGTGATTATCCCCATTGTTGTTACTATAGCCAGTGGGCTTGGTGCGCACAATATCTTTGGTTCCTGTATGAATACAGTCTCGACAAAGCCTACCTGAAAAACGAGGCCTTTCCCCTCTTTGTTAAACTGTGCGACTACTATTTGCAGGTCTTTCACTTCGATGAAGAAAAGGGCTATTACAGCATTTTCCCGGATGTTTCGCCGGAGCAAGGCCCCTTTGCGCATGACACTGTTATCACAGTTGCCTGCGTGAAATATTTATTGCAATTTACCCTTAAATCCGCAGAAATATTAAAAATCGACCTCAAGCGCGAAGCAGAATACCGTCATATGATGGAACATCTTGCCCCCTATCCCATCTCGAATGAGGGAACATTCGGCAAACATGTCAAAGATTCTGCCGATGCACCGGATAATATGTGGATTCGTCATCCAAGCCTGTTGATGCCGCTCTTCCCTATTGGTGAATTCGACTTAGAAAGCTCTCCCGAGTGGGTTGCATACTGGTCAAACAGCATCGATTTCTTAGATGAAAGAACAGAGCTCGGTGTCTTCCAAAGCAGCTGGATAGCAGCCGCTGCCGCCCGTCTGGGCCGCGGGCAAACCGCTCTGCGCCTCTTATATGAGCGCGGCATCGACCACATGCTCCGCACCAACGGCTTAACAGCCGAAGAAACTGAACGTTTCATAAACCACTGCTTAGTCCCCCGCCAACCCCTGTACTATCCCTGCATGATGGAATACACGGGCGAAATGCTGGCCGCAGTCAACGAAATGCTTCTGCAATCACACAACGGCATTGTCCGCGTTTTCCCCGCTCTGCCTGACGGCGATATGGAATACGGCCGCTTACAACGTCATGGCTACCCCATCAACGAATTTGATGACCGTTTTACAACGTACAAAGCCTGGACAACACTCCACTTCGAAAGCCTGCTTGCAAAAGGTGCTTTCCTTATCTCAGCTTCATTAACCGAAGGTAAACTTGATTATATCAAGGTGGAAAGCCAAAAAGGCGGCACCATCCGCATCACCTCTCCGTACCTGACTGCCGAATATCAGGTATACGCAGAAAAGGTCGCTATTCCTATCAAACACGAAGGGACTCTCATCTCCTTTGAAACAGAACCCGGCACCACTTATGTGATTTCCAACCAAGCACAACACGTGGTTCAGAACAATGAATTGCAAACCTATCACCCGGAAGTTTTATCAAGAGAATCTTATCTGAAACGTCATATCTTCCTGGGCGAAAACCCGGAATCAGTCTATCAAAAAGCTGTTGACGGTTTCATCCGCGACTGGTATGTGGGCAATGTTCGCATGGAAAACCATACGGTATATAAATTCGACTTCACAAATAAAGCAGAAAAGCCCTACGAAACCTGCATGACGCGCCACACCTTCTCTGCCGAGGAACGTACGCATATAGCCCTTCCCTTCGTGCAAATTGGAAGCGAAACCCCTCCGTTTTCCATCTATCAGGGCTTTGGCTTTAACAACAATGATTCTGTTCAAATTGCAGCGCCGGGTGGTCCGGATATACTCCGTCAGGATTTTGCTGAAGGCACAGAGGAAGTAGAATTTCTTATCGACGCCCCGCGTGGACAATATGAACTCTTTGTTGTCTCCGGTGACAGTAATTCTGCAAGCGTGACGACGCTTGAAGTCGTAAACGGCAGAAAAACAGAAGGTGAACTGCTTCCTGCTGGCAAATTTCAGTGTAAAGTCTTACCACTTGTCAATGAAAAGGATGGGAATATTCGTCTCAAAATATCTACAAAGCAAGGGTATAAGTGGAAACTTAACTACATGATGCTAAATGCCGTAAAAGGATATTAATTTACATATAGCTCTATAAATGCTGACCTATCAGGGTCAGTGTTTATATATGTATTACCGAAAACTCCAAACCGGGGCGCAAAAACAGCTCTTAAAGAAACTTTTTCTTCTCATGGTCCTTTTATTTAAAACAGCTTATTTTCCCATATAAATTCGCCAAATACCATATATTGTCGACTCCATAAATTTCTTTTTAGTGCACACATTCTCTTGATATGCAAAAACCATACTAACAAACATAAAAAACACCCGGATTTCGTTGAAATCCGGGTGTCATAACATTTTGTTTATCTCGGTGTCACATTGTACAAACGCACCATCGTGGTAACAGCCTGCTCTACCGTGTAATTAGCCTTAGGCGAAAATCCCGTATCGGTGCCCTGCATGATGCCCAAAGCATACACAACATAAACGGGTGATTGTGCCCATGTCGCAATGTCGCTATGGTCGCTGTATATGGTGATGTTCGGATTGGTTACCGCACAACCCAACTTATCAGACATTCTCCACAAAATCGTCGCTGCTTCTTCTCTTGTCAGAAGGTCAGCCGGTGCAAAAACGCCTTCCGCCTTACCTAAAATTATCTCCATGCTATTCAACGCTGCAATGGCCTTATTCTCCGTATCGGTAAACGGCGATTTTTCGGGCACAGTAGGTTCCTTACCCAAAGCAACCATGGTGTTGTAAGCAAGCTCACAAAAGGCTTCGCGTGTAATGGCAGTTTGCCATTCTGCCTCATAATCCTGACTGATAATCGTTGCATTTTTTGCCGTTGCAATAAAACTGTTTGCCCAATCACTCGGTGTAGATGCCGCGAATACAGGCATCGTGCTCAGTAACATACATACCAAAACAACACTTACTAATTTTTTCATCTTTCATCCTCCTACATATATCATTCAGATAGCATTACTATACTACATTCTCATGTATTTTTCAAGATGAAATTTAAAAAAATTTTTATGTCGATCCGATATCTTCCACTTATACTAAGCAATTCTCTTAATAAAAACGCAAACACCCCCAACTGTATACAGTCGGGGGTGTTGTAAAGACAACCTTATTTCAGGGTTACTTTTGCGCCAACTTCTTCGAGCTGAGCTTTGATAGCTTCAGCATCTTCCTTGCTGATGCCTTCCTTCAGAACCTTGGGAGCGCCGTCAACGGCTTCCTTAGCTTCTTTCAGACCCAGACCGGTGATTTCGCGAACCACTTTGATAACCTTGATCTTTTCAGCGCCTGCATCAGTCAGTTCAACGTCAAATTCAGACTTTTCTTCAGCTGCTGCAGCAGCGCCGGGAGCGGCAACGCCGATAGCTGCAACAGGAGCTGCAGCGCTTACGCCAAATTCCTCTTCAATAGCCTTTACGAGTTCAGATAATTCGATTACGGTGAGAGCTTTAATTTCCTCAATTAAAGCAGCAATTTTTTCGCTCATTGTAATTTTCCTCCTAAATATTTTTAAATAATTTTTTAAGCAGTTTCTTTCTGTTCTCTAACAGCATCGATAGCTCTTGCCAATCCGGCAATAGTAGCATTCAAGCCGCCAGCCAACATAGCATACAAAGTATCCTTTGAGGGGATTTTAGAAAGGGCAACAACCTCATCAACAGACATTGCTTTACCTTCCATAAAACCGGCTTTAATTTTCATAGAGTCGTTCTTTTCTGCAAAGCCTGCTAACACTCTTGCAGGAGCAACAACATCATCGTAGCTCAAAGCCAAAGCAGTAGGACCGTTCAGTACCTCGTCAAATTCTGTGTAACCAATGCGGTTAGCAGCAAAACGGGTCAGAGTGTTTTTAACAACAGCATATTCGATACCTGCGGCACGCAGTTCGTTTCTCAGCTTTGTATCCTCTTCAACGGTCAAACCACGGTAGTCAACCATAACACCGGCAACGGCCTTTTCCATTTTTTCGGCTAATGCATCAACCACCTGTTTTTTCTGGTCCAAAATCTTTTCGCTGGGCATTCTGAATTTCACCTCACCATTCAAAATAAAATAAGGCTTTTCTCGCAGACGGAGAAAAGCCTTTAAGCGTCATTTAAAAAGCTCTCCTCGGTTGGCGCATTCGCATTATATCCTTTCGGAAACCAACTGTCTACGGAAAATAATTAACTTAATAAAATGAGTATACCACAAAGTCTCGGCTTTGTCAAGCAAAATTAGTCAAGAACTTTTGCCTGAGAAATTTTAATGCCGGGGCCCATGGTAGATGCAACAGCACAGCTCTTAATATACTGACCTTTTGCTGCTGCCGGTTTTGCCTTAACAATAGCATCCATCAAAGTCTTGAAATTTTCCTGCAGTTTTTCTGCACCGAAGGAAACCTTACCGATGGGGCAGTGAATGATATTGGTTTTGTCTAAACGATACTCAATTTTACCGGATTTGATTTCAGCAACAGCCTTAGCAACATCCATGGTAACAGTACCCGCTTTGGGACTCGGCATTAAACCCTTAGGACCTAACACTTTACCCAAACGACCTACAACACCCATCATGTCAGGTGTTGCAACTACAACATCATAATCAAACCAGTTATCGTTCTGGATTCTGGGGATCAATTCGTCGCCGCCAACAAAATCTGCACCTGCAGCTTCTGCTTCAGCCAGCTTATCGCCTTTTGCAAAAACCAAAACTCTTGCTACCTTACCGGTACCATGGGGCAATACAATTGCACCACGAACCTGCTGGTCAGCGTGTCTTGAGTCAACACCCAGTTTAATGTGTACTTCAACAGTTTCATCAAACTTCGCTTTAGCAGTTTTAACCACTAAATCCATTGCCTCGCTGGGATCATATAAATTGGCTCTGTCAACCAATTTTGCACTTTCCGTATACTTTTTGCCTCTGAACATTTTGTTCCTTCCTCCTTTTGTGGTCTTGCAAGCTTTCGCTCTCCCACTTATTCAATCGAAATCAGTCCTCAACAACAATACCCATGCTTCTTGCTGTACCAGCAATCATGCTCATAGCAGCTTCAACGCTTGCAGCATTTAAGTCGGGCATTTTCTGCTCTGCAATCTGGCGAACAACGTCTTTAGATACAGTTGCCACCTTTGTTTTGTTCGGCACGCCGGAACCACTTTCGATTTTTGCAGCCTTCTTTAACAGTACAGCTGCAGGCGGAGTCTTCGTTATAAACGAGAAAGATCTGTCCGCATAAACCGTGATAACAACAGGGATAATAAGACCTGCGTCTTTAGCGGTTTTTTCGTTGAATTCCTTGGTGAACTGCACAATGTTTACACCATGCTGACCTAAAGCAGGACCAACAGGCGGTGCCGGTGTTGCTTTACCGGCCGGAATCTGCAGTTTGATGTAACCTGTGATTTTTTGAGCCATTTTAAAAGTTCCTCCTCTTAAAAAGATGTGGTTTTGGCGAGCATCACTGCTCTCCCACCCAAACGCCCAACATATGTTGAGCCTTAAAATAAAGCCAATACGGCTAAATTTACTGTAATAACTCTACCTGAGAGAAATCCAGTTCAACAGGGGTTTCTCTGCCAAACATGGAAACAATAACACGTACCGACTGTTTTTCTGTGTTAATTTCGTCCACAATACCAACAAAGTCAGCCAAAGGACCTTCACACACTCTGACATCAGAACCGACCTCAAAGTTAACAGAAACAGTTTTACGCTCAATACCCATGGTGTGCACTTCTTCATCTGTGAGTGCAACGGGTTTAGAACCCGGTCCAACAAAGCCGGTAACACCGCGGGTGTTACGAATCACATACCAGCTGTCATCCGTCATAATCATTTTAACCATAACATAACCGGGGAAAACCTTGCGTTGTACAACCTTTTGCTCATCGCCTTTGGTTTCAACAACATCTTCCATCGGCACCTTGATATCTAAAATCAAATCGTGCAGATTGCGATTTTCAACCGATTTTTCAATATTAGCCTGTACCTTTTTTTCATATCCGGAAAAAGTATGAATGACATACCATTTTGCTTCTTCAGCCATAATAATCAAGAAACAGTTGTTTCTTTTGCCTCCTTATCACAGAGTATTGCGTTTTACCAATTATTTAAGGAAGAGACCAAAAATATATTGGAACGCAAAGTCCAAGAGGGCAACAATAGCCGCCACTACGATGATGGCCGTGATAACCACACCTGTATTGTTACGGATTTGTTTAAAACTCGGCCAGGTAACTTTTTTCAGTTCAGACTTCAGTTCACGGAAATAACCACCGATTGCTTTAGTCGCTCTGACAAAAATGTTAGCTTTTTTTGTTTCGCTCATAACAATCTCCATTCTGCCGCATATGGCGGCACTCTTTATGAAGTGTGCATACCGTTAATAAGCTTCTGCCTCAGCAGAATGCAAATTCAAACAAAAAACTTATTTTGTTTCTTTGTGTGCAGTATGCTTTTTGCAGAACCGGCAATATTTGTTCATTTCCAGTCTGTCAGGATCATTCTTTTTGTTCTTCATGGTATTATAATTTCTCTGCTTGCATTCAGAACATGCCAATGTAATTTTTGTTCTCATGATTTTTCCTCCTATGATTATCGATATATTTCTTTTTGCGTGCGCAAAAAAAAAGACCTTCCATATAGGCACTCTCTAATATATCATAATAAAACCAATTCGTCAAGTAAATTTTTCAATTTTTTTCGAATTTTTTTAAATCAGTCGCTTTATAGAGTCGTTCTGTATGTAAAAACCCGTTTCCCTTGCTTCTGCTCCTTTTCTTACATAATTAAAAAAACTTCTTATAGGCAGTTGTCGAAAGAGAAAAAATATGATATACTATATAAGTAGCGTCGATTTTTAGTCGGCCTTGATACAAATAAAGAAAAGGAGAAGAACGCGTTGAAACTCACAAGTGATGTACTCTATGTCGGCGTCAACGACCATGACATAGACTTATTTGAAGGCCAATACACAGTTCCCAACGGTATGGCCTATAATTCCTATATTATATTAGATGAAAAAATTTCCATTTTCGATACGGTGGATGCTCGTTTTGGTAAACTGTGGTTACAAAACATTCAAGCGGCTCTTAACGGTGCAACGCCTGATTATTTAATCATTCAGCATATGGAACCCGACCATTCAGCCAATATAGCCAATTTTATGGACGCCTATCCCCAAACAAAAATTGTTGCCACCGCAAAAGCCTTTGCTATGATGAAGCAATTCTTCGGCAATGATTATGTTGACTATCGGATAGAAGTTAAAGACGGTGACACACTCTCGCTCGGCAAGCATACACTCACCTTCGTCACAGCACCTATGGTGCACTGGCCGGAAGTCATGCTCAGCTATGACAGCTACAATAAAACGCTATTCTCTGCCGATGCCTTTGGTAAATTTGGCGCTCTGGATGCCGAGGAAGATTGGGCATGCGAAGCACGTCGCTATTATTTTGGCATCGTCGGCAAGTACGGCCAGCAGGTGCAGGCACTACTCAAAAAAGCTTCCGGATTGGACATTCAAACCATCTGTCCTCTGCACGGACCCATTTTAAACGAAAACCTTTCCTATTATATAGGCCTTTATGATACCTGGTCATCCTATCGTCCTGAAAGCGAGGGTGTTCTAATTGCCTATACCTCTGTTTATGGCAACACAAAAAAGGCTGTTTTTGCATTAGCTGATGAGCTCAAAGCCCTCGGCTGCCCCAAGGTAACGGTCACCGATTTAGCCCGCGACGATATGGCCGAAGCCGTGGAAGTTGCCTTCCGTTATGATCGTTTGGTGCTGGCTACTACGACCTATAACAACGATATCTTCCCCTACATGAAGAGCTTTATTGATCACCTAACCGAGCGTAACTATCAAAATCGTAAAGTTGGCCTGATTGAAAACGGAAGTTGGGCACCAACAGCCGCCAAAACCATGACCCGGATGTTGGAAGTTTGCAAAGGTCTTACACTCTGCAACACCGTTGTGCAAATCAAATCGGCATTAAATGAAGAAAGTATAGCTTCTGTAAAAGCATTGGCTCAGGAACTGGTATAAATGCAGAGGCACAAAACGCAAGGAGGTAAACTATGGCAATTACCTTAAATCCCGATACAGAAATTGTAAAGGTTATTAAAGAAGGTCTGAAGGAAAAGGGCGGATATTGTCCTTGCCGTTTGGAACGGACAGAAGAATATAAGTGCATGTGCAAGGAATTTCGCGATCAAATTGCCGATCCTGAATTTGAGGGCTTCTGCCATTGTATGTTATATTATAAATCTAAATAAAGGATGTGATTATATGAACGAAATTATATTAACAAAAAACAATTTTGAAAATGAAGTGCTTCAATCCGAACAGCCTGTTATCGTTGACTTCTGGGCAAGTTGGTGTGGCCCCTGCCGAATGCTTGCTCCGGTTATTGAAGAACTTGCTGCCGAGTTATCCGGAACGGTTAAAGTCGGCAAGGTAAATGTAGACGAAGAACAGTCTTTGGCCTTAGACTTCGGCATTGCCAGCATTCCCGCTGTCCTGCTCTTTAAGAACGGCCAGGTTGTTAAAACCTCTGTGGGCTACCGGACGAAAGACCAATTAAAGGCAACCCTCGGTTTATAAAACTTATACACATAAAAAAACTCTTATGGGCATTGCCCATAAGAGCTTTTTTATACCTTTATTTAGCGCAGAATCTGTTCAACATAAACAGTTTCATCTGATACCTGAATGGATGAGAAGTTCTGACCGGTTGCAACATCCATAAAGCCGGTTGAGCCGGTGGAAAGCACTCTGCTTGCGTCAACACCCTCTTTTACAGGGAACACTTCGCCAATTGTTTTTTCACCGTTTAAGCTTACGATATCATATTTGATACGCATGGTGTATCCTTCTTCTGTTGCACATACCAACGAAGGATAATAGGTAAAGCGCACTTCTGCTCCTGTCTTTTCTTTAGCTGTCTGCTTCATAGCGGAAAGGATACCTACAAAAATAGTATTGTATTCGCGTGCAAAGTCATAGCAAACATCAGGCACAGTTTTGCAGTTAACAAACGGCGTATCGTATACAGCATACGGCATATCCTTCAGCATTGCACGATAATCACCGTAAGGCATTTCTGTCATCAGAAGCGCATGGTCCTTCATAATATTTCTACCTGCTATAGGATGAATGTCGGTTGAGATATCTGTCTGCGAACCGTTCAGTTGGTCAAGCTGCAGGCAAATAGCTGTGATTTCCTGCAAGGTAATAGGCGCATTCAAATCTTCATGTAACGAAATAATGCCGTTCTTCTTTGCAAAGGTCAGACAAACATTCATCATATTGGTCACAGATGCGGGAAGACCATCTGTTGTTGCGCCATAGGCCAGACCCTTGTGGGATTTAGCAATAAACTGATAAGAAAGCGCTGCAACAGCATCACCAAAGGTCGCCGTTTTGTCAGCAAAAGCTGCATCTGCATCTGTTTTTCCTAAACAGGTTTCAAAAACAACCGCTATTTCTTTTGCATACGGATGCTCAAATTTGGTTGAGAAAGCGTAGCCGGCATAGCTCAGATTAAATTCTTCAGAGCCAACACGCAAAGCGGCACGAGCCAGTTCGCCATTGGTCACAGTCTTGCCGGGGTCATACTGATTATCATCAAACATGCTGAGTGCTTTAAAAACATTCTCCATAATCTTGGGAGAAACAGAAGAAGCAAAGCTTTGCTTTTCAGGGTTCTCGCGACGCGCACGAATAATCAAAGCAGCCGCCTCGGCACGGCTCAGCGTGCCTTCCGCACGAAGGTTGATACCGTCATCGCCCTTCATCAATCCGGTTGCATAAGCCCAGGCAATGGCATCTGTGTTCTGGCTATACTGCGAGGTAATAATAGCCGGCGCGAACACGCCCTGTTCGGCGCCATTGCGCTTCCAGAGAAGTTCCGCTGCCAGACCGCGTGTGATAGCCTGATTAGGATAGAACAGATTGCCTGTTCTTTCAGGCATGCCCGACTTCATAACATATGTATACGCCCAATGATTAGAAGCCACATCATCATAATCACGTTCACGCATAACAGGGCCTTCACCAATCATTTTAACAAACTCTGCTCTTGTTACAGTTCCATTCGGGCGAAAAGTACCATCCTCATAACCCGATACAGTTCCCTCTTCAACCAGGGCCTGCACATTGGCATATGCCCAATGTTCTTCGGCAAGATCAGAAAAAGAAAGTGCCGAAGCCGGAACTGCAAGCATTGACAAAATCATTGTCAGTAATAATGTAAACACCAAAACTTTTTTCATAGTAAACCTCCTAAAACACTATTTAAAATCATTGTATCATAAACAGCTGTCAAAAGCAAGGACAATCTTTTTCTAATTTTGTAAACCAACTTTCTTCTTTAACATATCCTATATATTACACGGAATGTCAATAATCAAAAATTACTCTTGTATTTTTTCTTATTTTATAGTACAATAAGATATAGTTATGTATGAAATGAAATAGAAAGGCAGGAATCCTGCATGAAAATTAAAGAAGGTTTCGTATTGAAAACAATAGCTGGCAGCACAGTTGCCGTCCCCGTTGGAGATAATCTTGTCAATCTGCAATTAATGCTCACGTTAAATGAAAGTGGCGCATTTTTATGGAATTGTCTTGAAAACTCCGCCACAGAAGATGACCTCGTGGCAAGCATGACGAAAGAATATGATGTTGACGAAGCAGTCGCACGCCAAGATGTAGCCGAATTTATCAAGATCCTGAAGGAGAATCATATCATAGATGAAGCCTGAAGCAAACCGACAACAGGTCAGCACAAAAACCCTCATGCCATTTTTAGAAGAAATGCTTCAAATGGGAAAGCAAGTTCGCTTAACCGTTACAGGTGACAGCATGATGCCCATCTGGCGTAACGGTGTTGATAGTGTGATCCTGCAAAAAGCCACCATCCCCAAGCGCTTTGATGTCGTGCTGTATACGCGACCAAACGGCGATGTCATTCTGCATCGCATTGTTCGTTGCATGCCGGAAGGCTATATGATTATCGGCGATAACCAAACACAAGTTGACGGCCCGATTCCCCTTTCACAGATTTCTGCTGTGGTAACAGGTTTTTACAGGGGAGATACTTTTTATACTGCCTCTTCTGCCTGGTATTGGATCTATAGCCGTATTTGGACGTTGGCAGGTCCTATGCGAAGGTTTCTTTATCCGGCAACTAAAACAGCCGCTAAAATACTGAAACACCTTGAGAAAGCGAAGAAAAACAATGAAATGGATTCTTAAAAAAACACGACGCATTCTGCCCGGCATTCTGCTTCTTGCCGTCATCGGAACCCTGACTTCCTTGCTGGGTGTTTTTTTTGCGCTCATCTCCAAGCGTGTAATTGATGTTGCAACAGGTCAAAGCTCGGGAAACCTACTGCACGAAGCAGTGGTTCTTTCGGGCTTTTTATTATTACAGCTTCTGCTCCAGATTCTGCTCTCTGTTGTCACCGTTTATGTAAATGGTCAGTTTAATATCTATTGTAGAACCGAATTATTTACCACCATTCTGCAAAAAGAATACTTAAAAATTGCTGAATTCCATACCGGTGAGCTCCTAAACAGAATCAATAGCGATGTCTCCGTTTTGTCCGGCGGTATGACGCAAATGTTGCCAAACTTCCTTTTTTATATAACGAAAATCATCGGCGTTTTCTGGGCTTTATATGTGCTTGACCCCACCTTCGCGCTCCTTTGCCTGTGTTTAGGACCCATTATTTTTCTATCCGCACTTCTCTATAGAAAGCGTATGAAGTCTCTTCACAAGGAATGCCAAAGTGCGGACGGAAGAGTCAAGTCCTTCATGCTTGAAACGCTGAAAAATCTGCTGGTTATCAAATCCTTCGGTTGCGATGATGCGGCCGCTCAAAAAAGTAAGGATCTGCAAACAAAACACTTCCGGCTCACCTTGCGACGCAATCGCATCAGCATCACGGCCAATGTATTTTATTATATTGGTTTAACAGCCGGCTACTATGCTGCTTTGGCATGGGGCGCTTATAAGATTTCTGCCGGTATTATGACTTTCGGTACCTTAACCGCCTTACTTCAACTGGTCGGTCAGATTCAAACGCCGTTCCAGGGCATTTCTTCTCTGCTCCCGCAACTTTATGCCATGCTTGCATCAGCCGAGCGTCTGCAGGAGATTGAAAATCTCCCTGATGACCCTGTAGCGGAAATCGAAGATAACACCACCCTTCCATGGGAATCAATCTCCCTGTCTGACATTCACTTTTCATATCGTGACGAAGCTGTTTTATCCGGCGCCAACTTCACTGTAAACCGCGGAGAATTTATCGTGATCAGCGGTACATCAGGCACAGGTAAGAGCACGCTTTTAAAAATTATGCTCGGCATCTTGCCTCCTGCACAGGGTCAGGCAAGCGTGTATCTTGCAGATGGCAGCATGCACGCTTTATCTGAAAAGAGACGGCGTTTATTTGCTTATGTGCCACAGGGTAATTTAATTATTTCCGGCAGCATCCGTGAAAATATCGCCTTTTTTAATACCAAGGCAACAGAAGAACAAATCATTGAAGCAGCCAAAATCGCTCAAATATGGGGCTTTATCAGCGAACTACCCGACGGCCTAAACACCCTTTTAGGCGAGAACGGCTTAGGCCTGTCCGAAGGTCAGGCACAGCGTTTGGCAGTTGCCCGTGCTGTTTTATATAACGCACCGGTTCTCCTCTTGGACGAAGCCACCTCTGCTCTTGACGAAGAAACAGAGCTTGCTATTTTAACTGCCTTAAAAGCACAAAAAGATAAAACCTGTATCCTTGTTTCTCACAAAAAAGCGGCACTTTCTTTCTGTGATCGTGTTGTTCATTTCGAGAATGGTTCCCTACTTGAAAATCCCAATTACAAGTAAATGCATGTATATAAAAAATTCCTTATTTTTTTGTAAAAAACAGTAGACATAAAATATATTTTATGATATACTATATAAGAATTAAAAAACTCATCAGTCTACACAACTGAACAACCTTTAAATCGGTACAGAGATGCTGATAAGGTGCTTAATCATGATCGTAGACATGCCGCGCCAGCGGTATATCTGTATGCTCTTATCACGCTTTGTGGTAAGGGTTTTTTTGTTATTAGAAACATGCGGCTGGTATCTGCCTGTCGTTTAATAAAAAAGGAGGCTGTTTATGAATCAAAATCGTTCCGTCATTTTAGACGAGGCCGCTATGCAGCGTGCCATTACCCGTATCGCTTTTGAAATCGTTGAGAAAAACAAAGGGATTGAAAACCTGGCTTTAATCGGTATCCAACGCCGTGGCGTTTTCATGGCCAATCGTCTGCGCGATAAGTTGCTTGCTACCGAAGGTATCGAACTGCCGGTCGGTGTTTTGGATATCGCTTTTTACCGTGATGATTTAAGTCTCCGATCCGATATGCCCATTATTAACGGCACAAACGTTGATTTTATGGTCATTGGCAAGAAAATTATTTTAGTTGATGATGTGCTCTTTACTGGCCGCACCGCCCGTGCCGCAATTGAAGCCGTTATGGAAATGGGCCGTGCTGCTAAAATTGAGCTGGCCGTTATGGTTGACAGAGGCCACCGCGAATTACCGATTCGCGCAGATTACGTTGGCAAAAACATTCCCACCTCCCGAAGCGAAATCGTGCATGTGTGCTTCAATGAGATTGATGGAATGAATGAAGTTTCTTTAGAGAAAACAGCAACTGAAAAATAAACAGGAGGGTATCTATGAAACTGTCGGGAAAAGACCTTTTAGGCATGAAAGAACTGACCGCGGAAGAGATTCGCTACATTCTCTACCAGGCAGAAACCATGAAATACATTCTCACGCAAAACGCTAAAAAAACCCCGCATCTGCAGGGTAAAACCATGGTTACACTGTTTTATGAAAACAGCACGCGTACAAGAATGTCTTTTGAACTGGCTTCTAAATATATGAGCGCCAATTCTGCCAACATCACGGCATCCGGCTCCAGTGTAAAAAAAGGTGAAACTTTGATTGACACAGCTAAAACACTCGACGCCATGGGAACAGATATCATCGTGATTCGCCACCAGATGTCCGGCGCACCGCACCTCATTGCCAAGCATGTCAATGCTTCTGTCATCAATGCCGGTGACGGTATGAACGAACATCCCACACAGGCCCTGCTCGACCTTTTCACCATGAAGGAAAAACTGGGCACCCTGGAAGGCTTGAAAGTTGCCATTCTCGGCGACGTAGCCCACAGCCGTGTGGCGCGTTCCGATATCTATGCATTAAATAAATTAGGCTCCACCGTAACCATTGCCGGCCCCTCAACGCTGCTGCCTAAAGACATTGAACAAATAGGCGTTACGGCTTACACCAATGTGGAAGAAGCCATCGAAGGTGCTGATGTGGTTATGTGTCTGCGCCTGCAGAAAGAGCGTCAGCAAAGCGGATTGCTTCCCAGCATGCGCGAATATTCCAAATTCTTCGGTCTTAACGAAAAACGTCTGGCTCTTGCTAAAAAGGACGCCCTGGTTATGCATCCGGGCCCTGTGAACCGCGGCATCGAATTAAACACCGAGGTTATGAACCTGCCACAGTCTGTGGTTAACGAACAGGTAACAAACGGCGTTGCTGTCCGCATGGCCGTTCTGAACATTCTGGCGAAAAGGAGCTGAACATGATGAAAATGCTTATTTACGGCGGAAGAGTCATCGACCCCGCAACAAACATGGATACAATCTGCGATGTATATATTGAAGACGGATGCATTGCAGAAATGGGAAACAATCTGTCTGCCAAACTGACAGATGCAGATATTCAAAAAATTGATGCAACAGGTAAAATTGTTGCCCCTGGCCTTGTGGACATGCACTGCCATTTGCGCGAACCCGGCCAGGAATATAAGGAAGATATCAAAAGCGGTACGCGTGCTGCAGCAAAAGGCGGTTTCACCTCTGTTGCCTGCATGCCCAACACCGTTCCCCCTATCGATAACGCGGCGCTTGTTACCTTTGTCCGCTCCAAGGCTGCAGAAACTGCCAGCGTTAATGTATTCCCCATCGGTGCCGTGAGCAAAGGCCAAAAAGGAGAAGAACTTGCCGAAATCGGCGATATGAAAGATGCCGGTGCCGTGGCCATCAGTGATGACGGCAAACCGGTTTCAAGCCCCGTTCTCATGCGTCGTGCTTTAGAATATGCCAATATGTTTAACTGCCTGGTTATTTCTCACTGCGAGGATATGTCCCTGGTCGCTGAAGGCTCCATGAACGAAGGCGCTGTAGCCACTCGCCTCGGCTTAAAGGGTATCCCCTGCGCCGCCGAAGAAGTGCAGGTAGCGCGTGATATTATCATCGCCGGTGAAATGGGCGCCAGATTACATTTAGCTCATCTGAGCACAGCAGGCAGTATTGAAATTCTTCGTCAAGCAAAAGCTAAGGGCATCTCCGTAACTGCCGAAACCTGCCCCCACTACTTCACCCTGACAGATGAAGCAGTAGACGGTTTTGATACAAATGCAAAAATGAATCCCCCGCTCCGTAGTGCACAGGATGTAGAAGCTATTATCGAAGGCTTGGCCGATGGCACAATTGATGCTATTGCAACTGACCACGCGCCCCATCATGTGGACGAAAAAGATGTAGAATTTGCTGCCGCCTCAAACGGCATCATTGGCCTTGAAACAGCACTCTCATTAGGTATAACCTATTTGGTAAAAACAAATCGCATTTCCCTGATGAAGTTGATTGAACTTATGTCTAAAAACCCGTCCGACATCTTAGGCATCGGCAAGGGTTCTATTGCAAAAGGTCAGGCGGCTGACCTGGTTGTGTTCGATATGGAGACACCCTACACCGTCAAAGCAGAAGACTTTGCATCAAAATCCAAAAATTCCCCTTACATCGGTCATACCCTTTACGGTAAAGTGGCGTACACCGTTGTGAACGGTAAGCCGGTTGTCGTAAACGGCGAACTGGTATAATGATTGAAGAGAGGTGCCTTATGTCTATTGATCGTTTAATTACAAAAATTGAAGAAAAAAAGAACCCCACCGTTTTTGGCTTAGACCCCCGCTTTGAATATGTTCCCGAATATATCCGTGAGGAAGCCATCAAGCAATACGGTTTAACCGGCGAAGCAATCAAAAATGCCCTCGTTACCTTTAACAAAGGCCTGATTGATGCCCTTTGCGACATTGTGCCGGCCGTTAAACCCCAATCTGCCTACTACGAAATGTACGGCCTGTCCGGTCTTTCCGCTTTAGCTGAAACCATCAGCTACGCTAAAGAAAAGGGTTTATATGTGATTCTCGACGGCAAGCGTAATGATATTGGCAAAACTGCCGAAGCCTATGCGGCTGCCTATCTCGGCAAAACCAAGGCCGGCGATATTGAAGTAAATAACGAGCTGGAAAGCGACGGTTTAACCGTTAATGCATATCTTGGCAGCGACGGTATCCGTCCTTTTGTTGAGGCTTGTAAAACAGATAACAAAATCATCTTTGTTTTGGTTAAAACCTCTAACCCCTCCTCCGGCGAACTGCAGGATTTATGTGTAGACGGCGAGCCCATTTACCAAAAAATGGCCGCTATGGTGGACGGTTGGGGTGCTGAAACAATCGGCACAAAAGGTTATTCTGCCGTTGGTGCCGTTGTCGGCGCTACCTACCCCAAACAGCTGACAGAACTGCGTCAATTGATGCCCAAATCCTATATCTTAGTACCCGGCTACGGTGCACAAGGCGGAGGCGGTGCCGATGTGGCCGGCGCCTTTGATAAAAACGGCCTGGGCGCATTGGTCAACTCTTCACGCGGTATTATGTGCGCTTGGAAAAAAGGCGACTATCGCCCTGAAGAATACCAAAAAGCCGCTCGTGACGAAGCTCTTAAAATGCGCGAAGATATTTTACGTTATATATAAGTCATATTTGTGCCCTACACAAATGAAGAAAGGAAGTTAAAGCCATGAAAAAAGCAATTCTGGCACTGGCCGACGGCACCATTTTTAACGGCTATAGTCTTGGTGCAACCGGCGAAACCATTGGAGAAATCGTTTTTACAACAGGTATGGTCGGATACTTAGAAACGATGACGGATCCCTCCTGTTCCGGTCTTATCGTTGCCATGACCTACCCTGTTATCGGTAATTACGGCGTTAACCGCGAAGATTGTCAGTCCGATAAGGTGCAAGTCCGCGGCCTGATTATGAAAGAGGTTTCTGATTTTCCAAGCAATTTCCGTTGTCAGGAAACATTAGAAGAATATTTAATCAGCGAAAATGTGATTGCCATCACCGGCATCGATACACGCGCATTAACAAAAATCATTCGTAATAAAGGCGCCATAAACGGTATGATTACAACCGATGAAAACTTTGATTTTGAAGAACACGCCGAGAAGATTCGTTCTTACAAAGTAGCTTCTACCGTTGACAGTTGCTCTGCTACAGAACAAACCACATACGGCGAAGGCAGTCTCCATGTCGCATTGATGGATTACGGCATGAAGAAAAATCTGCTGGCTCCTCTCCTTGCACGCGGCGCCAAGGTCACCGTATACCCTGCCAGCACACCTGCAGAAGCCGTTTTAGCCGATAACCCCGATGGCATTCTGCTTTCCAATGGCCCGGGTAACCCCACAGCTTGCACGCAACAAATTGCCGAGGTGAAGGCCCTCATTGAATCCAAAAAGCCTCTTTTGGGTATCTCCCTTGGTCATCAGCTGGCAGCTCTTGCGATGGGCGGCCAAACAGAAAAACTTCCCTTTGGCCATCGTGGTGCCAATCAGCCGGTTAAAGATTTTGCCTCCGGCCGTACCTTCATCACCACACAAAATCATGGCTATGTAGTCACAAAAGGAAGCCTGGCGGAAGATGTGGCAGAACTCACCCATGTGAATGTAAACGACGGCACAGTAGAAGGTCTCCGTTATAAGAATTACCCTGCCGTCACCGTTCAGTTCCACCCCGAAGCTAAGCCCGGTACAAAAGACACCGGCTATTTATATGATGAATTCTTTGCAATGATGGAGGGAAAGTGCAATGCCTAAACGTTCAGATATAAAAAAAGTATTGGTCATCGGCTCCGGTCCTATCGTCATCGGCCAGGCCGCTGAGTTTGACTATGCGGGCACACAAGCCTGCCGTGCCCTTTCCGAGGAAGGCCTGGAGGTTGTATTAATCAACTCCAACCCGGCTACCATCATGACCGATAAAATGATGGCAGATAAAATCTATATCGAGCCCCTCGTGCCTGAAGCTGTAAAGCGCGTTATTGAAATCGAGCGCCCTGATAGTCTGTTACCGACCTTAGGCGGCCAGACCGGCCTGAATCTGGCAATGGAACTTGCTGAAGAAGGCTATCTTGATAAAATGAATGTAAAACTGTTAGGTACCGCTACTTCAGCCATCAAAATGGCTGAAGACAGACAGGCCTTTAAGGATACCATGGAATCTATCGGCGAACCCTGTATCGCCTCCAAGGTGGTTGACACCTATGAAGACGCCCTGGATTTTGCTAAAGAAATTGGCTTCCCTGTTATCGTTCGCCCTGCTTACACCTTAGGCGGCACAGGTGGCGGTATTGCCTACAGCGAAGAAGAATTGCATGAAATTGCACCGAACGGCCTTCGCCTTTCCCGCGTGCATCAGGTTTTAATTGAAAAATGTATTTCCGGTTGGAAGGAAATTGAATTTGAGGTAATCCGTGACAGTAAAGGTAACGCCATCACTGTTTGCTCGATGGAAAACCTTGACCCCGTCGGCGTGCACACCGGTGACTCTGTGGTTATCGCACCTGCACAAACCTTGGGCGAAAAAGAATATTCCATGCTGCGCAGTGCTTCTTTAAACATCATCCATGCCCTGGGTATTGAGGGTGGTTGTAACTGTCAGTTCGCACTCCATCCCGATAGCATGGAATACGCGGTTATCGAAGTAAACCCGCGTGTGTCCCGCTCCTCAGCTCTGGCTTCTAAAGCAACAGGCTATCCCATCGCTAAAGTAGCCTCCAAGATTGCCATCGGCTATGGACTGGATGAAATCTTAAACGCCGTTACCGGCACCACCTACGCTTGCTGCGAACCCACCATTGACTATGTGGTTATCAAATACCCCAAATGGCCTTTTGACAAATTTGTTAAAGCAAAACGTACCTTGGGTACACAGATGAAAGCCACCGGTGAGGTTATGGCTATTTCCGACAACATCGAAGGCGCTTTAATGAAGGCCGTTCGTTGTCTGGAATTAAATGTGATGTCTTTTGAACTTAAAAAGTTCAAAAATCTTTCCAAAAAAGAAATCGAAAAGCGTTTGGCCACCATTGATGACGAGCGTTTCTTCGTCATCTGTGAAGCATTCCGCCGTGAAATCGATTTGGAAACCATTCATGCTATCACAAAGATTGACCGCTTCTTCCTGAAGAAACTGAAGAATCTTGTTGATATGGAAAATCGCCTGAAAAACGAAGAACTGACGGCTGACTTACTAAAAGAAGCCAAGCGTATGGGTTTCCCCGATAAGCTGATTTCTTCTTGCTCCGGCATTTCCGAAGTAGGCGTTCGCGCTATGCGTGAACTGCACAGCATTTACCCCGTATATAAGGTGGTAGATACCTGTGCCGCTGAGTTTGAAGCCGTAACACCCTATTACTACTCAACCTACGACGAATATACAGAAACCGTTCGCTCCCATAAGAAAAAGGTTGTGGTAATCGGTTCCGGACCCATTCGTATCGGTCAGGGTATCGAGTTCGACTATTGCTCTGTTCACTCTGTTTGGGCACTTCGTGAAGCCGGCTACGAAACCATCATTATCAACAATAACCCCGAAACCGTATCCACCGACTTCGATACGGCCGACAAGCTCTACTTTGAGCCGCTGACAGCAGAAGATGTAGGCAACATCTTAGAAATCGAAAAACCCGACGGCGTTTTGGTACAGTTTGGCGGTCAAACGGCTATCAAGCTGACCCAGGCCTTAAAGGATATGGGCGTTAAAATTCTCGGTACCAAGGCAGAAGATGTTGATGCTGCTGAAGACAGAGAAAAATTTGACGAAATCCTTGAAGAATGCGGCATTGCCCGTCCTGCAGGCCATACCGTGTTTACCCACCAGGAAGCGCTCGAAGCTGCCAACGATTTAGGCTACCCCGTATTGGTTCGTCCTTCCTACGTACTGGGCGGTCAGGGTATGGAAATTGCCTATAACGATCAGGATGTTAAAGAATTCATGGATATCATCACCATGATCAAGCAAGAACATCCTATCCTCATTGATAAATACATGATGGGTAAAGAAATCGAAGTCGATGCCATCTGTGATGGCGAGGATATCTTAATCCCCGGCATTATGGAGCATTTAGAGCGCGCCGGCGTTCACTCCGGTGACTCTATCTCGGTATACCCCGCACAAAGCATCGCACAACGTTTCAGAGACACGTTGGTTGATTACACGCGTCGCCTGGCCAAAGCCCTGCATGTTGTGGGTCTTGTTAACATCCAGTTCGTTTTATATGAAGACCAGATTTATGTCATCGAAGTAAATCCCCGTTCTTCCAGAACAGTGCCTTACATCAGCAAGGTAACCAACGTTCCCATGGTTGATTTGGCTACCCGTTGTGTATTGGGCGAGAAATTAAAGGATATGGGTTGCGGCACAGGTCTGCATCCTGAAGCTGACCACATCGCCGTTAAAGTGCCTGTATTCTCTTTTGAAAAGCTGCACGATGTAGATACCTCATTAGGACCTGAAATGAAGTCTACAGGCGAAGTTTTAGGCATCAGCACCGATTTCTCCGAAGCCTTATATAAAGGTCTTTTAGGAGCCGGCTTTAAAATGAGCAAAAGCGGTAATGTCTTAATCACCGTGCGTGACCACGACAAACCCGAGATGCTTGAAATTGCCAAAGGCTTCCAAAAGCTTGGCTATCGCATTTATTCTACGGCAGGAACCTCCGGCTTCTTAAATCAGAATGGGGTTACCGCTGAAACTGTTTCCAAAATCGGCGAAGGCTCTCCCGATATTATGGATCTGCTTGAAAAAGGATATTTCAACATGGTCATCAACACTGCAACCAAGGGCCGTCGTCCTGACCGTGACGGTTTCAAAATCAGAAGAAAAACCGTTGAACTGTCCGTTCCCTGCTTAACCAGTCTGGATACAGCAAAAGCCTTCTTAGACAGCTTAACCTGTGCCCATGATAAATCCAACATGGAAATGGTGAACCTGACGGATATCTGATAAACCAACAAAAAAAGGGGCTGTAAAAAAAGTCCCGAACGCAAAAGGCAGAAAAATCCAATGTAACCGTTCATATGAAACAGTCGGGTTTCACCAAATATGTTGAAACATCTCAAATTTTGAGATGTTTCTCAGAATAAAGCCTTTTGCTATGAACAAACCTCACCGCTCGGCGTACCATCGTACGCCTTCGGGCAACCCTTGCGGGTTCGGTTTGTCCATTCGGAATCTTTTTTTCCTATCCCCCGGTTCTATATAAAAGGGGCTGTAAAATAACTATGTGTTATTTTACAGCCCCTTTTACGTATTTTGTTAATTCGTATGCTGATTGATGTATTTTGCCTCTAACTTGGAATACATAATTTTTTGGCTGGAATATAAACCGCAGTAACCTGACATCATATAGGTCACACCGCAAACAATCGCAAATAAAAGTATGGATTCTGCTCCAAAAACCTCTGCTGCAAGCATAACCGATGCAACCGGACAGTTGACAACACCGCAAAATAAGCCAACAAAGCCAATCGCCGCTCCAAAGCCCGGGTCAAGGCCCAATAAGGCACCTATAACGCAACCAAAAGTCGATCCTATGAAAAAGGTCGGCACAATTTCTCCGCCTTTAAAACCGGCAGAAATCGTGATCACTGTAAACAGTATCTTGAGCGCAAAGGCCTCCGGTCTTGCCACACCATTCATAGCGCTTACAATGGTGTCCATCCCCGCGCCGTTATAGGTTTGCTCCCCTACCAATATGGTCAGAAGCAGAACAAGTGTACCGCCTACCGCGGCTCTTATATATCGATTCGGCAGATACTTTTCAAAACAGTGCTCACACTTTTTTATACACAGGCAAAACAAAATGCAGACCAGGGCACACAAAACGGCTAAGATAACCACTTTAACCACAACACCGACAGATACTGTCTGTATAACGTTTGCAAATTTCACAGGACCAATACCAAACCACCGCGCCACACTTGAGCCAATTAGCGCTGCAAGACCGCAAGGCCAAAGTGCCGCATAATACATCACGCCCACACTCGTCACTTCCAAACTGAAGAAAAGAGCCGTCAGCGGTGTTCCAAAAAGAGCCGCAAACACGCTGCTCATACCTGCCATCACAACAATATGCAGATCTTCTTTTTTCAGGTGAAATAAAGAACCTATACGGTAACCAATACTGCCGCCCAACTGCAGAGCCGCGCCCTCTCTGCCGGCAGATCCTCCCACAAAATGGGTGATAACCGTACCCAGAAAAATAAGCGGTGCCATAACAAAAGGTATCTTTTCGCCTTTTCGAACCGATTCGAGCACACGATTTGTATCGATTTTTCCATACTTTTTACAAACCCCGTACAAGGCCGCAATCAACAAACCACCTATAGGCAAAAAACATAAAATCCATCCGTTTTCCGCTCTGACATGTGTTACCTGATCAATCGCCATATGAAAAACACTACCAACGACGCCACCGGTTAAACCTACGGCAAGTGCAACCACAGTCCACTTAAAAAAAACTTTAATATAAACCACAATCTGTTTTAGTCTATCTCTGATCATACCTTTCCCCCCGTATAAAAACACTGTCAAATTCTTTTCTCAATTAATCAAATCTGTATACATCATCAATAATAAACATCCGAACACACAAAGCATTCGGATGTTTATTACTTATTCAGATGTTTTTTGTGCTTCTTCCAGCTTTCTCTTACGACGATGCTTCACATCATCAGACATAGGCTTAATGTCGCCGGCTGCTTTTAATGCTTCTCGCGTCATCAAAGGACCAACCAATTCATAAATCAAAACAGCAAACAGAGTGATGTTTCGAACCAGATTGCCGGCTTCTCCAAATTCACCGGCCACGATAGCACACATACCAAGAGCAACTCCGGCCTGCGGAAACAGC